>NZ_VFTY01000001.1:0-782614 GCF_006440715.1 Mesorhizobium sp. B2-7-3
TGGCCGAAGAGGTTGCGGTCGCTGCCCTGCTGGACAGGCGCCGAGGTGGCCGGAGCCGACTTGCCGATCGACGCGGTGTTCGAATTGTCGGTCGAAGCGGCAGCAGCCTGGTTGGCGCCGTTGGAGCCATAGTTGTCGCTGCCCGCGAAAGCGCTGCCGGAGAGGGCCAGAACGGCGGCGGCAGCAATGAGGATCTTGTTCATTTTAATACTCCTGAATTTGTAGGTCCACCAGCGCGGCAGGGTCACCCGCCGCGTGCCGGGGATGGCTATTAATTGTTGCCGAAGAGGTTGTGGTCGGCGCCCGTCACAGGCGTCTGGGCAGCCGGCTCCGACTTCTTGGTCGAAGCGGTGTAGGAGCTGTCGACAGTGGCCGTGGGGGTCGCGGCGTTCGAACCATAATGGTCGCTGCTAGCGAAGGCGCTGCCGGAAATAGCCAGAAGGGCGGCGGCAGTGAGAATGATCTTTTTCATTTTTGTACTCCAGTATTTTTCCCGTCCGTCTAGCGGCGTGTCTTGGGATTAAATCGCGTCGTTCGGACAGCCCCGATGTGGGAGAGCCCCCTTGCCGTTTCCAATCACGAAGTTGTTCAGCGTGGACCATGACTCCACCACTTGAAATTGTACCAACGCCTTCTACATGTCTTATTTTTCCATTTGATATCAAATAGTTGCATAAGATCACGCCCCGATCACCAACTGTGTCGGAAGGCTGGGCGTTCACACCGTCCTGCACGCACCGTCAACAGAAACGAACCGTTCGGTTCGATTTTAGACTCTGCTAATAGTCACTTTTCGAAACCATTAACCCTTTTCCGGCCCGCTGAGGGTCGAAAACGGTGCCCGCGCACCTGGCGAGAAGAGGCGATTCCCCCGCTGCAACCGCGCCGGGACGATCCCGCGTACGTGTCGCGCCGCATGGATGCGATGTCGCTTTCGTGCCGATGTCGCAAACCCTGTCGTGATTAGATCGAGCGATCTCAGGTGCCGCTGCGTGACGACGGAGCGGAGAATTGGGAAGCCGGTCAGATTCCGGCGCTGCCCCCGCAACGGTGGTGGAGTTCAAGTCGCAACGGGAGACCACTGGGCGAAAGCTTGGGAAGGTGTCGCGATGGTCCGCCAGGACAACTCCAGAGCCCGGAAACCAGCCCGAGATCGCTAGAACTCGACTGATCGCGGTGGGCGGTCAAGGGGCGGATGGTGTTGTCCGGCTTTCGCCGGCTTGCGCCCAGTCCTTCCTCCATCACCACCAGTTCAGTCCTTGAAAATGAGGACAGGACATGGACGCGCGCAACGACATGCTGAGGCTTTTAAACGGCCGCAGACAGGGCCTTTCGCTGGAACAGCCCTTCTATACCGACCCGGACTACTTCAAGCTTGACATGGAACTGATCTGGTATCGCGACTGGCTGTTCATCGGCCATGATTGCGAGTTGCCCAAGCCGGGCAGCTTCATCACCGTGCAGATCGGCGATTATCCGGTCGTGCTGGTGCGCGATCAGCAGGGCAAGATCAACGCTTTCCACAATTCCTGCCGCCATCGCGGCAGCCGCGTCTGCAACACCGAGAAGGGCATGGCCGCCAAACTGGTGTGTCCCTATCACCAGTGGACCTACGAACTCGACGGCCGGCTGCTGTTCGCCCGCCAGATGGCCGATGGGTTCGACAAGAGCCAGTTCGGGCTCAAGCCGGTCGCCTGCGAAAGCGTCGCCGGCTATGTCTTCATCTGCCTGGCCAAGGAGCCCGCCGACTTCGCGCCGATGCGGGCGATGATCGAGCCCTATCTCCTGCCGCACCGGCTGAGCGAGGCCAAGATCGCCTTCGAGAGCACGATCATCGAGAAGGGCAACTGGAAGCTGGTCTGGGAAAACAACCGCGAATGCTACCATTGCGCGGGCAATCATCCTGAGCTGTGCAAGACCTTCCCGGAAGCGCCGACCGTGACCGGCGTGCAAGGCGCCGACAGCGATCCGGAGATGCTGGCCCACTGGGCGAGGTGCGAAGCTGTTGGCCTGCCCAGCAAGTTTCGCATCGACCCGGCTGGACAATACCGCGCCACCCGCGCGCCGCTGCTGCGCGATGCCCAGAGCTACACGATGACCGGCAAGCGGGCGGTGAAGAAGAACCTGTCCGACAGCGTCTCGGCCGACCGGATCGGCACGCTGATGCACTATCACTACCCGACAACCTGGAACCATATCCTCGTGGATCATGCGGTGACGTTCCGCGTGCTGCCGGTCAGCGCCACGGAAACAGCGGTTACGACCAAATGGCTGGTCCACAAGGATGCCGTGGAAGGCGTCGACTACGATCTCGCCGAACTCACCCATGTCTGGACCGAGACCAACGACCAGGACCGCCGCATCGTCGAGGAAAACGCCTTCGGCATCCTGTCGCCGGCCTACGAGCCCGGTCCCTATTCGGAGCTGCACGAGGGCGGCGTCATCCAGTTCGTCGACTGGTACGCGCGCTTTATCGGCCCACGGCTTTCCGAAGACGGCCGGCCTGCTCTGCGCAGTGTCGCCTAGCGCATGTCGGCCAAAACTGTGCAGCGGCTTTGGGATCACGACACGCCCAAAATGAAAGGTATGCAGGGATGAACGCCATGACTGATCTTGGCCTCTATCGCCACCTCGACCAGATGGCGCCGTGGAACGACAGGCTGCAGGTGCTGGAAGTAACCGGCGTCAGCGACGAGGCGCCCGACGTCAAGACCTTCACCTTCCGCTCCGACAACCAGACCTGGTTCCGCTACAAGCCGGGCCAGTTCGTGACGCTGGAATTGCCGACACCGGACGGCCCGCTGATGCGCACCTACACGCTGTCATCATCGCCGTCACGGCCATTCTCGATCGCGGTGACGGTGAAGGCGCAGGCGGGCAGCGTCGGCACACGCTGGATGTTCGATCACCTGACGCCCGGCTCGCACGTCAAGGCCTATGGACCGGGCGGCGACTTTTCGCTGCACAGCCACCCGGCGGCGAAATACCTGTTCATCTCGGCCGGTTCGGGCGTGACGCCGATGATGTCGATGCTGCGCTGGCTGAACGACTGCGCGCCATGGACCGATGTCGGCTTCGTCAATTGCGCGCGGCGCCCGGAAGAGATCATCTTTCGCAAGGAACTCGAACTGCTCGGCGGCCATATGCCGGGCCTGTCGCTCGGCTTCATGATCGAGGAGCGGTCGAGCCGCGAGGGCTGGTACGGCCATATGGGCCGCATCGACGCCATCCGGCTGCCGCTCCTGGCGCCCGATTTCCGCGAACGCGAAATCTTCTGCTGCGGCCCCGACCCTTTCATGCGCGCCGTGCGCGGCATGCTGGAGGCCGCCGGGTTCGACATGGCAAAATACCATCAGGAGAGCTTTGCCGCGCCGGCGATGGAGGAAATCCCGGCGCCGTTTGCCTCGCCGGCTGAAGACGGCGCGGCGATTTGCGTCGAAGCCGCGACGCCGATCCGCTTCGCGCTTTCGGATGTCGACGCCGACTGTGTCGGCGGCCAGACCGTGCTGCAGACGGCGCGCGCCTCGGGCGTGCGAATACCGGCCGCCTGCGAATTCGGCCTTTGCGGAACTTGCAAAGTGAAGAAAGTCTCCGGCAGCGTCGAGATGAGCCACAATGGCGGCATCCTCGATCATGAGATCGATGATGGCTTCATCCTGGCCTGTTGTTCCAAGCCATTGTCGCCGCTTGAAATCGAGGCTTGATCCGCCCGGCTTTCGACTGAACCCGGAAATGGTCCCGCGTTGCCGGCAAAGGTTACCTTGCCAAGGAAGACCTGAAAGTTTACAGGCGTTGTTGGTGGAAGCGGTCCTGCTGGCGGGCAGGAAATGCAGGACGGGGCAACAATGACGCATGACTCCCACGCCTATGCGGTAGCGAGCCGGGATATCGTTTTCGAATCTTTCGATGGCGAGGCCGTGGTGCTCAATCTTGCCAATGGCAAATATTTCGGCTTTTCCGATTCCGGCAGCAAGGTATGGCAGGCGCTTTCATCCGGCGCGGACGCCCAGGCTCTGGTCGGGCTGAGCGCCGGCGGCTCGACAATAGGCCAGGCCGAACTCGAACGCTTCATATCGCAATTGCTCGAATTGGGTTTGCTGGTGCGCTTGGACGCGGCGGCGCAGCCTTTGCCGGGCGATTTGCCTGCCGAGCTTGCCGCCACGAACGAGCCGCTCAATGTGAGCATTCACGACGACCTCGCCGACCTGATCGTCGTTGATCCCATCCACGAGGTCGAGGAACCTCTCGGCTGGCCGGCGGTCAAGCAGGCTTCCTGACGGGGCGGCCGCAGCGTGATGGAAGGCGATTGATGCCGCGCGTCACGCTCGAAACCTTGCCGGATTACGCCAGGTATCTCATCGCCGCCGCTGAAGGCGCGGCCGCGTGCTATCCGACCATGCGAAAGGTTCGCCTGCCCTGGCTTGAACTGACCGTGCATCTCGGTCACGGCGTGCTTGCCGATGCATTGGGCCATGCTTTTGTCGAGCCCGGGCATGACCAGCCGGCACCGTCCACGGGTCGCATCTTCATCGCGCATCCCGGCATTGACGGCATCCCGGAGCCGGCGCACTGGGGCGATGCCCATTTCACCGAGCACGGTTTTGCCAAACGGCTCGCCGAAGCCGGTTTGCGCGGGCACCATTTCCACGACCTGGATTTCTGGCAGGTCTACGATCCGCACCGCCGCGTCGGCGTGCAGCTGATGGCCTCGGCCGATGCCTTTCCGCCCTGGGAGCCGGGAGCACCGCTGCGCGCCTTCCTGCACTGGGAATATGCCGCGCGCGGCATGCGGCTGACGCATGCCGGCACGCTTGGCATCGACGGCAACGGTATTCTGCTTGCCGGCTCGGGCGGGGCCGGGAAATCGGGGACCGTCGCCGCCGGCCTGCTTAACGGGCTCGACAGTGTCGGCGACGACTATGTGCTGATCGATCTCACCGACGGCGTGACCGCGCGCCCCCTTTTTTCGACGTTGAAGCAGGACACGGAAGGTTTCGCCCGGCTGGGCCTGCGGCAGCGGCTAACGGCGCAAGGCCCGCTGAACTGGCAAGGCAAGCACACGTTCCATATTCATGATATCGCGCCTCGGCCGGTGCCCGCCATGCTGGACATCGTCGCGCTGGTGGTGCCACATATCAGCGGAGGCGGAGCAAGTTCGATTATGCCGGTGTCGCGCAGGGATGCCATGATTGCCTTGGCGCCGTCCGGCATCGCCCAGATGCCGGGCGAGCGCGAAAGCGGCTTTCGCTTCTTCAGCGAATTGACGCGCCACCTGCCGTGCTTCCGTTTGTCCCTCGGCATCGACCCGGCAGAGATCGCCCGCACGATCGAGGATTTCCTGACACGAGGCGCCCGGTGAAGCTCAGCGTGATCATGCCTGTGTACAATCGCGAGCGCTATGTCGTCTCGGCGCTGCGCTCGCTCGTGCGGCAGCAAGATGCCGCCGATCTCGACATCATCGTGATCGACGACGGCTCGACCGACGGGTCGCCGGAGGCCGTGCGTTCGATGATGGCCGAGAACCCCTGCATTCGTCTTTTCCGGCAAGAGAACATGGGCGTGACCCGGGCTCGCAACGCTGGTCTCAGACTGCTCACGCCGGAAACGGAGCTCGTGTCGTTCCTCGATTCGGATGATGTCTCGCCTGCGGGACGATTCAAGGCCGATATCGCATGCTTTGACGCCGACCCCGCTCTGGAGCTTACCTATTCCCTGATGATGATGGTCGAACACATCGACGACGATCTGCTGGAACCCTGCCCCGGCAGCCATTTCATGACCGTGCGGGGAATTCATCTGTCGTCAGGCATTTTCTCGCGTAAGCTCATCGAACGGATCGGCGGCTTCGACGAGGCCTTCGGCCAGGCCGAAGACACCGACTACCTGCTGCGCACCTTTGAAAGCGGCCCCAGATTCGTCCTGCCGGATACCGTATCGCTTTACTACCGACGTCATCCCGGCAACATGACAAAGCAGGTCGACACATCCCTTCGGGAATTCTTGCGGGCCATCCACAAATCGATGAAACGGCGCAAGGCCGACCCTTCACTGCGCGGGATCGAAGGCATCTTCGATGTCAAAGAACTCGCCAACTGGCGCTTCATGTAGCATGCGGAGCTATGGCGTCGTCATACCGGCCTTCAACGCCAGCGGCACCATCGCCGAGACGCTGCGATCGGTCGCGGCGCAGACAGTGCGGCCTGAGCTGGTGGTGATCGTCGACGATGGATCCAGCGACGATCTCGCGGCGGCGATCGGCGGAACGGACCTGCCGCTGCAATTGCTGCGCCAGGCAAATGCCGGACCTGGGAGCGCCACGACAAGGGGCATCGCCGCCTTGTCGACGCCGCTCATTGCAACGCTCGATGCCGACGATCTGTGGCTGCCGAGCAAGGCCGAAACACAGCTCGCGCATCTCGAAAGGCATCCCGCAACGTCGGGCGTTTTTTGCCATTTGCGAAACTTCCGCAATGACCGGCCCGATGCACCCGAGGACGCGATCGTACCCGGTTGGTCGCGGACCACGATGCTGATCCGGCGCGAGGCCGCCGAGACCGTCGGACCAATCGTCGATCCGCCGGGCGGCCGCGGCGAAATGATCGACTGGATCGCGCGGGCACGCGAGACGGGCCTTGCCCTCGACATGGTGGAAGAGGTGCTGGCGCTGCGCCGCATCAGGCCCGGCAGCCTGTCCTATGGCCGCGATGCGGCGCGCGACCGCGGCTATCTCGAAGTGGCGCGGCTCGCCATGCTGCGACGGGCCCGGAACAAGGCCGGCGCGGGCTGATGGCGGGCATTCGCCGCATCAGCCGACGTTTCCCGGACTATGGCTGGTCCTGGCCGACGGGCGGGCTCGACCAACTGCTCAAGGCTGCCCTTCTTGTCGATGAGGACGCGGCCGCCGGTTGCGCCATGCAGTGGCTAAGCGCGAACGACATCGACCTTGTCTCCTTCAGGGAACACCGGCTGCTGGCCGCGATCTGCGATCGGTTCGGACGGAAATTGGCCGGCCAATCCGCCTATCCGCGCCTTGTCGGCCTGCAAAAGATGCTGTGGACCAAGTCGCGCATGGCGATGCGCGAGGCCGAACCGGCGCTGCAGGCGATGACGGATTCCGGCTGCCTGGTGATGCTGATCAAGGGTGCCAGCCGCATTGCCTTGAACGCCTCGGCGCAGCGTGGCCGGGTGGCGCACGACATCGACATATTGGTGCGGCCGCAGGACATGCCGGCGGCATTCGGCGTGCTGCGCGACGGCGACTGGCAGATCGCCACCGGGGTGAGTCCCCAATATCTGAGGACAAGGCTGGCGTCGCTGCGCTCGATGAATTTTTTCAAGGGCAGTTATGGCGATATCGATCTGCACCAGCTTGCCTATGACGGCTCGCAGCAAAGCGACGAGGATGACCAGGCGATCTGGCAGCGCGCGGCGACGGCCGAATTCAGCGGTGTCGGCGTGTTGGTGCCGTCGCCCGCGGATCGCATCGCGCTCGCCATCGCGCATGGCGGGCTCGATGCCCATACCCACAGCGATTGGCTGGTCGATTGCGCGGTGGCCATTCGCACCGGCGGCGTCGACTGGGACGTGTTCCTCGATGTCGTCGCCAGGCGTGGCCTTGCCGTTGCCGCGGCGGTGGCGCTTTCCTACCTTGCGCTCGCTGTTGGCGTGACGGTGCCTGACAAGGTGCTGGCGCGCGTGCTGGACATGGCCGACCGCACCGGCCTTGCACGCTGGTCGGCGGTGCTGCAGGCCAAGCCGCGAACCGACTTCGGCAGGCTGACCTGGCTGTCGCGCGGCTTCGCCAAGCAGTTGCGGCTGAGACGCAAGAGCGGTCGGCTGCGGCAGGAGCCGCCCGCCAGGGCATGGCGCGGCAGAGCATGGCGCGGCAGGCAGGCACCTCGCGAGCCGCTGGAAGGACAGTCGCCCCTGGCCTTCTCGCAGACCATACCGTGCCCTGCGACGGCGGGGGAGATGATGCTGGACATCACGATCAGGATCAGCGTCCCGCCGGTCCGGCGCCGCATCGAAATGGAGATCAATGTGGGCGACGACCACGTCGCGCGTCTGCGTGCGATGGCCATCAGCCGGTCTGGTGGAGAGCGGGTGCTGTGCTTTCGCGGCAAGGTTACGTTCGATGGCCGACAGCATGCCCTGACGCTGGAAGCGCGGCCGTCCCGGCAGTTCCGCCAATGGGACGATCAGGCGACGGTCGCCACCTACGGCGCTTTGCCTTTCCATCTGGTCTCGGCGATTTTTTCACCGCTGCGCTGAACTGAACTATCGCGGGTCGCCCAAAGGTCGGCGGCGCCGTGCGGGGCGCGAACCCTCGCCTATACGGCGCCCTCGTCGGGCTTCGTCACCCGCCGCAACGTCAGATTGATCCTGCCGCCGTTCTTGAGCAGCGCCGAGGTCGAAGGATAGATGCGGTCGACGCCATGGAAGGCAAGACGGCCCTCGCCGCCAAGCACGACGACATCGCCGCTTTTGAGCCTGAACGATTTGGTGGCGCCATCACGGGTTGTCTGGCCGACCCTGAACAGGCAATCGTCACCCAGCGAGACGGAGACGACGGGTGCCGAGAAATCGGCCTCGTCGCGATCCTGATGCAGGCCCATCTTCGCTTCCGGCGTGTAGAAATTGATCAGGCAGGCCTGCGGTGGATTGGGATAGCCCGACACCTGCCGCCACAGGTCGAGCAGACTGTCGGGGATAGGCGGCCACGGCTCTCCGGTCAGCGGATGCGTCGGCTGGTAGCGATAGCCGCGTTCCTTGTCGGTGACCCAGCCGAGAGGGCCGCAATTGGTCATGCGCACGCTCATCTCCTTGCCGGTCCGAGGCATGGCCGGCACGAACAGCGGCGCCTGCTGGACAATGCTTCTCACCTCCTCGACCAGCGTCTCCTGGACGGCGCGGGACAGATGGGCCGGCATGTGACGGATGCCTTTGGGCAGAACGAGCATGGGTTGGCTCATGTGAATGGTTCGGAGCCTCAGCATGCCACCGCCAGACGAAAACGGCGACCCGAAAGCGGTCGTGGTTTTTACGAGCGATGGCCGCAGCGAATTCGTCTTGGCCAAATGGCGGTTGACGAACAAAGATGACTAACATAGTCAAGATTTAGAACCGGACCGGTTGACGCAAGAATTTTCAGCTTCCGCGTCCAGAGAAGCCGCGGGCAGCCAACGAGAGCGAGGGATATGGAAGTGACATTTCTTCAAGGCTTCAACGCGATCGAACGGGGCTGCATCTGGTCGCGGCGAGGGCTGCTTGCCACGACATGCCTGGCGACGCTGGCTGGTGCCTACCAAGCCTCCGCCCAGCAGGCAGGCACCCAGGCATCGGGCGGCGCCACCGTGCTCGAGCCCATTACGGTCAGCGGCGAGGCCGGCGGCGACACGTCCCCCGAGGACGACAAGACGGTGGCCGCCAAGCGCAGCTCCGGTGCGACCAAGACGGACACGCCGCTCATCGAAACGCCCCGCTCGGTCTCGGTGGTGACACGCAAGGAACTCGATGAGCGCGGCGCGCAGGACATTATCGAGGCGGTGCGTTATTCCTCAGGCGTCAGCACCGGCGCTTACGGATTCGACCCGCGATTCGACCAGATCTATATCAGGGGCTACGACGCAACCACGCTCGGCGACTACAAGGACGGCCTGCGCCAGCCCTATATCAACTACGGCACGTTCCGCACCGACCCCTACTCGCTCGAACGCGTCGAGGTGATCAAGGGACCGGTATCGGTGCTTTACGGCGCGGGAACGCCGGCAGGCATCGTCAACAAGGTGCCCAAGCTGCCGACCGAGGACAGGATCAGGGAAGTCGAACTGCTTTATGGCACGAAGGACAGGGCGCAGGCCGCCTTCGATTTCGGCGGTCCGGTCACCAAGGGCAGTGACGATTTCCTCTACAGGATCGTCGGCCTGGCGCGAAACGGCGACACCAATTTCGACATCGCCGACGACCGCTATTTGCTGCAGCCGTCGTTCACCTGGAATCCGGACGCCGCGACGTCCTTCACCATCTATGGGCTGGTGCAGGCGGACGAGACCGATTCCAATGTCGGCGTGATCACCGATCCGTCGGGAAAGGTCCACACCCTGCGCGAGAGCGACCCCGACTATGACCATCAGAAGATCCGGCAGCAGCAGGTCGGCTACAAGTTCGAGCACGACTTCGGCGGCGGCATCACGGTGCGCCAGAATGTACGATACTCCCATCTCGACCTGAGGTCGCGCTATCTCGCGGTCTCCGGTTGGACAGGTACGGTCGCGCATCGTTATGCGACCGCAATTCGCGACGAAATGAACGTCTTCCAGGCCGACAATCAGGTCGAGGCCAGGTTCGACACCGAGGCGCTCGCCCACACGCTGCTTCTCGGCCTCGACTACACGAACCTGACCTCTTCCTTCGGCTATGGGTTCGATCCGACCGATCCGGCTTACGATTTCGACATTGCCAACCCGACCTACGGTTTCTCCGGCCCGACCCCGGACACCACTTTCTCTGCGTCCGACGCGGATCTGAGCCAGACCGGCGTCTATGCGCTGGACCAGGTCGAACTGGACAAATGGCGTTTCACGCTCGGTGGCCGCCAGACCTGGGTCGAGCAGACGCGCGACTATTTTGGGGGCGGTTCCGAAGCGGTGGACAAGAACGCCTTCAGCATGCAGGCCGGCGCCCTCTATCTGTTCGATAGCGGCGTCGCGCCCTTCGCCAGCTACGCGACGTCATTCGAACCGATCTCGAACCGCTCGGCCGATGGCGGCGGCATTCTTCAGCCTACGAAGGGCGAACAGTTCGAAGTGGGGGTCAAGTACCAGCCACCGGGAACGGATATCCTGCTGTCCGCGGTCGCCTACCATCTGGTCGAGAAGAACAAGCCGGTAGTCGTCGATCCCAATGCGGGCACCTATCGTTCACTGGGCGAGGTCACCAGCAATGGTTTTGAACTGGAAGCCCGCGCGGCCGTCATGGACGGGCTCGACGTGATCGCGGCCTATAACTACAACCATGCCGAGATCACGGGCGCAGGCCCTGACTCGACGGAGTTGGACAAGGTCCCCGCCGTCACCCCCGAACATGTCGCGAGCCTCTGGGCGAACTACAAATTCGACGAGGGCAGTGCGGCACCCGGCCTTTCGGTGGGAGCCGGCGTGCGGCTGCAGAGCGCGACCTATACCGACACGTCAAACACCGCCAAGAACGATGCCGCCGTCTATCTCGATGCCTCGGCGTCCTACGATTTCGGCGCCATCGACAAGAGGTATGAAGGTGTCTCGGCCGCTTTCGCCGTCCGCAACATTGCCGATGACCGCGCGACGGTGTGCAATTCCGGTTATTGCTACATGGGCCAGGGCCGCAACATCACGGCTTCGCTGAAGCGCCGCTGGTAAAGGCAACGCCGCGCGCCTTTCGGACGCGCGGCGCACTGATTCAGCGTTTTGATACAACCATGCCCGGCGATTAGCCAAGTTCTGGAATACGCAGAACCTGGCCCGGATAGATCTTGTCGGGATGGGTCAGCATCGGCTTGTTCGCCTCGAAGATGACCGTGTTCTTGGCGCCCTGGCCCTTGCCATAGCTCTTTTCGGCGATCTTCCAGAGATTGTCGCCCTTCTGGACCGTATAGAAAGTCGGCTCCTTGGCTGCGGCCGCCGTGCCGGAAGCCGGCGCGACCTGCAACTCGTCGGCCTGCACCTTGGAGACGCCCAGCGTGTTGCCGACGGCGATGACCGCCTTTTCGAAGATCGACTGGTCCTTGACGACGCCCTTCAGCACCGCCGTATCACCCTGGACAACGACCTGCACGCCATCGGTACCGAGCTTGTGTGAATCGAGCTCTTTCTTGAGCGTGTCGGCGGTGGGTGCGGCTTCCTCGTCGCCGCCGATGCCGAGCTTCTTGCCGACGTTCTTGACGAAATCGAACATACCCATCTCTAGGTCTCCCTTGCTGTGGCAATAAGGGAAACCTCGCATCCGCAACGCAAAATTGAAAGTGGTTTTGCGGGCACGATTTGCGTGTTGCTTAATCGCTCTCCACGCGACCGCGCAGCTTCTTGATCGTACCGCGCCCGGCCTTGCTCTTCAGCCGACGCTCGACCGCGCCTTTCGACGGCCGTGTCTTCTTGCGCGGCGGCGGCGGCGGTTCTGCGGCCTTGGCCACCAGTGCCGCCAGCCTGGTCCGTGCGTCGGCGCGGTTTTGCTCCTGTGTGCGAAAGCGTCCGGCCTCGATGACGATGACACCATCCTTGGTGGCGCGCTGGCCGGCAAGTTTTATGGTCCGCTCGCGTACGCGGTCCGACAGGCCCTCGGCGTTCCGCGCGTCGAAGCGAAGCTGCACCGCCGTCGCCACCTTGTTGACGTTCTGGCCGCCGGGACCGGACGAGCGGATGAAATCCTCGTGCAGGTCGCCCGGGTGAATCACGGCTTCGCCCGATATGATGATGTCGTCGTCGATCGGCATGCCGCAGTCATGGCGCGGCGGACCGAAAAAGAAAAGGCCCGATCGAAAGCGCAGCCCCTAACTGGCATATACGATCCTGATCACGACGCCCAGGCGAGTTCGCCACGATGGCGACGAAGCCATTTCGTCTCTTCCGACGCCGTGCGCCCGAAATGCCGTTTGAAGTCGCGGCTGAATTGGGACGGGCTCGCATAGCCTACCAAAGCCGCGACCTCTGCGATCGTCCTGTTCTGGCGTGCTATCATCAATCGTGCTTCGTGGAGCCGTATCGCCTTCACGTACTGCATTGGACTGTTGCCGGTCAGGCTCTTGAAATGGACATGGTAGGAAGGAACGCTCATGCCCACGTCTTTTGCCAGGTCGCCGATCGAAATTTCAGAACCGTAGTTCTCTCGCAACCAGGCCAGGCTCTGGATAATCCTTCCGGACGTGCCTTTCTGCTGCAGCGCCGCGAGCATTGCACCGCCCTGCGGGCCGACCAGCACCCGGTAATGCAGTTCGCGCAGAATGCCGTCACCAAGGACGAGAGCTTCAACGGGGCTGCGAAGTGCCACAAGGAGGCGCAGCAGGACATCCTCTATTTCGGGGGCCATCCTGCTTGACACGAGACCTCGCGGCTTGCCGCGCGCCGGTTCGGCATGCATCTGAGCTTGTATGGCGAGCTCGGCTGCCATCTGCATATCGAACTCAACATAGACCGCAAGCAATGGTCGCTCCGAGCTGGCCATCGATTTCATGCGGAATGGAACGGGCACCGAAACCGCCAGATAGTGCTCCTCGTCGTAGAGGTAGATCTCCCTTTCGAGGATACCCTGCTTGCTTCCCTGTAATACGAACACCGCGCCTGGCTTATAGAGGACCGGGATGTCGTGAAGCACGGCTTCCGTCCGGAGTATGCGGACGCGGCTGAACGCGGTCGGATTGTAGCCGCAAAGAGGGGCGAGAGCTCCGGCCAACTCAACCAGCTTGGATCGTCCGTGTTTGGGAAGAATAGGATTTGGCAACAAATTCAGAGAATCCGCGATCGAAACGCTCGGTTCCTCATAATATTTGTCAACTCATCACCAATCAAGGAAAGCTTGCGATCATGTCACAGAAGACCTTCTTTATCACCGGCGCGAATTCCGGCTTCGGCTTGGCGATAGCTTCCGCGGCTATCCAGATCGGCCATAAGGTGATTGGCGCCGTTCGCTCGGAGACATCACGCGCAGCGCTCGCCGACGTTCTTCCCGCAGCTCGACCGGTACTGTGCGACGTAACGGAATTCGACGCCATACCCGACGTCGTCAGGCAGGCGGAGAACGAACATGGACCGGTTGACGTGCTGATCAACAATGCCGGCTACGGCCACGAGGGAGTGCTTGAAGAGTCGCCGATCGAAGAGATGCGGCGTCAGTTCGACGTGAATGTCTTCGGCGCTGTCGCCGTCGCTAAGGCTTTTCTTCCCCGGTTCCGGGAGCGACGTCGTGGATTCATCGTTAATGTCACGTCGATGGGCGGCATGATTACCATGCCCGGCATTGCTTACTATTGCGGCAGCAAGTTTGCGCTCCAGGGCATATCGGAGGTGATGCGTTCGGAAATGGCCCCGTTCGGTGTCCGCGTGACCGCGGTCTGCCCCGGCTCGTTCCGGACGGATTGGGCTGGACGATCAATGGTCCGCACAGAGAGATCAATCACTGACTACGACGCGCTTTTTGATCCGATACGTGAGGCGCGACAGGTAAAGAGCGGCAAGCAGCTCGGTGATCCCGATAAACTGGCAGCCGCCGTTTTAGGCCTAGTCGACTCCAGTGATCCGCCGCCGCAGCTTCTGCTTGGCAGCGATGCTCTCAAGCTCGTGTCGGACAGAATCGAACGTCTCCGGCAGGAAATCGAGGTGTGGAAGTCTGTCACTGTCTCGACCGACGGCTGACGGCACCGACGTCCTACCTGCGCCTATTCCGCCGCTTCCTGCATGTGCGGCGCCGCGCCGAGGACGGAGGCGTCGACATGGCTTTCGAACTTCTCGAAATTGACGGCGAACATGCCGACCAGCCTTGCCGCTTGCCGGTCATAGGCCGATTTGTCGGCCCAGGTCGATCGCGGGTCGAGGATGGCGCCGTCGACGCCCGGGACCGCCACCGGCACCTCGAAGCCGAAATTGGCGTCGGTGCGGAAAACGCCTGCCTTCAGCGAGCCGTCGAGGGCGGCGGCGAGCAAGGCGCGCGTCGCCTTGATCGGCATGCGCTTGCCGGTGCCATGGGCACCGCCGGTCCAGCCGGTGTTGACCAGCCAGCAATCGGCGCCGTGGCGAGCGATGAGCTCGCGCAGAAGATTGCCGTATTCCGACGGATGGCGCGGCATGAACGGCGCGCCGAAACAGGTCGAGAAAGTCGCTTCCGGCTCGGTCACGCCCCTTTCCGTTCCGGCCACCTTGGCCGTGTAGCCGGAAAGGAAATGATACATCGCCTGCGCCGGCGTCAGCCGGGCGATCGGCGGCATCACGCCGAAAGCGTCGGCGGTCAGCATGATGATGTTCTTCGGGTGACTGGCGCGCCCGGTCTTCGAGGCATTGGGGATGAAGTCGAGCGGATAGGCGCAGCGTGTGTTTTCGGTGAGCCTGCCGTCATTGAAATCCGGCATGCCATCGGCGTCGAGTACGACGTTTTCCAGCACGGTGCCGAAGCGCTGCGTGGTGGCGAAGATCTCCGGCTCGGCTTCCGCCGACAGCTTGATCGTCTTGGCGTAGCAGCCGCCTTCGAAATTGAAGATGCCGTGCGGACCCCAGCCGTGCTCGTCATCGCCGATCAAGGTGCGCGACGGATCGGCCGACAGCGTGGTCTTGCCGGTTCCCGACAGGCCGAAGAAAATAGCGGCATCGCCGGCCGGTCCCTCATTGGCCGAACAGTGCATAGGCATCACGCCTTTCTCCGGCAGGAGGTAGTTGAGCATGGTGAACACCGACTTCTTCATCTCGCCGGCATAGGAGGTGCCCCCGATCAGCACGATCTTGCGCGTCAGGTCGACGGCGATCACCGTCTCGGTGCGGCTGCCGTGACGGCCGGGATCGGCCCGGAAGGACGGCAGGTCGATGATCGTCATCCCGGGCACGAAGTGTTCGAGTTCGGCCGCCTCGGGACGGATGAGCAGGTTACGGATGAACAACGAGTGCCAGGCAAGTTCGGTGATCACCCTGGTGGGCAGCTTTAGCTCCGCGTCGGCACCGCCGACCAGGTCCTGCACATAGAGGTCCTTGTCCCCGGCATGGGCCTGGAAATCGGCGAGCAAGGCGTCGAACTGTGCCGGCGAGATCGCCTTGTTGTTGTCCCACCAGACTTGCGGCTCGGTGGCGGCGTCGCGGACGATGAACTTGTCCTTGGGCGAGCGACCGGTGTGCTGGCCGGTCTCGGCGAGCAGCGCGCCATGCCCGGTCAGCCGGGCTTCACCGCGCCGGATCGCTTCCTCGTAGAGCGCGGCCGCGCCGAAATTGTAGCGCACCGTGCCAGAGGTTTTCAGACCGACACGATCGATCGCGCAGGCAGGATTGCGTTTGCCGACTTCCGACATTGGTGACCCTTTTCAAGATTTGCCGCATCTTTGCCGGCGTATTTCCGGCACACCCACTAAGCAGGCTAGGATCGTCAGAACCAGAAAAGCCAAATGATATCAAATCATTAATCGATTTAAATATTTTGAAAGTTGTTTAAATCGTTTATATATGCGAAAAGTTTCGCGGTTGCCCAAAGGATTGGCGAGGTTCGTTCGTCCAATCCATGTCGAGGTCGGATTGTGGCCGGCGGCACCCCGCGCGTGACAGCGGTTAAGGCCTATGCCACATTTTGTACCTAATTTGTCCTGCAAAAGCCCCTTCTCTACGACAGAAGGGACAGCTCATGAGGGAGCCGCTTGAAATGGCAACAATCGCGCTTGTCGATGACGACCGCAACATTCTGACGTCGGTGTCGATCGCCCTCGAATCCGAGGGATATCGTGTCGAGACCTACACGGATGGTGCGTCCGCGCTGGAAGGCCTGGCGGCCAGGCCGCCTAATCTCGCCATCCTCGACATCAAGATGCCGCGCATGGACGGCATGGAGCTGCTGCGCCGGATGCGCCAGAAATCCGACCTGCCGGTGATCTTCCTGACCTCTAAGGACGACGAGATCGATGAATTGTTCGGTCTCAAGATGGGCGCCGACGACTTTATCCGCAAACCGTTCTCGCAGCGCCTGCTGGTGGAGCGGGTGCGCGCCGTGCTGCGCCGTGCCAGTGCCCGCGAGGCCGCGGCAAAAGCGCCGAGTCAGCAGGCCCGCTCGCTCGAACGTGGCCAGCTCGTCATGGACCAGGAACGCCATACCTGCACCTGGAAGGGTGAGCCGGTGACGCTTACCGTCACGGAGTTCCTGATCCTGCATTCGCTGGCGCAGCGTCCCGGCGTGGTAAAAAGCCGTGATGCGCTGATGGATTCGGCCTATGATGAGCAGGTCTATGTCGATGACCGCACGATCGACAGCCACATCAAGCGGCTGCGCAAGAAGTTCAAGGCTGTCGACGACGACTTCGAGATGATCGAAACCCTTTACGGAGTCGGATATCGGTTCCGCGAAGCGTAATTTGATGTATGTCGAGCAAAAGCGGTCCCCAGTGTGGGGCTGCGGCATACATCAAACCTGGGACTAGCGGGAGCTGCTATTCAATGGCAGTGGAAGCACAGCGAACAAGACCGGCGGGCGCCGCCAGGCGGCCGTCGCGCATCATGCCTTCCTTCGTGTCGAAAATCACGGTGCCGATGCGGCGCTTCCTCGGCCACCATATCTTTTCCAGCCTGACGCGGCGTATTCTTTTCCTCAATCTCGCCGGGCTGGCGGTGCTCGTCACCGGCATCCTCTATCTCAACACCTTCCGCGACGGGCTGATCGACGCGCGCGTCGAAAGCCTGATGACGCAGGGCGAAATCATCGCCGGCGCGATTGCGGCGTCGGCGACGGTCGAGACGGATTCGATCAGCATCGACCCGGAAAAACTGCTTGAGCTGCAGGCCGGCGAAAGCCTGGGGCCTGGCTCGGACCAACTCGACAATCTGGATTTTCCGATCAATCCCGAGCGCGTGGCGCCGGTCCTGCGGCGGCTGATCTCGCCGACCCGCACCCGAGCCCGCATCTATGACCGCGACGCCAATTTGCTGCTCGATTCGCGCCATCTCTATTCGCGCGGTCAGATCCTGCGCTACGATCTGCCGCCGGTCGAGGAGGAGGAGCCCGACCTTGTCGAGCGCGTCCAGAAATTCATCTTCGACTTCTTCCGCAACACCGACCTGCCGGTCTATCACGAACAGCCCGGCGGCAACGGCGCCGCCTTCCCGGAAGTGGTCAAGGCATTGACGGGCAGTCCGTCGACCATCGTGCGCGTCTCGGAACAGGGCGAGCAGATCGTCTCGGTGGCGGTGCCGATCCAGCGTTTTCGCGCCGTGCTCGGCGTGCTGATGCTGTCGACCGAAGGCGGTGATATCGACAAGATCGTCGCCGCCGAACGCAAGGCGATCCTGCGCGTCTTCGGCATCGCGGCGCTCGTCACAGCCATCCTGTCGATGCTTTTGGCGTCCACCATCGCCAACCCGCTGCGCCGGCTGTCGGCGGCGGCCGTACGGGTGCGTCGCGGCGTCAAGAGCCGCGAGGAAATCCCAGACTTTTCCGACCGCCAGGACGAGATCGGCAATCTGTCGATTGCCGTGCGCGACATGACCAACGCACTCTATGCGCGCATCGAGGCGATCGAAAGCTTCGCGGCCGATGTCTCCCATGAGTTGAAGAACCCGCTGACGTCGTTGCGCAGTGCTGTCGAAACATTGCCGCTGGCGAAGAATGACACCTCCCGTGCGCGCCTGATGGAGATCATCCAGCATGACGTGAAACGGCTGGACCGCCTCATCACCGACATTTCCGACGCCTCGCGCCTCGATGCGGAATTGGCGCGCGAAGATGCCGGCACCGTCGACCTGAAGAAATTCGTCACCGACCTCGTCGCTGTTTCGCGTGAAACCACGCGCAACAAGAAGGCGGTCGAGATCGAGCTCAAGGTCGCCAAGCTGCCGCAGGGCGCCAAGGGCTATGTCGTCGTCGGTCACGATCTGCGCATCGGCCAGGTCATCACCAATCTGATCGAGAACGCCCGTTCCTTCGTCCCCGAGGACCATGGCCACATCAGCCTGTCGCTGGCGCGCGCCGGCAAGTTCAACATCCTGACCGTCGACGACAACGGTCCCGGCATCCGCGCCGACGCCATCGACCGCATCTTCGAACGTTTTTACACCGACCGGCCCGCCGGCGAGGCGTTCGGCCAGAATTCCGGCCTTGGCCTGTCCATCTCCAGGCAGATCGTCGAGGCCCATGGCGGTACGCTGACCGCCGAAAACATACCAGGCACCAAGCCCGGCGAGATCAAGGGCGCACGCTTCGTCGTGACGCTCCCGGCCGAGGGATGACCGCCAATCGCCAGGGATCGCGACGTGCGGTCTGACAACATACACGCCACGGCGCTGCTGATCGGCGAGAGCGGCATTCTCATCAGCGGCTCATCCGGGTCGGGCAAGACAACGCTGGCGCTGACGCTGATCAGCCATTGCCTGAAACGCGGATTGTTCTCGCGGCTGGTCGGCGACGATCAGCTCTTCGTCGAAGCCCATGCCGGGCGGCTGGTGTGCCGTGCGCCCGCCACCA
Organism: Mesorhizobium sp. B2-7-3; assembly: GCF_006440715.1. Classification (NCBI taxonomy): domain Bacteria; kingdom Pseudomonadati; phylum Pseudomonadota; class Alphaproteobacteria; order Hyphomicrobiales; family Phyllobacteriaceae; genus Mesorhizobium; species Mesorhizobium sp. B2-7-3. Next base: position 19,165 of record NZ_VFTY01000001.1, read on the forward strand.
TCGAGGGCCTTGCCGAGGTGCCGGGACATGGGCCACGGTCCCTGCCGTTCGAACCGGCCTGCGTCGTCGATCTGCATGTGCGCCTGTTGCCGGCCGGCGAAATCGCACGCTTCCAGGAGGATGCAAGCGACGACATCGCCGGCTGCGCGGTGGCGCGCATCGATCTGGCCGAGCGCAATGTCGCGGCCGCCTTGCTCGCCGTGATGGCGCGGCTGTCGATCCCGCCTTTTCTATGATCCGCGCTGGGTTTTTTGCTGCAATGCGTCAAAATGGCGTGGGCCGGCGCAATTTTGGGCTTGTCAACGGGCCGCGCGTCGACAAGATAGCGCTCCCGCCGCCTGGATTGGCTGGCGAGCATAAAATGCGCCTGTGAAGCGGCGATGACGGGAGCCACCAAAGAATGATCGGACTCGTGCTTGTAACGCACGGTCAACTGGCCACCGAGTTCAGACATGCCGTCGAACATGTCGTCGGGCCACAAGACAATTTCGAAACCGTGGCGATCGGTGCCGACGACGATATGGAACAGCGTCGCCGCGACATCGTCGACGCCGTCGCCCGTGTCGATACAGGGGCGGGTGTAATCGTGCTGACCGACATGTTCGGCGGCACGCCGTCCAACCTTGCCATCTCGGTAATGGAGTCCGGCCGCACCGAGGTGATCGCCGGCATGAACCTGCCGATGCTGATCAAGCTGTCGTCGATCCGCAAGGGCGACAACATGGCGGCCGCGCTCGATGAAGCGCAAGCCGCGGGGCGCAAATATATCAACGTCGCCAGCCAGCTTTTGAGCAGCAAATGAGTACGCTGTCGCCTGACAAGGACCAGATCGTCAGGGAGTTTCCGATCGTCAACCAGCGCGGCCTGCATGCGCGCGCCTCGGCGAAATTCGTCCAGCTTGCCAGCGGTTTCAACGCTTCGGTCCATGTCGAGAAGGACGGCGTCAAGGTCGGCGGCACCTCGATCATGGGCCTGATGATGCTGGCGGCCAGCCCTGGATACTCGATCCGCGTCACCGCCAGCGGCCCGGAGGCGCTCGAGGTCATGGACGCGCTGGAGCAGCTCGTCGCCTCCCGTTTCGGCGAGGAGTGCTGACCCGGAAGTCAGCCCTCCGGGACATGCACGAATAAAGATTTCTTTATATCCCATTGTCGTGCGAAGCCCGATCTGCTAGTCAGGCCGGCAATTCGCGCCCTTCGACGCGCCGACCGGCGCGGGCGCATCCGCAACCAATTCGCAAGCCAAACGATCAATTCACAGCAAGACAATTCGCATCGGAGCACTGCCATGACGGGTAGCAAGGACTATGTGGTCGCCGACATCTCTCTTGCCGGCTGGGGCCGCAAGGAACTCGATATCGCCGAAACCGAAATGCCGGGCCTGATGGCCTGCCGCGAGGAATTCGGGGCCAAGAAGCCGCTCAAGGGCGCGCGCATCACCGGCTCGCTGCACATGACGATCCAGACGGCGGTGCTGATCGAGACGCTGAAGGCGCTCGGCGCCGACATCCGCTGGGCTTCCTGCAACATCTTCTCGACCCAGGACCATGCCGCCGCGGCCATCGCCGAGACCGGCATTCCGGTCTTCGCCGTCAAGGGCGAGAGCCTCGAACAGTACTGGGACTACACCGACAGGATCTTCCAATGGGCCGATGGCGGCCTCTCCAACATGATCCTCGATGACGGCGGCGACGCCACCATGTACATCCTGATCGGCGCCCGCGCCGAAGCCGGCGAGGACGTGCTGTCCAATCCGCAGAGCGAGGAAGAGGAATATTTCTACGCCCAGGTCAAGAAGCGCCTGAAGGCTTCGCCGGGTTTCTTCACCAAGCAGAAGGAAGCGATCCGCGGCGTCACCGAAGAGACGACGACCGGCGTCAACCGGCTCTACCAGTTGCAGAAGAAGGGCCTGCTGCCCTTCCCGGCCATCAACGTCAACGATTCGGTCACCAAGTCGAAATTCGACAACAAATATGGCTGCAAGGAATCGCTGGTCGACGGTATCCGCCGCGGCACCGACACGATGATGGCCGGCAAGGTCGCGGTCGTCTGCGGTTATGGCGACGTCGGCAAGGGTTCGTCCGCCTCGCTCAAGGGCGCGGGCGCCCGCGTCAAGGTGACCGAGGTCGATCCGATCTGCGCGCTGCAGGCGGCGATGGACGGCTTTGAAGTGGTCACGCTGGAAGATGCGGCACCGACCGCCGACATCGTCATCACCACCACCGGCAACAAGGATGTGGTTACCCTCGACCACATGCGCTCGATGAAGGACATGGTGATCGTTGGCAACATCGGCCATTTCGACAACGAGATCCAGGTTGCGTCGCTGCGCAATCTGAAGTGGACCAACGTCAAGCCGCAGGTCGACATGATCACCTTCCCGGACGGCAAGCGCATGATCCTCTTGTCGGAAGGCCGCCTGCTCAATCTCGGCAACGCCACCGGCCACCCGAGCTTCGTCATGTCGGCCTCCTTCACCAACCAGGTGCTGGCGCAGATCGAGTTGTTCACCAAGGGCGAGCAGTACCAGAACCAGGTCTATGTGCTGCCCAAGCATCTCGACGAGAAGGTCGCACGCCTGCATCTCGACAAGCTCGGCGCCCGCCTGACCGAACTGTCGGGCGAGCAGGCCGCCTATATCGGCGTCACGCCGCAGGGGCCTTTCAAGCCGGAACACTACCGCTATTAATCAAAGCCGAATTTGCTACAAGATATTGATGCCGGGCGATTGACTTTTCGCCCGGCATTATTTTTGCGCCGAATGATTCTTCACGCCGATTCCAGCAGGCGCTATTGTTGTGATTCGCGGGTCCAGGGGCGAGGACCGGCGGACGCGTCAGGGCGGTCTTGCATTCAGGCGGCGAAGAGGACCAAGACATGCCGGGGGAAAACCCGCTTCACGCGGGACAGGCCGTTTCCGGCGGCCATCAGGATTCGGGGACCACTGGCTCGCGGCGCCTTTCGTGGCGTGGCCGCGCGGGGCTGTTGCTTGCCGGCTCCACACTTGCCGGCCCGCTGCTTGGCGGGGTTGCATGCGCCCAGGGCGCCGAAGTGGCGGCCGGCCTTTCGGTCAGCACGATCGAGGTCATGCAGCTAGCCGTCTTTGCCGGAGTGATGGGAGCGGCATTCCTTTCGGCCATCGTTCTCATTCGCGAACGCGCGCGCACCTCGGCGGAAAATGTCGAGCTGAGAAGCCGCGTCGCCGATATCAGCGCAGCGTTGCGACGTTCGGAAGCGCTGCTCAATCTGCGCGACCAGCGTGTGGTCGTCTGGGCCTCGGAAAACAAGAAACCCGAGCTCATCGGCACATTGCCGACCGAAAGCGGAGCGCCGGAGGAACGGGCCGCATTCCTCGCCTTTGGGCGCTGGCTGATGCCGCGCTCGGCGGCGGCACTCGAACATGCCGTGACGGGTTTGCGGGAAAAAGGCAGACCGTTCGACCTGGTGGTGGAATCGCAGGCCGGCGCTCCGTTGGAAGTGCATGGCCGAAAGAGCGCGGCCCATGTGCTGGTGCGGTTTGTCTCGCTGTCCGAGACACAGCGCAGCCAGGCCCGGCTCAAGATCGAAAACCAGCGGCTGGCCGCCGACCATGACACGATGATCGGCCTGCTCGAGGCGCTGAAGATGCCGGCATGGCTGCGTGACGAGCATGGCCGGCTGAAATGGGTCAACCGGGCCTATGCCGACGCGGTCGAAGCCGAGAACGCTGAAGCCGCCGTGCGTGACGCCCAGGAGTTCCTCGGCGGCCAGGCACGCGAGGCCATCGCCACCCAGCACAAATCGCATCCGGTGTTCGAGCAATCGCTTTCAACGGTGATCGAAGGCGACCGCCGCGTGTTTGCCGTGACCGACTTTGCCGGCGCCGACGGTTCGGCCGGCCTTGCCTGCGACACCAGCGCCATCGAGGCCATCCGCGGCGAATATGAGCGGACCGTGCGCAGCCATGCCGATACGCTCGACCAGCTCAACACGGCAGTCGCCATCTTCGACACGAACGAGAAGCTGCGCTTCTTCAACCAGGCTTTCCAGAAACTCTGGGGGCTCGACAGCGGCTTCCTGCACAGCGCGCCCGACAACGCCCTTTTGCTCGACCGGCTGCGCAGCGAGGGCAAGATCGCCGAACAGCCGGAATGGCGCCGCTGGAAGGAAGGCCTGCTCGGCGCTTATCGTGCGGTCGAATCGCAGGAACACTGGTGGCACCTGCCGGACGGCAAGACCATCCGCGTCGTCGCCAACCCGCAACCCAAGGGCGGCGTCACCTGGGTGTTCGAGAACCTGACCGAGAAGATGGATCTCGAAAGCCGCTACCGCACCGCGGTCCGGGTCCAGGGCGAAACGCTCGACAATCTGGCCGAAGGCGTGGCGGTGTTCGGTCCCGATGGCCGGCTGCGGCTGTCGAACCCGGCCTTTGCCACGCTGTGGGGGTTGGGCACGGAAGTCGCCAAGCCCAATGTGCACGTATCGACCATACGCGAGCTCTCAGATCGGCAGGCGGTCGAGAGCCCCTGGCCCGGCTTTGTCGCCGCCATCACCGGCTTCGACGACGAGCGCCGCGAGCGTCACGGCCAGACTGAGCTCAACAACGGCACCGTGCTGCGCTACGCGGTGATTCCGCTGCCCAACGGGCAAGTGATGATGACTTTCGTCGACGTCACGGACAGCGTCCATGTCGAACGCGCGCTCAAGGACAGGAACGAGGCGCTGGAGAAATCGGACCAGCTCAAGAACGACTTCGTCCAGCATGTGTCCTACGAACTGCGTTCGCCGCTGACCAACATCATCGGTTTCACCGAGCTGCTGTCGCTGCCGGCGACTGGCCCGCTGACGCAGAAGCAGCGTGAATATGTCGAACATGTCGGCTCGTCCTCCTCGGTGCTGCTGACCATCGTCAACGACATACTCGACCTGGCGACCGTCGATGCCGGCATCATGCAGCTCGACATTTCCGAGGTGCATGTGGACCGCACCATCGCGGCTGCCGCCGAGCTTGTCGCCGACCGGCTGGAGGAGCATTCGATCCGGCTCGCGGTCGATGCCGCCGCCGCGCCGAAGACGTTCCATGGCGACGAAACGCGCATCCGCCAGATCCTCTACAACCTGCTCAGCAACGCCGCCAACTACGCGCCGGAGGCCAGCACCATCCGGCTGGCCTGCCGTCAGTTGGCGGACGGGGTCGAGTTCTCGGTTCACGACGACGGGCCTGGCATGCCGCCCGATGTGCTCGATTCGGTGTTCCGCCGCTTCGAACCGCGCGCCAATGGGGGCCGCCGGCGCGGCGCCGGCCTCGGCCTGTCGATCGTCAAGAGCTTTGTCGAACTGCATGGCGGCGCCGTTCGCATCGAAACCGGCAAGGACAAGGGCACGACCGTCATCTGCACCTTTCCCGACATGCCGGGTATCCGCGCAGCGGCCGAGTAGCGCGCTCGATGACGGAACCGGTGCTGGAGCGTTTGCTCGCCGACGAGACCCAGACAGCCCGGCTGGGCGAGGATCTGGCGTTGGCGCTGCGCGTGGGCGACGTGCTGGCGCTCAAGGGCGATCTCGGCGCCGGCAAGTCGACGCTGGCAAGGGCACTGATCCGGGCGCTGGCCGACGATGCCGGTCTCGAAGTGCCGAGCCCGACGTTCACGCTGGTACAGAGCTACGATACCCGCGTGCCGGTTCACCATTTCGATCTCTACCGCCTGTCCTCGGCGACCGAGCTCGACGAACTCGGCTTCGAGGAGGCGCTGGCGCAAGGTGCCGCCCTGATCGAATGGCCGGAACGGGCTGACGGCTACCTGCCCAAGGCGACGGTGCTGATCGAACTCGTCCAGCATGGCGAGGGCCGGCTGGCCCGATTGTCGGGGCAAGGCGCTACCTTCGACCGTATGGCGCGCTCGCTGGCCATGCGCGGCTTTCTGGGGAGCACCGGCTGGGGGCAAGCGCGGCGCCGGCACTTCATCGGCGATGCCTCGGCCCGCTCCTACGAGATCGTAACGCTTGCCGGCGAGGCGCCGCGCGTGCTGATGAACTCGCCGCGGCTGGTGCTCGGCCCGCCCGTGCGCGACGGCAAACCCTATGCCGTGATCGCCCATACGGCGCAGTCGGTGTCGGCCTTCGTCGCAATCGACCGTGCGCTGCTGGCCGCCGGGGTCGCGGTGCCCAGGATCGACGCGCAGGATCTCGACCAGGGTTTCCTGCTGCTCGAGCATCTGGGCTCGGAAGGTTTCCTCGACGGCAATGGCGAGCCGGTCGCCGAACGGTACGAGGCGGCGGCCGAACTGCTTGCCATGATGCACGGCAAGGCTTGGCCTCACCGCATGGAGGCGGCTCCCGGCGTCGTTCATGACGTGCCGCCCTTCGATCGCGACGCCATGCTGATCGAGGCCGACCTGCTGATCGACTGGTACGTGCCGGCGATATCGGGCGAGCCGGCAAGCGAGGCGCTGCGTTCCGGCTACCACAAGATATGGAATGCGCTTCTCGACCGGCTGCAAGGCAGCGAATACACGCTGATGCTGCGCGACTTCCACTCGCCTAACATCATCTGGCGCGGCGAGCGGTCCGGCCTCGACCGGCTCGGCATCGTCGACGTCCAGGATGCGCTGATCGGGCCTTGCGCCTATGACGTCGCCTCGCTCGCCATGGACGCTCGCGTCACAATGGCACCCGAGATCGAGAAGCGGACGCTCGACGCCTATGTCGCCGCACGTCATGCAGCGGGCGGCTTCGACGAAGAAAGCTTCCTCGAAGCCTATGCAATCATGGCCGCGCAGCGCAATTCCAAGATTCTGGGTATTTTCGTGCGCCTCGAAAAACGTGACGGCAAACCCTATTATCTCAGGCACCTGCCGCGCATCCGCGATTATCTCAGGCGGGCGCTGTCACATCCCACGCTCGCCGACCTGCGGGATTTCTATAGCGCGCACGGGCTGCTGGAGGAACGAGCGCTGTGACAATGAAACCGGACACCGCCATCGTCCTTGCCGCCGGGCTCGGCAAGCGCATGAGGCCGATCACCGACGCTATCCCCAAGCCGCTGGTCCGCATCGCCGGCAAGACGCTGCTCGACTGGGGCCTCGACAGCCTGGCGGCGGCCGGCGTCGGCAAGGCGGTGGTCAATGTCCATTACCTTCCCGAACAGATCGTCGCTCATGTGGCCGCCCGCCGCGCGCCGCGCGTCGTCATTTCCGATGAGAGCGACCGGCTGCTCGATTCCGCCGGCGGCATCGTCAAGGCGCTGCCGGAGCTCGGCCAGGAGCCGTTCTACATCCTCAACGCCGATACATTCTGGATCGACCACGGCCCGCTCAATCTCGGGCGGCTTGCCCTTGCATGGGACGCCGCGAAAATGGATATTCTGCTGATGCTGGCGGATCTCCATCAGGCGACAGGGCACTGTGGCAGCACCGATTTCCTGGTGGCGCCGGATGGTGCCCTGCGGCGTTCCAAAGGCGATCCCGCTGGCCTGATCTATGCCGGCGCCGCGATCATCCATCCGCGCCTGTTCAAAAACGCACCCGCCGAACCGCATTCGCTCAATGCCTATTTCGACAAGGCGATTGCCGGCGGCCGCCTGTTCGGCATGCCGATGCATGGCCACTGGATAACCGTCGGCACGCCCGATGCCATTCCGCTCGCCGAAGACGCAGTGGCCGGCGCACTCATCGGATCGCAATGAGCGGCTCAAGCCGCGTTTTCTCCATTCCCTCCGGAGCGCCGTTTCTGCCGACGCTGGCCGAGGCGCTGCTTGACGGCCGCCTTATCCCCGGCTTTCGGTTCGACGGTGACCCCCTCGCTTTGGCCGATGTTACCATCTATGTGCCGACGCGCCGGGCCGCACGTGCCTTGCGCGGCGTCTTCGTCGACAGCCTGAAGGCGCGTGGCGGCGGCGGTTCGGCGATCCTGCCGGTGATCCGGCCGCTCGGCGAATTCGACGAGGATGAGGCCGCATTCGAGGCCGATCCAACGGCGGCAATCGATCTCGCGCCCCCGATCGCCGCCACCGAGCGACTGTTGCTGCTGACGCCGCTGGTGCGGGCGTGGAAACGCCGGTTGCCCGCCCATGTCGCGGCCCTCTTCGCCGAGGAGATCGTCGTCCCAGCCTCCACCGCCGACGCGATCTGGCTGGCGCGCGATCTGGCCGGGCTGATGGACGAGATCGAGACGGAAGGCACCGATTGGGCCAAACTTGCCGGCCTCGTCAGCGGCAACCTTGCCGGATGGTGGCAGGTCACGCTCGAATTCCTCGGCATCGTCACCGATGCCTGGCCGAAATTCCTCGCAGAGAGCGACCGCTCCAATCCAGCCGCGCATCGCAGCGCCTTGATCCGTGCCGAGGCCGCGCGGCTGCGGCGCAATCCACCCGCCGGGCCGGTCATAGCCGCGGGGTCCACCGGCTCCATACCCGCCACGGCGGAACTGCTTGCGACCATCGCCGGCCTGTCCGGCGGTGCCATCGTGCTGCCCGGGCTGGACCAGATGCTCGACGAAGCCTCCTTCCAGGCTCTCGTCGCTCCCGGCGCGCGTCCAGCCGTGCTGGGCCATCCGCAATACGGCCTGGCAAAGCTGATCGGCAAGATCGGCGTGCTGCGCGGCGATGTCGAGGAGATCGGTGCGGCCGAGCCGAAGCTCGCGCGCCGCGCCGCCCTTGTCGGCGAGGCGCTGCGGCCGGCCGAGACCACGGAATTATGGGCGGAAACACGAAACGGGTTTTCAGCGTCCGATATCGCCGGCGCTTTCGCCGACGTGACGCTGCTGGAGGCGGCAAGCGAGCGCGACGAAGCCGTCGCGATCGCCGTCGCGCTCAAGCAGGCAGTGGAAGAACCCGGCCAAAGGGCCGCTCTCGTGACCGGCGACCGCGCGCTGGCACGCCGCGTCTCGGTCGAGCTCAAGCGCTTCGGTGTCGTTGCCGACGATTCCGGCGGCACGCCGCTGTCCAACACGCCGGCGGCCAGCCTGCTCAGGCTGGCGCTCGAAGCGGTGTTCCGGCCGGGCGATCCGGTCGGCCTGCTGTCGCTGCTCAAGCATCCCCTGCTTGGCCTGGGTCTGGAACGGGTCACCGTGCGCCACGCGGCGGAATTGGTCGAACTGGTGACGCTGCGCGGCGGCACCGGCCGCCCCGACATCGCTTCGCTGCCGGATCTTTTCGAGGCCCGCCTCACCGGGCTAGGCGACGGCAGCCGGCCGCCGTTCTGGTTTGCCCGCCTGACCGTGCGCTCCATTGAGGTTGCGCGGACCCTTCTCGCACGCCTGGCTGACGCGCTGGCGCCGCTTTCGGCCTTTCGCGGCCAGGCGGAGGCCGGCCTTGCCGAGCTGGTCGAAGCCAGCGTCGTTGCCCTGGAAAATCTCGGCCGTTCCGCCGACGGTGGTCTTGGCGAACTCTACGCCGGCGATGCCGGCGAAAAACTCGCCGAACTGCTGCGCGGGCTGGTCGCGGCTTCGGCGCCGCTGTCGTTGGCGGCAATCGAATGGCCCGATGTGATGGAGGCGCTGATCGCGCCCGAGACCGTCAAGCCAGCGCAAGGCACCGACAGGAACATCGCCATCTGGGGCGCCCTGGAGGCGCGGCTGCAGGATGTCGACACGCTGGTCATCGGCGGGCTCAACGAAGGGGTCTGGCCGCGCAAGCCGGAGAGCGACCGCTTCATGTCGCGGCTGATGAAGACCGGCATCGACCTAGAACCGCCGGAGCGGCGCATCGGGCTTGCCGCGCATGATTTCCAGATGGCCATGGGCGCGAGACATGTGGTGCTGGCCCGCTCGGCGCGTGCCGGCGACGCGCCCGCCGTGCCGTCGCGCTGGTTGCAGCGGCTGCTCACCTTCATCGGCAACGATCAGGCGGCGGCACTGCGCCGGCGCGGCGATGAGCTGCTTGCCTGGGCGCGCGCGCTCGACACGGGACCGAAGCGGGATTTCGCGCCACGGCCGCAGCCGAAGCCGCCGCTCTCGGTCCGCCCGACGCATTTCTCCGTCACCGAGATCGAGACGCTGCGCCGCGACCCCTACGCTGTATATGCCCGGAGGATCCTTGGCCTGACGCCGCTCGATCCGCTCGTCCGCGATCCGGGTGCGGCGGAGCGCGGCACGCTGTTTCACGCCATCCTGCATCTCTTTTCGTCCGAGGTGGCCGACCCGCGCGCGCCGGACGCACTGGCCGGGCTCATCGCCGCCGGCCGCGCCTGTTTTGCCGAGGCGACGCTTCCCGCCGATGTCGAGGCGGTGTGGTGGCCGCGGTTCGAAAAGCTCGCCACCAACATCATCGAATGGGAGCGAACGCGCGCCGACGCGGTGGTCCAGCGGCATGCCGAGGAGCGCGCCGGCAAGACTGTCGTCGGACAGTCCGGCGTAACGCTGTCTGGCTATGCCGACCGTGTCGACCTGCTGGCCGGCGGCATGGCGGACATTCTGGACTACAAGACGGGTTCCTCGCCTTCCAAGGCACAGGCCCATACGCTATTGGCGCCGCAACTGGCGTTGGAAGGGGCGCTGCTCAGGCGTGGCGCATTCAAGGATTTGGGCACGCGCGAACCGTCGCAACTGGCCTTCATCAGGTTGAAGCCGAATGGCGAGGTGTTCGAGGAGTCCATACTCGAACACAACCGCCAACCACGCACCGCCGCCGATCTTGCCGAAGAGGCCTGGGCGCGGCTGGAAAAACTGCTGATCCATTATGCCGACCCGGCGACCGGCTATCTGTCGCGCGCGCTGCCGTTTCGCGAAGGCGAAACCGATGGCGATTACGACCACCTCGCCCGCGTGCTCGAATGGTCCGCCGGCGGCGACGCCGGGGATGAGGGAGGGGAGGCATGAAGAAAGCCTATCCGATCCCGAGCGATACGGCTTCGAGCCAGGCCCGGGCCGCCGATCCCGGCAATTCGGCCTGGGTGTCGGCCAATGCGGGATCGGGCAAGACGCACGTGCTGGCCCAGCGCGTCATCCGGCTGCTGCTCAACGGCACCGATCCCTCGAAGATATTGTGCCTGACCTATACGCGCGCCGCGGCCGCCAACATGTCGAACCGGGTTTTCTCCACGCTGTCGGAATGGACATCGTTGGGTGATCTGGAGCTGGCCGCCAGAATAGAGGCGCTGGAAGGGCGCCGGGCCGATCGCGACACCATGCGCCGCGCCCGCCGCCTGTTCGCCGAGGCGCTGGAGACGCCTGGCGGGTTGAAAATCCAGACCATCCACGCCTTCTGCGAATCCGTCCTGCATCAGTTCCCCCTGGAAGCCAACATCCCCGCCCATTTCGAAATGCTCGACAGCCAGATGGAGGCCTCGCTTTTTGCCGCTGCGCGCCGCGAGATGATCTCCGCCGCCGGCGACAGGACTTTGGCGGAGGCCTTCGCCACTGTCCTGGAACGCGGCGGTGAAGCCGGTCTCGACGCCTTGCTTGGCGAGATCGTGCGCAAGCGTGACGGGTTGCGCCATTTCCTCGATGCTGTCGGGCGTGACGGCTTCCAGCCGCTGTTCGATGAATTCCATTTCCAGCCCGGCCAGACCGCCGAAGGCATAGCGGCATCTGTATGGCCGTTGCCTGGCTTCCTGCCGGACTATTTTGCCGGCTTTGCCCAGGCAGCCGAAGCCACCGACGCCAGGTCGGTGTTGAACAACATCCTGCCCTATGCGCGCCAGGCCTTCGCCGAGAGCGACCCTCTCCGCCGGCTGCAGTTGCTTGCAAGAGCCTTCCTCAAGACCGACGGCGATCCTTATGATCCGGCAAAGGCGTTCAAAAAGGCGCTCACCGACCGGCTGCCTGAGCTGGCCGAGCGCTATGTGTCGGCCGCCAGCGCCATCATGGAGACTGTCGACCGGCTGGCGCTATTCCGGATGCTGGAGGGCACCCGCGCGGCCCTGACCATCGCCGACTGGCTGATCGCACGCTACGAAGTGCTGAAGCGCGGCCGCGGCTTTCTCGATTTCAACGACCTGATCACCCGCACGGTGAACCTTTTGGCGCGGCCCGATGCCGGCCCATGGGTGCAATACAAGCTCGACCAGGGCATAGATCACATCCTGCTCGACGAGGCGCAGGACACCAGCCCGGATCAATGGGAGGTGGTGAAGCGGCTGGCGGAAGAATTCTTTGCCGGCTTCGGCGCCCGCGAGCGGGTCCACCGCACGGTCTTTGCCGTCGGCGACGAGAAGCAGTCGATCTACTCCTTCCAGGGTGCGGCACCCGACTCCTTCGCCGACAGCCGGTTGTTGTTCGCCGGGCGTGTGCGCGATGCCGAAGCGTCCTTCGCCGACCTCAAGCTGACCTGGTCGTTCCGCTCCACAGACGATGTGCTGGCCGCCGTCGACCGGGTCTTTGCCGATCCCATCGTGCGGCGCGGCATCAGCCACGATCCCGATCCGCTGAACCACAAGGCGATCCGCACCGATGCGCCAGGCTATGTCGAGGTCTGGCCGTCGATCGGTGCCGAGGCCGTCGACGAGCCCGACGACTGGGCGCAAGCGATCGACCATGCCCATGCGCCGGCGGTGCGCGTCGCCGAGAATGTCGCGGCCACCATTGCCGGCTGGATCGGCAAGGGCGAAATCATCGAGGGGCGTGGCAAGCGGCTGCGGCCGGGCGACGTGCTGGTGCTGGTGCGCAAGCGCGACAGCTTCGTCCACGCGCTGACCCGCGCGCTCAAGCGCCGCGACATCCCGGTTGCCGGCGCCGACCGGCTGAGCCTGTCGGGCCATATTGCCGTCAAGGACCTGATCGCGCTCGGCCACCTTTTGATCCAGCCGCAGGACGATTTGTCACTCGCCGCTCTGCTGCGCAGCCCGGTCTTCGACCTGCCGGAAGAGACACTGTTCACGCTCGCCGCGCAACGGCCGCCCGGCGTGTCGCTGGCGGCATCGCTACGCCAGCATGCCGGCGAAAGCGAAACGCTCGCGGCGGTCGTCGCGCAACTCGACGCCTGGGCTGACGAGGCCGCCTTCAAGCCGGTGTTCGAGTTCTATGCCGCCCTGCTGGCGCGCGATGGCGTACGCCGCAAGATGATCGCGCGGCTCGGGCCGGAAGCCGGCGATATCCTCGATGAGTTCCTGAGCTTCTGCCTTGCCGAAGAGCGGACCGGCCTGCCCGGGCTGGAAGCCTTCCTGTCGACACTGGAAAACGCCGGGCCCGAGATCAAGCGCGAGATGGATCAAACCCGTGACGAGGTCCGGGTCATGACCGTGCACGCGGCCAAGGGCCTTGAGGCGCCCGTGGTGTTCCTGGTCGACGGCGGTTCCGCCCCGTTCAGCGACCAGCATTTGCCGCGCCTGATGCCTTTCGACGGCTCTGGCCGACATTGGGATGGCAGGGGCTATCTCTGGCGTTCGGCCAGCGACGTCGCCAACGGCTTCTCGAAGACGGCCGCCGCTCGCGCCCGCGAACTCGCCGACGACGAGTACCGCCGGCTGCTCTATGTCGGCATGACGCGCGCCGAGGACCGGCTTATCGTCTGCGGCTATCACAGCAAGCGGGCGCCGAACGCCGGCACCTGGCATTCGATCGTCAGCCGCGCGCTGAGCGGCGCGCCCGAAAGCGAACAGCGTCCGCATCCTGCCGGCGGGGAGCCTGTCTACCGTTTCCACATCACCAAACTGCCGCCGGTTGCGCCAAGTCCGGGCGAACAGGCACGGCAGGCCGATGCTTTCGGACCCTTGCCGACGACCCTGTTCAGGCCCTTGCCGCCCTTCGAGGACCTGCCGCGTCCCCTGTCGCCGTCGGGCGCCTCGGCGCTGATCGAGGAAGGCAAGGAAGCGGTAGTCGACAAGGCGTCGCCGGTGCTGGACGCCGCTGCCGAGCCGGGTTTTGCCGTGCTGCGCGGGCTCGCCCTGCACAAACTGCTGCAGATGCTGCCCGGCATCGCCGAGGACGCACGGGTGGACGCTGCGAAGCGTTATCTCTCCCGAACGGGTGCGGCGTGGCCTGAGGCCGAGCGTGAAAAGGCCCTGGCATCGGTCATCGCCATCCTTGCCGACCCCGGCCTCGGTCAGCTGTTCGCGCCCTCCTCGCGCGCCGAGGTCGCGATCATGGGCAGCCTGGAGGTCAAGGGCAAGATCCGCTCCATTTCGGGCAAGATCGATCGGCTGGCGGTGACCCCGAATGCGGTCTCGATCGTCGACTACAAGACCAACCGGCCCGCACCCGCCTCCCTGGCGGAAGTCCCGCCGGCCTATCTGCTTCAGCTCGCGCTCTATCGCGCCCTGCTGCAGCCGCTTTACCCCGGGCGGGAGGTCAAGGCAGCCCTGCTGTTCACCGAAGCGCCAAGGCTGATCGAACTGCCGTCCCGGGCCATGGACGACGCCCTTGCCCGACTCACGGGAGCGTGACACAAGAACTGCTTGAAGAAGGGCGCGACAACAACCACATTTGGTGGGACGAAAAATTTCGAAAGGATTTCAGCATGACCACCGTCAAGGTCGACAAGAACAATTTCCAGGCTGACGTGCTTAATGCCCAGGTGCCGGTTGTGGTTGATTTCTGGGCGGAATGGTGTGGCCCTTGCAAGATGATCGCACCGGCGCTTGAGGACATCGCCACCGAGCTCGGCGCCAAGGTCAAGATCGCCAAGCTGAATATCGACGAGAATCCCGAGCTTGCCGCCCAGTTTGGCGTGCGCTCGATCCCGACGCTGATGATCTTCAAGGGCGGCGAAGTGGCCGACATCAAGGTTGGCGCCGCGCCCAAGACCGCACTGTCGCACTGGGTCAACGGCAATCTCGCCTGATGCCATCTGAATTCGAAGCATTGAGCCCGGCCATCGCGCCGGGCTTTTTGTTGGCGTCATCGGTGCGCCGCTCTGGCCCTCACATCGGGCCACTCCATGTCCTCTGTTGGCAGCAGAAGCAGGGAGAGAGAAATGACCGGATCCGCCAAGGCCACCGTCTTCATCGACAACGAACGCGTCATCGTCACCGAGTACCGCTTCCAGCCGGGCGACAACACCGGCTGGCATCGCCACGGCCACGACTATGTCGTGGTGCCACTGATGGACGGCAAGCTGAAGCTGGTGACCAAGGACGGCGAAACCTTCGCCGAGATGAAGAAAGGCGCGCCGTATTTCCGCAAGGAGGGAGTGGAACACGACGTCGTCAGCGCCAATGAGGGCGAGTACGCTTTTATCGAGATTGAGCTGAAGTAAGCGGCACCTCTGACGCTGAGCGAAGCCTCCTTAACTTCGTCATGGGCGAAGCAGGAGCGAAGCTCCGTCGCGAGGACCCTGGTATCCATGCCGTGACGGCCCTCGACGAATGCAGCTGAAGGAAATTCCGCACCGCTGCTTCGCTTCGCTCCTCGCTGTGCCGCGGGATGACGAGGCGATGGACGGCCTCAGGTCGGCGGCGTGCCGTTCTCGGCGAGAACCGCGCCGGCCAGGTAGAGCGACCCGCCGATCAGGATGCGCGGCGTCGGGCCGTCCCAAGTGTCGCGCAGCAGCATCAGGGCGCTGGCGACGGAGCTTACCGGTTCGGCCGTCAGCCCGGCTTCCGTGGCACGGATCGCCAGTTCGTCATTCGGCACACCGGCATCGCTCATGCTCACCGGCACGGTGTAGACATGCCGGACGAGGCCCTTGAAGGCGCGGAAATAGCCGGCCTGGTCCTTGGTGTTGATCATGCCCGAAATGAGGAAGAGCGGACGCGGGTTCTTTTCTTCCTGCTCGGCCAGCGCTTCGGCGACGACGACGCCAGCGCCGGGATTATGGCCGCCGTCGAGCCAGATGTCGGCGCCCTTCGGCGCCAGTTCCGCCAGCCGGCCCTGCGCCAGCTTCTGCATGCGGCCCGGCCAGGCGACGTTGGTCATTGCCTTCTCGGCGGCGCGGTGGCTGATCTCGAAGCCGGCCGCCTTGACCGCGGCGATCGCAGCAGCCGCATTGGCGAACTGGTGGCGACCGGGCAGCCGCGGCGGCGGCAGATCCATCAACCCATCATCGTCCTGGTAGACCATGCGGCCATTTTCCTCGAAGGCGAGAAAATCCTGCCCGTAGACCAGGGTCGGGCATTCCAGCCGCTCGGCGGCGTCGACCAGCACCTGCAGCGCCGTCTCGCTTTCCTGCGCGCCGATGACCACCGGGCAGCCACGCTTCATGATCCCGGCCTTTTCGGCGGCGATCAGTTCGACGCGATCGCCGAGATAGGCCTCATGGTCCATCGACACCGGCATGATCACCGACACGGCCGGCCGCGCGATGACATTGGTGGCGTCGAAACGGCCGCCAAGACCGACCTCGATGATCGCGACATCGGCCGGATGTTCCGAAAACAGGATGAAGGTGACGGCGGTGAGAATTTCGAAGACGGTGATCTTCTGGCCTGCATTGGCCTTGGCAACGCGGGCAATGGCCTCCGCGAAGATATCGTCGTCGACCAGCCTGCCGCCGCCTTCGGCGGCCAGCCTGTAGCGCTCGTGCCAGCTGACCAGATGTGGCGAGGTGTGGACATGGACGAGCCGGCCGGAGGCTTCCAGCAGCGCCCGCGAGAAGGCGGCGCAGGAACCCTTGCCGTTGGTGCCAGCGATGTGGATGACCGGCGGCAGCAGGTCCTGCGGATTGCCCAACCGTTCCAACAGCCGCGTGATGCGGTCGAGCGAAAGGTCGAAGCCCTTCGGGTGAAGCGCCATCAGGGCTTCGATTTCGCGGTCCGCGGCAAGCGTCGTCATGGCAAATCCCGTGCATGGCCTGGAGCCAGAAGCGCTCCCGCAAAGACCATGGCTATCGAAAGGCTACAGCGCGCAACGGATGCCGCGCAATCGCTGTTCGCGGCGGCCAATGTCGCGTCAGGCCAGTCTCACGTCAGGCCAGTCTCACGTCAGGCCAGTCTCGCGTCATGTCGATGTAGCGTCAAGCTTGCGGCCGGACTTCGGCGGCAACCACGGCCGGCGGCAAGATTTCTGGTTCCAGAGGCTTCTGCTCTTCCGGCATCTTGAGCAGCATCTTCAACAGGCGGGCGATGGTCTCGCGCAGCTCCAGCCGCGACACCACCATGTCGACCATGCCATGCTCCATCAGATATTCGGAGCGCTGGAAGCCGTCCGGCAACTTCTCGCGGATGGTCTGTTCGATGACACGCGGCCCGGCAAAACCGATCAGCGCGCCGGGCTCGGCGATGTGCACGTCGCCCAGCATGGCATAGGAGGCGGTGACGCCGCCGGTGGTCGGGTTGGTCAGCACGACGATGTAGGGCAGGCCGGCTTCCTTCAGCCTATCGACACCAACCGTGGTGCGCGGCAATTGCATGAGGGACAAAATACCTTCCTGCATGCGCGCGCCGCCGGAGGCGGCGAACAGGATCAACGGCCGCTTGCGCTGCAAGGCGACCTCGAAGCCATGCACGATGGCATCACCCGCAGCCATGCCGAGCGAACCGCCCATGAAAGCGAAATCCTGCACCGTCACCACCACCGGCAAGCCCTCGACGGTCCCCAGCGCATTGATGATGGCGTCTTCCAGGCCGGTCTTGGCCTTGGCGTCCTTCAGCCGGTCGACATAGCGTTTCTCGTCGCGGAACTTCAGCGGATCCTGCATGACCTTGGGATTGTCCAGGGTCTCGTACTTGCCGTCATCGAAGAAGAATTTCAGCCGCTCCTTGGCCGAGATCTTCATGTGATGGCCGGAAGACGGGATGACGAACTGGTTGGATTCCAGGTCCTTGTGGAACACCATCTCGCCAGTCTCGGGATCCTTGATCCAGAGATTCTCGGGCATGTCGGTGCGCCGGCCGAGCATCGAATTGATCTTCGGGCGAACGTAATTGGTGATCCAGTTCATCGCTTCGGCTCCTGTCCTGACGAAGAGTTGGGTAAAGACGTAGGGAAACTATTCGGCGGCAGCAAGGCGGGCCGAACGCACGCCTTGCGCAAGGCCGCTGACCAGCGTGGCGACTGCCTCCGCCGGATCGGCGGTCTTTTCACCGTTCGGCCCCAGCACGTTCGCGACCGCGTTGACGATCGCCGTGCCGACGACCACGCCGTCGGCGTTGGCCCCGATCACGCGCGCCTGTTCGGCGGTCTTGACGCCGAACCCGACGCAGACCGGCAGGTTGGTGTGACCCTTGATGCGCTGGACCGCTGTGGCGACCTTGCCGGTGTCGGCAAGCGCCGAGCCGGTGATGCCGGTCATGGACACGTAGTAGACGAAGCCGGATGTGTTCTGCAGCACCTTGGGCAGGCGCTTGTCGTCGGTGGTCGGCGTCGCCAGCCGGATGAAATTGATGCCAGCCTTCAGCGCCGGGATGCAGAGTTCCTCATCCATCTCCGGCGGCAGGTCGACGACGATCAGCCCGTCGATGCCGCTGGCGATCGCGTCCTTCAGGAAACGGTCGACGCCGTAGATGTAGATCGGATTGTAGTAGCCCATCAGCACGATCGGCGTTTCATCGTCGCCGGCGCGGAAGTCCGACGCCATCTTCAGCGTCTTGACCAGCGTCTGGCCGCCTTTGAGCGCCCTGAGGCCCGCCGCCTGGATCGCCGGGCCGTCGGCCATCGGGTCGGAAAACGGCATGCCGAGCTCGATGACGTCGGAGCCGGCGCCGGGCAGCGCCTTCATGATCGACAGCGAGGTTGCATAGTCGGGGTCGCCACCCATGAAATAGGTGACGAGGGCCGGGCGGCCTTCGGCCTTCAGCTTCGTCATGCGGCGGTCGATGCGGGTTGTCATGTCAGGCCCTTTGGACGAATTTTGCTCATAATCAACTCCCAGGTCGAACGGTCCAAAGGGCCTAGATCTCCATGCCCAGCATCGAGGCCACCGTGTGCACGTCCTTGTCGCCACGGCCGGACAGGTTGACAATGACGATCTGGTCCTTGTCCATGGCGGGCACGATCTTGACCGCATGGGCGATGGCGTGCGCGGATTCCAGCGCCGGGATGATGCCTTCGACGCGCGTCGTCAGCTTGAAGGCCTCGAGCGCCTCGTCGTCAAGGATCGGCACATAGTCGACACGCCCGGAGTCGCGCAGCCAGGAATGCTCCGGGCCGACGCCGGGATAATCGAGGCCGGCCGAAATCGAATGGCCGTCCATGATCTGGCCGTCCGCATTCTGCAGGAGATAGGTGCGGTTGCCGTGCAGCACGCCGGGGGAGCCGGCATTCATCGAGGCGCAATGCTCGATGCCGTCGAGGCCGCGCCCGCCGGCTTCGATGCCGATGATCCGAACTTCCTTGTCATCGAGGAAGGGATGGAACATGCCGATGGCATTGGACCCGCCGCCGACGGCGGCGATGATGGTGTCGGGCAGCCGCCCCTCCTGTTCGAGGATCTGCGCGCGCGCCTCGGTTCCGATCACCGACTGGAAATCGCGCACCAGTTCCGGATAGGGGTGCGGGCCAGCCGCGGTGCCGATCAAATAATAGGTGTCCTCGACATTGGTCACCCAATCACGAAGGGCTTCGTTCATGGCGTCCTTCAGCGTGCCATGGCCGGCGGTGACGGGCCGCACTTCGGCGCCGAGCAGCTTCATGCGGAAGACGTTGGGGCTCTGCCGGGCAACGTCGGTCGCGCCCATATAGACGACGCAGGGAAAACCGAAGCGGGCCGCGACGGTCGCGGACGCCACGCCATGCTGGCCAGCACCGGTCTCCGCGATGATGCGCTTCTTGCCCATCCGCTTGGCCAACAGGATCTGGCCCAGGCAGTTGTTGATCTTGTGCGAACCGGTATGGTTCAAATCCTCGCGCTTGAAATAGACTTTCGCGCCGCCCCCGAGGCCCTTCGCCGAGGAAACCTCACGAAGATGCCTGGTCAGGCCCTCGGCGAAGTAGAGCTTCGACGGCCGTCCGGCATAATGGGTCGAAAGACCGGTCAGTTCGGCCCTGAATTCCGGATCGTTCTTGACCTCGTTCCAGTTTTTCTCCAGGTCGAGGATCAGCGGCATCAGCGTTTCGGCAACGAAACGACCGCCGAAAATGCCGAACATGCCCTGTTCGTCGGGTCCGGTGCGGAAGGAATTGGGTGTCGCCGGCTTGTTCATCGCCGATCTCCTAGATCTGTACTTTGAGCATGTCCTGTCGGAAAACCGGTTCCCACTTTTCCGGGACATGCTCAGGGTTCGAAATTTTGTTCAGGCAGCGCGGTCGTCCCGCGCGGCCCTGACGGCCCGGAAAAACTGTTCGATCAGCGCCGGATCCTTGACGCCCGGGGCGCTTTCCACGCCTGACGAAATGTCGATCGCGGGCGGATTGGCCAGCCTAAGGGCATCGCCGATGTTGGCGGCGTTGAGCCCACCGGAAAGCATGTAATCGATCCCGGCGTCAAGGCCGGCGAGAATGCGCCAGTCGAAGGCGACGCCATTGCCGCCCGGCAGCTCCGAGCCCTTTGGAGGCTTGGCGTCGAACAGGAACCGGTCGGCGATGCCGACAAACGGCTTTATCCGTTCGAGATCGGCGGCCTCGCTGAGCGGCAACGCCTTCATCACCGGCAGCCCATGGCGGGCTTTCAGTTCAGCCACTCGCTCGGGGGTTTCGGAGCCGTGCAGTTGCAGCATGTCGGGCTGCAGCTTTTCGACGATTTCGTCGAGGAAGGCGTCTCTGGCATCGACGGTGACGGCAATCGCCGAGGCCTTGCCACGAGCCGCTTCGCGCAGACGGCCGGCTTCGGCCGGCTCAACATAACGCGGGCTTTTTGGAAAGAAAATGAACCCGACATGGCTGGCGCCGCCGGCCAGGGCCGCGGCCATTGCCTGGTCGGTCTTCAAGCCGCAGATCTTGATGTCGAGCGCCATGGCGCGGAATTGGCACGAAAAGCGCCAAGAGTCGAGAAAAAGCATGCTGTTTGCCGGCAAGGCCAAAGGCGCTACCTATGGATGGACAGCATGCAAGGCGGGAGCACAGCCATGGCCGACCAGACCGTTGCCGAACTGAAGCAGAAGATCGCGCAGGCGCGCGAGGTCATAGCGCACCTCATGGACAGGGCCGCCTTCAACGGCGCCGAGGCGCATCGGGCGCTGGATTATTTCGGCGGCGAGGCTTTCGATCGGAACTTTCTACCCTGGCCGCATCATGCTGACGAAGGGTTGCGGCCGGATGAGCTCAATGCGGCGAATGATGATTGAGGCGCCCTACTCGAACACAATCGCCTGCAGGGCGCCGCCATTGCGCTTCAGCCAATCCTTGCAGCGCTCGGTGTCGGGGCAGAGCTTTTCGCATAGTTTCCAGAATTTCGGCCCGTGGTTCATCTCCTTGAGATGCGCCACCTCATGCGCGACGAGGTAGTTTATGACAGGCTGCGGCGCCATCATGATGCGCCAGGAAAAGGACAGATTGCCTTCCGAAGTGCAGGAGCCCCAGCGGCTGGAGGTGTCCTTGTAGCGGATCGCCTTGGCGCGCTTGCCAAGCGCCTCCGTATGCTTGACGACCAGCTTTTCGATTTCCTTCTTGGCCTCGCGTTTCAAAAAATCGGCGATGCGGCGCGGCAGATGGATGCGGTCGCCATGCACGATCAGCAGCGGGCCGCGGTCGTCGCGCGATATGGTGACAGTGCCGCGCTTTGACGGCTCATGTACGATACGGTGGGCCACGCCGCGTACCGGAATCTTTATGCCCGGACGCACCTGCGGCCGTGTCGGCACCTTGGCCAGCCGCTGTTCCAGCCAGTCCTGGTGGCGGTCGAGGAACCTGTCCACTTCGCCGCGGCGCAGGCCCGGCGGCACGGTTATGCGCAGGCCCTGTCCGCCGGAATCGATGCGCAGCGTCAGACGCTTCGCCCTGGCGCTCTCGACGATCTTGAGCGGCAGCGTGCGGCCGGCGACGCAATATTCCCGCTCCACCACAGGCGTGGGTTTGGGCTTCGTCAGATTGCGGAAGAACCCGATGGTCATGGCGGGACGATACGCGATTCGAGGAGAACGAATAGAACAAAAAAGAAACGGCGCCGCTCGCGCGACGCCGTCATCATACCTTGGCCCTGTCGCCGGGCTTCAGTCGTCGAGCAGGTTCGAGCCTTTGCCACGCTTGGTGGGGGTCGTTCCGGTGCTCGGATCGGTCTTGGCCGGCGCGGTCGACTTGTTGCGGTTGGCCATGAACCGGTCGAACTCGTCCTGATCCTTGGCGCGGCGCAATTCGCGGGCATACTCGTCGAACTGCGTCAGCATCTCGTCGAGCTTGCGGCGCTCTTCGTTCAGACGCTCAAGCTCCTTTTCGCGCCAGTCGTCGAAAGCGACGTTGCCGGTGCGGGCGGAGCCGTTGCCCCAGCGCGCGGCCTTGTCGGAGCCACGGCGGCACCCGGCGAAGATGCCGTCGGTCGCGCGGTTGACGTCACGCTTGAAGCCCTCGAGCCGGTCGCCCCAGATGATGTAGGCGAGCATGGCGAAGCCGAGCGGCCAGAACACCATGAAACCGATCACCATCAACGCGATGGTCGCCGGCGTCCAGGCCGGGCGGATCAATGCAGATGTGTTCATTTTCTCCCATTCCTTCGGTTGGAGACAGCCAGAACCGGCTGCGTGGAATCGAAATGGGAAGGCGAAAACGGCGATTCAAGACAATGTCCGCCAAAACCGAACAAGGGCCTGAAATGATTATCGCTTTTTGAGCATATCGAGGAAAAGCACGACCAACCCGGCGATCAGGCCCCAGAATGCGGCGCCGACACCGAACAGCGTCAGCCCGGAGGCGGTCACGACGAAGGTGACGGTTGCGGCCATGCGCTCGCCCTCGTCCTTCAGCGCGATCGCCAGCGCGTTGGCGAGCGACCCCATCAGCGCAAGTCCCGCCACCAGCACGATCAGGCTCTGCGGCAGGACGGCGAAGATCGCCACCAGCGAAGCGCCGAAAATTGCGAAGACGAGATAGGCAAGCGCGTAGAACGGCCCGGTCTTCCAGCGCTCGGCGGGATCGGGATGGACGTCAGGGCCGGTGCAGATGGCCGCCGAGATCGCGGCCAGATTGGTGGTTCCGGCACCGAATGGTGCCGACAGGAGCGAAAGCAGGCCGGTGACGCCGATCAGCGGGCCAGGTTCAGGGTGGTAGCCGGCCGCCCGCAGTACCGCCAGCCCCGACAGGTTCTGCGAAGCCATGGTGACGAGGTAGAGCGGCAGCGCCAGGCCGATGATCGC
The DNA here is from genome assembly GCF_006440715.1 of Mesorhizobium sp. B2-7-3. Classification (NCBI taxonomy): domain Bacteria; kingdom Pseudomonadati; phylum Pseudomonadota; class Alphaproteobacteria; order Hyphomicrobiales; family Phyllobacteriaceae; genus Mesorhizobium; species Mesorhizobium sp. B2-7-3. The sequence continues at coordinate 42,176 of NZ_VFTY01000001.1, forward strand.
CTTGGCGGTGAAATGGGGAGCGATAAACGTCAGTGTCGACAGTTCGGGCGCGGGCAGGCCGCCGACACGGCCCGTAAGGAAGGCGGCAAGGCCACCGCCAACCAGCACCGCCAGCACCGACAGCGCCGGATTGAACAGCCGGATGACGAAGAATGCCGCGATCAGCGGCAGGATGAGCCAAGGGTCCGCCGGGATGGCCTTCATGGCATTGATGGCGAAGGTGACGACGATGCCGGCCAGCATGCCGGAGGCGACCGAAGCCGGTATTCTCGATATCAGCCGGGTCAGCGGCCCAAACAGGCCGGTAGCGACCAGCAGCACGCCCGTGACGATATAGGCGCCGACGGCCTCGCCCATCGAGAAGCCGCTCGAGGCGGCGACCAGTGCAAGGCCTGGCGTCGACCAGGCGGTGATGACAGGCATTTTCGTGCGCCATGACAGCCACAGGCACTCGACGGTCATGGCCAGGCAGATCGCCGTCACACCGCTTGCCGTCTCGACCTGCGTCGCGCCGACCGCCTTGGCGGCGGCAATGACGATGGCCAGCGTGCCGCCGAAACCGACGATGGCCGCGACGAAGGCGGAGATCGGGATGGACAGGCGCATCGTCACTGGCCTCGCCTGGCCATATCGCCGACCGCCCGCACCAGCATGTCGAGATCCTGCGGCCGCGACAGGCGGTGGTCGCCGTCAGGGATCAGCGACAGCGTGACATCGTCGGCCGGCAGCAGACTGACCAGCCTCAAGGCATGGCTCGACGGCACGTCGGCGTCGGCCAGTCCCTGCAGGATGTGAACCGGGCAATGCGTGTCGATCGGCCCGGTCATCACCCGGTTATCGCGCCCATCCTCGATCAGGGCGCGGGTGTAGACGTAAGGCTCGGGGGAATAATCCGAGGGTTCCGCGAAGAAGCCCTTTTCGGCGAGATCGCGCTTCTGTGGCTTGGTCAGCACCGGCTCGATCAGGTCGCTGGTAAAATCCGGCGCCGGGGCCAGCAGCACCAGGCCGACGACGGCTGCGTCGCCCGCCTTGCGCAATTCCTGCACCATGCGCAGCGCGATCCAGGCGCCCATCGACGAGCCGACCAGGATCTGATCGCCTTTGGCGAAATGCCGGAAGACGGCAAGGCTTTGCGCAAGCCATTTCGAGATCGTGCCGTCGGCGAAGGCGCCACCGGATTCGCCATGGCCCGAATAATCGTGCCGCAGGAAGGCCCGGCCTTCCGTTGCCGCCCAGTCCGACAGCGTCTCGGCCTTCGTGCCCAGCATGTCCGACTTGTAGCCGCCGAGCCAGACGACGCCGGGCGTCGAGCCGGCTGAATGGCGCACCGCGATATCAGATCCGTCGACATCCAGAAAAGTTGGAGCCAGAGAGGATGGGGGCGTGGCGATCATGGTTTTTTCCTCAGGCCCGTCTTTTGGCACGCGGTCCTTGTGGCACAGCCGGAGGCGTGGCGAAAAGTACTCGCGCTGTTTCTTTGTTTGGTGCAGGCCAGCGATCAGGGTGATTTTCTGTCAATGCTGTGCTATTGACTCCGCCCGCGCGCTCACCACATTGGCGCGTCCACGTATCAAGACCGACAAATCCCGAACGAAACGGCCAAGGAGACCACGACCATTCGCAGACCTTTCAAAGCAGCGGCGCCGACCAAGGATGGGCCGCGCTCCAATCGTGACATCCGGGTTCCCCGGGTCCAGCTTATCGACGCCGACGGCCAGAATCGCGGCGATATTTCCATCAACGACGCATTGCTGCTCGCCGAAGAGGCCGGGCTCGATCTCGTCGAAATATCGCCCAACGCGGTCCCCCCCGTCGTAAAAATCCTCGATCTCGGCAAGTTGAAATACGCCAACCAGAAGAAGGCGGCCGAGGCGCGCAAGAACCAGAAGGTCATCGAGATCAAGGAGATCAAGATGCGCCCGAACATCGACAGCCATGACTACGAAACCAAGATGAAGGCGGTGCGCCGCTTCTTTGAGGAAGGCGACAAGGTCAAGCTGACGCTGCGCTTCCGCGGCCGCGAGATGGCGCATATGGAACTCGGCATGCAGCTTCTGAACAAGGTGCGCGAGGAGGTGGCGACCATCGCCAAGGTGGAAGCCGAGCCGAAGCTCGAAGGCCGCCAGATGATGATGGTGCTGGCGCCGCGCTAAGGTTTGCGGAACCCACTTGGATCACGATGACGTCAGGCCCGGACATCGCGCTCTAAATCCGCCTGAATTGTGCTACAGGGCGTCCCGGCGATCGGCGGGACGCCTTATTTCTTAGCTCAAAGCTGCGATCGCCGGCAAAGCTCTTCGACGATCGGACTCCCGCATGGCCAACGACAAGGTTTCGGACGTCAAGGACGTCAAACATGGGCTGGGCAACTACCAGCAGATGCGCCGGCTGGTGCTTGCCGTGCTCGTGGTGGTGCTGTTTCTGGCGCTGCTGTTCGGCCAGTCGACCTTCCCGCCGGACACGCCGGTGCACGAAACGATCGAGACGTTCGGCGTGCTCTTGATTTTCCTCGGCATCGTCGGGCGCCTCTGGGCGACGCTCTATATAGGCGGGCGCAAATCCTCCGAGGTGGTGACCGGCGGCCCCTATTCGATCACCCGCAACCCGCTCTACGTGTTCTCGACCGTGGCCGCCGCCGGCGTCGGCGCGCAGATCGGCTCGTTCTCCGGCATCATCCTTTTCGCGGTTCTGTGCGCCGGTGCCTTCCATATCGTCATCCTGCGCGAGGAGAAGTTCCTCAAGGAGGCGCTCGGTGCACCCTATGCCGACTATCTGGCACGCGTGCCGCGCTTCTTCCCCAAGCTTTCGCTCTACCAGGAAGGCGACACCGGCAGCTTCAGGCCGAGCCTGCTTTTGACCACACTGCTCGACGGGCTGGTGTTCCTGATCGCGCTGCCGGCTTTCGAACTGATCGACGGCGCGCAGTTGTCGGGCATGCTGCCGGTCTGGTTTAGGCTGCCCTGACCGGGGACAGTGCGTCGCACGGTGCTGAGGGTGTTGCGCCCGCGCCATCTTTGATCTATAGCACCGCCGTTCCAAGAAAACCGCCCGGCAGGGCATGCCGTGGCGGTTTCATTTGCTTTTCGGGCTTTGGTCGGCCCGGAGCGAACAAGAAGCGCGATCGTGCGCCAACAATACGGAGTAGCAAAATGCCCAAGATGAAGACCAAATCGGCCGCCAAGAAGCGGTTCAAGATCACAGGTACGGGTAAAGTCCTGTCGGCTGCGGCCGGCAAGCGTCACGGCATGATCAAGCGTTCCAACAAGTTCATTCGAAATGCCCGCGGCACGATGGTTCTGGCTGAACCGGATGGCAAGAAGGTCATCAAGAATTTTCTGCCGAACGGCCTCTAAGGCATTCGGTCCGGACACGCATCAGTTTTACGCAATTTCGAACGGAACGCCGCCAGGCACCTGGAATTGCTTTTAAGGAGATCATGACATGGCACGCGTAAAGAGAGGCGTCACCTCGCACGCCAAGCACAAGAAGGTTCTGAAAGCCGCGAAAGGCTTCTACGGCCGCCGCAAGAACACCATCCGCATCGCCAAGCAGGCGGTGGAAAAGTCGCTGCAGTACGCTTACCGCGACCGCAAGAACCGCAAGCGCTCGTTCCGCGCGCTGTGGATCCAGCGCATCAACGCCGCGACGCACGAGCATGGCCTGACCTATGGCCGCTTCATCGACGGTTTGAACAAGGCCGGCATCGAGATCGATCGCAAGATCCTGTCCGACATGGCCATCCACGAGCCGCAGGCTTTCGCCGCCCTGGTGGCCAAGGCCAAGGTTGCTCTTGAGTACCTCAAGAACACCACTCCGAATGCTTTTGAAAGCGCTGTCGCCTAGAGCATGATGCCAAAAAGTTTCTGACTTTTTGGACAACATCATGCTCCAGGGAAATTAGCGGGGAGCGCGATCTTTTCCGAAAAGTCTGCAACTTTTCGGGATCGGGCTCCGAGCCCAGCGCTTCCCAAGCATTCGAAATTCTGATTTGGGAACCCGCGCTGGCACGGCTGGCGCGGGTTCTTTTGTCTCTGCCTGAAATTTCACTTTTAAAGTGACTTTCACTTAAGCCGACTTCCAACGCAGCGAGTTTGATCGTGAACGACGCAACCATTGGCCTTGATGCACTCGAAAATACCCTGATGGCTGACATCGCCTCGGCCGCCGACGAGACGTCGATCGAGGCGGTGCGCGTTTCGGCGCTTGGCAAGAAGGGCTCAATCTCGGAAATGCTGAAGACGCTTGGCGCGATGAGCGCCGAGGACCGGCAGGTGAAGGGCCCGGCCATCAACGGCCTCAAGAACCGTGTCACCGAGGCGCTGACGGCCCGCAAGGCTGAACTGAGGGATGTGGCGATCGCCGCCCGTCTGGCGGCTGAGAAGGTCGACGTGACGCTGCCGGTGCGGCAGTCGCCGGCCGAGCGCGGCCGCATCCATCCGATCAGCCAGGTCATCGACGAAATCGCCGCGATCTTCGGCGATCTCGGCTTCGCCATCGCCGAAGGACCCGATATCGAGACCGACTACTATAATTTCACCGCGCTGAATTTTCCGGAGGGCCACCCGGCACGCGAGATGCACGACACCTTCTTCTTCCAGCCGGACGAGAAGGGCGAGCGCAAGCTTTTGCGCACTCATACCTCGCCGGTGCAGATCCGCACCATGGAGAAGCAGAAGCCGCCGATCCGCATCGTCATTCCGGGCAAGACCTATCGCCAGGATTCCGACGCCACCCACTCGCCGATGTTCCATCAGGTCGAGGGGCTGGTGATCGATAAATCGGCCAACGTCGCCAACATGAAGTGGGTGCTGGAAGAGTTCTGCAAGGCCTTCTTCGAGGTGCCGCAGGTCAAGATGCGCTTTCGCCCCTCCTTCTTCCCGTTCACCGAGCCGAGCCTCGAGGTCGATATACAGTGCGACCGCTCCAGGCCCGGCGAAGTGCGCTTCGGCGAAGGCTCCGACTGGATGGAGATCCTGGGCTGCGGCATGGTGCACCCCAATGTGCTCAGGGCCGGCGGGCTCGATCCCGACGAGTACCAGGGCTTTGCCTGGGGCATGGGCATCGACCGCATCGCCATGCTGAAATACGGCATGCCCGACCTGCGCGCCTTCTTCGACGCGGATGTGCGCTGGCTGTCGCATTACGGCTTCCGGCCGCTCGACATGCCGACGTTGTTCGGAGGCTTGAGCGCGTGACGGCCCTGAAGACTCCTGCTGCCAGCTACCACGGAACAGCCCAATGAAATTCACCCTCTCCTGGCTCAAGGATCACCTTGAAACCGACGCCACGCTGGCCGAAATCGTCGAGCGGCTGACCTCGATCGGCCTCGAGGTCGAGCATGTCGACGACAAGGCGGGGCTGAAACCCTTCGTCATCGCCAAGGTGCTGACGGCGGTGCAGCATCCCGACGCCGACCGGCTGCGGGTGCTGACCGTCGATACCGGCGACGGCAAGCCGCCGGTGCAGGTCGTCTGCGGCGCGCCGAATGCCCGCGCCGGCCTGATCGGCGCCTTCGCCGCGCCCGGCACCTATGTGCCCGGCATCGACGTGACGCTGACGGTCGGCAAGATCCGTGGCGTCGAAAGCCATGGCATGATGTGTTCCGAGCGCGAGCTGGAACTGTCCGACGAGCACAATGGCATCATCGACCTGCCCGAGGATGCGCCGGTCGGCACCAGCTTTGCGTCCTATGCGCATCTCGACGATCCGGTCATCGAGATCAATCTGACGCCGAACCGGCCCGACGCCACCAGCGTCTACGGCATCGCCCGGGATCTGGCGGCGAGCGGGCTTGGCCGCCTCGTCGGCGGGGCGATCATGCCGCATGTCGGCAACGGCATGTGCCCGGTGAAGGTGACGATCGAAGCGCCGGAGCTTTGCCCCGGCTTCGCCCTCAGGCTGGTCAAGGATGTCAAGAACGGACCCTCGCCGAAATGGCTGCAGCAGCGGCTGATCGCCATTGGGCTGAGGCCGATCAGCGCGCTGGTCGACATCACCAATTACGTCACCTTCGACCGCGGACGGCCGCTGCATGTCTTCGATGCCGCCAAGGTCGCCGGCAACCTCGTGGTGCGCCGCGCCAAGAATGGCGAAAAGGTGCAGGCGCTCGACGGGCGCGAATACACGCTGACGCCGGAGATGTGCGTGATCGCGGACGACAATGGCGTCGAGTCCATTGCCGGCATCATGGGTGGCGAACACTCCGGCTGTGACGAGAACACGACGGACGTGCTGATCGAATCCGCTCTTTGGGACCCGATCACCACGGCCCGCACCGGCCGCACGCTCGGCATCATCACCGACGCGCGCTACCGTTTCGAGCGCGGTGTCGACCCTGAATTCATGGTGCCGGGCATCGAACTGGCGACCAAGCTGGTGATCGATTTCTGCGGCGGCACGCCGACCGAGGCCGAGGTGGCCGGCTATGCCGGGCATCAGCCGAAGATCGTGTCGCTTCCGCTGTCGGAAGTGAAACGGCTGACCGGTATCGAGGTGCCAAAGGCGGAGAGCCTCGACATCCTGTCGCGTCTCGGCTTCCACGCGCAGGGATCGGGCGACGTCGTCGACGTCACGGTGCCGTCCTGGCGGCCCGATGTCGACGGCAAGGCCGATCTGGTCGAGGAGGTCATGCGAATCCATGGCGTCGACAATATCGCGCCGCAGCCGCTCGGCGCGCATGACGTGGTCAACGGCAAGATCCTGACCACGCTGCAGATCCGCACCCGTGCCGCCAAGCGTTCGCTTGCCGTGCGCGGCATGATGGAGGCCGTTACCTGGTCGTTCATCCCGGCCAAACACGCCGAATTGTTCGGCGGCGGCCAGACGGCGCTGAAGCTTGCCAACCCGATCGCCGCCGACATGTCCGACATGCGGCCCTCGCTGCTGCCGGGGCTGATTTCGGCCGCGCAGCGCAACGCTGACAAGGGCATCGGCGACGTGGCGCTGTTCGAGGTCTCGGGCACCTATGAGGGCGACGGCGCCGACCAGCAGCGGCGCGTCGCCGCCGGCGTGCGTCGCGGCACGGCAAAGCTCGACGGCTCCGGCCGCAACTGGGCCGGCAATTCGGGCCCGGTCGGCGTGTTCGACGCCAAGGCGGATGCGATCGCCGCACTCGAAGCCTGTGGCGCACCGGTCGACCGGCTGCAGATCGAGGCCGGCGGACCCGCCTGGTACCATCCCGGCCGTTCCGGAACGATCAAGCTTGGCCCGAAGACCGTGCTCGGCACGTTCGGCGAGTTCCATCCGAAGACGCTGGAAGGGCTCGATGTCTCGGGGCCGCTCTGCGGCTTCGAGGTGTTCGTCGACGCCGTGCCCGAGCCGAAGGCCAAGCCGACCAAGACCAAGCCCAGGCTGGACCTGTCCGCTTTCCAGGCGGTGAAGCGCGACTTCGCCTTCGTCGTCGACAAAGCGGTCGAGGCCGGCACGCTGGTACGTGCCGCGCTTGCCGCCGACAAGAAGCTGATCACGGCTGTCTCGGTCTTCGACGTGTTCGAAGGTGCGTCGCTGGGCGAAGGCAAGAAGTCGATCGCCATCGAAGTCTCGATCCAGCCGGTCGAGAAGACGTTGACCGACGAGGATTTCGAGGCGCTGGCCAAGCGCATCGTCGAGAATGTCGGCAAGCAGACGGGCGGCGTGCTGCGCGGCTGAGACTTGCGAGCGGATGGCGAATCGCTTTCCAAAGGGCGATGGACCATCTGCGCTATTCTGGGCTCTCCTTCGAGAAACAGCGTACGGCTTTTCTCGACATCGTCGCGGCTGACCCGCTGCTTGCCGAAATGCTGGCGAGGGTGCGCGCGCTTGCGCTGCCGGATTGGCTGGTGGTTTCCGGCGCGCTTTACAATAGCGTCTGGAACCACCTGACCGGCAAGCCATCGGGCTACGGCATCAGGGATGTCGACCTGTTTTATTTCGACGGTTCCGACCTGTCCTACGAAGCCGAGGACGCGGTGATCCAGCGGGCGGCCAGGCATTTCGAAGGACTGCCGCTGCCGGTGGAAGTACGCAACCAGGCGCGCGTGCATCTGTGGTATCCGCAAAAGTTCGGGCAGCCGTGCCCGCGCTATACGAGTGCCAGCCAATCCGTCAGCTATTTTGCCTCGAAGACGCATGCGGTGGGGGTGCGCTACGACGCCGATGGGCAGCTGGACCTCGTGGCGCCGTTCGGGCTCGACGATCTTTTTTCGTTTCGAATTACGCCCAGCCGGCTGATGGATAACCGGAAGACGCATGAGGAGAAGGGCGCGCGAGCGCGGGCGTATTGGCCGGAGATTACGGTGGTGCTGTGGTGAGCTAACAGAGTTTCAGGTTGGCGCGAGGCACCCCCCTCTGTCCTGCCGGACATCTCCCCCGCAAGGGGGGAGATTGGCAGTTTCACTCGCTACGCCCTTCCTGCAGCGTGGAAGACTGGCGAAAGCCGAATTGACATCTGATCTCCCCCCTTGCGGGGGAGATGTCCGGCAGGACAGAGGGGGGTGCCTGGCGCTAACATCTAACGAGAAAGGGGCGCCGAAGCGTCCCTTCTCTAGCCTCATGGCGACGAGCTCACCCATTCACCAGCGCCAGCAACTCCTCCGTATAGCGCTTGCCCATAACCTTGTCGGGCGACAGCGCATCGCCGATCGCCGCGACCTCTGCCGCGCTGAGCACGATGTCAGCCGCCGCCGTATTCTGCTCCAAATGGCGGATTTTTCGCGCACCCGGGATCGGCACGATGAAGTCGCCCTGGTGCAGCACCCAGGCCAGCGCCAGCTGCGCCGAGGTGACGCCCTTCTCCATCGCCATCCTTTCCAGCGTGGCGATCACCTTGCCATTGGCTTCCATGGCGTCGGCCTGGAAGCGCGGCAAGGTGCGGCGCCAATCGTCGTCGCTCAGGGTCTCCGGCCTCGCGATGGTGCCGGTGAGCAGGCCGCGGCCGAGCGGGCTGTAGGGCACGAAGCCAATGCCCAACTCGCGGCAGACGGCGAATGTCTCGTCTTCCGGGTCGCGGCTCCACAGCGAGTATTCGCTCTGCACTGCTGATATCGGGTGCACTGCGTGTGCCCGGCGGATGGTGGCGGCACTTGCCTCCGACAGGCCAAGCGCCCGCACCTTGCCCTCGCGCACCAGCTCGGCCATGGCGCCGACCGTATCCTCGATCGGCACGTCCGGGTCGACGCGGTGCTGGTAGTAGAGGTCGATGACATCGGTGCCGAGCCGCTTCAGCGACGCCTCGGCGACGGCCTTGACGTGCTCGGGACGGCTGTCGACACCGGCCATGCGATCCATGCCGGTGCCTTCCTCCAGGATCTTGAAGCCGAATTTGGTCGCGATCGTCACCTTATCGCGAACCGATTTCAGCGCCTTGCCCAGCAGGATCTCGTTCTCGTAGGGGCCGTAGACCTCGGCCGTGTCGAAGAAGTTGACACCTATCTCGACGGCGCGGTGCAAGGTGGCGATCGCCTCGGCTTCCGGCTGGCCGCCATAGGCAAAGCTCATGCCCATGCAACCGAGGCCGACCGGATAGACTTCGAGTTCAGTTCCTAGCTTGCGGGTTTTCATCACGCATCTCCTTGTTGTGATGCCTAGGAAATAACGCCTTGCAGCACGTTCGATAATCGGCTCTTCTTCGTACGGGTCGTTCCATGAAATAGATCAATGAATCGGGCACATCTCTCACAGCTCGCGGTGCTGGCAACCGTTGCCCAATGCGGCAGTTTTCGCGGCGCGGCCAGGGAACTGGCGATAGCTCCCTCCGCGGTGAGCCACGCGGTCTCCAGCCTGGAGGCACGGCTTGGCGTGCGCCTTTTGGCGCGCAGCACACGCAGTGTCGCTCCGACCGAGGAAGGCGCGCAATTGCTGGAGCGATTGCGGCCGGCGCTTTCCGAGATCGACCTGGCGCTGGAGACGGCCGTCGAGGCGCGCGACCGGCCCGCCGGGAACTTGCGGCTCAGCGTGCCGCGCACGTCAGCGCATCTGGTGCTGACGCCACGGCTCAGCGCCTTTGCATCGGCCTATCCCGACATCGTGCTGGAGATCATCATCGAGGATCGCTTCACCGACGTGGTGGCAGGCGGTTTCGATGCTGGTGTCAGGCTCGGCGAGAGCCTGCAGCGCGACATGATCGCGGTGCGCATCGGGCCGGACATTCGTGGCGCGGTGGTGGGCGCGCCATCCTATTTCGAGGCCATGCCCCGGCCGCGCCACCCGCGCGACCTCGCCGAGCATCGCTGCATCCGCTTCCGCTTCTCCAGCGGCATCCTCTACCGCTGGGAATTCGAAAAGGACGGCGAGGAGGTCGAGATGGCGGTGCAAGGGCCGCTGATCCTCGACGAGGACCATCTGATCGCCCAGGCCGCGGTCGACGGCGCCGGGCTCGCCTTCGTTTTCGAGGACTATGTCCGCGCGCCGCTCGCCGACGGACGGCTGATCCGCGTGCTGGAGGACTGGTGCCCACCCTTCCAGGGATTCTTCGTCTATTACCCGAGCCGCCGCCAGATGCGGCCGGCGCTGAGGGCTTTCGTCGATTTCTTCAAGGTGGGTGGGTAGGCAACTCTCCTCCTCGTCGGCAAGGGGAAGAAAGCTGGCCGCGCCAACGTTCGCCTCGCATGCAGGCTTCAATCACCAACACCGCGACCCGCTATGGATGGGCAACCATCGTCCTCCACTGGCTGATCGGGATTATCTTCATCGGCCAGTTCATGCTCGGCTTCGTCATGGTCAGCACCCCGAGCCAACGCACGGCCTTCGAATTGATCCAGCTGCACAAATCCCTGGGCTTTCTGCTGCTTGGGCTCATCATCCTGCGTATCGCCTGGCGGCTCGGCAATGCGGCACCGCCCTTGCCGCCTTCTGTCGGCGCCCTGGAGCGCCGCTCGGCGCCGCTGGCGCATCTGGCTCTCTATGCTTTCCAGATCGCCCTGCCGCTGTCAGGCTGGGCGCTGGTGTCGGTCTCGACGCTGGAGATTCCCAGCATGCCGTTCAACCTGTTCGTCATGCCGAACCTGCCGCTCGCCGAATCCGATGCCGCCGAAAGCTTTTGGACGTCGGCACACTGGTATCTCGCCTATGCCGGCGCGGCGCTTGTCGCCCTGCATGTCGCGGCTGCCCTGCGCCACCATTTCCTGCTTCGCGACGGGGTGCTCACGCGTATGATCACGCCTTCGTCAGCCGGGGAATAGAAGGCGCCTTGGTCTCGTTTGTGGGGTGAGGACGCCAGAGAGTGCTGCCTCCTAACAAGGAACAACCCAATGCGTGCGCGAATCCTCGGATTGGCGGCTATCGCCGCCTGCCTTGCCATGCCTGTTTATGCGGCGGTCGTGCTCGGCGATGCCGCCGGCAGCTATACGATCAGCCAAACTGGCTCCGCGATCCGCTTCACCATCGGCAAGGCCGGCGGCGGCGGTTTCGACGGCGCCTTTGCCCGTTTCAAGGGCATGATCCGCATCGACAACAACGATGTCAGCCGTTCGAAAGTCGACCTGACCATCTATCCCGAAAGCGTCGGCACCGGCCAAGGCCGCATCGATGCGTTCCTGCGCTCCGACGCGGTGTTCGACGCGACCAACAGTCCCGAAATCCAGTTCCGCTCGACCAGCGTGACTCGCACCGGCGACACGTCGGCCCTTGTCACCGGCAGGCTGACGGCGCGCGGCAAGACGTTTCCGGAAAAATTCACCGCCGAGCTCGACGGGTTGAAGGGCGGCACGATCAAATTCCATGTCACCGGCAAGGTGCTGCGCTCGCGCTACGGCATGGATGTCGGCACGCCGCTCTATTCCAACGTCGTCGATTTCGACATGACGCTGACCGGGAAAAGGGGCTAGCGCGCGGCTGAGGTACCTGGGTTCCTTGCCCGCTTTCACGGGCCGAGGAACCGAGCGACCTGCATTGGCTTTTCCAGCGATTTCAGGCAAACCTCCTTGCCTGTAATCGATATGGAGAAGCGTGATGTTCCGATGGGGTGTGTTGTCGACGGCCAAGATCGGCCGCGAGCAGCTGTTGCCGGCAATCGTCGAAGCGGAGAACGGCGTCCTGTCGGCGATCGCCAGCCGCGACCTGTCGAAGGCCAAGGCATTGGGCGACCGCTTTGGCGCGCGCCATGCCTTCGGCTCCTATGAGGATTTGCTCGCTTCCAACGAGGTCGATGGCGTCTACATCCCGTTGCCGACCTCGCAGCATGTCGAATGGACTGCAAAAGCCATCGAAGCGGGCAAGCATGTGCTGGTCGAAAAGCCGCTGGCACTCGATGCCAAGGACATCGCACCCCTGATCAAGCTGCGCGACCAGAAAAAGGTGCTGGTCTGCGAAGCCTTCATGGTCATCTACCATCCGCAGTGGATCAAGGTGCGTGATCTCATCGCCGGCGGCGCCATCGGCCGGCTGCGCCATGTGCAGGGCGCGTTTTCCTACTACAATGTCGACCCCAACAACATGCGCAACAAGCTCGATCTCGGCGGCGGCGCGCTGCCCGACATCGGCGTCTACCCGACCGTGTCGACACGCTTCTCGACCGGCAAGGAGCCGCTGCGCGTACAGGCGACGATCGAGCGCGACAAGACATTCGGCACCGACATCTATTCGTCGATCCGCGCCGATTTCGGCGATTTCGAACTGTCATTCTACCTGTCGACGCAGATGGCGGCGCGGCAGGTGATGGTGTTCCACGGCGAGAAAGGTTTCATCGAACTGTTCTCGCCCTTCAATGCCGGGCTCTACGACCATCACCGCGTCGAACTGCACAACCAGAACCACACCGAGGCGCAGGTGTTCCGCTTCCCCGGCACGCAGCAATACAGGCTCGAGGTCGAGACCTTCGCGCGGGCAGCTCTTGGCGGCAAGGAGCGCGTCTTCACGCTGGAAGAATCCGTGCTCAACCAGAAAGTCATCGACGCCATCTTCCGCGCCGGCGACACAGGCGGCTGGGAGACCGTCTGAAACCCGTATTACATAGCCGGCTAATCCTGGGGAGGAAAAATGGCTGACGACGCGGATGTGATCATTGTCGGCGCCGGCCTTGCCGGACTGGTTGCCGCCGCCGAGCTTGCGGAAGCGGGCAAGAAAATCATCATCGTCGACCAGGAGCCGGAGCAATCGCTGGGCGGCCAGGCGTTCTGGTCGTTCGGCGGGCTTTTCCTCGTCGATTCACAGGAGCAGCGGCGCATGCGCATCCGCGACTCCCATGACCTGGCGCTCGAGGACTGGATGGGCACCGCCGCCTTCGACCGGCCGGAAGACCACTGGCCACGCAAATGGGCCGAGGCCTATGTCGGCTTTGCCGCCGGCGAGAAGCGCTCCTGGCTGATCGAGCGCGGCCTGAAATTCTTTCCTGTCGTCGGCTGGGCCGAGCGCGGCGGCGGCAACGCCATCGGCCACGGCAATTCGGTACCGCGCTTCCACATCACCTGGGGCACCGGTCCCGGCGTGCTCGAGCCTTTCGTGCTGCGCGTGCGCGAGGCGCAAAAGCGGGGATTGATAGACTTCAGGTTTCGTCACCGGGTCAATGCCCTGACGCGGACGGGTGCAGCCGTGACCGGCGTACAGGGCGACATCCTGCAACCGAGCCCTGTCGAGCGCGGCCACAGGAGTCCGCGCGACGTATCAGGCGGTTTCGCATTGCAAGCGCAGGCGGTGATCGTCGCCTCCGGCGGCATTGGCGCCAACCATCGGCTGGTGCGGGAAAACTGGCCCAAGCGGCTGGGCAACGCGCCACAGCGGATGATCACCGGCGTGCCGGACCATGTCGACGGCCGCATGCTGGCCATATCGGAACAGGCCGGCGGCAGGGTCATCAACCGCGACCGCATGTGGCACTATGTCGAGGGCATCAAGAACTGGGCGCCGATCTGGACAGACCATGCGATCCGCATCCTGCCCGGCCCATCCTCGCTGTGGCTCGATGCCCGGGGAAAACGCCTGCCGGTGCCACTCTATCCCGGCTTCGACACGCTGGGCACGCTCAGCCACATCATGAGCACCGGCTTCGATTATTCCTGGTTCATCCTGACGAAAAAGATCATCCAGAAGGAATTCGCGTTATCGGGCTCGGAGCAGAACCCGGACCTGACGGGAAAAAGCTGGCGCCAGGTGCTCGGCCGCGCCACGAGCGGCATCCCCGGCCCGGTCAAGGCGTTCATGGAAAAGGGCGAGGACTTCATCGTCGAGGCCGATCTTTCGAAACTGGTCGCGCGCATGAACGCGCTGGCCGGCGGCGAACCGCTGCTTGACGTCGCAACGGTCGAACGCGAGATCCGCGCCCGCGACATGCAACTCGACAATCCTTTCTCCAAGGACATGCAGATCACCGCGCTGCGCGGCGCGCGCGCCTATCTCGGCGACCGCCTGATCCGCACGGCAAAGCCACACAAGATGCTCGACCCGGCGAACGGACCGCTGATCGCGGTGCGCCTCAACATCCTGACCCGCAAGACGCTGGGCGGCCTGCAGACAGATCTCGACAGCCGCGTGCTCGATGCCGGCGGCCAGCCGGTGCCGGGCCTCTATGCGGTCGGTGAAGTGGCGGGCTTCGGCGGCGGCGGCGTGCATGGCTACGCGGCGCTCGAGGGCACGTTCCTGGGGGGCTGTATCTTCTCGGGCCGCAGCGCCGGCCGGGCGGCGGCACGTTCGGTGGGGTGAGACAGCGGCGTGTTGCCGGCACTTGGCTGAGCCGCTGCCATCGACCGTGCACCCAATAAACCGCGGCTTAGGAGATTTGGCGCGCCCGAAGAGATTCGAACTCCTGACCCCCAGATTCGTAGTCTGGTGCTCTATCCAGCTGAGCTACGGGCGCGCATCAGGCCATGTTTTCGACAGCCCCGCGATCCGGTCCGAAAGACCGGCCGCGAATGTGTGCAGTTCCCTAACGACTGAATTCGCGAAAAGCAAGCCGATCCGGCAAAAGTTTTGTCGCAAGCCTGTCATGCGGCGATGCCGGCGCTCATCCCGGCCATTTGAGCCGCTGTGACCGGCCTGATCCTGGCGATCGGGAACTGTTGGAGAGAGCGACGGGTCCGCAAGGTGGTAATCTTGGGGCAACGGTACGGAAGCCGTCAGGCCGGGCGGCGCAGGCTGCCACGGGCCTGGTCGAGCCGCACCGGCTGGTCGGGGATGGTGACGGCGAATGTGGTGCGCCCGCCGATCGATTCGACCAATTCCACCGTGCCGCCATGCGCCCTGATCAGTTCATGCGCGATCGCCAGGCCAAGACCGGTGCCGCCGCTGCGTGCCGAGCCGCGGAAGGCTGCGAACAGGTTTTCTCGCGCCTTCGGCGGCAGGCCGGGGCCGGTGTCGGTGACGGCGATGCGGCTGACGCTGCCCATGCGCTCGGCCGAGACCGCCAGCCGCCGCACCACGGCGCTTTCGGTATCGGCCGCCATCGCCTGCACCGAGTTGCGGCAAAGATTGGTGAGCACCCGGAAGAGCTGGTCGGAATCGGCATCCACCTCGAAAGCCATCTCGACCGCGTTGATGAACTCGATGCCCTGCTCGATGTCGAGCAGGCCGTGCACGTCCTCGACCAGTTGGCGCAGCCTCACCCTGCGGCGCGACGGCGGCGGCTCCTGCGTGCGGCCGTAATGAAGCACACCCTCCGAATAGGAGACGGCGCGGTCGAGCGCGCGCAGAAGCTTCGGCGCAAAGGCCTGCACGGTCGGATCCTTGACCAGGCGCAGGCGGTCCGACATCAGCTGGGCGGAGGCCAGGATGTTGCGCATGTCGTGGTTGATCTTCGACACGGCGAGACCGAGGTCGGCCAGATGCTTCTGCTCGGCCAGCATCTTTTGCAGCCGCTCCTGCATCTGCGACAGTTCGCGCTCGGCCACTCCGATCTCGTCGGAACGAGCAGCGGGGCGGATGATCCGTCCAGGGTCGTCGGGAGCTTCCGAGAAGGAGAGCATGGAGCGCGTCATGGTACGAATCGGCCCGATCATGATCAGGTCGATCGCGGCATAGACCAGCATGGCCGTGAACAGCGAGATCAATAGCGAGACGAAAGCGACGTTGCGCGAATAGATGAGCATGGCCTTGCGGAGCGAATAGTCCGGCATGATCAGCTCGAACTCCTTGTCGCTGTCGCCGACCGGCCCGAAGACGCGCAGCATCCTGTCGCCGCCGAAAAACAGCGTATCCAGCGCGCCGGTCATGCCCTTGATCATGCCGACGCTGGCGAGATCGATGTGTTCGTCGACCTGCGGCGGCATGTCGGCCACCACCAGAAGCCGCGACACGCCGCCGTCGCGCACCGCGATCGCCTTGGCGCCGATCGCCATCAGCACGTCATTCTGGGCCGTACGCGACAGCGAGGTCGACTCGCCCTGCACCAGCACGATCGACACGGCTGCGGCCGTGCTCAGCCTCTCCTTGAGCCAGCTCAGCCGGTAACTGGCGATCCAGGGCAGGAAGATGAGCACTTCGGCCAAAAGCACGAAAACGATGGTGAGCAGCAGCAGCTTCGTCGACAGACCACGCGACAGCGGTACCGTGCGGACAGCGGCTGACGCCGGTCCGGTCCCTTCCCCTGCTTGGCTGGCTTCGTTCATGCGACTCGATCTTCACAATCACTTGATCAGCCAAGATTAGGCGATTACGGCTTTTTTGCCAATTTCTCCCTTGGTCGGAAAAATAGATGCTCCAAAACAGGTGCGTCTTTAGGGCGCCGACGCCGGATTGACTTCCAAAACCCTTCTTTCTATAAGCCCGCTCACGCTCGGGCCATTCGTCCCGGCGCGGTTTCGATCGCGCCAAAACCGGCCCGGCAAAGCTCCTGTTACAAAGTGACAGAATCAAGAAGGGCCGCACCCCGCGGTATTAAAACAAATGAAGCGTACCTACCAACCGTCCAAACTCGTCCGCAAACGCCGGCACGGCTTCCGTGCCCGCATGGCCACCAAGGGTGGCCGTGGCGTCGTCGCAGCTCGCCGCAACCGCGGCCGCAAGCGGCTCAGCGCCTAAGCGAGACGAGATCGTTGCCCGCAACCGGCAAGCCAGTGGGGCAAAATCCCGAGCGGCTTCTGAAACGCGCGGAATTCCTGGCCGTCCGTCGTGGTGAAAAGCGACGCGGACGGTTTTTCCTCGTCGAGGTCCTCGACCGCGGCGATGGCGGGGTGCCGCGCGTCGGCTACACCGTCACCAAGAAGGTCGGCAACGCCGTTGTGCGCAACCGTGTCAGGCGGCGGCTGAAAGAAGCCGTCCGCGTCCATGCCGCAGATGACATGGTGCCCGGCAATGATTATGTCATCGTCGGGCGCGATGATGCGCTGCGCGCCCCTTTCGGCCAGTTGAAGGCCGAACTCTCCCGCCGACTTCGCGGAACACGATAGGCCAAGGGCTCTCGATGGAAAACAACCGGAACTTCTTCATCACCATCGCCCTGTCGGTGCTGATCCTGGCGGTATGGCAGTACTTCTACGTGCTGCCGCGCAGCGAGGCGCAGCGCGAGGCCGCCAAGATCGAGCAGCAGCGCGTCGAGGAACAGAAGAAGGCGGCCGATGCGGCCAATCCGGGCGCATCGACACCGGCCCCAGGCGCGACCACCCCGGGCGCCATTCCCAACGCGCCCGGCGGTGACGTGGTCACCGTGGCCGGCCGCGATCAGGCGCTGGCGGCATCCAAGCGCGTCAAGATCGACACGCCGAGCCTCGAGGGCTCGATCAATTTGACCGGCGCGCGGCTCGACGACCTCAAGCTCAAGCACTACACCGAGACGGTCGACAAGAATTCGCCCGAGATCGAGCTGCTCAACCCGCAGGCGCTGCCCACCGGCTATTTCGCCGAGATCGGCTTTGTCGGCAACGACAAGACCGGCGCGGTGCCGGGTGCGGAGACGGTGTGGAGCGTGGACGGCAATCCGACGCTAACCCCGTCGACGCCGGTGACGCTCACCTACACCAATGACAAGGGCCTGACCTTCAAGCGCACCTTCTCCGTCGACGCAAACTACATGTTCACCGTGTCGGACACGGTGCAGAATTCCGGCTCGAGCGCGGTTTCGCTGTTCAACTATGGCCGTGTCACGCGCTACGACAAGCCGGCCGTCGCCAGCACCTATGTGCTGCATGAAGGCCTGATCGGCTTCACCGGCACGGAAGGCCTGCAGGAGCACAAATACGCGTCGGTCGAGAAGGACAAGCAGTACCAGCCTGGCAAGTCTACCGACGGCTGGCTCGGCATCACCGACAAATATTGGGCCGTCACGCTGGTGCCGACCGAGAAGCAGCCGTTCCAGCCGCGCTATGCGTATTTCGAGGATGGCCGCCACCGTTACCAGTCCGACTTCCTGACCGACCCGATCAATGTCGAGGCCGGCCAGTCGGCGACCGTCGAGACCGAAATCTTCGCCGGCGCCAAGGAAGTCGGCAAGATCAACGCCTATGCCGAAGACCGCCATATCAAGCGGTTCGACCTTTTGATCGACTGGGGCTGGTTCCACTTCATCACCAAGCCGATGTTCTGGCTGATCGACACGCTCTACAAGTTCCTCGGCAATTTCGGCCTGGCGATCCTGGCCACCACCGTCATCGTGAAGGCCATTTTCTTCCCGCTCGCCAACAAGTCCTACGCGTCGATGGCGAACATGAAGAAGGTGCAGCCCAAGATGCTCGAGATCCGCGAGAAATACGCGGACGACAAGATGAAGCAGCAGCAGGCGATGATGGAGCTGTACAAGACCGAGAAGATCAATCCGCTCGCCGGCTGCTGGCCGGTGGCGCTGCAGATCCCGGTCTTCTTCTCCCTCTACAAGGTGCTCTACATCACCATCGAGATGCGGCACGCGCCGTTCTTCGGCTGGATCCAGGATCTGGCCGCGCCCGATCCGACCTCGATCTTCAACCTGTTCGGGCTGGTTCCGGTCACGCTGCCGCATATGCTGATGATCGGTGTGTGGCCGCTGATCATGGGCGTCACCATGTTCCTGCAGATGCGCATGAACCCGACGCCGCCGGACCCGACGCAGGCTGCGATCTTCACCTGGATGCCGGTCATCTTCACCTTCATGATGGCCGGATTCCCGGCGGGTCTCGTCATCTACTGGGCCTGGAACAACACGCTGTCGATCCTGCAGCAGGGCGTGATCATGAAGCGCCAGGGCGCCAAGATCGAGTTGTGGGACAATCTGGTGGCGCTGTTCCGCAAGAAACCGTCACCGGCGGAATAGCCGGCGCCTCTTTGGCAAGAGAGCCCGCCCCAGCCGACTGAGCCATAAAGTTGGACGGTCCCGGCAAGCAAGCAGATTTGACGGCTGGGTCCTGTGTTCTACAGGGCCCAGCCTTTTAGTTTCAGCGATGCAGCTGCGATGCGGTGGTCCGGCACGCGATAAGAACAGGCACCGAGCCGGCATTTCCTGGTCTCCGTCATTGCCGGCAAATCAGCCGACCCTCGCCGCTGCCGGATTGTCCCGCATGGAACTAATCCTGCGTTCAAGAGTTCGCGCAAAAGGCTTCCTAAGCTCCCGCGTGGAGAGGATCAGGTCGGCGCGCCCATCCAAATTCAAGGCAGTGCAGCGGATCGACCTCATCACATGCTACTTGCAGAGAGGCATTCCGATGAGCAGCAACATTCACCCAAAGACGGCCAAGCCCACCAACAAGGATTTGAAGCAGAATCCCGGAATCGGCGCCTCCAGGGGCACGATCAAGGGAGGCAATCTTCTCGACGAGGACGAGGAACTGGACGGCGAGAACACTTTCAAGGGAGATGTCGATAACGACACCACGCCGCAAGGCGGCGTCAATCCCCGACAGACCGGGCGAACCAACCAATAAGCCTGCGCGATCGGCGTGGGCTGCCGAGGAAGACCGGATGGTCCGAGCCCGGGAGCCGGGAGAGCGAATGGCACCGAAAACGACTTCGCTCTCAAGATGACATCACGTCGATCCGATCAATCGCCTGATTGGAGGCTCTCATGCTGGATTTCGAGCACGCCAGGCATCGGATGGTGGAGGCGCACATCGCGCGCCGTGGAGTGCATGACAGGCGGGTTCTGAATGCGGTACGCCGGGTTGCGCGAGAGCAATTCGTCGACGAGGGTTTCGAGGAATTCGCCTATGAGGACAGCCCGCTGCCGATCGGCAGCGGACAGACGATCTCGCAACCCTTCATCGTGGCGAAAATGGCGGAGACGGCCGAGATCGAGGCGACCGATCGCGTGCTGGAAATCGGCACCGGCTCGGGCTACGCGGCGGCCGTGCTGGCCGAACTTGCTGAACACGTCTTCACCATCGAGCGGCATCGATCGCTCGCGCAGCAGGCGGAGCGGCGGCTCAATGCCGCCGGTTACCGAAATATCGAGGTCAGGATCGGCGACGGCACAAAAGGCTGGCAGGAAAAGGCACCCTTTGACGCCATCGTCGTCGCGGCCGCCGGAACGTCCATCCCCCTCGGCTTGCAGGAGCAGTTGGAGATCGGCGGCAGGCTGATCATCCCGGTCGGTGAAGACCTCTACTCCCAGCGGCTCGTTCGCGTCACGCGGATCGCTGCAAACAAGTTCGAGGAGGAGGACCTCGGTGGTGTCATGTTCGTGCCGCTGATCGGCGAGCATGGCTGGCACGACGAAAACGCATCGGTGCGCGAGGCGCGCGCTCCTCCATTGCCGCAGCAAATTGCAAGGGCGGCCGAAGATTTGCCGCAGATCGACGATCCGGCCTTCGGCGCGATGTTCGATCGGTTCGGCAGCCGGCGCGTCGTCCTGCTCGGGGAGGCGAGCCACGGCACTTCGGAATTTTATCGTGCCCGTGCGGCTGTCACCCGACGCCTCCTCCAGCGACACGGCTTCACCATCGTGGCCGTCGAGGCGGATTGGCCGGATGCGGCGCAGGTCAACCGGTATGTTCGCGGAGGGGAGCGGCGGTCGGATGCGCAGCCGCTCTTCCAGCGCTTCCCGACCTGGATGTGGCGCAACGCCGAGGTGTCCGAATTCATCGGCTGGCTGCATGAATACAACCGGGATGTGCCCGGTCATGCGTGGAAAGCAGGCTTCTATGGGCTCGATCTCTACAATATGAGCGGCTCGATCGCCACGGTGCTTGCCTATCTGGACAAGGTCGATCCCGAAGCGGCCGCCGTCGCGCGCGAGCGCTATGGCTGTCTGATGCCCTGGCAGAACGAGCCCAGCACCTACGGACGCGCGGCGCTGCGGCCGGGCTACAGAACCTGCGAAGAGGCCGTTGTGCGACAGTGCATGGATCTGTTCGAGCGATCCATGATGGAGGGCGACGGCGATCTCCTCGACGCCAAGCAGAGTGCACGTCTGGTCGCATCGGCCGAGCGCTACTACCGCGTGATGTATTATGGTGGCGCCGAGACCTGGAACCTCCGCGATCGGCACATGTTTGAAACGCTCGATCAACTTCTCGAAGCGCATGGGCCGAAGTCGAAGGCCGTGGTGTGGGCGCATAACTCGCATATCGGGGACGCGCGGCATACCGACATGGGCACTGTCCGTGACGAGTTGAACATCGGCCAGCTCTGCCGGGAGCGCTTCGGTGCCCAGACGGCGCTGATCGGCTTCGGGACGGATACCGGTACCGTCGCCTGTGCCTCGGATTGGGACCGTGAGATGGAGGTAAAGGACGTAAATCCGTCGCTGCCGGGCAGCTTCGAGCGGCTGTGTCACGAGAGCGGCAAACCGTCGTTCCTGCTGGATTTTGAGCGCCATGGCGAGCTCGGCGCCGACCTGGCGGCGCCGAGGCCGGAACGCTATATCGGCGTCATCTACAGGCCGGAGACTGAACGGCTCAGCCATTACATGGACTCGTCCGTCTCCCGCCAGTTCGACGCCTTCGTCTGGTTCGATCGAACGTCCGCGGTCACGCCGCTCAGCAAGCCGGCCGGCAGCATCGGCAAGGTACCGGATACATTTCCCTTCGGTATCTGAATGTCCGGGACTCACTTCCAGCGCCTGACGGGTCGGCCTGTCCGCAATCGCGCGGCCTGTCGAAAAAGCCCGGTTCGTCCAGGTATTTCTTTGAGCAGGGCTCCGTTCACGTTCCCGTGATCGGCGAAACTGCGAGCACTCGCGCGGCGTGACTGCCTGTGCGTTTCCAAAGGCTATCAATTCCGATCAGCCCTCACCCGGAGGAAGACCACATGCGCTTGCCCACATTCAGGACCATCGCCGTATCAGCCCTTGTCGCCGGCATGGCGATTGCCGCCCCAGCCCACGCCAAGAACCCGAATGTCGGCGGCGCGCCGATGTACGCCACCAAGAACATCGTGCAGAACGCGGTCAAGTCGAAGGATCACACGACGCTGGTCGCCGCCGTCAAGGCCGCCGGCCTGGTCGACACGTTGCAAAGCGCGGGTCCGTTCACCGTGTTTGCTCCGACCAACGAGGCTTTCGCCGCACTGCCGGCCGGCACCGTCGATACGCTGCTCAAGCCCGAGAACAAGGACAAGCTCACCAAGGTGCTGACCGCGCATGTCGTGGCTGGCAAGATTTCAGGTGCCGAGATGATGAAGAAGGCCAAGGCGATGGGCGGCAAATACGAGATGAGGGCCGTCTCGGGCGACACGCTCACGGCCGAGATCAAGAAAGGCAAGCTCTACATCATGGACGAGTCCGGAGGCGAGGCGAAGGTGACGATCGCCGACGTCAACCAGTCGAACGGCGTCATTCACGTCGTCAACAAGGTGCTGTTGCCGAAGTAACGGCTTCCGGCGAAAGGGGGCGTTGGCAGGCCGTTGGGGCTTTCTCGGTCCGCCATCCCCGCCTCGTGACGAGGTGCCATGTTTCTGGGAAGCCGTATCGGCGAGGCCGGGGTCCTGTCGTCCCTCACAGGACCCCGGTTTCTTTTTGCGTCCTGTGAGGGCGAATGGGCGTCAGCGGCGCTCAACTTCCGACCGCTTCCACCGCCTCATTCCATGACAGCGCTGTGGTCGATCTTGGCCGGCGTTCCCGGTTTGCGCAGCAGGAGCACCAGCGGGATGGCGGCCAGCGACAGGAGCATCATCAGCTTGAAGTCGTTCATGTAGCTGATAACGGTCGCCTGCAGCGTCACCACGCCGTCGAGCGCGGCGCGACCGGCGGCGGTGTAGGGGTTCATCGCCTGGAAGATCGCCGGATCGTTGAACGCCTGGTTGAAGGGCGTCACATAGGTGGCGATGTTGGCGTGGTTGATCTGCACATTCTGCGTCAGGAGCGCGGTGACCACCGATATGCCGACGCTGGAGCCGATGTTGCGCGACAGATTGTAGAGGCCGGTGCCTTCCGCGCGCCGCTCCGGCGCCAGCGTGGCGAAGGTTATGGTGGTCAGCGGCACGAACAGGAAGCCGAGCCCCGCCCCCTGGATGAACCCGGTGGAGATGATGGTCCATTGCGAAACGTCGGGCGTCCAGCCGGTCATGTCGTACATCGCCCAGGCGGTGATCAGCAGGCCGATGAGCAGCAGCCAGCGCGTGTCGACCTTGCCGATCAGCCGGCCGACCAGGAACATGCAGGCCATCGTGCCAAGCCCGCGCGGCCCCATGACGATGCCGGCCGTCACCACGGGGTAGCCCATCAGCGTCTGCAGATAGGGCGTCATCAGCGCCAGCGAGGCCAAGTAGGTGATGCCGATGATGAAGATGAAGATCATGCCGACGGCGAAATTCCGGTCCAGGAACAGCCTCGGATTGACGAAGGTGTTGCGGCCGGTGAAGGTGTGGACGAGGAAGATGTAGAAGGCCGATGCGCAGATCACCGCCTCGACGATGATCTCGGATGACGAGAACCAGTTGAGCTGCTCGCCGCGATCGAGAAACATCTGCAAGGCGGCGATAGTGATGCTGAGCATGCCGAAACCCAGCCAATCCAGCCTCGCCTTGAAGTCCAGCTTGGTTTCCAGGACGTACAGCGACACGCCGGCGAAGGCCAAGGCGCCGATCGGCACGTTGATGTAGAACACCCAGCGCCAGCTGACATTTTCGGTCAGCCAGCCGCCGATGACAGGGCCCAGCACCGGCCCGACCATCACCGAAATGCCGAACAGCGCCATCGCGGAGCCGCGCTCTTCCACACTGTAGATATCGAGCAGGATACTCTGCGAGAGCGGCACCAGGGCCGCGCCGAACAGGCCCTGCAGCAGGCGGAAGCCGACGATTTGCGGCAGCGATTGCGCGAAGCCGCACAGCACCGAGGCGACGACGAAGCCGGTGATCGAGGTCAGGAGGATGCGCTTGCGGCCGAAGCGGTTGGCGAGGTAGCCCGAAGGCGGCGTCATCACCGCCGCCGCCACGATGTAGGAGGTCAGAACCCAGTTGATCTGGTCGGCGCTGGCCGAGACGCTGCCCTGGATGTAAGGCAGCGCGACATTGGCGATAGTGGTGTCCAGCGCCTGCATGATGACGGCCAGGATCACGCAGGCAGTGATGGCGCCGCGATTGGCGACCACCGGCGTGGCAGCTGTCGCGGACGCGCTGGTCATGACTTTTGTCCGAACAGGCCGACGAGATTGGTGACGAAGTCGGGCAGGCCGCGTGCATGGCCCGTCTCGACGTCGACCACCGCGCTCATGCCGCCGCGCAGCGGCGGCTTGCCGTCGATACCATCGATCGTCACGCGCATCGGGATGCGCTGCACGACCTTGACCCAGTTGCCGGTGGTGTTCTGCGCCGGCAGCAGCGAGAAGCTCGACGAGGAGGCGGGGCTGATCGAGGCAACGGTGCCGTGCCACACGGCGCCCGGATAGGTGTCGACGCTGATCGTCGCCGTCTGTCCCGGCCTGACATAGGTCAGCTCGGTTTCCTTCGGCTCGGCCGCGATCCACAGGTCGGTCGACGAGACCAGGCTGAACGCCGGCTGCGAAGCCGGCAGGTACTTGCCGACCTGCAGCGCATCGACATTGGTGACGATGCCGTCGAACGGCGCCTTGACCACGGAATCGGCGAGGTTGCGCTGCGCATCGTCGACGCCCGACTTGGCCTGCAGATAGAAGGGGTTCTTCTCCACCGGCTGTTTGGCGTCGCCGCCGAGCTGGGCGAGCGTGGCCTGCGCCTGCGCCTTGGCGACGGACACTTTCTGGCGCGCGGCGACGAGGTCGTGCTGGGCGCTGTCGAAAGACGCCTTCGAGGCGGTGGAGGTCTTGAGCAGATCCTGCTGCCGCTGGAAGGCGGCCTCATAATAGGGGATGTCGGCCTGCGCCTGCTCGATCTGCGACAGCGACTGCTGGTAGCTCGCCTCCAGGGTCAGCACCTGATTGCGCACGGTGCCGAGCTGGGCCTGGGCGGCGGCGAGAGCGGTCTCGAAGGAGGCCGGACGCAGGCGAAACAGCACGTCGCCCTTCTTCACGGCCTGGTTCTCATGCACGTCGATCTCCTGCACCGTGCCGGAGACGTCGGTGGAGACGCCGAGCGACTGGGCCTGGATATAGGCATTGTCGGTCGTCATCAGCTGGCCGCCGGTGACATAGTAATAGCCACCGACGACGAGCGCGACCGGAAGCAGCGCAAAAAGGACCGGCCGTGTCAGGCTGCGCTTCGGTTTGGCCGGAACAGGAGGGGCGACGGCAGCGGGGGCCTGCCGTGGCTGCGGCTCCTTGGCCGGAGCCTCGAGTGCCGCAGGCTGCAGGGCAACCGGCGTTTCCAGCTCGTCATTGTCGATGACGACGTTGGCCCGCCGCTGCTCCCGCTCATTGTCGAGCTGGATGATCTGGTCGCTTCGACCCGCTGGCGTCTCGTCTCCAGCGGGCTTTTTGGGATATGTTGAGTCAGCCATGTATTTTCTCCCGGTCGACGGCCGGCTGGGTGCAAGCCGCGAGCAGATTGGATTTGATCAAGGTTAGGGTTTGCAGCAGACGCTGCTGTGTCTCAGGAGAAAGGCCGGCGAAGGCCTCGTCTCGAGTTTTCTGGCCGTTGCCGCGCATGATCTCGAGCAGCGGACGGGCCTGCGGCTTCAGGTAAAGCAGCCAGGCCCTGCGGTCGGCGGGATCGGGCCGGCGCTCGATGAAGCCGCGGGCCTCCATCTTGTCGAGCAGCCGGGCGAGCGTGATCGGCACGATCTCGATAAGGTCGGCGAGCTTGTTCTGGTGGATGCCTTCATGCAGCGAAAGGTACGCCAGCACCTGCCACTGGGCGCGGGTCAGTCCCGAAGCGCGCGACCGCTGCTCGAACCGCTTGCGAAGCAGACGCGCAACGTCGTGCAGCACGAAGCTGATATTGGGGGAAGAGGGCATGGGAGGAGATCGGGGTCGATGGACAATTTTTCGTGAGCATGCTTATTATCATCATGCACATAATCCTGCTGGACGCCCCGCGCAAGACCGATTAAGCCTCGGGCAGGAAAAAACGCATGGGCCACGGCACCGCAAAGGCCGCCTGGCGATGTGGATTTGCCGGCAAGGATTTGGCGATGAATTGGATTGGGATCGCGGCCGTCACGGCTCTCATTGGGTGCCCCGGCGCCGCGGCTGCCAAGGATGCGGTCAGTTGTGGCGGCGCCGCCATGCTGGGCGGCGCGCAGCTCAATTGCAGCCACGTCGAAACCAAGGCGCCGCCGCAGTTCTGCACGTTTAGCTGGGATCTCCACACGATGGCCGGCGATCAGAAGGTCGTCGAAGGCAGCTTCATGCTGCCGCCCGGAGCGTCGAACGTTCAGGTCTATCAGGGCAGTGGGTTCGACAGCGCGCTGTCCAATCCGATCGTGATCTGCCGCGGCAACAAATGAGCATGGCGAGCAAGGAAGGCTCGCTCGTCAGCCGATTGGTGCTATAGGGCGGATCACGTTATTTTGACCAGGCGCGCGGATTGCGGATCCACGTGGCTGTCACTTCCTGGACGGACTTCGACATGGACGGACCCAACCCCGGCATCAAGCACCCGATCCCGATGCACACACGCGTCGGCTTCCTGAAGCCTCTGGTGACAGTGCCGAATATCGAGATCGGCGACTTCACCTATTATGACGACCCCGACGGGCCGGACAAGTTCGCCGAAAAATGCGTGCTGCATCACTATCCCTTCATCGGCGACAAGCTCATCATCGGCAAGTTCTGCGCCATAGCCGAAGGCGCGCGCTTCATCATGAATGGCGCCAACCACGCGATGTCCGGCTTTTCAACCTATCCGTTCAACATCTTCGGTCATGGCTGGGAAAACGGTTTTGACCCAGCCACGTGGTCGAAGGAAGTGCGCGGCGACACAATGGTCGGCAGCGATGTCTGGATCGGCATGGAGGCTGTGATCCTGCCCGGCGTGGAAATCGGCCATGGCGCCATCGTCGCCGCCAAATCGGTGGTGACGCACGATGTGCCGCCCTATGCGATCGTCGCCGGCAACGCCGCGAAAGTGGTCAAGATGCGTTTCGACGACAGGACGATCCGGCGGCTGCTGGCGGTGGCATGGTGGGATTGGCCGGTGGACAAGATCGGCCGCAACCTCGACGCCATCAGAGGCGCCGATATTTCTCTTCTGGAGGCAGCAGCTTGAACGTTCCCAACACCGCGATCAGCACCGACCTGTTCACGCGCGGGTGGATCTTCATCCGCGGCGTGCCGGCCATGAAGTTCCTGCCGCCGGAAGGGCCGCCCGAGATCGCCTTTGCCGGCCGCTCCAATGTCGGCAAGTCGTCGCTGATCAATGCGCTGGTCAACCAGAAGGGCCTGGCGCGCACCTCCAATACGCCGGGGCGCACGCAGGAGCTCAACTATTTCGTGCCGGATGGATTTTCGGGCGAGGGCACCGACCTGCCGCCAATGGCGCTGGTCGACATGCCGGGCTACGGCTATGCCACCGCGCCCAAGGAGAAGGTGGACGAGTGGACCAAGCTGGTCTTCGATTATCTCAAGGGTCGGGTCACGCTGAAGCGGGTCTATGTGCTGATCGATGCCCGCCACGGCATCAAGGCCAAGGACGACGAAGTGCTGTCGCTGCTCGACAAGGCGGCGGTGTCCTACCAGATCGTGCTGACCAAGACCGACAAGATCAAGGCCGCCGGCGTGCCGCGGCTGATCGAGGAGACGCTGGCCAAGATCAAGAAGCGTCCCGCGGCGTTCCCGTTCGTGCTGGCGACGTCATCGGAAAAAGGCGAAGGCTTGGAGGAATTGCAGGCCGCGATCGTGCTCGCCGCCAATGGCGGGTAAAAAGCTGGGATAGGTCGGCCATCAGAACGGGCAGCTCTATCTCCCTGTTTTCTCGCATTCGGACGGAAACCTGCACGGAATTTCCTGGATTGCTTCTAAGGTTTCGCCTCGATTGCAATCATCTCGTGGCTTTCTTCCTCTGCCAGCCTTTCGGTGCCGTAGGCCTTCAGGAACATGTTGACGCCCGACCTGACGATGTGGTCGATCTCGTCCTGGGTCGGGGCCTTGGTGCGATAGGCGAAGATGCACTGCCGGAAAAGACCGGCCAGGCACAGTTCGGTGAACTGATAGGCGGCGAGGTCGACATCGTCGATCTCCAGCAGGCCGCGCTCGATGGCGGCGTTGAGGAACGTCACCACCTTGTCATGGCCGCGCTTGGGTCCGCGTTCGTAAAAGCGAGCGCCCATATCGGGTATTCTGTCGGAGGCGCCGATCACCGTGCGTTGCGCCTGGATGACCCTGGCCGAGGTGATCTTCATCGACAGAACCTTGCCGAACTTCACCAGCGTCTGGCGCAAGTCGTCGGCGCGGTCGAGCATGTCGTACATGTTCTTGAAGATGGTGCCGCGCTCTTCCTCGATCAGCGCTTCGAACAGCTCTTCCTTGTTGGCGAAGTAGACGTAGATGGTGCCCTTCGAGACCCCGGCCTCGCGGGTGATGTCGTTCATCGAGGCGGCCTCGAAGCCCTTTTCGATGAAGACACGACGGGCGCCATCGATGATCTGGCTGCGCTTGACCGGGTCCTGTCCAGCGGCCGGGCGGCCGCGGCGCAGACCGTCCAGCAGGTCTTCGCACGGATCGGTTTCGCTGTTGCGTACAATCTCAACCATAAAAGTCGGACCTCGAAATAATTCGAACCAATCGGTTCGATTGCCTCTTGATATGGTCTTCTTTACGCGCTATGTCAACGGCCTGATCGAACCGAACGGTTCAGTATTATAACTTTAGAGAGATGTCATGTCCTCGACCGCGTCAACATCAGCCGAAGTCCGCCCTTTCCCCAACGCCAAGGTCGCGCCGGCGACGGAAGCTCCGGAAATTCCCCTCCAGCCGGTCGTCGCACCGCCGCCGGCGGAAGCGCCGGCCAAGAAAAAGCGCTCGGTGCGCTCCTTCCTGCTGCCGATCATCGGCCTTGCCCTTCTGAGCGGCGGCGCCTGGTATGGCTATGACTACTGGACCACGGGCCGCTTCATGATCTCCACCGACGACGCCTATGTCCAGGCCGACATGGCGTTCGTCTCGCCAAAAATTTCGGGCTATGTCGACCAGGTCCTCGTCAGCGAGAACCAGCAGGTCAAGGCCGGCGATCCATTGCTGACGATCGACGCCGGCGACTACAAGATCGCCGTCGCCCAGGCCGAGGCGCAGATCGCCACGCTGGCCAAGACGCTCGACCGCATCGACGCGCAGACCAAGGCCGCGCAAGCCTCGCTTCAGCAGGCGCAGGCGCAGAAGGTCGCCGATCGGGCCGCCGCCGACAATGCCGGCCGGGCCCAGCAGCGCGCCGCGCAACTGGTCAAGACCCATGTCGGCACGCAGGCACAGCTGGACGACGCCCAGACCGCGCTCGACCAGGCCAATGCCGCGCTCGTCGGCGCCGACGCACAGATCGCCGCCGCGCAGGCCAATATCGGTGTGCTCGAGGCACAGCGCGCGGAATCCGCCAGCACGCTGGCATCCCTGCAGCTCGGCCGCGACAAGGCCGCGCGCGACCTCTCCTTCACGGTGCTCAAGGCGCCTTATGACGGCGTCGTCGGCAACCGCTCCGTCGAACAGGGCGATCTGGTCAGCCCCGGCCAAAAGCTCGCCGTGGTCGTGCCTATGGACAAGCTTTACATCGTCGCCAACTTCAAGGAGACGCAGCTTGCCAGGCTCGTGCCCGGCGAAAAGGTCAACATCTCGGTCGACGCCATCGACGGCCAGCCCATCCAGGGAACCGTCTCCTCGCTGGCGCCGGCCTCGGGCGCGGTGTTCTCGCTGTTGCCGCCTGAAAACGCCACCGGCAACTTCACCAAGGTGGTGCAACGCGTTCCGGTCCGCATCGACGTACCGGCCGATGCGCTGAAGACCGGCAAGCTGCGCGCGGGCCTGAGCGTCGTCGTCGCCGTCGACAGCCGTACCGCGCCTGCCGCCACCAGTAACTGATCGCTTTTCGGAGGGCGGCTTGGTGGCTGATTGAAGCACCGAGCCGCCCGGCCTGCCTCAACGGGGCCCCAAGGAGGGCCAGGAAATGGCAACCGCAACCATCACCGCAGGATCGCCGCCGGCAATGCCGGCTGCCCCCGACACGATTTCGACGCGCCGCGTCATCGCTTTCCTGGCGATGGTGTTCGGCATGTTCATGGCGATCCTCGACATCCAGATCGTTTCGGCCTCGCTGGCCGAGATCCAGGCCGGCCTCAGCGCCAGCTCCGACGAGATCCCGTGGGTGCAGACAGCCTACCTGATCGCCGAGGTGGTCATGATCCCGCTGTCGGGCTTCCTCAGCCGCATGCTGTCGACACGCGTGCTGTTCACCGTCGCGGCGGCGGGCTTCACCGCGGCGAGCGCCCTTGCCGCGACCGCCACCAACATCGACCAGATGATCGTCTACCGCGCCGTGCAGGGCTTCATCGGCGGCGGCATGATCCCGAGCGTTTTCGCCGCGGCCTTCACCATCTTCCCGCCCTCGCGCCGTGCCATCGTCTCGCCGATGATCGGCCTGGTGGCGACACTGGCGCCGACCATCGGCCCGACCGTCGGCGGCTATATCAGCCACGCTTTTTCCTGGCACTGGCTGTTCCTGGTCAATGTCGTGCCGGGCATCCTCGTGGCGACCGCTGCCTGGTCGCTGATCGATTTCGACAAGCCCAATCTCAAGCTGTTCTCGAAGTTCGACTGGTGGGGCCTGGCCGGCATGGCGGCCTTCCTCGGCTGTATGGAATACGTGCTTGAAGAAGGCCCGAACAATGACTGGCTGCAGGACCAGGGCGTCTTCATCTGCGCCATCGTCATGACCATCGGCGCGGTGATCTTCTTCTGGCGTGTCTTCACCGCCGAGGAGCCGATCGTCGACCTCAAGGCGTTC
The DNA here is from genome assembly GCF_006440715.1 of Mesorhizobium sp. B2-7-3. Taxonomy (NCBI): domain Bacteria; kingdom Pseudomonadati; phylum Pseudomonadota; class Alphaproteobacteria; order Hyphomicrobiales; family Phyllobacteriaceae; genus Mesorhizobium; species Mesorhizobium sp. B2-7-3. The sequence goes on from NZ_VFTY01000001.1 coordinate 73,265, forward strand.
AGCAACATCAACTTCGCCTTCGGCTCGCTGTTTTCCTTCGTCATCGGCATCGGTCTCTATGGCCTGACCTATCTCTATCCGGTCTTCCTCGGACGCATCCGCGGCTACGATTCGATGATGATCGGCGAAGCGCTGTTCGTCAGCGGCCTGGCCATGTTCGTCACCGCGCCCATCTCCGGCTTCCTGTCGAGCAAGATGGACCTGCGGCTGATGATGATGATCGGGCTGTTCGGCTTCGCCACCGGTACCTGGTGGATGACGCACCTGACCGCCGACTGGGATTTCTACGAGCTGCTCATCCCGCAGATCCTGCGCGGCTGTTCGATGATGCTGTGCATGGTGCCGATCAACAACATCGCGCTCGGCACTTTGCCGCCGGACCGGTTGAAGAATGCGTCGGGACTGTTCAACCTGACCCGCAACCTCGGCGGCGCCGTCGGCCTCGCCCTCATCAACACCGTGCTGATCGACCGTAATGCCTTCCACTATGCCCGGCTCTCCGAGCATGTGCAGTGGGGCAGTGCCGCCGCGCAGGCCAAGCTGCAGAACATGACGCTCAATTTCGAGCAGACCACCGGCCTCGACGCCACCAGTGCCGCGATCTCCAAGCTGTCGGGCATGGTCCAGCAGCAGGCGGCGCTGCTGTCCTTCATGGATGTGTTCTATCTGCTGACCGTGCTGTTCGGGACGCTGGGGTTCTTCACCATGCTGATCAGGAAGCCGGCCGCGCCCGGTGGCGGCGGAGGCGGCGGGCACTGAAGCAAGGAATCGTGGCAGCGGTTTTCGGGAAGCTCCTCCAGTCCACGCCCGAAAGCTCCGACCCACGCAAAAAACTCCGGGCCGCAAAGCCCGGAGTTTTTTTATTGCCTTTGGGTCCTCAGGCGGCGGCGGGCTTGAAGGTCAGCGCCACCCCATTGATGCAGTGGCGCAGGCCGGTCGGCGCCGGACCGTCGTCGAAGACATGGCCGAGATGACCGCCGCAGCGGCGGCAATGCACTTCGGTGCGGGTCATACCCAGCGACCGGTCCTCGGTCTTGCCGATGCCATTGGCGATCTCTTGCCAGAAACTCGGCCAGCCGGTGCCGGAATCGAATTTCGTCTCCGAGGGATAGACCGGCAGGTCGCAGCCGGCGCAGGCGAAGATGCCCTTGCGGTGTTCGTTGAGCAGCGGGCTGGTGCCTGGATATTCGGTGCCTTCCTTGCGCAGGACGTTGAAGGCGGCCGGCGACAGGATGGCTTTCCACTCGTCCTCGGTCTTGGCGACCTCGAATTTTTCGGCGGCCTGCGCGGCCTGCGGGCTGCCCATGCGCAGCATTGCTGCCGCGGCTCCGATGACGCCGATAGCGGCGGCACCGCTCAAAAGAAAGTCGCGACGGTTCATGACCAGTTCCTCCTGTCGTCTGTTTTGCCAAACTATGCCGCCGCCCGAAAGTCAAAAGCCGGTGACGGTTGCCCCAAACGACACTCCGCGCCGTCCACTTTCGATGGTGGGCGGCGCGGAGCACGCGTGTCGATTGCGGATCACGGGAGCGAGACGGCGCGATCGACGGAGAGCTCTTGCAGCAGGTTCGCCCGCGACAAGCGCCTCGTTACATCTTCCGCCCGATCACATCTTCGGGAGCAGAACCTTGTCGAGGACGTGGATGACGCCGTTGGACTGTTCGACATCGGCGATGGTCACATTGGCGACATTGCCGTTCTCGTCGGTGACGGTGACCTTGCCGCCGTCGGCCTTCAGCGACAGCTCGCAGCCGCCGACCGTCTTGACCTTGTGCGTGCCGCCATCGGCCTTGGCCATGGACATCACATCCGCCGCCATCGCCTTGGCGCCGATCACATGGCAGGTCAGGATCTTGACGAGCTTGTCCTTGTTCTCAGGCTTGAGCAGCGTCTCGACCGTGCCGGCCGGCAGGGCGGCGAAGGCTTCGTTGGTCGGCGCGAAGACGGTGAACGGACCGGCGCCCTGCAGGGTCTCGACAAGTCCGGCCGCCTTGACGGCGGCGACCAGCGTCGTGTGATCCTTCGAATTGACGGCATTGTCGACGATGGTCTTGTTGGCAAACATGGCGGCGCCGCCGACCGTCGGGTTTTCAGCATAAGCAGCCGTGGCAAGCGCGGAAACAGCGATCGTACCGGCGAACAAAAGGGTGGCGAATCTACGCATTGTATCAAAACTCCTCGGGTTTTCTCTTCCCATTTTTGGGGACGCGAGGAGATACGGAACACAGATGCATGAGTTTCAGAATATTTCGCGGACTTTTTATTTTTTGCTGTGGAAGAGATTTTCTTCCACGGAAATTCGCCGGCTTACTGATCCATTTAGACATGTGGGACGGAAGATAGACTGATCCTGTTCTATCCAGGCGCCGCCGGTGCGAAGGCTCGATCAGATGCGCTTCAAATCGCCCGCGGCAACCACCGGCCCGGTGGGCTGCCCGGTCGGCGAACCGCCGGCGGGTTCGAGGCTGACGGCCAGCACGGCGCCCTGCGCGAGTTTCCGCTGCGTGGTGGGTGAGACGCCAATATGCGCCGTCGCACCAACCGGGATGACGCCCATCGAGACCGGCGCGTTCTTGCCCTCGATCATCCAGAGTTCGAAGTCCTTGCCGGCGGCGAGCGCGCCGGAAACATGCGAAAGGCTGACTTCATGCCGTTCGGAATCATAAACGGCGAGATACTTGACGTCACTGCCGTCGGCGGCCAGCGAAGCGACGAGTCGCGCCTGCGGCTGTTCAGCCGGCCGATTGACATAGGGGACGGCGACGTAGAGCGCCAGCACGGCAACAGCCGCCACGGCAAGGCCGCGCCAGAAGGCGAGGCTGGACCACAGGCTTGCGCGCGGCTCGGCAGGCGTGGTGGCGGCGGATGAAAACAACCGGTGGTCGATCGCCGGCTTCACCGAAGCCGGCGGCTCGATTTCAAGATAGGCCGCGCCCAGCGGCGACAGGCGAACTTCCCAGCCGTCGACCAGCCGCGCGAAATCGGTCTCGGCGTCGATGCGCCTGGAGGCTATCTGCCGCTCTTCGACCGGCAGCACGCCAAGAACGTATTCGGCGGCGAACAGCTCGTCGCCTCCACGTTCCGGTCCGTTGTCCTCTGCCAGCGTCATCTTTCCAGACATTCCCTGAGTTTCATCAGGCTGCGGCGCAGCCAGGTGCGCATCGTGTTCAACGGCACGCCATGGCGTTCCGCCAGTTCGGCATAGCTTTCGCCCTTGAGATAGGCGCCCCGGACGGCCGCCGCCCGGTCTTTCTCCAATTCATCGAGACAATGATGGATCCGCTCGGTCTCGTCGCCCGCCACCACCATCGCTTCAGGTCCCGGCGCCGGATCGGCCACGTTGAGCGCGGCATCGATATCGGCGGCGGGCTTGCGCCTCGCTCGGATGCGATCGATCGCATGATTGCGCGCGATTGCCACCAGCCAGGAGATCGGGCTCAGATCGGAGACAGCAAAGCGATCCGCCTTCGTCCATATCTTGACGAAGACTTCCTGCAGCGCTTCTTCAGCATCTCCCCGGTCGTTCAATACACGAAGGCATACGCCGAAAAGTTTCGCACTGGTGTGCCGGTAAAGCAGATCGAACGCTGCCCGATCTTTCATCGAAGTCCGGACGATCAGCTTGGTAATGTCCTGCGGCGTCATGCGCGCCAAATTAGGCAATTGCGCTGTATTTGCAACGCCGGAAATATGCTGTGCACCTAAAGTTCGGCGTCCGCACACCTGCCCCGAGACAGTGTCCCGGTTTGAAGTCAAAAGCTGGCAATCGCGTTTGAGGCGCTTCCCCCGACATGCTACGCTTCAGCCGAAGCAAGGGAGATTTGTCATGGGATTGGTGCTCGCCAAACCTGAGGATGTCGCCACTGCCTTTGCCGATGCGATATGAACGACTTCGCGGCGTTGTTCGCCGACGACGCCAATTTCGTCAATGTCGTGGGCATGTGGTGGAAGAACCGCACCGAGATCGAAAGGGCGCACCGCGCAACTCATGAAACCATGTTTCGTGACAGCCGATTGAAGGGTGTTGTCTCGTCAGTTGTTGAATTGTCTTCCGGCATTGCATCGGTGCACTATTCATGGATCCTGACCGGCGCATCCGCTCCGGACGGCTCATCTGCCGGAAAACGAGAAGGCATTCTGCTTCTGGTTTTGAAGGAAGAACAGTCGGGCTGGCGGATAAAGGTTGCCCAAAACACCGACATTGTTCCGGGGGCGATTGCGCCCCCTTCCAACGCCGGGAGATAGCCGTTTAAAAGTCGCCGCCAAACTCCAAACTGAGACACTATCAGCCTGGATTGCCAAGGGAATTGCCGCTGACTAGCTTGGCAGCAATGGGGGAGCGCACATGTCGGTCGAACGAATCCTTTGGGAAGAAGACGCAACCGGCCTTGCCGGTCTGGTGCGCAGGGGCGAACTATCGGCGATCGAGTTGACCGAAGCGGCGATCGCCCGTGCCGAGGCCACCCGCCCCGAAATCAATGCCACGGCCGAGCCGCTCTACGAGGCGGCACGGACCCGGGCAAAGAGCATCGACCGTTCGCTGCCGCTGGCCGGGGTCCCCTTCGCCATCAAGGATCTCGACATCGCCATCAAGGGCGTGCCCTCGCATGGCGGCAGCCGCATTCCGGCCTGGGTACCCGATTTCAACTCGGTGATGACCGAGCGCTATCTCGCTGCTGGGCTGATTCCGATCGTCACCTCGACGTCACCCGAGCACGGGCTGCGGCTGATGACGGAATCCAAGGCCTTTGGCGTCACCCGCAATCCCTGGAATACCGGCCACACCACCGGCGGCTCGTCGGGCGGTTCGGCAGCCCTGGTCGCCGCCGGCGTCGTGCCGGTGGCGCACGCGTCGGATGGCGGCGGCTCGATCCGCGTGCCTTCGGCCTGCAGCGGCCTTGTCGGCCTCAAGACCTCGCGCGGCCGTGTCCCGCTGTCCCCGCTGGTGAGCGAAAGCTGGTACGGCATGGTCGTCGATCACGCCGTCACCCGCTCGGTGCGCGACTGCGCGCTGCTGCTCGACCTCACCCATGGTCCCGATACACTCGCGCCTTATGCCGCGCGGCCGCCAGAGGGCTCGTTCGCCGCCGCTGCCGCGCGGGATCCCGGCAAGCTCACGCTGGCGGTGTACCGCAAGTCGCCGCTGGGCTTGCCGATTTCGGCCGAGACGCTGAAGGCGCTCGACATTGCCGTGGCACTCGCCCGCGAGGGCGGCCATTCGGTCGAGGACATCGATCTGCCTTTTATCGGCCGCGATTTCTTCGCCGATTTCTGCACAACGGTCGCCTCCGCCGTCGCCGGCTCGTTGCGGGGTGAAGCGCTGCGCGTCGGCCGCTCGGTGACGGGCGACATCGAGCGCGCCACGCGCGTGCTTGGCCGGTTGGGCGAGATGATCTCGGCCGGCGAAACCTATGCCGGCCTGCAGCGCCTGCATGCCACCTCGAGGCAACTGATCACGGAGACCGCGCGCTATGACGCGGTTCTGATGCCTGTTATCGCGCACCCGCCGCTCGCCTGCGGCGCCATGGATCCGAAAGGCGCCGATGAACTGATCGAAAACCTGCTCGACAAGCTGCACCTCACCGCGCTGCTCAGGATCAAGCCGCTGTTCGGCCAGTTGATGGACAAGAGCCTTTGGTTCACGCATTGGCCGGCGATCCACAATGTCAGCGGCCAGCCGTCGATCGCGCTCCCCGTCCATGTCACGGACGCCGGCCTGCCGCTCGGCATCCAGGCCGCCGGCCGGCCGGGCGACGAGGAAACACTTTTGTCGCTCGCCGCGCAGATGGAGAAAATCTCGGGCTGGCTGACGCGGCGGGCGCCGCTGATGGTGCCGTCACAATGACGACACCGTGAACCGACTATGACAGCAAAGCCATTTGCGGCTCGCGTCAATTCCCGCTAAGACGCCGCCGTCCTTACCTGATGCATGTCGCCCAAAAGTGCCCAGCGGTTTGGGACAACGACATGCATAAAACCAAATACCAGGGAACCACGCCGATGTCGGACGTCGCCGCCACCGCCGAAATGCAGGCCGCCCTCTTGTCGCGCGCGCTGCCCTACATGCAGCGCTACGAGCACAAGACGGTCGTGGTGAAGTATGGCGGCCATGCCATGGGCGATCTCGAACTCGGCAAGGCCTTCGCCCGCGACATCGCGCTGCTCAAGCAGTCCGGCGTCAACCCAATCGTCGTCCATGGCGGCGGACCGCAGATCGGGGCCATGCTGGCCAAGATGGGCATCGAATCCAAGTTCGAGGGCGGCCTGCGCGTCACCGACCAGAAGACGGTCGAGATCGTCGAGATGGTGCTGGCCGGGTCGATCAACAAGGAGATCGTCGCGCTGATCAACGCCGAGGGCGAATGGGCGATCGGCCTGTGCGGCAAGGACGGCAACATGGTGTTCGCCGAAAAGGCGCGCAAGACGATGATCGACCCCGATTCCAACATCGAGCGCGTGCTCGATCTCGGCTTCGTCGGCGAGCCGGTCGAGGTCGACCGCACGTTGCTCGACCTTCTGGCGCGCTCCGAAATGATCCCCGTGCTGGCGCCGGTCGCGCCCGGCCGCGATGGCCATACCTACAACATCAACGCCGACACTTTCGCCGGCGCCATCGCCGGCGCATGCAAGGCCTCGCGCCTGCTGTTCCTCACCGACGTGCCGGGCGTGCTAGACAAGGACAAGAAGCTGATCGACGAGTTGACGGTCGCCGAGGCCAAGGCGCTGATCAAGGACGGCACGGTTTCCGGCGGCATGATCCCCAAGGTCGAGACCTGCATCGAGGCGATCGAGCGTGGCGTCGAAGGCGTCGTCATTCTCAACGGCAAGACGCCGCATTCGGTGCTGCTCGAACTGTTCACCGAACACGGCGCCGGCACGCTGATCGTGCCATAATGCTTGTTGTCAGCCGGCTAACCTTCTGCCTGGCAGGCCGCGATTTACGGCCGCGGGAAGCTCCGGCTTTGTAACCGGCCGCCGGACAACCATCGATTCCTCCTCAGTGTCCTGCGGTGCGCCCCAGAATTCCGCGAGCGTCGGGCCGCCTTTCACCCGGCGGTCGGTCACCAGAAAACCCCAGACCTCGCGGAACCAGACGCGGCGACCCATCTGCGTGTACCAGCGCATCGAATGCCGCTGCTCGGGATCGGGGTGGAACAGGATGCGCGCCAGCGCCTTCGGCCTCGACTGCACGGCGAGCTCAATCAGCTTGACCGAGAAGAACAGCATCCACGGCTTCAGCCGGGTCATCTGCAGCACCTGGTGCTTGTAATCCCACAGGCGGGCATCCCTCTGGATGACCTTTCGGTCCCGCGCGATGCGGAAAAACGGCGTCCAGCGATGCGGCGTCACATAGAGCGCCTGGATCTGGTCGGGGTCATAGGCGAGGAGCTGGCGAAAGCCGCGCCACAGATCGCGAAATCCCTCATCCTCGAAGCCGGCCACCCAGGTCGCCATGGACAGGATGCCGTGCTTCCGCAGCAGCCGTATCGCTTCGCGGTCGGACGAGGTACTGCCGCCCTTGCGGATCAATTGCAGCGTCTGCTCGTCGGTGTTTTCCATGCCGAGCAGCCAGCGGATGACACCGGCCTGGCGGTAGAGGTGCAGCATGTCGGCATCGCGCACGATGTCGTCGGCGCGGGTCGAGCCGACGATCAGCACCGGCACATCCTCGGCAATCAAGGCTTCGAGAAAGGCGCGCCAGGCCTTTTTAGAAACTGTCGGATTTTCATCCGCCAGGTTGATCAGTTCGACGCCATGCTCGCGGTGCAGCCAGGCGATCTCCTTGGCGAACTTGACTGGGTCGCGATGCCGCCAGCGGGTCCAGAATCCGCGCTGGCCGCAATAGTTGCACAGATGCGGGCAGCCGCGCGAAAACTGCATGACCACCGCACGCTTGCCTCCCCAGTAGCTGTATATGCGGTGGTCGATCAGCTCCCAGCCGACGCGGTAGGCGTCGAGGTCGGCGATGGTCATCGCCGCTTGCGTGGCGAAGGGACGGTCAAGACCGTCGCGGCAGGCGATGCCGGCAACGCTTGCCGGCGGCTGGCGCATCTCCAGGGCCTCGACCAGCGCCACCACGGTCGCCTCGCCCTCGCCGCGCACGATGAAGTCGAAGGCGTCGGTTGACGCCAGGATGTCGCGCCAGTGATAGGTGGGGAAGACGCCGCCATAGAGGATGATCGTCGCCGGCGCGCGCGCCTTGATCATCCCGGCGATCAACAAGGCGGTCGGATGTGCCGAGGTCGAGCCGGAATGGCCTATCAGAACGAAGTCGGGACAGTCCTTCAGGGCCTCCGCGACAACCGAGGCGAGCGGCATCGGCCCGAACTCGGCATCGACGAGCCGCACCTGATGACCGGCATCGAGCAGCGGGCCGCCGATCGCCAGCAGGCCAAGCGGCGGCAAGTGATCGTCGGGCACGCGGCTGCCGATGGCGGTGTGCGGCGGATTGATCAGGACGATTTTCATGGCGGACCTCCGGGAGGAATGGTCCGTGCATGCTGGTTGTAGAGCTGGCCACCGAAAGGGCCGAGCTCAGCAGTTTGCTTGCAGCTTTTCCGCAGAAACGCGGATGCGCATCACCGCCTGAGATGGGCGAGCGGCACGTGGCCGGGTCCCTTGATGTTCTGCAGCACCAGTTGCGTGTGGACGTCGCGCACGCCGTCGAGCCGCATCAGCCTATGCATGACGAAGGCGTTGAGCTCGTCGACCGATGGCACCATGACATGCAGCAAAAAGTCGTGGTCGCCGGTCATGGTCCAGCACGACGACACCTCATCCATGCGCTGAACGGCGGCAATGAAGCTCTCGGGCGAACCGTCGCTGTGACTGACGAGGCGCACCTGGATGAATACCTCGACCATGAGACCGACGGCGCGGCGGCTGATCACCGCGGCAAAGCCCTTGATGATGCCGGCTTCCTGCAGCGCCTCGAAGCGCCGCGCGCAGGGCGTGGTGGAGAGGCCGACCTCCTGCGCCAGCTCGGAAACGGCTTTGCGACCGTTGCGTTGCAGGACATCCAGCATCTTGATCTCGAAATCGTCGAATTGAGGCATTTTCACTCCTCCCACGTGAATTGTGAGTGAATAGTATCTCGAATGTGGCGGAGGAGCCACCATCAAAACCGAATTGCCTCGGCAGACCGGGTTAGCCTTGCGGCACGTCAACCATTGATGCGAGGAGAAAACCCATGACGACGATGAGCGTTGCCGAATACGCCCGCGACTGCGCGGCGCAAGGGTTGCGCGGGGACTATTCGGTGTGCCGCGCGGATTTCACCGTGGCGCAGGCTTATGACTATTCGACCGAGGAGCAGGCGGTGTGGCGCACGCTGTGCGACCGCCAGACCAAGCTGACGCAAAAGCTCGCCCATCACTCCTATCTCGACGGCGTCGAGAAGCTCGGCCTGCTCGACTGCATCCCCGATTTCGAGGACGTCAGCACCAAGCTGCGCAAGCTGACCGGCTGGGAAATCGTCGCCGTGCCGGGCCTCATCCCGGCCGCACCGTTCTTCGACCACCTCGCCAACCGCCGCTTCCCGGTCACCAACTGGCTGCGGACCAAGCAGGAACTCGACTACGTCGTCGAGCCGGACATGTTCCATGACTTCTTCGGCCATGTGCCGGTTCTCTCGCAGCCGGTGTTTGCCGATTTCATGCAGACGTATGGCAAGAAGGCCGGCGACATCATTGCGCTGGGCGGCGACGAGATGATCACCCGGCTCTACTGGTACACGGCCGAATATGGCCTGATGCAGGAGAACGGCCAGAAGCTGAAGGCGTTTGGCGCCGGTCTGATGTCGTCGTTCACCGAGTTGCAGTTCGCTGTCGAGAGCAAGGACGCCCACCATGTACCGTTCGACCTGGAAACGGTGATGCGCACCGGCTACGAGATCGACAAGTTCCAGCGCGCCTATTTCGTGTTGCCGTCCTTCGACGCCTTGCGCGATGCCTTCCAGACGGCGGATTTCGAAGCGATCGTCGCGCGCCGCAAGAGCCAGCCGGCGCTCGACCCGGCGACGGTCTAAAACATAAAGCGCGTCGCATGAATCTGTCTCAACGCGACGCGCTTTGGACGCTTTGATCGCGCTGGGCTATTGCATGGCAGCGGGGTTCATCCACAGGAGCTCCCAGACGTTGCCGTCAGGGTCTTCGATGTGGCGGTTGAACATGAAGCCGAGATCCTGAGCGGGGTTGGGATCGGCGCGGCCGCCGGCCGCGACGCCCTTCTCGATCGTGGCATTGACCTCGTCCTTGCTGCTCGCGGTGAGTGCGATCAGCATCTGGCTGTCACGCCTGGCGTCGCCGATCTGGCGGGTTGTGAACTGGCCGTAATGCTGGTGCGTCAGCAACATCACCCCGATCGCGTCGGAAAACATGACCGAACTAGCCTGGTCGTTCGAGAACCGCGGATTGAGCGTGCCCCCGATCGCGAGATAGAAATTGGTCGCTGCCTGCAGATCCCGCACCGGCAGATTTATGAAGATCATCTTGGTCATCGGTCTAAGCCTTGCCTTCGTTGACAGGTACTAGTCAGTCCAGTACCGTTTCATGGGGCTACCACGAGAGAACGGTACCGTCTAGTACTGGTTAAGAGGGCGCCATGAAAATCGACGGTGAGACCAGATCGGCTCGCAAGGATCGTGAGATCATCCAGGCGGCCACAGCGGCGTTCACCAGCAAGGGATATGACGGGACCAGCATGGAGGAAATCGCCACCAAGGCGGGGGCCTCCAAGCAGACCGTCTACAAGCATTTCACCGACAAGGAGACGCTGTTTGGCGAAGTCGTTCTGTCAACCGCTACCCAGGTCAATGACATCATCGAGTCCGTGACGACGCTGCTTTCCGAGGCGAAATTCATGGAAGGCGGCCTGCAGCAGCTTGCCCGACGTCTGATAGCGGTTCTCATGGATGAAGAGTTGTTGAAGCTGCGGCGCTTGATCATCGCCAACGCGGATCGAATGCCGCAGCTTGGCCGCGCTTGGTACGAAAAGGGGTTTGAGCGCATGCTTGCCTCGACGGCGTCCTGCTTTCAAAAACTCACCAGTCGAGGACTGATACAAACAAGTGATCCCTATCTGGCAGCCAGCCATCTTTTTGGAATGCTTCTTTGGATCCCCATGAATGAAGCCATGTTCACGGGAGGCAACCGGCGCTCCAAGGCCGAACTGGAACGCCACGCGGATGCCTCGGTGGAGGCATTTCTGGCCGTCTACGGAGTCCAGCCGAACTAGTCGCGTCCCCTGCCCACGTTTGCAGGGGTCGAGGACACCACCATGTGCCTTTCGACCTGCAAACAGTGATGCGCACGGGCTACCAGATCGACAAGTTCCAGTGGAACGGCCGGCCGCCGGGACATCCCGCCATTCCTACAGAGCGTAGATGGTCCGGTTGAACTTCGTCTCCATCACCACGTGGGAAGCGGTTTTGACGACGCCGCTGATTTCATTCAGGGCATTCACCTCCCGGTTCAGCTTCTCGAGCGTCTCGGCGGCAAGGTGGATGATCAGATCCCATTCACCGGTTATGGCATAGACAGCCTGGATCGAGGGCATCGCCTTGATCCTTCTGGAGACGTCCGGATAGCTCTTGTTGTTCAGGGCGGCGAGGGTGAAACAGTGGACGGCGTTCTGGGCCACCGTCTTGGCCAGACGGACGGTATAGCCTTCGATGATGCCGCCGGCCTCCAGCTTCTGGATCCGCTCCTGCAGCGCTGTCCGCGACACGCCGAGCTGTCGTGCCAGTGACGCGACCGGCTCCCGCGCGTTCTTCTGCATCAGCGCGAGCAACTGACGATCCTTCTCGGTCAATTCCACAAACAAAACCTCTCGCTCGATCCGCTTAGTAACCACCGCGCGATCCTATCGGCTGAACAGCCCCCGCGACAATCCGCAATACTGGCAGCGGCGAACGGAACAAGGCCAACTATCCGGCACTTTGTCATCCCAAGGGACGCAATGACTGCGCGATCGCCAATATCCCGCATTTCGCCGGGTGGAACCCTTCTTTTTGCGACCTGACTGTCTGGGGTCACGAACGCCGGTCCGTCAGGGGGAATCAACTTCGGCTGTGATGGGCAAAGTCCGAAACCGATCCGGTTGAACCTGCAGCTGAAGCGCTGAGGTTCGACGTCGGCCACTCAACCTATCAGTTCAACCACAAGGGAGGGATAACTTTGAAAAAACTGCTCAATTTAGCCGTTCTTGCCGCCGCGACATTCGCCATCACGACGGCAGCCATGGCCGGTGAAACCCTGGACCGCGTCACGTCGAAAAAGGCGATGGTCATCGCCACCAACGCGGCCTGGCCGCCACAGAGCTTTCTCAACGACAGCAACGAACTCGCCGGTTTCGACATCGATGTCTCGCGCGAGATCGGCAAGCGGCTTGGCGTCGACGTCTCGTTCGAAACGCCCGACTGGGCGACGTTGACCGGCGGGCGCTGGCAGGGACGCTACGACCTTGGCGTCGGATCGGTCACGCCGACAAAAGCCCGCTCCAAGGTGATCGACTTTGTCGGCATCTATTATTACAGCCCCTACGTCTATGTCCTGCACAAGGACAGCGGCGCGAAGTCGGTCGCCGATCTCAACGGCAAGATCATCGGCGTCGAGACAGCCACCACCTCGGAGGATTTCATCCGCCGCAAGCTCGAAATCGACGCGCCTGGCCTGGCTCCCATCGAATACAAGCTCGAGCCGGGCGAGATCCGCACCTACGCCGATTCCATGCTTCCCTTCGATGACCTGCGGCTTGGCGACGGCGTGCGCCTGAATGCCGTGATCGCGCCGGAACAGACGGCGCAGAACGCCATCAAGAACGGCTATCCCGTAAAGATCCTGGAAGGTGAGTACGCCTTTCGCGAGCCGCTCGTCGTCATCGCCGAGAAGAAGGATCCCGAGTGGACCGCGAAGGTCGGGGGCATCATCACCGAGATGAAGACGGACGGCACGCTCGCCGCGCTGACCACGAAGTGGTACGGCAAGGACTACAGCGCCAAGTAAAGTCATTCCGCCGGCTGCTCCTCGGCAGCCGGCGGGCGTCACCCCACCTCATGAATGCCCCTCACCGCGAAGTCGTCCATGGCCTATCCGGACACCTATTACGCCCGCACCCTGACCGACCGGAAGACGCGGCCCCCGCTCAAAGGCGAGGCGCGATGTGACGTGGCCGTCGTCGGCGCCGGATTGGCCGGGCTGACGACAGCGCTGCAGCTGGCGCGCGCCGGACTGCACGTCGTCGTGCTGGAAGCCCAGGTCGTCGGTTTCGGCGCTTCGGGACGCAATGGCGGCTTCGTCACACCCGGCTTCGCCACCGGCGGCGACACTATCGCCGCGCGTGTCGGCGGGCAGGCAGCGCGCGACCTGCACCGGCTGTCGATCGAAGGCATGGAATTCGTGCGCGACACCATCGAAGCGCTCGGAATATCGGCCGCCCAGCCGCGTGCCGGCCTGCTCAGCGTCTTGCGCTACGACGGCGGCGATGCGCTGAAGGCCTATGCCGACCAGATGGCACGCGACCACGGTTACGAGCTTCAATATCTGCGCGGCGAAGATGTGCGCGCGGTGCTGAAGTCGGCTCGCTACCACCAGGGCCTGCGCGACCCGAACGCCTTTCACATCCATCCGCTCAACTATCTGCGTTGCCTGGCCGACGAGATCGAGCGGCTGGGCGGCAAGATCCATGAGAGTTCCGAGGTCATGCAATGCGACCTGTCGGGACCGCAAAAGATGCTGCGCACGAGCCAGGGCACGCTTCGGGCGCCCCAGATCGTGCTCGCGACCGGCGGCTATACCGGCCCGGTGTTCGGCCAGCTCTACCGCGCCTTTCTGCCCATCGCGACCTATGTGATGGTTTCCGAGGCGGCTCCCCGCCTCATCGCGCAAGCCATCGCCACCACCGATGCCGTCGGCGACAACAGGCGGGCCGGCGACTATTATCGTCTGGTAGAGAGCGGCAATCGCCTTTTGTGGGGCGGGCGCATCACCACGCGTGCCGCTTCCGCCGACGCGCTGGCGCGCGAATTGCGCCGTGAAATGGTCGGCACCTACCCGCAGCTCGCCGGCCTCAAGACCGAATTGGCCTGGTCGGGGCTGATGTCCTATGCCCGGCATCTGATGCCCCAGATCGGGGAGCTGCAATCGGGCGTCTGGTACTGCACCGCTTTTGGTGGCCATGGCCTCAACACCACGGCGATTGCCGGAAAAATTGTCGCCGAGGGCATTCTGGGCGCTTCGGACCGGTATCGGCAATTCGCGCCATTCGGACTGAGCTGGGCCGGCGGCGCCGGTGGCCTGGCCGCCGCGCAGCTCACCTACTGGAAATTGCAGGCGCAGGACTGGTGGCGGGAACGCCGCGCCACCACCAAGGACAAGGTGACGGCATGATCGGCAGGCTGATGCTCTCCCATCCAGGGCTTGCCCGCCACGCGGCGGCCGCGCTTTTTCCCGCGCTGCTGGCCGCGGCCCTCTACGCCATGGGCATCAAGTCGAGCTGGATCGGCTCGGTGATGCCGCTTGCATCCGACTGGTTGCAGGCCAATCCAGCCTTGTCGCGCGCCCTCTCGGCCGTGTTGATCGCGCTCCTGGTTCTGGTGAACTGCAAGCTGCTGCTGCTCATGCCCCGACGCCAGCAGATCGCCGGCGTCTGGATCGAGCTGTTCGCGCTGCTGATGCTGTTCTTCTATTCCTTCGACCTCTCCTTTGCCTTCATTGCCAGGAAGGTTGGCTTCCTGATCACCCAGGGCGTCACCACGACGCTTTACATTTCGGCGATCTCGATTCTCATCGCAACGACCATCGCGCTTATCGGGGCCATCGCCAAACTGACCGGCAACGGCATCGTCTACGGGCTGGCCACCTTCTACACGTCGCTGTTTCGCGGCCTGCCGTTGCTGATGCAGATCTACATCATCTATCTCGGCCTGCCGCAGGTCGGCTATGTGATCGGCGCGGTGCCGGCCGGCATCGTTGCGTTGTCGCTGTGTTATGGCGCCTACATGACCGAGATCTTCCGCGCCGGCATCGAAAGCATCCCGCGCGGCCAAAGCGAAGGCGCCACGGCGCTCGGCCTGAGCCCCGGCCAGACCATGGCGCTGGTCATCCTGCCGCAGGCCATGCGCGTCATCATCCCGCCGACCGGCAACCAGTTCATCGCCATGCTGAAGGATTCCTCGCTGGTGTCGGTCGTCGGCGTCTGGGAGATCATGTATCTCGCCCGCACGATGGGCCAGACGGAGTTCCGCCATATCGAGATGCTGATCACCGCCTCGATGATCTACTGGATCCTGTCGATCGCGCTGGAATTCGGCCAGGCCTATCTCGAACGGCGCTTCGGCCGATCGGACCGCTAGGGGTTTGACGCCTAAAATCAGCGCGGCTGCGGTGCCTCGGCCTTCAGCCGCACAAGCTGGTCGCGCTGCAGCTCGAGCGCGACGGTGACGAAGCGCCGGATGGTGGCAAGCTCGGCGTCGCCGCCGTGCTGGTGCGCATCGCCCTCTACGGCTTTTGAGCCTCTGCCGGCGCCATCCTTGGCGTCGGCAGAACGGGTCGTGATCCGAGCAGGACGACTGCGCTCAGACCGTGACCACCTTGCTCAGGTGCTCACCCAGCCGGCAGGCGAGCGCGGTGATCGTCGTCGTTGGATTGGCTTGTCCCGACGTGCAAAAGACCGAAGAGCCGCCGACATAGAGATTGTCCATGCCATGCACCTTGCAGTTGGCGTCCACCACGCTCCTGGTGACGTCGGTGCCCATGCGCGTGCCGCCCATATGATGGTGGCCCGCCGTCTCTTCGTTGGTCGGATAATCGTCGCCCTTCGAGATCCAGTCGGCAATGCGCACCCGGCCCAGGTTCTTCTGGGCAAGCGTCGTGCCGAACAGCCTTAAGCCTTCGAGAAGGGTGCGGCGTTCCAGTTCCGATTTCTTCCAGTGCAGTTCGATGCGCGGCACGCCGGCATGGTCGACCTCGGTTTTCGACAGCTCGATCTGGTTCGAAGCCAGCGGCGCCTGTTCCCAGGCGACATAAAGCTGAGCGGCGCAACGCAGGTTCTGGTCGAGCTTGCCCGACACCCATTCCGCCATGTGCGGCGCCGTACAGGCAAGATCAGCGATCAGGCTCTTGACGCCCGGATAGGGAGTCTCGATCAGCCTGATGCCGAAATTCATGATCCTGAGCCGTTCCATCGCGGCAGCCATCGGCGAGAAGAAGGCCTCCTTGACGGCATCGACCTCGAACGCGCCGTCGTCGGCCAGGATGGCATTGCCGCCCTCGAAGGTCGGATGCTCCATCCAGTAGCGGCCAAGCGCCGTCGCGTTCGGCACGACGCCGCCGTTGGAGCGCCGGTTGGACCACAAAAGCAGCCGGGAATTCTCCAGTCCGCCGGTGCAGACGATGAAATAGTCGGCGCTGAACGAGCCGGCGTCCTGCCCGTTGGACCATAATCTGGCGCCGGTCACGCGTTTGCCATCTCCGGCAAGCTCGGTGGCGTAGGTGTTGAGCACGACGGCGATGTTTTTGCTCTGGTCGAGTTGGTCGCCGAACTTTTCTGCAAACCGGACCGCCGGGCTCTTGATCAGCTGCACCCAGCGAATGTCGTCCGAGATCGGCACATCTGGCCGGAAATCTGGAAGGTCGAGGATATCGCGCACTTCCGCAAGATAGGGTTCGATGTCGGCGCGCCGGATAGGCCAGCCGGTGTCCGGTGCCCAGGCTTTCGGCTCGAAATCCTGTTTGTCGAGCACGCGACACCAACCGGCCCAGTGATTGGAACTGCCGCCCATGAACCGCAACCGCGTGATATCGAGATCGAAGTAGGAATCGCCGACCGTCGTGCCGCGGTAGAAATCCTGCGACTCGTCGCTGAATTCCCGCGAGCCGGCTTCCAGCACCACGACCGGGATGCCGGCCGCGCCAAGTTTCCTGGCGATCGTGGTGCCGGCGGGGCCGGAACCAAGGACACAGACCTTTGGCGCGAAATTGGCGGCGCGATACGCCTCGTAGCTGTCGAAGATCATGCCAGGTCGCTCCGCTTCAGGATCCAGCCATTGACCTCGACGATCTCGTCGGGGTCGGCCCGGGATGAACCGCCATGGATGGCGTCGGCATCAGGCAGCTTGCGGAACAAGGACAGGGCAGGCAGGGCGATCAGCGCCTGCACGAGCGTGCGGCGCGGCATTTTTTTGATGAAGAAACTCATGACAGGCCTCTCGGCTGGGGCTTCGATGCGCGCATGACGTTCCCCGAACGGCACACGCATCGTCACGGAAGCCAGTATCGTGCCAAGCATGGCCTCACGGCGGTAAAAAGCCTGACAAGCGGCACAACCGGATGCAAACAGGGTTAGAGATTTCTTAACCGGCCGGGTGTGCTGGCCAACCCGCTCATGCGGCTTCGGAAATGTCGGTATCGAGGATCGTCAGGTTGCGGCCCGCATGCTTGGCCTGGTAGAGGCGCCGGTCCGCAGCGCGCATCAGGTCCGATACGTTGACATCCTCGCCGCACACGGTGCCGCCGATGCTAACGGTCAACGGAATGGTTCGCTCATCGACGGGTCGGAAGCGGATCAGCTCGACCTCGCGACGGATCCGTTCGGCAACGCGCTTGGCCTCCTGTTCCGTGGCTCCGGTCAGAAACGCGCCGAACTCCTCGCCGCCGATCCGGCCGAGCACGTCGCCGCTGCGCACGCCGCGCTCGATGGCGCTGGCGATCAACAGCAGCGCGTCGTCCCCGGTCAGGTGACCGAAATTGTCATTGATCTTCTTGAAATGATCGGCGTCGATGATCAGCAGCGCGCCGCGGTCGGACTTGCGCCGGGAGCCGTCCAGCGCGGCAAAGAAGCTTTCCCGGTTGAGCATGCCGGTCATGTCGTCGCGGCTCGCCTTTTCCGCCAGGCGGCGGTGCGCCGCGGCGAGTTGGGCATGGGCACGGGCCAATTCGCGATGGGCATTTTTCAACCTGTCGCTCTGCCAGAACGTGCCGGCGCATGCCGTCCAGGCAAGGACCAGCGGACAGACCGTCGACGTCAGCCAGATCGTGCGCGTGACCGGGAATCCCATCGCTGGGACTATGATCAATGTCAGCAGGAGCGAGGCAGCGACGGAGGCCAAGGCGATGGCGGCGGATTTGAGAATAATGCTATTCATCGCGGGCTCCCCACAGGACTTGTCTCTGTGCCAGCAAGCCCTGAAGGCCACCTTTCCGGGATGGCTAAAATTTGAATCGTGAGGCCATTTCCGCCACTCTCGACGCGCATAAGTTGTGGATAAAGTCCCTTTCAGAATCCCTGTTTCATGCCATAAGGAGCGCATGACCACGCTTCCCGATCCCGCCCGCTTCGCCCATGTCACCGACTGGGTGTTCGACCTCGACAACACGCTCTACCCGCATCACTCGAATTTGTTCTCCCAGATCGACGTCAAGATGACCGCCTATGTCGGGGAACTGCTGGCGCTGCCGCGCGAGGAGGCGCGCAAGCTGCAGAAGGAGCTCTATCGCGAATACGGCACGACGCTGAACGGGCTGATGACGCGCCACGGCATCGATCCCGACGACTTTCTGGAGAAGGTCCATGACATCGACTATTCGTGGCTGGTGCCCGATCCTGTTCTCGGCACCGCCATCCGCCAGCTTCCCGGCCGCAAATTCATCTTCACCAATGGCGACCGCAGGCATGCCGAGCGCACCGCGCGCCAACTTGGCATCCTCGACCATTTCGACGACATTTTCGATATCGTCGCTGCCGGCCTCAATCCCAAGCCGGCGCGCCAGACCTACGAGCAGTTCGCCGAACTGCACGCCGTCACCGGCCACAATGCGGTGATGTTCGAGGACCTCGCCCGCAACCTGGCCGTGCCGAAGTCGCTGGGCATGACCACGGTTCTCGTGGTGCCGCGCAATTTCGAGCCGACCTTCTCGGAAATCTGGGAACGCGACCCGGCGCAGGAAGACGACGTCGACTACGTCACCGACGATCTCGCGGAATTTTTGACGGGAATAGTGAGTAGTGAGTAGTGAGTAGTGAGTAGTGAGTAGTGAGTAGTGGAGGAGCACACCTTTCGCTCGCTCACTACTAATCCCTACTCACTAATTTCCACTGCCTACTCACTCACTCACTCCCTAGCTTGTAGAAGCGGCTGATGATGCCCCACGCTTCGTCGGCTGTGTCGACGAAATCGATGATGTCCTGGTCGCCCGGGCTGATCGTGCCCTGCTCGGCGAGGAAGTCGAGGTCGATTGCCCGCTTCCAGAAGGACTTGCCGAACAGGATCACCGGCACGCGCTCCATGCGTCCGGTCTGGATCAGCGTCAGCGTCTCGAAGAACTCGTCCATCGTGCCGAAGCCGCCGGGAAACACCGCCACGGCCTTGGCGCGCATGACGAAGTGCATCTTGCGGATGGCGAAATAGTGGAAGTTGAAACAGAGCTCCGGCGTCACATAGGGGTTCGGCGCCTGCTCGTGCGGCAGCACGATGTTGAGCCCGATCGACGGCGCGCCGACATCATCGGCGCCGCGGTTTCCCGCTTCCATGACGCCCGGACCGCCACCGGTCACCACCACATATTCGCGATAATATGACGTGGCCGACTGCTGCGAGCAGAGGCGGGCGAATTTGCGCGCCTCCTCGTAATATTTGCTGTTTTCCTCAAGGTTCTTCTTCTGCATCTCGTTCTTGGCCGCCCAGGCCTCGCCGCCGGGCTCCGGCAGGCGCGCGCCGCCGAACAGGATCACGGTCGAACGAATGCCGCGCTCGGCGAGGATCATTTCCGGCTTCAGCAGTTCCAGTTGCAGCCTGACGGCGCGCAGCTCGCGCCGGGTCATGAAGTCGGGATCGTTCCAGGCCAGGCGGTAGGTCTCGGCCCGCGTTTGCGGCGTGTCCGGCACGCTTTTCGACCGCTCCAGATCCTCATCCGAGTGCGGCAGCGGCGTCCATCCCGCCTTTTCCATGGGAGTCATCGAATCCACCCGTCCATTCCTTTACTTGCGCCGTCCCATGACGCTGGCGCGATTGACCCCCATTCCACCTTAACATAGGGTCCGCGCGACTTTTAAACAGGTTAAGGCGCAGCCCTTAACAGCTTGGTAATGGAGCAAATTCATGTCGAAGCCCGATCTGGCGAGCCTCGAAAAGACCATCGACAGGGCCTTCGAGGAACGCGACGCCATTTCGACCGCGACCCGCGGCGAGGTGCGCGACGCCATCCAGTCGGCACTCGACCTGCTCGACCGCGGCACCGCCCGCGTCGCCGAGCGGCAGGCCGACGGCAAGTGGCATGTCAACCAGTGGCTGAAGAAGGCGGTGCTGCTCTCCTTCCGGCTCAATCCGATGGAGATCATCAAGGGCGGCCCCGGCGAGGCCGTGTGGTGGGACAAGGTGGCGTCCAAGTTCGACGGCTGGGGCGCCGTCGATTTCGAGAAGGCGGGCTTCCGCGCCGTGCCGTCGTCGATCGTGCGCCGTTCGGCCTATGTCGCGCCGGGCGCGGTTTTGATGCCGTCCTTCGTCAATGTCGGCGCCTATGTCGATAGCGGCACCATGGTCGATACCTGGGCCTCGGTCGGCTCCTGCGCCCAGATCGGCAAGAACGTCCACCTTTCGGGCGGCGTCGGCATCGGCGGCGTGCTGGAGCCGATGCAGGCCGGCCCCACCATCATCGAGGACAATTGCTTCATCGGGGCGCGTTCCGAAGTGGTCGAGGGCTGCATCGTGCGCGAAGGCTCGGTTCTGGGCATGGGCGTCTTCATCGGCCAGTCGACCAAGATCGTCGACCGCGCCACCGGCGAGATCTTCTATGGCGAGGTGCCGCCGAATTCCGTGGTCGTCGCCGGCTCGCTACCGGGCAAGGCATTTCCAAACAACGAGCCGGGCCCAGGTCTCTACTGCGCCGTCATCGTCAAGCGGGTCGACGCCAAGACCCGGTCCAAGACCTCGATCAACGAATTGCTGCGCGATTGATCTTTCCGCCGGGCAGGCGCACCTTCCGCCGGCGCGACAATCGGCCGCGCTGGTTCAACTGGAGGGGTGACATGGACTGGAAATATCTGCTCACAAGCTTTGATGGCCGTATCAACCGGGGCAAGTTCTGGGCTGGCATCGGCGTATTCATCGTTATCGGCATTATTGCTTTCATTCTCGATGCGATCCTCGGCACGCGTTTCACCACGGCCAGCGGTGCCCAGATCGGCATCATCGGCATCCTCTTCGCGCTGGCATCGATCTATTTCGCGATTGCCCTCTATGCCAAACGCTGGCACGACCGCAACAAGTCGGGCTGGTGGACGCTGATCGGCTTCGTACCCGTCATCGGTGGCATCTGGCTGCTGGTCGAACTCGGCATTCTCGAAGGCACCAGGGGTGCCAATCAATATGGATCGGACCCGCTTGCCTGAAAGATCGGATCTCAACTGGCTTTTCTTCAAGACCTCGGGCCGCGTCAGCCGCGCGGCCTATTTTCTCGGCGGGTTGCTCGTCGCCATCATCCAGGCATTTCCGCTGTACCGCTTCACGCTGGTGCCGGAGGGTTCGGCCGAGAGCAACATGTGGTCGTTCATCTTCTTCATCGCCTTCATCGCCTCGCTGTGGTCGAACATCGCGCTGGCGGTGAAGCGGCTGCACGACCTCGACAAGCCGGGTATCGCAGCGCTGATCCTGTTCGTGCCGGTCGTCTCGATCGTCGCCTTCCTTGTGTTGTGCCTGTTTCCAGGGCAGCCTGGACCCAACCGTTATGGCCGGCGCACCAACGAGCCGGCAGAATCAAAGAAATAGAGCATGACGTCGTCGGAAAACCGCTTCACACTTTTCGGCATCATGCCCTAGGGGGCCGATCGGATCGCCATGCGCTACCGCACGCTTGATCCGAAACTGATCATCGAAACCGCCGAGCGGCTGGAAGGGCGTGTGGCCGACCGTTTTCCGGAGGCCGGGTTGCGCGGCGTTGCCGCCGAACTTGTGTCGCTGTCGCGCGATCTGGCCAAGGCCGCCAAGGCCCTGGAAGCGCCTATATGGTGGCTGCGTGGCATCATCGTCGCCTCCGTCATCGCGGGCGCGCTGATCTTCCTGTTCGTCGGCACCATCCTGCCGCTCATTCACATCTCCCAGGCCGACGACGCGGTCCAGTCGGTGCAAGGCATCGAAGCCACGATCAACATGATCATCCTCGCCGTGCTCGGCTTCCTGGCCCTGATCCGCACCGAGGAGCGCATCAAGCGCAAGCAGGTGTTTCGCCAGTTGCACGGCCTCAGATCGCTGATCCATGTCATCGACATGCACCAGTTGACCAAGGATCCGGCGGCGCTGTCGGCCAGCTTCAAGCCGACGGCGCATTCGCCGGCCCGTCTCACCAATGCCGCGGATCTCGCGCGCTATCTCGACTATTGCTCCGAAATGCTGTCGATCACCGGCAAGATCGCGGCGCTGTTCGCGCAATCCGTCAATGACGCCGTCGTCATCGACGGCGTCAACGACATCGAGAACCTGGCGTCCAACCTGTCGCGCAAGATCTGGCAGAAGATCACGTTGATCGACGGCCGGACGGCGGCGCCACAACCTTCTCCGGCACCAGGCTTGGCGAGCCAAGCCGCTCGGCTTCCGCCGCGCGCACCAGCGCGCTGATAAGCTGGACCGTCGGCGCCGGCGTACCGGCTTTTTCAGCGAGCCGCAAAACAGCGCCCTGCAAGTCGTCGATCTCGGTCGACCGGCCACGCTGCAGATCGTCCCACATCGACGAGCGCGCCTCGAGATCGATCGCCAGCATGCGCCGGGCCAGGAGCTTGAACAGCCAGTCGGGCAACCTGAGCACCTTCGGCAGCAGCGTCGGGCGCAGGCCGGCGATCCGCGCCGGCTCGATGCCGGAGGCCTTCATCGCCAGCAAGGCCTCGTCGATCTGGCTGGCCAGGATCAGCCGCCAGCGCCGGTCGGCAAGTTCGGCTACCAGCGGCAGGCCTGACAGCGCCACCAGCGCATTGTTCAGGTTCATCAGAAGCTTCCCCCACAGCACGGCCTTCATATCGCCACGCGTTTCGACAGCCAGGCCTTCGGTGTCGAGAAGATCGGCAAGGCCGGCATTGCCTTCTTCGACCATAACCTTGCCGTCGCTGGCGCGGTGGACGCGCAACGGCAGCTCTCCATCGGCTGATTGCACGACATTGAACGGCACCATGCCAGCCAGCACCGTTCGCGGGCCAAGCACCGCGCGCAGCCTGTCGGCGTTGTCGACGCCGTTCTGCAGGCTCACCACCACGGCATCGGGACGGGCATGGGCCTTGATGAGTGCCGCCATTTCCCGCGTCGCGCCGCTCTTGACGGTGACCAGGATCACATCGGCCCCCGGCAAGGACGCGGCCGGATCGGCGGTGACGACAAGCTCTGCCGGCTTGATCAGGCGATCGCGGCCCTCGAGGTCGCTGACGCGCAATCCGCCCTGCCGCAGCGCTGCCTCGATGCGCGGCCTGGCAAGCAGGACAACCCGCCGCCCGGCGAGCGCCAGGCAGCCGCCGGCATAACAGCCAATGCTGCCGGCGCCGGCAATGACGATCCCTTTTTTGCCGTTTGCCATCTCTTACTCCGCATCAGCCAGAACTATACGACATGAAAACCATAATGTCGGCGGTATCGTCGGCCATTGGCTTGGCCCTATGTCTGGCCGTGACAGGCCATTCGCTTTCGACTATCGCTTTTGCCATGACGCTGCCGACTGACCCCGCCGCAAACCTTGCCTCTCTCATCCGCTGTGCCTCGGTGACACCAGCCGAAGGCGGCGCGCTGAGCGCGCTGGAGGCGATGCTGAAGCCGCTCGGCTTCCTGGTCGATCGGCCGGTGTTCTCCGAAGACGGCACGCCCGACATCGAAAACCTCTATGCACGGCGCTCCGGCAATGGCCCGCATCTGATGTTCGCGGGTCATACCGACGTGGTGCCGGTCGGCGACGAAGCCGCCTGGACGCATCCGCCTTTCGCCGCCGATATCGCCAATGGCGAAATGTATGGCCGCGGCGCGGTCGACATGAAGGGCGGCATTGCCTGCTTCATCGCCGCGGTGGCGCGCCACGTCGAGGCGAATGGTGGCCCGAAGGGCTCGGTCTCGCTGCTGATCACCGGCGACGAGGAAGGGCCTGCCATCAACGGCACGGTCAAGCTGCTCGAATGGGCCGCGTCCAAAGGCGAGAAATGGGACGCCTCGATCGTCGGCGAGCCGACCAATCCGGACACGCTCGGCGACATGATCAAGATCGGCAGGCGCGGCTCGATGTCGGGTAGCATCACCGTCAATGGCCGCCAGGGCCATGCCGCTTATCCGCAGCTTGCCGACAACCCGGTGCGCGGCCTGATGAGCCTGGTGGACGCCTTGCTGCATCCCGTCTTCGACAAGGGAACCAAGGATTTCCAGCCGACCAACCTCGAGGTGACCTCCATCGACGTCGGCAACCCGGCCACCAACGTCATTCCCGCCAAGGCAACCGCCACCTTCAACATCCGCTTCAACGACAGCTGGACGGCCGAGACGGTCCAGGCGGAAATCCACAACCGCCTCGATCAGGCGGCTGGGCGCAAGAAATACCGGCCGGGCAAGAAGACGCCAGTCGACTATGAGCTGGTCTGGCGCGACCGGCCGAGCCACGTCTTCCTGACCCGCGACGACAGGCTGGTCGAGACGCTGAGCGGCTCGGTCAAGGCGGTGGTCGGCAAAAAGCCGGCGCTATCCACCTCCGGCGGCACATCGGATGCGCGCTTCATCAAGGATTATTGCCCGGTGGTCGAATTCGGCCTGGTCGGCAAGACCATGCACATGGTCGACGAGCGCGTGGCCATCGCCGATCTGGAAACGCTGACGCGGATCTACCAGCGCTTCATCGACGACTGGTTCGGACAGGGCTGATCAGCATGCTTTCGGCGGACGAAACCCAAGCTTCGCTGACCGGCGCCTGGCGGCTGATGCTCGGCAAGGCCGACGGCCTGCGCCTGCTCGACCTCACGGCCGACGGCTTCTGGAATTCGTTCTTCGCCATCATCGTCGCGGCACCGGCGCTGATCGTCGGCTGGGTCGGCATCGCCAACGAGATCGGCGATCCCGATGCCTTCGCCGGCCGCTTCAGCATGCTGGTGCGACTGGCGACGGTCGATATCGGCTCCTGGGTACTGCCGCTGGTGGCGCTCGCCTTGGTGGCGCGGCGCGCCGGCATCGGCGGGCGCTTCGTCCACTATGTCGTGGCCAGCAACTGGGCCTCGGCGATCACTGCCTGGCTGATGCTGCCTTCGGCGCTGATCAGGCTTTTCCTGTCCTCGGCAAGCCAGGTCTCGAGCCTTGTGTCGCTGCTGTTATTTTCCCTGTCGATGGTGCTGACCTGGCGCATGACCAACGCGACGATCGGCAGGGGCGCTGCCTTCGGCACCGCCGTTTTCGTCGGCATGTTCGTCGCTTCGCTGCTGGTGCTGTTCGGGCTGCAGATGCTGCTTGGCATCTCCGCGCCGGACGATGTCGGGGGCCAGAGCCTTTCCGGGCTTTATCCCGGATAGAACCAGGATTCTACCCGGGAGAACCAGGGTTCTACCCGGGATAATCGACGCCAATGAGAAAAAGCCCGTCGGGCGGCGCCACCTGGCCGCAGGCGGCGCGGTTTCGCGCCTCGAGCGCCGCCTTGAGGTCGCCCGATGTCCAGCCGCCGTCGCCGACCCGCTTCAGCGAGCCGACCATCGAGCGCACCTGGTTGTGCAGGAAGGATCGTGCCGATGCCCTCACCTCGATCAGATCATCGCCCGCCCGGCTCACATCGAGCCGCTCCAATGTCCTGATCGGGCTGTTAGCCTGGCACTGCGTCGAGCGGAAGGTGGTGAAGTCGTGCCGGCCGAGCAGGAGCTTCGCCGCTTCGTGCATGGCGGCGGCATCGAGCCGCTTCGGCACCCACCACACCTTACCCTTGTCCAGCGCCGAGGGCGCCCGCCGGTTGAGGATGCGGTAGAGATAGTGCCGGCCGATGGCGGAGAAACGGGCATCGAAATCGTCCGGGACGATCGTGGCCTTCAGGATGACTATGCGCGCGCCGGCCGCCTGCAGGTGTGCATTGACGGCATCGCGCACCTTGTCGTCGGGCCACGCCTTGGCAAGGTCGACATGCGCCACCTGCGCGGTCGCGTGCACGCCGGCATCGGTGCGGCCGGCGGCGCGCAGCCGGACCGCCTCGCCGCAGAATTTCTCGATCGCCTGCTCGATCGCCTGCTGCACCGAAGGCTGGTCGGCCTGATGCTGCCAGCCGGCAAACAGGCTGCCGTCATATTCGATATCGAGGCGAAAACGCGGCATGCCGGTCGGCTATACGCCCCCGCCTAGGCGGCGAGAGCGGTGAAGGCGGAGGCGTAGACCAGCCTGCCGGATTCGGGAGCTTCGCCCCAGGCCAGCGCCTGCAGCGCCTCGCCCTGGTATTCGCTTTCGAACTTTTCTGCGCGGGCGTGGCTATAGCCGAAACGGCCGTAATAGGCCGGATCGCCCAGCACGACGGCCAGTGTCTCGCCGGCGTCCTTGAGCCGAATATGGGCCTCGCGGATCAACGCGCCGCCGATGCCGCTGCCATGGAAGGAAGGCTCCACCGCCAGCGGCGCAAGCGCCACGGCGGCAAAACTCTTGCCGCCGCTCTGCACGAACAGCCGTGAGAACAGGATATGGCCGACGGCCTGGCCGTCCTCTTCCGCCACCAGTTCGACGACGGCGTCACCGCCGGTCACCAACGCGTCGACCAGTCCGGCCTCCGTCTGCTGGCCGAAAGCGTGTTCCTCGACGAGGCGGATGGCCTCGCGGTCCCGCGGCGTCGCCGCGCGTATCGACATCATGCTCATGAGAATTTCAGTCCTTTTTCGATCTTGGCTCCGCGCAGGAATTCCGACGCGGCGGCGGGCTTTCCGCCCGCACGTTGAACTTCGACCAGCCTGACCGCGCCTTTTCCGCAGGCGACTGTCAGCCGGTCATCGAGAATTCCTCCCGACTCGCCCAAATCTTCCGAAGGCGACACGCCTTCGGATAGCGTCGAGCGAAGCAGTTTCAGCCGTTCCATACGGCCGCCAATTTCAATCTCGGACCAGGCGCCGGGAAACGGCGACAGGCCACGAATATGGTTGTGAACCTCGGCCGCGGGCCGTGTCCACTCCACGCGCGTCTCGGATTTATCGATTTTCCTGGCGTAAGTCACCCCTTCGGCCGCCTGCGCGGTAAATGCCAGGGTGTTCTGTTCCAGCCGCGCCAACGCTTCCACCATCAGGGCAGCGCCGACACTCATCAACCGATCATGCAGATCGCCGGCTGTCATATCGGGGCCGATGGCGCATTTTTCAACCAGTCCCACCGGGCCGGTATCCAGCCCCGCCTCCATGCGCATCACCATCATGCCGGTCTCGGTATCTCCCGCCATGATGGCGCGCTGGATGGGCGCGGCGCCACGCCAGCGCGGCAAAAGCGACGCATGGCCGTTGACGCAGCCAAGCCGGGGTGCCTCCAGAACTGCCTTCGGCAACAGCAATCCATAGGCGACGACCACGGCGATATCGGCGCCCAGGTCGGCAAAAGCGGCCTGCTCGGCCTCGCTTTTCAACGATGCCGGTGCACGCACCTCGATGCCAAGCCGCCCGGCCTCGCGCTGCACCGGTGACGGCGTCAGTTCCAGCCCGCGCCGGCCGGCGGCGCGCGGCGGCTGCGTGTAGACGGCTGAAATCTCGTGGCCAGCCTCGGCGATGGCGCGCAGCGTCGGCACCGAAAACTCCGGCGTGCCCATGAAGATGACGCGAAGGGGCATTGCCCTATCCCACCAGCTTGCCTGGCGCCTTGTCCCTGGCGAGCTTCTTGAACTTCTTCACCACCATGTCGCGCTTCAGCTTCGAGATGTGGTCGATGAACAGCACGCCGTTGAGGTGGTCGATCTCGTGCTGCAGGCAGGTTGCCATCAGCCCCTCGGCCTCGATCTCCTGCAGCTTGCCGTCACGGTCCAGATATTTGACCCTCACCGAAGCCGGGCGCTCGACCTCGGCATAGTAATCAGGGATCGACAGACAGCCTTCCTCGTAGACGGACCGCGCGTCGGCGCTTTCGAGAATTTCCGGATTGATGAAGACATGTGGCGCCGGGGCTTCGTCTTCCTTGGCGAGATCGATCACCAGCATGCGCAGGGGCTCGCCGACCTGGATTGCCGCCAACCCGATGCCGGGTGCGTCATACATGGTCGCCAGCATATCGTCGGCAAGTTTGCGCACCGGCGCGTCGACGCGCTCCACCGGCTTGGAGACCTGGCGCAGGATGGGATCGGGAAGAATGATGAGCGGCTTGATCGGCATGGCGTTTCACCTAAGACCTCAATAGAAAGGCGTCAACCGGTGCGCGTGCGCCTCGTTCACGTTTTGATCTGTGCCAGACCGCCGAATCGGCTATGCTGTCCACATGAATGATCTGAGCACCATCCTTTCGGAGCCCGTCGCGCGGCTCGGCGCCTCGACAATCACGCTCGGCCACGTCTTGGCCGTCGCCACATTGCTGTTTCTCGGCTTGTTCGTGGCGCTCGTCATCGCGCTGTGGCGCTCGGCCAAGGCGCGCGCGGTCGCCGCAGCGGAAGCCGCCGACCATGCCCGCGACGCCGAGGCGCGGATGGCCGGCATTCTGCAATCCCAGGCCGAGATGCAGGGCCGCATGGGCGCCATCGCCGAAGTGTTCGGCGCCCGCCAAGCCGAATTGACGCAGTCGATCGGCCAGCGGCTCGACGCCATGACCGGCCGCATCGGCCAGACCATGACCGAGCAGACCAAGTCCACGCATGAGAGCCTGGCGAAACTGCAGGAGCGGCTGGCGGTCATCGACACCGCGCAAGGCAACATCCAGTCGCTGGCCGGCCAGGTCGTGCAGCTGCAGGCGATCCTCTCCAACAAGCAGACGCGCGGCGCCTTCGGCCAGTCGCGCATGGAGGCGATCGTCGCCGACGGCCTGCCGCACGGCGCCTACGAATTCCAGGCGACGCTGTCGAACGGCAGCCGGCCGGACTGCCTGGTGAAAATGCCGAACGGCGCGCCGTCGCTTGCCATCGATGCCAAATTTCCCCTGGAAGCGTGGAATGCCATCCGGGCCGCCGATAACGCCGACCTGCAGAAGGTCGCGGCCCAGGCCTTCCGCCGCGATATCGAGGTCCATATCCGCGACATTTCGGAAAAATACCTGCTCCAGGGCGAAACCCAGGACACCGCCTTCATGTTCGTGCCGTCGGAATCGGTGTTCGCCGAAATCCACGAGAATTTCGAAGCGGTTGTCCAGAAGGCGCACCGTGCCCGCGTCATCATCGTCTCGCCTTCGCTCTTGATGCTGTCGATCCAGGTCATCCAGGCGATCCTCAAGGATGCGCGCATGCGCGAGCAGGCGCATCTGATCCAAGGCGAAGTCATCAGGCTGATGGAAGACGTCCAGCGTGTCGACGAGCGGGTGCGCAAATTGCAGGGCCATTTCGGCCAGTCGGCCAAGGACATCGAAGACATACTCGTCTCGACCTCGAAAGTGACCAAGCGTGGCCAGAAGATCGAGGCGCTGGAATTCGGAGAAGGCGAGCCCGACGCCCCGCGCGGCGGCGCCCCTGCCAAGGTGGAGGCCGCACCGCGCGCTGCCGATTCAAAGACCGGGCAGCTGAGATTGAGGGTCGTCGAAGGCGACGACTGAACGCTACTGCTCTTCGACCGTCGTCATACCCTCGAATTCCGGAAGCCAGTGCAGCGCCGACCGGTGCCATTTCTGGTGTCTCGGGACCAGGTTCTGGCGCTGCCGCGAGGTCCCGACCCTGATCCCATAGACCTTCGGACCGTCGCCGACCGATGTCGCATAGAGATGCGAGCCGCAGTCGGCACAAAAAGCCTGCGTTCGCTTGGCGCCGCTCGCCACGGTCTTGATGTAGATCTTCGGTTCGCCGCTGGTGATCCGGTAGTGATCCTCCGTCGCAGGAACGGTAACGCGAAATGCCGTACCGGTCAGTTGCTGGCAATCGGTACAATGGCAGATCGAGGTCTTCTCCGGGTCGACCTCCGCCTCATAGGTGATGGCGCCACAATGGCAGCCGCCGTCGATCTTCATTGTCATTCCTCCAACTTCGATCGGCTGATTTTAGCGGCACGGAGACCCGAGGCAACGGCGGGGCGCTGGTCCAGGGGCCAGAATCCCGAAAAGTGCACCGCGGTGTCGCAAAAGTTCGTACTCGAATCTATCCGGACGCGGATTCGATCAGCTTGCGCCGCTTTTCCCAGGTGCCTGACGTCTGCGGCTTGACGAACAGCCGCGTGATCTCAGGCATCTCCTTCTTCAACCGCGCCTCGATGCGCTCGACACAGGCCTCGATCTCCGGCGCCGACAAATGGTCCTCGAATTCGATGCTCAGGCCGGCGACGATTTCTTCCGGACCCATATGCACCGTCAGCACGCCGTTCGCCCGCTGCACCGCCGGATCCTGCTGGACGATCGCCAGCACCTTCCTCTGCACCTCGGGTGAGGCCGGCTCGCCGATGAGCAGGCCCTTGCTTTCACGCGCCAGGAAGATTGCCGTCGTGCCGAGGATGAGCGAGATGCCGATCGAGGCGGCGCCGTCGAGTTCGGGCATCTCGAAAATCTCCGCTGCCAATATGCCGGCAAAAGCGACGGCCAGGCCGAGAAGGGCGGCACTGTCTTCGAACAGCACGGTATAGACGCTCGGATCCTTGCTCGATTGCACGGCTTGCAGCCAGCCCTGCTTGCCCTTCTGCTTGCGGAATTCCTTCAGCGCCACCAGCCAGGAGCTGCCTTCGAACAGGAAGGACAGGCCGAGAACGATGTAGTTCACCCTAGCGTTGGCGACCGGCTCCGGCGCCATGATGTGGATGATGCCCTCGTAGAACGACACGCCGGCGCCCAGCGCGAAGACCAGAAGGGCGACGATGAAGCTCCAGAAATAGAGTTCACGGCCATGGCCGAGCGGGTGCGAGCTGTCCGCGGGGCGTGCCGCCCGGTGCATGCCGTAGAGCAACAGGCCGCCATTGCCTGTATCGACCAGCGAATGCACGCCTTCCGACAGCATGGCCGAACTGCCGGTGAAAAAGGCGGCGGCGAATTTGGTCAACGCTATGGCGAGATTGCCGGCGAGCGCCGCGTAGATAACCGTTCTGGAGCCGCCGTGTCCAGCCATGCAGGTTCTATCCTCTTCGAGGCAGTGTAGCGGCTCTGCCGCGGAGTTGCACAGCCATCACAACGCGCCAATCGTCGGGTCGTTCAATGTGTTCGAAACCTGCTGGCGGGAAGGCCAGCTATTCCTGGATCTCGTCGGTCCACACTTTGAAGCCCGCAAGCAACCCTGGCCCGAAGATATGGGTTAGCGGCACATCCGCCGCGTCGCGGCCGGAGGCGATCAGGATGCGGCCGATGCGTGGCGCGTTGTTGCGCGGATCGAAAGCGTGCCAGCGGCCGCCGAGATAAACCTCCATCCAGGCGCAGAAATCCATGCTCGCCCAAGGCTTCGGCATGCCGATGTCGCTGATGTAGCCTGTGCAGTAGCGCGTCGGGATATTGAGTGCCCGGCAAAACGTGACGGCAAGATGCGCGAAATCGCGGCACACGCCGCTCCGTTCGCGCCAGGCTTCCGCGGCGGTGCGCGTCACCCGTGCGTTGCCGTAGTCGAAGACGATGTGGTTGTGGACGAAATCGCACACCGCCTGCACGCGCGGGATGCCTGATGGCATATGGCCGAACAGCCGCCATGCCTCGCTTGCCAAGAGGTCGCTTTCGCAAAACCGGCTGGGCAGCAGGAACAGCAGCGTTTCAGCCGGCAGGTCGCGCACCTCATGCTGCCACGCCATCAACTCGCCCATCTCGAACGTGCCGGAGTCGCGGATCACCGCATCCGTACCGAAAGTGAAACGCCCGGGCGGGGCGACGAGCCGGTTGCACCAGTTGCCGAAACTGTCGCGATAACTCTCAATCGGCACTGGCGGGTTGGAGGTCAGGAAATCCGGGCGCTCAAGATCGGAGGCGCGGGAATAGTGGACATTGAGCATTGAGATGAGCGGCGTTTCCTGCGGAAAGTCGAAGCTCATCTCGCAGCCGATATGGATCCGCATTGTCGTCCTGACGGGCCTGCCTGACGATCACCCGGCGGTGCACGGGTCGATGCTGCAGTGCGAAGACAAGCATGGCATGGACTGCCGGGGTTTACGAGCAAATTAGAAACCGGTTGAAAGCGGCCTGCCGGCGCTGGCAGCAGGCACTCGCCTCTTGCAGTCTGGCGTTTGTCTTGTTTCACTCCGTTTCCCGCAACTGGAGGAACGAATCATGGCTAAAGGTGCGATGAAGGCAGGCAAGGAAGCCCGCAAACCAAAGAAAGACGCCAAGAAGCCTGTAGCCGCTCCGGCCCTGAAGGCGCCGCCGGTCAAGGCGACGAGGATCAAGGAAAAGTAGATATCGCAGAGCGTGCATGGATTTCACCGGCGGCGTCCGACATGCCGCCGGCGAATTGTTGATTGGGCGTTCAGACACCCTATATCGACGATGCGGGGACGACCTCGCATTTCCCGAAATCCGGTTGGGACGGCCCGCCCATTGTTTGATTGAGCATCCTAAGACCTTTCGGCCGGATGTTCTGGATGGAGCGTTCCGATGCCATGGATTCTTCTGTTCTTCGCCGGCCTGTTCGAAATCGGCTGGGCGATCGGGCTCAAATACACCGACGGCTTCACCAGGCTTGTTCCGACCGTGCTCACGGTTGCGTCGATGATCGTCAGTTTGACCTTGCTTGGCCTGGCGCTGAAGACCCTGCCTGTCGGCACAGCCTATGCGGTGTGGACCGGTATCGGCACCGTCGGCACGGCGCTGCTCGGCGTCTGGCTGCTGGGCGAGCCCGCGACGGCGATCAGGCTCGGCTGCATCGCGTTGATCGTCTGCGGCATCATGGGGCTGAAACTCGCGGCCTGAACGGCCCTGTCCACCGACTGGCGCTATCGACCGAGCTGACATCATGAATCGACGTCCCTGGATGCAGGGAGGCTCCCCGTGGGCAACACCGACACGCGAAAAAGGGCCGCGCCTTGGCGCGTCCCTCATTCATCATCCATCGAGGCGAGTGCGCTGTTAGCGACCCGTAAAGCCGGGCGGTGTCCTGCCGGTGCGCTGCTTGCGTGCCGCATAGCGTGCGTCGCGCTTTGCCTTGCGCTCTGCTTCATCGGCAAGCAAACGAGCGATACGCTCGTTCTCTTCAGCTTCCCGAAGCTTGGCATCCGCTTGCGCTGCCTCTTCGGCGGCAATGCGCGCAGCTTCGGCTGCTGCCTCACGCTCGGCTTTCTCAATCGCCTCGCGTGCCAGCTTTTCCTGCTTCAGCTTGGCCTTCTCGGCCTCGCGGATCTCACGAGCCGCAAGGATCGCCTTGCGTTCGGCCTGTCGTGCCAGCACCGCGGGATCGTCTGCTGCCGGCTTTGACTTGAAGCGCTCCAGAAGCGCCTTCTTTGCCTCGGTCGCGGCATTGCGCCGCTCGAAAATGTCTTTTTCCCTGTAGATAGCCAAGTCCACTTCCTTGAAGTCTATTCGCGACGCTTACATACGCGCGAAAACCGGGAGTTCAAGCGCCAAAACGGCATGCCAGCCATGAAATTCCGGGATGTTGCACCCGGGAGACGCATTTTCCGCCGAAATCGACATGCACTGTTCACCAGCCAGCCTCTGGCGGCGCGACGGACGCGTCGCTACCTCTGGAGCATGATGCCGAAAAGGGGGAAGCGGTTTTCGGACGATATCATGCTCTATCTATCTCTTCGATTTAGCGTCGGATTCGGATTTCAGGTCGAACAGAGCTGAAATCATCCGACCCTAGCGCAACGATCAACACATTGGGATGACATCCAAATGGAACTCGGTCTCTACACTTTTGCCGATGTGAGCCCTGTGCCGGGTCCCGGCGCCATCGGTCCGCATGAGCGGCTGCGCAACCTGATCGAGGAGATCGAACTTGCCGACCAGGTCGGGCTCGACGTCTTCGGCCTCGGCGAACACCACCGGCCGGACTATGCCGCCTCGGCACCGGTCGTGGCTTTGGCCGCGGCGGCGGAGCGTTCGAAGCGCATCAAGCTGACCAGTGCGGTGACCGTATTGTCCTCCGACGATCCGGTGCGCGTTTTCCAGCAGTTTTCCACGCTCGACCTTCTGTCGGGCGGCCGCGCCGAGATCATGGCTGGGCGAGGTTCGTTCATCGAATCCTTCCCGCTATTCGGCTACAACCTCGAAGACTATGACGAGCTGTTCGCCGAAAAGCTCGACCTGCTGCTGGCCATCCGCGATCAGGTGAAGGTTACCTGGTCGGGTAGGCTGCGCGCGCCGATCAACGATCGCGGCGTCTATCCCAGGCCCTTCCAGGACAGGCTGCCGGTCTGGATCGCCATTGGCGGAACGCCGCAATCGGCCGCTCGGGCGGGCGCGCTCGGCCTGCCGCTGGCGCTTGCCATCATCGGCGGCGAACCGGCGCGCTTCGCGCCGCTGTTCGACCTCTACCGTGAGGCCGCCAAGCGCGCTGGCGGCGATCCGACGGGGTTGGCGACCAGCATCAACGTGCATGGCTTCATCGCCGACACGACCGAGCAGGCGGCGGACGACTTCTACGGCCCCCAGGCCGAGGTGATGAACCGCATCGGCCGTGAGCGCGGTTGGGGTCCGACATCGCGTGCGCATTTCGACCAGTCGCGTGGTCCCGACGGCGCGCTGTTCGTCGGCAATCCGGAGCAGGTGGCGGAAAAGATCGTGACCCAGCACAGGGTGTTCGGTAATGACCGCTTCCTGCTGCAGATGGCGATCGGCACCATGCCGCACGCCAAGATCATGAAGGCGATCGAGCTCTACGGCACCAAGGTGGCGCCGATCGTACGCAAGGAAACCGCGAAATCCGCGCCGACCGTGGCGGCGCCTGTCGCGTGAACTTAAGGAGGCCCGCGAGCCTCATTCCATGAGCCCTGGATGAGGATGCTTATCGCGTTGCCCGGTGTAGGGCCGCATTCATCATCGCGGCATGATGGATTTCGGTCGCCTCGTCGGCTGGGAACAGGCACTCGATGCGCAGTTCCTGGGCGGCGACGGTTTGGGGCGTGCCGACTGGCCTGCTCCCGTGCCAGGCCCGCCAGCTGCCCGGACTCAATTACACGGCATGTAATCGTGGAACGCTCGCAGCCGAGCCGTCGGTCTGAGCTATATTGACGGCGCCCGCTCGGCGGCGGCCACGCCGTCAGTGCCGGCTAACGGAACCTTGAAGCCGCGCTGGCGTTTCCGTCTGCGGATTGCATCAGTTGTGATGTGCCCGCCGAGGGGATCGCGATGAAGGCCGAACCCACCGCTTTGGGCGCAGGCGTTGCCGAAGCCGAAGAATCGCGAGTGGCGGCGCGTGCCGATACGCGTCTCATGCGCTCGTTGCTCATCGGTATCTTCCTGTTCATGACCGTCTATGCGCTCTATTTCGCGCGCGCTTTTTTCATGCCGGTCATTCTGGCCTTCCTGCTGGCGCTGACGCTGACCCCGATCGTGCGGCTGCTGCGCAAGCGCGGCATTCCCGAAGTGGTTTCGGCGACGCTTCTGGTGCTTGTGTCGATCTTCGTCTTCGCAAGTGCAGGCTATGTGCTCAGTGGGCCTGTCATCGATCTCATCAACAACACATCGTCCATCGGCCAGCAGCTGACCGAGCGATTGGCGCAGTTGCGACGGCCGCTCGAGAGGATCATGGACATCGCGCACCAAATCGAGGGGCTGACCGAGACATCGCAGGAACCGGGTGTGCAAAAGGTCGCGGTAGCGCAGTCCGGCTTCTTCTCGTCGGCGGCGAGCAACATCCTGTCGGCTGGAACAAGCCTGACCATCATCTTCGTGCTGTCGCTGTTCCTGCTCGCCTCGGGCACGATGTTCTACGAGAAGATCATCCAGTCCTTCGCCAGCCTCACCGAAAAGAAGCGGGCGCTGCGCGTCGTCTACGACGTCGAGCGGGAAATCTCGCACTATCTGCTCACCGTCACCATCATCAACACCGGCCTCGGCACGGTCATCGGCCTCGGCCTGTGGGCGCTCGGCATGCCCAATCCGTTGGTCTGGGGCGCGGCGGCCGCCCTGCTCAATTTCCTGCCCTATGTCGGGGCCATGATCACGCTTGTCCTGGTCACCGTCATCGCGCTCA
This sequence comes from Mesorhizobium sp. B2-7-3, assembly GCF_006440715.1. Lineage (NCBI taxonomy): Bacteria > Pseudomonadati > Pseudomonadota > Alphaproteobacteria > Hyphomicrobiales > Phyllobacteriaceae > Mesorhizobium > Mesorhizobium sp. B2-7-3. The sequence continues at coordinate 109,423 of NZ_VFTY01000001.1, forward strand.
TCACCTTCGACACGATCGCCTATGCGCTGTTGGCGCCTGCTTTCCTGGTTTTGTGCGACATCATCGAAGGCCAGTTCGTGACGCCGATGGTGGTCGGGCGGCGGCTCGAGATCAACGCCGTGGCGATCTTCATCGCCATCGCATTCTGGTCATGGCTGTGGGGCTTCGTCGGCGCCCTGATGGCGGTGCCGCTGCTGGTCGTCGTCAAGGTGTTCTGCGATCACTTCGAGAGCCTCAGCCATGTCGGCAATTTTCTCGCCGCCCAACACACGGCGGTCGTTGAGGACGAAGCCGACGAGCAGGACGCCGCGGCAGCCGGATAACCGGCGCACGGTTTGCGACGGCGGGATCGAATGCCTATATCCGGCCGATCAGTGCCCGGTGCCCTTCCCGATGAATGACGTTCCCTTCGACCTCGACGCCTATTTCGCCCGGATCGGCCATGCCGGTTCCGGACAAGCTTCGCTCGACACGCTGAAGACGCTCCATTTCCTGCATCCGCAGGCGATCCCGTTCGAGAATATCGATCCGTTTCTGGGACGCCCGGTCGGATTGGATGTCGCCTCGCTGCAGGGCAAGATCGTCCTTGGTGGGCGTGGCGGCTATTGCTTCGAGCACAATCTCCTCTTCATGCACGCGCTGAAGGCGCTCGGCTTCAAGGTCGGCGGCCTTGCCGCGCGTGTGCTTTGGGGTCAGAGCGAGGACGCCATCACGGCGCGTAGCCACATGCTTTTGCGCGTCGAACTTGACGGCCACACCTATATCGCCGACGTCGGATTCGGCGGCCTGACGCTTACGGCGCCGCTGCTGCTGAAGCCCGGCCGGGAACAAAAAACGCCGCACGAGACATTTCGCATCGTCGAGGCCGGCGATCATTTCCGCCTGCAGGCCTTGATCGGCGGCGACTGGCGCTCGCTGTATCGCTTCGACCTGCAGCCGCACTATGAGGTCGACTATTCCGTCGCCAATTACTTCCTGTCGAACAACCCGGCATCGCATTTCCTCACTTCCGTCATAGCGGCCCGCGCCGCACCCGACCGGCGCTATGCGCTGCGCGGCGATCGCCTATCGATCCATCACGTCGATGGCCGCACCGAGCAGAAGCAGATCGCCACCGCCGCCGAACTTGCCGACACGCTGGAAGGCCAGCTCGGCATCACCATTCCCGACCGCAAGGCCTTCGAGGCCCAGGTGCGCGAGAAGAAGATCGTGGAGACCAGTATATGACCGAACTTTCCGTTCTCGACTTGTCGCCGATCGTCGAAGGCAGCGATGCCTCGCAATCGCTCGCCAATTCGCTCGATCTCGCCCGCCACGCCGAGCGGCTCGGCTACAAGCGCTACTGGCTGGCCGAACATCACAATATGCCGGGCATCGCCAGCGCGGCCACATCGGTCGTCATCGCCCATGTCGCCGGCGGCACCAAAACCATTCGTGTCGGCGCCGGCGGCATCATGCTGCCCAACCATGCGCCGCTGGTGATCGCCGAGCAATTCGGCACGCTCGCCGCCCTGTTTCCCGGCCGCATCGACCTTGGCCTCGGTCGCGCTCCCGGCACCGACATGAACACGGCGCGCGCGCTGCGCCGCAATCTCGAGGCCGGCGCCGACAATTTCCCGCAGGATGTCGTCGAGCTGATGGGCTATTTCCTGCCGGCCGAGGAAGGCCAGCGTCTGCGTGCCGTGCCCGGCGAGGGCCAGACGGTGCCGATCTGGATTCTCGGGTCGAGCCTCTACGGCGCGCAGCTCGCCGCCATGCTCGGCCTGCCCTACGCCTTCGCCTCGCATTTCGCGCCGGCGGAACTCGATCATGCGCTGGACATCTACCGCTCGCGCTTCCAGCCGTCGGAGCAGCTCGAAAAGCCGCATGTCATGCTCGGCCTCAACGTCTTCGCGGCACCCACCGACGCAGAGGCGCGGCTGCTGTTTACTTCGCTGCAGCAGGCCTTCGTCAATCTGCGCACCGGCAGGCCCGGAAAATTGCCGCCCCCGGTCGAGAACTATGACCGGGATCTCGACCCTATGGCCAAGTCCATGCTCAGCCAGGCGCTGTCCTGCGCCGTCGTCGGCTCACCGGAAACAATCCGGCAAGGCATCGATACGTTCGTGCGCCGCACCGGCGCCGACGAGTTGATGGTCACGGCGCAGATATCGGACCACGCCGCCCGCGTGCGCTCCTTCGAGATTTTGGCCGAGGCGCACAGATCGTTGTCGCAAGCGGCCTGAAACAGGCGGCCTGGAGCTTTTGCCGACGTCGATGCTCTGCTAAGTGCGGGGTATCCTTCGCAACAGCGAGCCCTGCCTTGCCCCATGATCTCGATAGACGCGAGCAGTTTGCCATCGACCTGGCGCGGCGCGGCGGCGAACTCGGCCTGAGATATTTCCGCGATCTCGACAGCCTGACCATCGAGAGCAAGGGCCATCAGGACCTGGTCTCGCAGGCCGACCGCGAGGTCGAGCTGTTCATCCGCGCTGCAATCGCCGCCGACTATCCGCAAGACGGCATCATCGGCGAGGAGCACGCCTCGGTCGCCGGCTCGACCGGCCATGCCTGGGTCATAGACCCCATCGACGGCACCGCCAATTTCGTACGCGGCATTCCGGCCTGGTGCGTGGTGATCGCCTGCGCAAGGGATGGCGAGACGATCGTCGGCGTCATCCACGAGCCGTCGACCGGCGAGACCTTCCATGGCCGGCTGGGCGGCGGTGCCTTCGTCAACGGCAGGCCGATCAAAACGAGTGCGGCCACCAGCTTGCAAGAAGGCTCGGTGGGCACCGGCTTCTCAAACCGGGCCGAAGCCGAGAACATCGCCGTGCTGATCAAGAAGATCCTGGCCGAGGGCGGCGTCTTCTTCCGCAACGCGTCAGGCGCGCTGATGCTTGCCTATGTCGCCTCGGGCCGGCTGCTTGGCTATGTGGAAGAACACATGAACCCCTGGGACTGCCTCGCCGGCATGCTGCTGATCGAGGAGGCCGGCGGCACTGTGCTGAAGGCGGATCCGAAGACAGTGCTGCAGAGCGGGACGCAAATTATCACCGGCGGCAAAGGCATCTTTTCGAAGCTGCAGGAACTGTGTTCCGGGGTCTTCACGCCCTGATCAAATCCCGAGAATTGCCCGAAAACCGCTTCACACTTTCGGCATGCTCAGGCGCTCACGCTCTGCACCACTGTCCCCAGCGGGCGGCATGAATTGCGGATCATCAAACGGCCCTTGAGGACGAGCTTGCGTGGCGGCGCGTCCCTGTTGCCAGCGAGACGGTCGAGCAGCAGATTCGCCGCCTGTTCGCCGATCGCCTGCACCGGCTGCGCCACCGTCGTCAGTTGCGGCTGGAACACGTCGGACCAGGGAAAATCGTCGAAGCAGGCTACCGAAATGTCCTCCGGACAGGACAGGCCGATGTCGCGGATCGCTTTCATCGTGCCGATCACCATCGGGTTGTTGGCCGAGAAGATGGCGCTTGGCCGGTCATGCAGCGACAGCAGCTGCATGGTTGCGTTGTAGCCGTCGATCTCATGGAAATTACCGGAACGAACCAGTTCCTCGGCCATCGGCAAGCCGGCGGCCTGGAGCGCCTCGCAATATCCGGTCATCCGGTCATGCATGGGTGAAATATCCGAGGTGCCGGTAATGTAGCCGATCCGCCGATGGCCGAGATTGATCAGATAGCTGATGGCGTCGAACACCGCGCGCTGGTTGTCGAGAACCACGGCGTCGGTGTCGACGCCGTCGCACAGACGGTCCAGCAACACGACCGGCACATTGGCGTCGACGACGATCCGCTCGAGGATCGCGCCGTCACCGACGCGCGCCACGATCAGCCCGTCGACCATGCGGTCGAGCAGTAGCCTGATCTGGTCGTCCTGGGTGTTCAAATCCTCGTCGGTGCAGCACAGCATGACGGCATAGCCGGCGCGGTCGAAGGCCTGCTGGATCACCGAAACGACGGCGGTGAAGAATGGGTTGGTGATGTGCGGGACGGTCAGGCCGATGGTGCGGGTCGTGCCCATCTTCAGGCTGCGGGCGATGGCGTTGCGCTTGTAGCCGATATCGCGGATTGCCTGTTCGATACGCTGGCTGAGTTCCGGGCTGACGGTCGCCGTACCATTGATCAGCGCCGACACGGTGGCGACCGAGACACGCGCGGCCTCCGCCACGTGAAGCATGGTGGGCGCGGTGGATTTGCGCTGTTTTTTTCGCCCTGACGCTGTCATTTTCGAAACGTTTCGTCCCCCCTCTGCCGCCAATACCTACGGAATCCTGTCTTTTTAAGCAAGAATCGAAATGCATCAAACTTCTGGCACCTGATATCGGCTTGACACTATCGAAACGTTTAGATTAGCGTTTGCCTGGAGTTGACGACGACGGAAGGGAGGCCGCCATTGTCATGCAAGAGAGCAGTTCCCCTTCTTCGACGCGCAATGCGGCATCGGATCGGCCGGACATCGTTCTGAGCGCCGAGCACATTTCCAAGAGCTTTGGCGGCATCGCCGCGCTCGTCGATGTCGGCTTCGAACTGCGACGCGGCGAGGTCCATGCCCTGATGGGCGAGAACGGCGCCGGCAAATCGACGCTGATGAAGATCCTCTCCGGCGTCTATACCGGCTATGAAGGCACGGTCAGCGTCGATGGCCGGCCGGTCGGCTTCGCCGGCGTGCGCGACGCCGAGGATGCCGGCATCGCCATCATCCACCAGGAACTCAACCTGGTGCCGGAGCTCAGCGTCGCCGACAACATCTTTCTTGGCCGTGAAAAGCTGATCGCCGGGCTGATCGTCGACCGCAAGGCGAGCAGCCGCGCGGCAAGCGCCCTCCTGCAGCGGCTCGGCATCGAACTCGATCCGGACGCTCGCGTCGGCGCCTTGCGTGTCGGCGAACAGCAACTGGTCGAGATCGCCAAGGCGCTGTCGATGTCGGCGCGCATCCTGATCATGGACGAGCCGACCTCGGCCCTGTCGCCGGCCGAATGCCAGCGGTTGTTCCGCATCATCGGCCAGCTTGCCGATAGCGGCGTCGCCATCGTCTACATTTCGCACCGCATCGACGAGGTGATGCATCTGGCCGGTCGCGTCACCGTCTTCCGTGACGGACGCCATGTGCTGACGCGGCCGATGGCCGAACTCGACGAAAACGCCATCATTTCGGCGATGGTCGGACGGGACCTGCTCGCATCCTCCCAAGGTGAGCGGGATCCCGGCGGCAGGACCGTGCTTTCGGTCAGCGACCTGTCGCTGTCGAAGCCCGACCGCCAGGGCTGGCGGCAGGTGGTCGGCGGCGTCAGCTTCGATCTGACCGCCGGAGAAATCCTCGGCATTGGCGGGTTGCTGGGCTCAGGCCGCACCGAGATCATGGAAGCGATCTTCGGCTCGAGCGATGGCCGTGCCGGCGGCGAGATCCTGCTCGACGGCCAGCCGGTGGATATCCGTTCGCCACGCGATGCAAGACGCCTCGGCATCGCGCTGGTGACCGAGGACCGCAAGACGCAAGGCCTGCACCTGCAGGCCTCGATATCGGACAATGTGGCGCTGCCGCTGGTCGGCGCGCTGGCGCGCTTCGGCATCCGTTCGGTGGCCGGAGAGCAGGGGCTGGCGCGGCAGGCGGTCAAGGCGCTCGGCATACGCTGCCGCGACATCGACCAGCCCGCCGGCACGCTGTCGGGCGGCAACCAGCAGAAGCTCGTCATCGGCAAGTGGCTGGCGACCAGGCCCAGGGTGCTGTTGCTCGACGAGCCGACGCGCGGCATCGATGTCGGCGCCAAGCGCGAAATCTACGACCTTATCTTCCGGCTGGCGCGCGATGGCCTGGCCATCGCCGTCATCAGCTCCGAGCTGCCGGAATTGCTGCATCTTTCCGACCGCATCCTGGTGATGGCCGACGGCCGCCAGACAGGCATCCTTTCGCGCGACGCGGCGAGCGAGGAGGCCATCATGCGCCTCGCTGCACCGCGCCGGACCCTATCGAGACCCGCCGCATGACCGCACTGAAACTCCTGTCCCGCACCAAGCTCTACTGGGGCCTGATCGCCATCTTCCTGATCGGCGTGCTGGGTTCGCCGGTGAGTTCCAAGGGCAACAACATCTTTCTGTCCTACGGCAATCTGCTCGACGTGCTGCGCCAGGTGTCGACCACTGGGCTGATCGCCACCGGCATGACCGCGGTGATCATCACCGGCGGCATCGACCTTTCCGTCGGTTCGCTGATGGCCATCTGCTCGGTGGTGTGCGCAATGCTGCTGACGGTTCCGGGCGTGACGCCCGGTGTCGTGCTCGGCGTGCCGACCGTCGCGCTGGTCGCGCTGTGCCTCGGCTTCGTCGTCACGCGCTTCATCTTCCTCAATGTGGAGAAGTCCCGCGCCGGCGCGGATGCCGCCGTTCGCGATGTCAGGCTGGACACCGTTCGCGGGCTGGTCACGCCGGCAACCGTCGGCGTCGTCCTGTGCTGTCTTTCGCTGTGGTACCTGTTGCCGCAGATCGAGCCCAAATTCGGCGTTCTCGGCGTGCTGCTGGTGGCGCCCTGCGTCGGCCTGCTGTTCGGCGCCATCAACGGTTTCATCATCGTTGGCGGGCGGCTGCAGCCGTTCATCGTCACGCTGGCGATGATGGTGACGGCGCTCGGCATCGCCCGGCTCACCGCCGGCCAGAACAATGCCGTGCTGCCGGTTTATACCGGTTCCAACGCAACCGCCGATTTCGAGCTGCTGCGCTCGCTGGTGTTCGGCGTCATCCCGATGCCCGGCCTGTTCTTCCTCGGCGCCATCGTCATCTATGGCGCGGTCCTGCGCTTCACGCCGTTCGGCCGCTATGTCTATGCGATCGGCGGCAACGAGGAGGCGGCCAGGCTCTCCGGCATCGCCGCCGGCCGCGTCAAGATCGCCACCTATGCCATATCAGGCCTGCTCGCCGGAATCGCCGCGGTGCTCTACGTGGCGCAGTACCGGCAAGGCAAGCCGGATGCCGGCGCCGGGCTGGAACTCGACGCCATCGCGGCCGTGGTCATCGGCGGCACCAGCCTGATGGGCGGACGCGGCAGCCTGATAGGCACCTTCTGCGGCGTGCTGATCTTCGGGCTGCTGTCCAACATATTGCAGCTCCACAACATCAATTCGAACCTTCAGCTGGTGCTGAAGGGGATGATCATCATCGGCACCGTGCTCGTGCAGGAGCGCAACGCCGGCGATCTCATGGCCTATCTGCGCCTGCCCGGGGCGGCGCACAAGGAAACGGCCGCCGCAAAACGGCCGTCGCAAGAGACACCGTCTCTCAATCTCGGAGGAAACAAGAAATGAAACGACGTGACATGCTGAAGCTTGCCGCACTCGGCGCGGCATTGCTGACCACCACGGCACTGCTCTCCACCGGCCATGCCTTCGCCCAGGACAAGAAGTGGAAGATCGGCTTTTCGCAGGTGACCACCATCGAGCCCTGGCGCGCCCAGTTCAACAAGGACATCATTGCCGAGGCCGCCAAGCATCCGGAGGTCGAGCTGATCATCACCGACGGCGAGGACAAGACGGAGAAACAGGTCGCCGACGTCGAGAACCTGATCCGCCAGGAAGTCGACGCGCTGCTGGTCTCGCCGAAAGAATCCGCCGGCCTGACCGGCGTCGTGCAGCAGGCGATCGACGCCAAGATCCCGGTCTTCGTGCTCGACCGCAATGTCGACACCAAGGACTACACGCAGTTCGTCGGTGGCGACAACAAGCTGATCGGCCGCGCGGCCGGCGAATACGCCGTCGAACTGCTCGGCGGCAAGGGCAAGGCAGCGGGCAATGTCGTCGAGATCTGGGGCGGCATGGGCACCCAGCCGGCGCATGACCGCCATGACGGCTTCCATGAATTCACCGACAAGGAACCGGGCATCAAATATTTGCTCGACCAGCAGTCGGGCGACTGGAAGCAGGACCAGGCCTACAATCTGATGGCCAACGCGCTGAAGACCAACGAGAAGATCGATCTCGTCTACGGCCACAACGACCCGATGGCCTACGGTGCCTATCTGGCCGCCAAGGATGTCGGCCGCGAGAAGGACATCAAGTTCATCGGCATCGACGGCCTGCCCAACGAAGGCGTGCAGATGGTGAACAAGGGCGAGCTGACGGCGACCTTCACCTATGTGACCCCAGGCGCGGAAGGCTTGCGCCAGGCGATCAAGTTCCTCAACGGCGAGAAGGTGGAAAAGACCATCACCTTGCCGACGCAGAAGATCACCAAGGAAAACGCCGCCCAGGTGCTGAAAGACAACGGCCTGTGAGTTTTCGCCGGAGATAAGCGCCGGCCCAAGGTCCAGGTCTTCGTCCGAGGGACAGCTTGGCACCTTCCTCTCCCCCGTCGATCGGGGGAGAGGAAAGGATCTCGCCGCCGCCGCTCTACGCCAGCTTCGCCAGCAGCTTCATGAAGGTGGCGATTTCCTTGTTCGTGAGCGGCGCCAGCGTTTCCTGTGTGATTTCCCGGGCAAGCGGGATCAGCCGCTCGATCGCGTCGCGACCCTCGGCCGTCAGATTGACCAGCAGGCGCCTTTTGTCGACCTCATGCCGGGACAGCTCGACCAGGCCACGCGCCTTCAGCCGGTCGATGACGCCCTTCACCGTCGCGGCATCCATGGCGATCAACGTGCCAAGCTGGTTCTGCGAGGTCTCGCCGACATCGCGCAGCTTGGCCAGTGCGGCGAATTGCGGCGGCGTCAGATCGGCGATACGGGCGGCGAAGATCGAGACATGGCGCTGGTGCGCCTTGCGCAGGATGAAGCCGACCTGTTCCTGCAGGAGGTAGTCGTGATCGTCGGCCTCTTCGGTCTCGACCAGCTTGAGCAGGTTGTCCTCGCCGCTCACCGCAGCCCGTCCCAGGCTTTTATGTCATCCGCAGCGAGGCCACCCATGCGGTTGTGGATGCGCGGGCCACAGGTCATGGCGAGGCAGAACAGTATCTCGTCAGGACGCGGGCCGTCGCTGATGCCGACCTCCATGGCGTCGAAATGGCTGCGCACATAGGCGGCGTTGATGTGGCCGAGCGGTACGTCGAGCTTTGATCCGAAGGCGCCGACCTTTTTGGCCGAGGGCACGATCGCCTTGGCATCGCCCAGCCGCTCGCGCATCGCGTAACCGCCGGGTACATGCCACAACGCGCCGTGTTCCAGCTCGCCTGCGCTGCCGACAATGGCGCCCTTGCCGTAGCCGTCGATCTGTTTCACGTCGCCGCCGAGCGCCGCGATCAGCCGGTCGGCAAGAAGCAGGCCGAGCGGCTTCAGATCGTCCATGGCGCTCTGCAGCTCCTCGACATAGCGCCCGGCGAAAGGGTTCTTGACCACCGCCATGGCGGCGGCACGCCGGCGCGGCACGTCAGTGACAGGCCCACCGTCGTGAAAAATCTCTTCGCTCAGCACCGCGATCTTGCGGATCGGAAACTCAGGCATGGGCAACTTCCTCCGGTTCATGCTTGTTGGGCGGGCCGAGTGCAACGGAGCCACTGATGCGGGCCTCCCCGCCGAGAAACAGCGCCGATGCGGCAATCAGGCCGCGCCGGCGAAAATCTTCGGCGACGGCGAGGCCATTGTCCAGCGCCCGCGCCACCTCGCCAGAGGCAAGCGTGCCGACGCCTTGTGTCACCAGCCGTGCGCCAAGATCGCTGTCGGGCGACAGGTCGCTTGCGGGAGTGCGCCTGATGGCGGGATTGCCGGGCAGGTCGACGGCGTTGGCGATAAGCGTCGCCGCCGCATCTGCCTCGGCGCCGGTGCGCGCGAGCACGGTGACGGCATCGGCAATGCCAAGCGAGAAGGAGCGGCCACGCCAGCCGCTGGTTGCGACACCACGCACCCCATCTTGCGCGCGGATCGTGATCCGGTCGGCCATGCCGTTGCCGGTGCCGGCGACCACCAAGCCAATCGACGTGGCCTTGTCGAGATGGAGGGCACTGTCGCCGCCATTGTTGACATAGGCGCGGTCGAGCTTGCGGCCGGCAAGCAACGCGGCAAGCATTTCGTCGGCTACCGATCCGGCGACGGCGGCCATCGGCGTGATGAAGCATTCCGCCAGGGGCATGACGGCTGCTTCCATGCGGCGCGCCGTCGGGCCGGTGAAGGTTCGCGGCGCCAAGAAAAATGCCGGGAGGCGCAGTTCGGGAAGCTCCTCGACCAACTCGATCAGGATCGTCTGGAAGCGCGCGACGGCTTGGGCATAGGCGGCGCGACACTCGTCAGCCTCGCCAAAGGCCTCGACGATCAGGTCGATCGGCCCATGGTTGAGATGCAGCCGCTTGCCATCCTGCAGCCAATGCGCTTGCGGGCCCTCCATCAGCCGGCCCCATCCGAGCCCGCGCGGCGCAACTGCGCCAGCGGCGGCCATGGATTGCTGGCCAGGGCACCCGTGCCGCGCCGGGGATTGAGGTACTCCCCGCCCTTGGCGACAATATCCGCGACGCTGCGGATTTCGGCCTCGTAGCCGCCAAGCCTGACATAGTCGTCGCGGCGCAGCGTGAACTCGATCGGCGCCACGAGCGCCGGCGTCGGCACATAGCCGAAGGCGCCTGGCGGAACCCTGGTGACATCGACCATCAGCGTGATGCCGCCACCCGGCCAGACATAGACCGGCGCGCCGCCGACGGTGACGTAGGTTTTCAGGCCTTGCACGGAACGGGTGAGATTGACCGGGTTTTCGGTGACGCCGGCACGCAGTGACCCGCCGGCGCCGCCGATGAACAGCACGGTGCACAAAGCCGGCTCGCAATTGTCCTCGATCAGGTTGACCGATTTTTGCAGCCGCTCCGGAAACGGTTTTTCGACCGGTTTCAAGTCGTCGTCGAGCTCGTAATAGGCGAACTGCTCGCCGGTGGTCGAAACCATCAGCAGCGACAAGCCCGGCCGCGCGCCCTTCTTGGCGTTCCATTCGCCGAGGATCGACAGCGGATCTGAAATGCTGGTGCCTCCCCAGCCGAGGCCGGGCTCGGAGACCTTGAAATAGCGGCCCGGTGTCGAGCGGCGGCCGACGATCTTGATACCGGTATCCTGCCAGCCCAGCACCTTGCCGGCCTGGTGTTCGGAAACGACGCCGGTAATGTGGTCGTCGACCACCACCACCTCGTCGACCAGCCCGCGCCATTGCGTGGCGAACATGCCGATGGTGGCCGAACCGCAGCCGACGCGCATGCGATGTTCCTGCTTGCCGTCGATGACGGGTGGTTTGCCGGCTTCGACAATGACCGTGGCGCCGCCGTCGATGGTGAGTTCCACCGGTTTGCGGTTGCACAGGTTGAGCAGCGCATCGCAGGTGGCGCGGCCTTCCGCCTTGGAGCCGCCGGTCAGATGATGCACGCCGCCCAGCGACAGCATCTGCGAGCCATATTCTCCCGTCGTGACATGGCCGATGGCTTCGCCCTCAGCCCGCACAACAGCTGTTTCGGGTCCGATATGACGGTCGGTATCGATCTTCACCTTGACGCCGCAATAGGAGAAGATGCCTTCGGTCACCACGGTGACGAGATCGACGCCTTCCACTTCCTGGCTGACGATGAAGGGAGCGGGCTTGTAGTCGGGATAGGTTGTGCCGGCGCCGATTGCGGTGACGAAGCGGCGGCCGGTGTTGATGAGTTCGCCATCCCACTGCTCGCCCTCGGCGACAAAGGGCACCATGGCGGCCCCGGTCTCGGCCGCATGGTCGAGGATGGTCAGCGGGTCCACGCGCACGATGCGGCCCGCGATATTGCCATAGCGGTCGCAGGCTCCGGTGCGTCCGTCAGCGATGTAGCACATGACGGGACAGGCGTCGCAGCGGATCTTCTCCGCCACCAGCTTCTCGCCGGGATCATGGGTTTCGAAACGCTCGGCAAGCTCGCTCATGCGCGTGCCTCCTTCTCGCGGATGGCCGCCAGGATGCGGCTTGGCGTTGCCGGCACTTTGGTGACCAGCACGCCGGTGGCGTGACGAATGGCATTGAGGATCGCCGGCGCCGTGGGGATCAGCACGTGCTCGCCCAGGCCCTTGGCGCCGAACGGCCCTTCGGGATCGGGCACCTCGACAAGGATGGTCTCGATCGGCGGCACGTCGCCGATGGTCGGGATGAGATAGTCATGCAAATTCTCGGTCCGGCCGGGGATGTATTCTTCCATCAGCGCCATGCCGATGCCCTGAGCTATACCGCCCTCGATCTGGCCCTCGACCAGCAGCGGGTTGATCGCCTTGCCGACGTCGTGCGCGGCGATGATCCTGATCAGCGTGACCGTGCCGAGCCTGAGGTCGACCTCAAGTTCGGCGATCTGCGCGCCATAGCCATAGACCGCATAGGGTTTGCCCTGGCCCTTGGCATCGAGCGGCAGCGTCGGCGGGTCGTATGTCTCCTCGGCGTGGAAGACGAAACCGTGCGCATCCACGTCGAGTAAGCCAACATCGATGCTTCGTGTCGCCTCGCCTTCGCGGATGACGATCGCCGGGCCATCCAGTTCAAGCGAAGCCTTGTCCGAGACATTGGCAAAGCGCAGGATCTTTTCGCGCAGGGCGCGTCCTGCCTTCTCGGCCGCCTTGCCGGTGACGAAGGTCTGGCGCGAGGCCGAGGTCTTGCCAGCATCGGGACTGATCGCCGTATCGGCGCTCTTCAGCCGGAATTTTTCCAGCGGCAGGCCGAGCGCGTCGGCGCAGATCTGCGTTATGACGGTGTTGGACCCTTGACCGATATCGACCGCGCCCTGGTGCAGGATGACCGCGCCGTCAGCCGCGATGCCGACCCGGATGGTCGACGGATTGGGTAGCGAGGTGTTGCCGCAGCCATACCAGCACGAAGCGACGCCGACGCCGCGTTTTCTGTCTAGGTTGGCGCTGTTGAAAGCGTCGGCATCGGCTGTCGCCCGCGCCCAATGCGGTCGCAACGCTTCGAGGCATTCGGCGATGCCGACTCCGGACTCCAGGACCTGCCCGGTAACCGTTTCGGATCCGTTCCGAAGACAATTCTTCAGGCGAAAATCAAGCCGATCGATACCGAGCTTGCCGGCGAGCTCGTCATAGAGCGTCTCTTGCATGATCGTGGCCTGCGGCACGCCGAAGCCACGGAAGGCACCGGCAATCGGCCCATTTGTGTGGATGGCGCGGCCCTCGGCGCGGTAATTCGGCGTGAAATAAGGACCGGAGGCATGCACCGGCACGCGGTTGGCGACCGTCGGCCCCCAGCTCGCATAGGCTCCGGTGTTGAAATCGCCTTCGAAGATCATGCCTGTGACATGGCCCTCGGGATCCGCGCCGACGGAGGCCTTCATCCGCGCCGGATGGCGCTTGGTGGTCGACATCATGGATTCGTTGCGGGTGTAGGCGAGGGCCGCGGGCCGCCCGGTCTTCAGCGCGACAAGGCCGATCAGCGGCTGCAGGGAAACGTCGAGCTTGGAGCCAAAGCCACCGCCGGTCGCGGTCGGCACGATGCGCACCTTGTCGACGGCAAGGCCGAGCACTTTCGCCGTATCGTCGCGATCCATGTAAGGCGCCTGCGTGCAGGCGACGACGACGAGCGTGCCGCCGTCGAGATATGCATAGCCGGCTTCCGGCTCGATATAGGCGTGCTCGACATAGGAGGTTTCGATCGTATCGCTCGCGATGAACGCCGCATCGGCAAGTGCCGACTCGGGATCGCCGCGTTCGACGAAGCCCTTGGTCAGCAAATTGGCCGGGCGGTTTTCATGGATCAGCGCCGCACCTTCGGCCTGCGCATCACCGGGCTGGAGAACATGCGGCAGTTCGGTCCAGCGGACGGGGAAATCCGACAGATCGAGATCGAGGATCGCCTCGCGTTCGCCGGCGACCAGCGCGACAGCCTCGCCGCGAAGCCGGGCAAAGCCCTCGGCCAACGCCGGCTGGTCGGCGAACGGGCCGATAACGCCGAAACAGTTTTTTCCCGGGATATCGGCTGCCGTGAAAACACCCTTGATACCGGGATGGCTGCTTGCCCAGCCATCGATGTCGCCGAAGGCGAAGCCGGCATGATGATGCGGCGAGCGGATCACCAGCACCGCAAGCGCATCGGCCGGAAAGGAATCGCCGCCGAATTTCTCGGCACCGGTCACCTTTGGCACACCGTCGAGCCTGACCGGCGACGCGCCGATGGCCTGGCCGGACCGAGGCAGACGGAAGTCCAGGCTCGCGGTCTGGAGGGAAGCCTCCATCACCGCGGTGATGATCTTGCGGTAGCCGGTGCAGCGGCAGAGGATGCCGCCCAACGCATCCTGTACCTCGGTCTCGGTCGGCCTGGGTTTCGTGTCCAGCAGCGCTGAACCCGCGACCAGCAGCGCCGGCGTGCAGATGCCGCATTGCGCGGCGCCATGCGCCAGAAACGAGGCTTGCAGCGCCGACAGGCGCCCATTGGCGAGGCCCTCGACCGTCGTCACCATAGTGCCGGAAGCGGAGGCCGCCGACATCAGGCAGGCGCAGACGGGAGCGCCGTCGACCAGCACCGTGCAGGCGCCGCAGTCGCCGGCGTCGCAGCCGACCTTTGTTCCGGTCAGCCGCAATTCGTCACGCAGCACCGAGGACAGCCGGCGCAGCGGCGGCACGTTGACCGAGACAGCGGCGCCATTGACCGCGAAGGCGATATCGGCGCGTTCCATGCTCATGCGGCCACCTTGTCGTCCGTGGGCTTGCCCGCGGCCTCAAGCGCGGCGCGCGCAACGATCTCGCGCACCGCGTCGAGCCTGTATTCGGCGCTGCCGCGCACATCGGCAATCGGCTGCAGCTCAGCCATCGGCGCAGACCTGACCGCGGCAACAAGCCCGGCGTCCAGGGGAAGCCCGAGCAGCGCCGCCTCGACACCGGCAAGCCGCCTCGCCACGGCCGAACACGAGCCGACGGCGACGGCCGCCTGCGCGACAGTGCCATTCTCGGCAACCAGACGCACCGCCACCATGGCAATGGAAATAACGAGATAGCGCCGCGCCCCGAGCTTGACGAAGGCCGATGTGCCGGCGGGCTTCGGCACGTGGATGGCCGTCAGCATCTCGCCAGGCCGCAAGGCCGTACGGCGGTTGCCGAGGATGAACGCCGACAAGGGCAGACGGCGCGTCGCCGTCGCCGAGCGCAGCTCGACCTCGGCATCAAGGACCAGCAGCCCCGGCACACCGTCGGCGGCCGGCGAGGCGTTGCAGAGATTGCCGGCGACCGAGGCGACGTTCTGGATTTGTGGTGAACCCACTTCCCGCGCGGCCTGTTTCAGCGCATCAAAGGCCGGCGGCAACGGATGGCGGATGATGTCGGTCCATGTCGTGCGCGCGCCGATGATCCAGTGGCTGCCGGTCTCGGCGATACCGCGCAGCGCTGTCAGGCCGTTGATGTCGAGGACATTGTCACGAAATGGTTTGCTGCCCTGCGCCGGATAGAAATCCGTACCGCCGGCAAGGATACGCCAAGCGCCCCCGCCAAGCAGCGCGAGCGCCTCGTCGACCGTGGTGGGTTTCGCGTAACGGATCACGCTTTCCTTCCCAATAAGGTGGGCCTTCCCAATAAGGTGGGGCTTCCCGATAAGGTGGGGCTTCCCGATAAAATGGGCTTTGCCCGAAACTGGCCCTCCCGAGGCACTTGCCTAGGGAAAGTCTTTACCGGCTTTGACCGGCAAATTCATTCGTATGCAAATGATATCAAGACGGCGGAAATTGTCAAAGCCAGAGTTTGCGCCGGCATCCGTCCGGCTGGCATCGCCACGCATTTGTTATGCCGCTGGAGGTTGACGCGGACCGCCATCTGGTCAAGTTTCTCCTCCAGTCGCGCCAGCGGCTTTTTCTTTCGCCGGGTGCCTCGTTCGGAGCCCGACCCCAGCCTGACAGGAAGGAAGCCCATGGCCGACGAAGCGCTCGTTGTCATCGACCTGCAGAACGACTTTTGCCCGGGCGGCGCGCTGGCCGTTGCCGGCGGCGACGAGATCGTGCCGCTGGTCAATGACATGATCCGGCGGACAGACCATGTCGTGCTGACACAGGACTGGCACCCCGCCGGCCATTCCAGCTTCGCCTCCAGCCATCCTGGGTCGCAGCCCTATTCGACGATCGAGATGCCCTATGGTCAGCAGACGCTTTGGCCGGACCATTGCATCCAGGGCAGTCTCGGCTCGGATTTCCATTCCGGACTTGCCTGGACCAAGGCCGAACTCGTCATCCGCAAAGGCTTTCGCCCGGCCATCGACAGCTATTCCGCCTTCTTCGAGAATGATCATGCGACGCCCACGGGGCTCGCCGGCTATCTGCGGGAGCGCGGCATCGACACACTGACCCTGGTCGGCCTGGCGACCGATTTCTGCGTCGCCTTCTCAGCGCTGGACGCGGTCAAACAAGGGTTTAGAACCACGGTCAGGCTCGATGCCTGCCGTGGCATCGATCTCAACGGATCGCTCGAGACAATGCTGGCGAAGATGCGCGATGCCGGCGTGATGCTCGAAGATCACACTTCGGGCTGACTCGTGGGGGGTAGAAGGGGATACTTGCCGATAGCGACCGGGGCGGGCGGCGCGCTCATCGTCGCGATGCTGTTGCCAGCCCAGGCCTTCGCGGCCGAAGAGCACGGCCTGCCTGGCGGCGCGATGTCGCTGTGGTGGGCCTTGCCGTTTGCCGGGCTGCTGTTGTCGATCGCGACCGGTCCGCTGCTGTTCCACCATGTCTGGGAACACCACTACGGCAAGATCGCGGCCTTGTGGGCGGCGCTGGTGATCGTGCCGCTCGCGATTGCCTTCGGTACTCCCGCGGCAACCGAGGCGGTGCTGCACGCGCTGCTGACGGAATACATGTCGTTCATTGTCCTGCTGTTTGCGCTCTACACGATTTCAGGCGGCATCCTGCTTGCCGGCAACATCCACGGCACGCCGCTGGTCAATGCCGGGCTGCTGATCGTCGGGGCGCTGCTGGCCTCGGTGATCGGAACGACGGGCGCCTCGATGATCCTGATCAGGCCGATCCTGCGCGCCAACGACAACAGGCCTTTCAATGCCCATGTCGTCATCTTCTTCATTTTCCTGGTGTCCAACATTGGCGGTTCGCTGACGCCGCTCGGCGACCCCCCGCTGTTCGTCGGCTTCCTGCTCGGCGTCGATTTCTTCTGGACGACCACCAACCTCTACCGCGAGACGCTGTTCGTTGGCGTCGTCGTGCTGGCGGCGTTCCTGGCGATCGACCTCATCCTGCACCGGCGCGAGGCCGGCGCACCGAAGATCAAGGATCCGACACCCGATACGACGGTGCGCCTGCGCGGCCTGGCCAACCTCCCGCTGCTGGCCGGCGTGATCGGGGCCATCCTGCTGTCGGCGGCGTGGAAGCCGGGCGTGAGTTTTTCCGTGTTCGGCGTCGGTCTCGAACTGCAGAACCTGGTCCGCGACGCGATCATCCTCGCGCTGGCCCTGCTATCGCTTCCGCTCTCCTACAAGAGCCACCGAGAAGCGAACGGCTTCAACTGGGGTCCGATCGCGGAAGTGGCCAAACTGTTCGCCGGCATCTTCATCTGCATCGTCCCGGTCGTCGCCATTTTGAGGGCCGGCCACAACGGTGCGCTGGCGCCGCTGGTCGCGCTCGTCACCTCGGCGCAAGGCACGCCCAACGACCTCGCCTATTTCTGGCTGACCGGTGCATTGTCGTCCTTCCTCGACAATGCACCGACCTATCTGGTGTTTTTTGAGCTGGCGGGCGGCGATCCCCGCCACCTGATGACGGAGTTCGCCTCGACGCTTGCCGCGATCTCGGCCGGCGCCGTGTTCATGGGCGCCAACACCTATATCGGCAACGCACCCAACTTCATGGTCTATGCGATTGCCAGACATCGCGGCGTCAAGATGCCGGGCTTCTTTGGGTACATGCTGTGGTCCGGGCTGGTGCTGGTCCCGACCTTCTTGGTCGCGGGTTTTCTGTTTTTCGGTTGATCAACCCACGCCGACATAGCGCCGGATCGCCGAGGGGTCGACGCGCAGGGCCTCGACATCGACCGTCTCGCGGTTGCGGCCGTTTTCGATGAAGCAGACACGATCGGCGACCGACAGCACGGCATCGACCCGCTGCTCGACCAGGATGGTGGAGACATCCATCTCGCGCAGCTTCGACACCGTCTCGCGAATCCTGGCGATCATCGACGGCATCAACCCTTCGGTCGGCTCGTCGAGCAACAGCACCTGCGGCTCGAGGCAAAGCGCGCGCGCCATGGCCAGCATCTGCTGCTCGCCGCCGGACAAGGTGCCCGAGCGCTGCCGTAGCCGCTGGCGCAGCAGCGGGAAGAGGTCGAGAACGTTCTCGCGCGTCGCCTTGCCCTTGCCGCGCGCCATCAGTCCGATCTCGATGTTTTCGGCCACCGTCATCTCGGCGAACAGGCGCCTGCCCTGCGGCACGTAGGCGACACCGGCCTTCGGCACTTCATGGGCCGGCAGGCCGGTCAATTCCTGCCCTGCGAGCCTGATCGAGCCGGCACGCGCGGGAACCAGGCCCATGATCGCCTTCAGCGTCGTCGTCTTGCCGGCGCCGTTGCGGCCGAACAGGCACAGCACCTCGCCCTTGTTCAGCACCAGGTCGAGCCCATAGAGCACCTGGACCTCGCCATAGAAGCAATCGAGCCCGGAAATCGTCAGCGCTTCGACCGTGCTCGCCTCCGTCATGGCGCCGTTCCCAGATAGGCTTCCTGAACCGCAGCGTTCTCGCGGATCGCCTCGGGCGTGCCCTCGGCCAGGATCCTGCCGGCGTTGAAGACGGTGATGCGATCGGCAAGCTGCATCACGACCGGCATGTTGTGCTCGATCAGCAGCACGGTGGCGCTCTTGGCGATGTCGCGCACGAGTTCGATGAAGTTGTCGATCTCGCTGTCGGCCAGACCTTGCGTCGGCTCGTCGAGGATCAGCAGGCGCGGTTTCAGCGCCAGGCCCATCGCCACTTCGAGCAATCGTTGATGGCCGTAGGACAACTGCCCAGCCGGCATATCGATGCGGTCGGCCAGCCCTGTACGTTCAAGCGCCGAGATGACGCCGGCACGCAGCTCAGCCTTCGAGCGGCGATCGCCGAGCGTGAGCTGCACCGGCAGCGCGACATTGTCATAGACGCTGAGATTGGCAAAGACGCTGGTGATCTGGAAGGTGTAGGCGATGCCCCTGCGGACCCTGGCATAGGTCGGCAGGCCGGTGATGTCGGCACCGTCGAAGACGATCGCTCCCGAAGATGGCTGGATGCGGCCGCTGATCAGACTGACGAAGGTTGTCTTGCCGGCGCCGTTCGGACCGATGACGGCGCGGATCTCGCCCGGCATCAGGGTGAAGTCGACATTGTCGACCGCACGCAGGCCGCCGAAGCTGCGCGACAGGCCCTTGGTGGTCAGCAGCGGCGTCATGGCAGCCATCCAAGCCAGCGCCGGCGGATGGTGCCGAGAATGCCTTTCGGGAAAAACAGCACCAGCAGAATGAGTGCCATGCCGACGATCAGCAGGTAGGCCGACGTGTAGCCGCTGGTGACGTCGATGACATAGTACATGAACAGCGTGCCGATCAGTGGTCCAAGCGTTGTGGCCGCACCGCCGAGCAGCACCCACAGCAGCGGCAGGATCGAATACTGTACCGAGGCGAAACTCGACCCGACATAGCCGAACAGCAGCGCGTAGGCGGCGCCGGACGCCGCGCAGATCGTGCCGGAGACGATAATGGCGGCAAGCTTGTTGGAGAAGGTGTCGTAGCCCAGCATCTTCGTGCGTTCCTCATTCTCCCGGATCGCGATCAGCACGCGACCGTATCTGGACCGGACGACGGCAAGCGTGATCAGCAGCACGAGCGAAAACAAGCCGAGCGCCGTCATGTAGCGTACGGTCGGGTTGGTGAGATCGAGCGAGGTGGCGCCGAGATTGAGGACACGCGCCGGCTGCGGCACGACCTGACCCTGATCGCCGCCGGTCCAGGCCGCGAAATAGAGGATGGCCAGATAAAACACCTGCGCGAACATCATGGTGACGATCATGAAGGCCACGCCCGTGGTGCGCAGCGCCAGGAGGCCGATCACCAGCGCCAACGCCGCGCCGCAGGCAATGCCGGCGAGGAACGCCAGAGGCACGCTCCAGCCGAGCTGGATGACGGCAAGGCCGGCGCCGTAAAGCCCGGCGCCGAAGAACATCGCATGGCCAAGGCTGAGCAGGCCGACATAGCCGAACAGCATGTTGTAGCCCATGGCGAAGACCGCCAGCACCATGATGCGGGCGAGCAGGCCGTGGTAATAGTCCGGCAAGAGGAAGCTCAGCATGAAGAGCAGGGCAATCACGCCGAGATGCAGCGCATAGGCCTTTGCCGGCGAAGCTTCGCTCATCGCGATGCCGTCCCGAACAGGCCTTGCGGCCGGAACACCAGCACCATGGCGACCAGCAGCGTGGCGATGATCTTGGCCAGCGTCGGCGAGAAGAACATCGAAATGATGCCGTCGGAGAGGCCGATCAGCACGGCGGCGACGACCGTGCCGCGCAACGAGCCGAGGCCGCCGATGATGACGACGATGAAGGACAAGAGCAGCGGATCCTGCCCCATCAGATAGTGCGCCTGGCTGATCGGCACGATCAGCACCGCGGCGATCGCCGCCAGCATGGCGCCGAGCGCGAAAACGCCGCCATAGACGCGGCCGACCGGGATGCCGAAGGCCTGCGCCGTCTCGCTGTCATACTGCGTGGCACGCATGATGAGGCCGATCCTGGTGCGCGTCAGCACCAGCCATGTCGCGATCAGCAGAAGAGCGGATGCGGCGATGATAGACAGCTTGTAGCCGGAATAGCCGAACCACGGCAGAAGGATGCGATAGCTGAACGGCGGCTCCACGGGCCGCGCTTCGGGGCCATAGAAGGTCAGCGCCAGCTGCTGGATGATGTAGAGCATGCCGATGGTGGCGACGATGGTGGCTTCCGGATTGTAGTTGAGCCGGCTCAGCACCAGCCGTTCGGCGACCAGCGCGATGGCGCCGACGATCAGCGGCGCGATCACCAGCGCCGCCAGGAAGCCAAGAGCCGGATGGCCGCCAATTGCCGATGTGATCGCCCAGGCAAGCACGGCGCCCAGCATGAAGAACTCGCCATGGGCGACGTTGACGACACGCATGACGCCGAACACCAGCGACAAGCCCAGCGCCGTCAACGCCAGCACGGCCGAGGTGACGAGGCCTTCAAGGGTTGCGAGGAGAAGGTGGGGTCCAAAGTGCATTTGTTATGCACCAACGGATGCGCGAGGCACCCCCCTCTGCCCTGCCGGGCATCTCCCCCGCAAGGGGGGAGATTGGATGTCCTCGCTGGTTTCGCCAATCATCAACGCGGGCAGATGGGCGCTGCCATACGAACTGCCGATCTCCCCCCTTGCGGGGGAGATGGCCGGCAGGCCAGAGGGGGGTGCCTTGGCGCTCACGCTTGCTAGATGGCCAAGTTCACAGCGCCTGCGTCGTGTAATCCCCTTCGGCCTCGTAAAGCCCGTCCTCGATCTTGGTCTTGTGTACGACCTTCAGCTTGCCGCCCTCGACCTTGGAGATATTCTGGATGCCAAAGCACTGGTGGATCTTGCCATTGAAGGTTTTTGGCCCCTGCGGATGCTCCGGGCCTTCGGCGAATTCCTTCAGCGCCTCGGTCGCCTCGACCAGCTTGGCGCGGTCTTCGGGGCCTTTGTAGCCGGCGTCTTCCATCGCCTTCTTGACGACGTAGAGCGTTTCCCAGCAGCCGAACATGTGCGCGGCGGTGGAGACATCCTTGGCGTCGCCGACGGCGGCGCCATTGTCGTCAATGCCGACAGCGGCCCGATAGGCCTTCTGCGCTTCGGTGTCGTCGGGCTGGGCGTAGCGCGGCGAGCCTTCCCAGAAATGGCTGCCGTCGAGGAATTCGAGGCCGGGACTGTTGATGTCCACGGCTTCCAGCGAATCGATGAAGCCGAAGAGTTGCGGCCGGTGGGAACCGTAGAACTCGCCGAGTTCCTTGACGAAGGTGAGCACCGCCGGGCCGACCATGACGTGGTAGATCACCTCGGTCTCGGCCGGGATCTGCGGGAAGTACTTGGTGAAGGACGATTCCGTCGGCGGAATGGCGATCTGCGCGATCACCTCGGCGCCTTGCGCCTTCAGCGCCGGCGGCAGGTAGTCGCGATGGTCGTAGCCGAAGGCGAAATCGGGGAATATCTGCGTCACCTTCTTGCCGGCATTGGCCGCGATCCATGGCGCCATCGACTGGATTTGGCTCTTCACGTCGGTGATGCCGGGCTGGAAGACATAGCGGTTGAGCTTGGTCGAGGCGACGTGGTGACCTTCGCTGACGATGAAGTAGGGCATCTTGTTTTCGCCGGCGGCAGGCGCCGAGCCGATGACGACATGCGAGAACAGCGTGCCGAAGACGATGTCGGTCTTGTGCTGGGTGGCGAACTTGCCGACCACTTCGGCGCCGCGGCCGGGATCGGTGCCGTCATCCTCGATGATCACCTCGACCTGGCGGCCATTGATGCCGCCGGCGGCATTGATCGCCTTGATCGCGGCGGCGGTCGTCTTCTCGTACCAGCGGCCATAGGCGGCGCCAATGCCGGTGCGGTGCGACTGGAAGCCGATCTTGATCGGCGCCGAACTCTGTGCCTGGGAGTAGCGGACGAAGCCGGGCGCCATGGCGAGGCCAGCGCCGGCGGCGAGGCCCTTCAGCGTGGTACGGCGGGTGAGTGTGGTTTTGGAGAGATCGAAAAATCCGTTCTTGTCAGTCACGTTCGTTCCCCTGTTTTTGTGTTTTGACCAACGATAAGGCGGCTCGAACATCCTCGGCAAGAGGATGCAAAATTGCATGTGTACAAACTAAATCACCAAAGGCTTGGCCTGGCAAGCAAGCTTTCCGTCGGGGCATGGCTCACAGGAGATGGCTTGTCTCATCCGACTGTCGGCGTGGCAAGCAGCCAGAGACCGAAAATGGTGTAGGCGATCATCAATACGGTGAGCGGAAACTGACTGAGCGCGGCGCGGGCAGGCTGGGGATGCAGGCGCCAGGCAAAGCCGTGCGCGACGAGGACAGCGAGCACATGGCCAACGATGATGGCGCCCGCCTGGACATTCCACAGCCACCATGCCGACGCCGCGCCGGCGACGATGCCGGCCTCGACCTGCATGTCGGTGGTGCCGAACAGGTTCCAGCCCAGCGCGAAGGGATCGGACAGGGAGGCCAGCGCATATTGGCCGTCGACCAGCAGCGCCGTCAGATAATGCGCGACATGGTAGGCGAGCGCGATCGGCACGATCGACCACACCAGCATGCCCGCTGCCTGGGCGAAAGGCTGGCCGCCGCGGGCAAGACGCTGGCCGAGGACGACGGCAAGCAGGAACACCGCCGCGAGCAGCACGAATGTCATAACGAGCCCGAGCGTGCCGCTGCCGATCACGGCTGTGCGGCCCGGAAATTCGAGCGGATTGATGCCGAACAGGCCGAGCCAGGAGAAGGTCTTCGACAGGCCGTCGAAGGAGACCGAGGACAAAGCGAGCAGCAGGAAGGCGATGCCGCTGGCGGGCAGCGGCTCGGCCTGGAGCAGCTTGGCGCCCGGCCAGCACAGCGCAAGACGGCCTTTGTCGCCGCGCTCGATCGGCGCGAAACGCGCCACCATCGAGAAGAAGAGGCCGAGGAATTCGCCGCTGCGGCTCCATCTGTCGTAACCGAACACCAGCATGGCCAGCAGGGTGAACAGCCAGTAGAGGCCGGCGGCAAAGGCCAGCCGCGCCGGATCGTCGGGAGCGGGATAGACGAGTTCGAACCAGGCGAAGGCAAAAAACAGCATGACAGCCGGCCAGCAGCCGAGCCATTGCGGAAGTTGCCTGACGCCGTCATCGCTTCCGCCGGTCAGCCGCGACAGCAGCCGCCACGGGCCGTACCAGGGGTTGAGCCACGACCAGAGGTCACCGAACACGCCTTGCAGCAGTGTCAGGCCGGCCCATAGCAGCGTCCACACCACCAGTGGCAGCGGGTTGGAGAGCGGGTCGCGGCTGCCTATGAAGCCGGCGGCGAGGAGAATTGCAAAACCGGCAAAGGAGATCAAGCTGATGGCGGCGCGGACGCTGTCGCCGAATGCGAATAGCGGCAGGCGTCGGCGCCAGAAACGGTCTAGGGTGTCGGGCGGCAGCAATGCCAAGACAAGGAAACTGGCGGCCACGGCGAAAGCGCCGCCGGCGAGATAATAGCCGGTAGGAAGGAGCAGGACGTGGCCGCGGTCGGAGGCGTGGGCGAAGGCGAGAGTGGGGGAGACGAGCCACAAGGCCGAGAACCATAAGGCGAACGGCAGACGGAGGCGTTCTACGACAGAACTCGAACTGTCCAAGAGTCCGCCCACCCTCAAACCTTGACCAGTTGCTCCACGCGATCTTTCTGCCCAAAAATCCTCAAATACCGCTCGATCTCCTTGAGATCGCCGGTCGCCTTGGCCGGGTTGTCGGAGAGCTTGACCGCCGGCCGGCCATTGGCCTCGGTGACCTTGCAGACCAACGATATGGCGTCGAGGCTGTTGGTCTCGGTCGGCGCGCAGCCTTCGAAGTCGTTGGTCAGGTTGGTGCCCCAGCCGAAGGACATGCGCACCTTGCCCTTGAAGTGGCGGTAGGTCTCCTCGATGGTCTCGACCTCGAGCCCGTCGGAGAAGATCAGCAGCTTCTGCCTGGGGTCCTTGCCCTTCTCGCGCCACCAGTCGATGATTTTTTCGCCACCTTCGATCGGCGGCGCGCTGTCGGGGCGGAAGCCGGTCCAGTCGGCGACCCAGTCCGGCGCGTCGCGCAGGAACGAGGCGGTGCCGAAAGCATCGGGCAGCACGATCAAGAGATTGCCGCCATAGTAGCGCTGCCAGTCCTGCAACACCTTGTAGGGCGACTGCTTCAGCTCTTTTTCCGAATTGGCAAGGGCCGCGAACACCATCGGCAGTTCATGCGCGTTGGTGCCCAGCGCTTCGAGATCATTGTCCATGGCCAGCAGCACGTTGGAGGTGCCGGTGAAAGCTTCGCCGATGCCTTCCTTGAGCGCCTCGACGCACCAGCGCTGCCACAGGAAGGAATGGCGCCGGCGGGTACCGAAATCCGAGATGCGGATGCCGGGCAGCGCCTTCAGCCGTTCGGTCTTGGCCCACATCTTGGCCTTGGCGCGGGCATAGAGCACGTCGAGCGTAAAAGGCCCGAACGATCGCAAAGCGGCACGCGAACGCAATTCATTGATGATGGCGAGCGCGGGGATCTCCCAAAGCGTGGTGTACATCCAAGGGCCGGAGAAAGAGAGCTCGTACTGGCCGTCACGCTTGGAAAGCTCATAGTCGGGCAGCCGGAACCCTTCCAGCCAGGCGAGGAATTCCGGCTCGAAAATCTGCTTGCGGCCGTAGAAATTGTTGCCGGCCAGCCAGATCATTTCCTTCTTGGAGAAGCGCAAGGTGCGGGCATGGTCGAGTTGTTCGCGCAGCTCGCCTTCATCGATCTCGTCGGCGAGGCGGACCGAAGTCGTCCGATTGATCAGCGAGAAGGTGGTGTCGACCTTGGGGTACATGCCCCAGATCATCTGCAGCATCAAAAGCTTGTAGAAATCCGTATCGAGCAGGCTGCGCACGATCGGGTCGAGCTTCCAGGTGTGGTTATAGACACGCCGCGCAATATCGGTCTTTGCCATGCTTGCTGCCGCCTTCGCTGCCTGCCACCCACAATCGCGACAGGCCTCATAGCATCGAATTGGCAAAAACGCTGCCCGCTTTCAGGCTGGCCCGACAAAAAGAAAGCCCTGCATGCGGCTATGTGGGTTTGCCGCCCATCACCTTGAGCGCGGGACGTTTGCGGCGGGTGACGAGGCGGCCCGCAACCGGGGCGTCGGCGCGGCCGTCATCCCCGGCCTTCTCGGCAAACAGCCAGTCGATGAACACCTGCACGATCGGCGTCGCCCGCATTTCATTGCGGCAAACGACATAGAAATCGTCGACCGCCGGCACCGACAGGCTGAACGGCGCGACCAGCATGCCCCTGGCCAGCAGGGCGCTTGCCGTCACCGAGTCGCCCAGCGCCACGCCGTGGCCATGGACGGCGGCTTCCGCCGTCATGCGTGCATCGCCGAGATGATGACGCCGGCCGCGCTCCAGGTCCAGCGCGTCGGCGGCGGCCAGCCAGGTGTGCCACTCGCGGCCATCGTCGCCATGCAGCAAGACATGTTCGGCGAGGTCGCGAACATTGCGGATCGGCCGGTTGTTGATCAGCGTCGGGCTGACCACCGGGAACAGCTCCAGGCCAGACCATTTGCGCATCCAGCAGTCGGTCCAGCTGCCATCGCCATAGTGCACGCAGACATCGATATGCGGCGCCCGGATATCCCTGGGATCGTTGGAGGGAATGAGCTTCAGCTGGATGTCGGGATATTGCGCGGTGAAGCTGCCCAGCCTCGGCGTCATCCACAAGAGTAGCAACGCAGGCACGCAGGACACCGACAGCGCGCCGCTGCTTGCCGGCCGCGTCAGCCGTTGGGTGGCGGCGGCGATACCGTCGAAGGCGACCGATACCGCCGGCAAAAGTTCGGCGCCGTGCGGGGTCAGCTTGACCCGCTGGCCGACGCGCTCGAACAGCTTGACGCCAAGCGATTGCTCCAGCGCCTTGATCTGATGGCTGATGGCGCCGTGCGTGACATTCAGTTCGCTCGCCGCCTTGGTCAGCGAGGCATGGCGGGCCGTGGCCTCGAAGGCGCGCAGCGGGTTGAGAGGTGGCAGGCGCTTGGCCATGGATGCTCGGCTTCATTGTGAGATTTTCTCACAGGAAACACCCTAACAATATCAATTGCTTTTTCAAAGCGGCTGCCGGACACTTTGATCCGGAACAACATCAAGACGTGAAATCTGCAGACTGCCAGCCGGACAGCCGGCCCGGCCGGATGACGGTCGGTTCGCCCGAAGTCACCGCCGGCACCACTGCATCAGCCGAGGAGGAGCGGATATGGGATACGATCGCGGCAAGCTCGATGCGCTGCGTCGCAAATATGGCGAGAGCCATGGCGGCGAGATGTTCGACCCGAAATTTCGCAAGGTCGCCGACAAGATCTTTTCCAAGAGCGGCACGCGGCTGGCGCCCTATTCCGGCATCCCGACCTTCCTTGCCGCGCCCTACCGCGAAATCGCAGCGGACAATCCGGACTTCGGCGACCTGCAGGTGGCGATAACAGGCGTGCCGATGGATCTCGGCGTCACCAACCGGCCGGGCTCGCGCTTCGGGCCGCGCGCCTTGCGGGCGATCGAGCGCATCGGCCCCTACAATCATGTGCTGGAATGCGCGCCGACGCATGAACTCAGGGTCGCCGACATCGGCGACGTTCCGTTCCAGAGCCGCTACCGGCTGGAGACCAGCCATGAGGATATCGAGCGGCGCATCAACCAGATCGTCGACGCCGGGGTCATCCCGTTGTCGGTCGGCGGCGACCATTCGATCACCCACCCGATCCTGAAGGCGGTCGGCAAGAAGGCGCCGGTCGGCCTGATCCACATCGACGCCCATTGCGACACCAGCGGCCTGTTCGACCTGACCAAATTCCACCATGGGGGTCCGTTCCGCAACGCGGTGCTGGACGGCGTGCTCGATCCGACGCGCACCATCCAGATCGGCATCCGCGGCTCGGCCGAATATCTGTGGGAATTCACCTACGAGTCCGGGATGACCGTGGTCCATGCCGAGGAAGTGACCGGTCTCGGCATTCCCGCCATCATCGAGAAGGCGCGCAGAATAGTCGGTGACGGCCCGACCTATGTGTCCTTCGACATCGACAGCGTCGATCCCGCCTTCGCACCGGGCACCGGCACGCCGGAAGTCGGCGGGCTGACGACGCGCGAAGTGCTCGAACTGCTGCGCGGCCTCAAGGGTCTCAACATTGTCGGTGGAGATGTCGTCGAGGTGGCGCCGCAATATGACGCCACCACCAACACGGCGCACGCCGGCGCGCAGGTGCTGTTCGAGATCCTGAGCCTGATGGTGTTCAGCCCGGCAGTATCAGGCAAGGGGGCCTGACAGAGAAAGGCGGCCGCCGCACTGGAGCCGGCGGCCGACCCAAACAATCAAAAGCTTCCAGAAGGGGAATGACAATGACAATCCACCGCAAATCATCCATCGCCGCCGTTCTGCTCCTGGGGTTAGCCGGCTTCGCCACGCAAGCCGCCAATGCCGACGCGCTGGCCGACATCACCAAGGCCGGCACCATCAATGTCGGCGTCTTCGCCGACTTCCCGCCTTTCTCCTCGGCCAGTGCCGACATGAGCCTCAAGGGCTATGACATGGATGTGGCGCAGTACATCGCCGACACGCTCAAGGTGAAGCTCAACACCGTTGCCGTCACCGGCCAGAACCGCATCCCCTATTTGAACGACCATCGCGTCGACATCCTGATGAGCGTCGGCTACTCGAAAGAGCGCGAGCAGGTCATCGACTTCGCCGCTGCCTACGCGCCCTATTACATCGCGGTGATCGGTCCGGCGGCAATGCCAGTCAAAGGCAAGGAAGATCTCGGCGGCAAGTCGATCGCCGTCAATCGCGGCACGTTGGAAGACACCTCGCTCACCGAAGCAGCACCGGCCTCGGCGGACATCAAGCGTTTCGACAACTACAATTCAGTGATCCAGGCCTTCATCTCAGGCCAGACCCAATTGATGGTCGTCGGCAACGATGTCGGCGCGCAGGTGCTGGCCAAGCAGGATGCGCTGAAGCCGGAGCAGAAGTTTCAGCTTCTGACCTCGCCTTCGCATATCGGCCTCAACAAGAATGAGGATGCCCTCAAGAAGGCGGTCAACGACGCCATTGCCAAGATGCTGGCCGACGGCAAGCTGGACGAAAGCTCGAAGGCCTGGCTGAAGACGCCGCTCAATCCCGACAACCTCAAGGATTGAGTTGCCGTGGCCTTCGGCTGGCTTCCAGGTGCCGTGGGCGACATCGCGCACGGCGCGGCGACGACGATCCTTTTGATCGCCGTCACCACGCTTGCGGGCACGCTGCTCAGCATCCTCGGTGCCGCCGGGCGGCGAAGCGGCCCCGCGCTGCTGCGCAGGGCCATCGGCTGGTATGTCGAGGTGATGCGCAACACGCCGTTCCTGGTGCAGCTCTTCTTCATCTTCTTCGGCCTGCCGAGCCTCGGCATCAGGCTCGATCCGATCCTGGCCGCCATGCTGGCGATGACGCTCAACATGGCCGCCTACACGATCGAGATCGTCGGCGCCGGCCTTGACGCGGTGCCGCACGGGCAGACGGAAGCGGCCCTGGCGCTTGGGCTGAGGCCGCGCCAGGTGTTCATCAAGATCGTGCTGCCGCAGGCGCTCAAGATCATCTATCCCGCGCTGACCAGCCAGATCGTCATCATGATGCTGGAATCAGCAGTGGTGTCGCAGATCGCGGTGCGCGAGCTGACCTATGAGGCCGACATGCTGCAGGCGCGCACTTTCCGTTCTTTCGAGACGTATTTCGTCGTCACGCTGGTCTATCTCTTGATGTCGATGGCCTTGCGGCGGCTGCTGGTTGCAGGCGGCCGCCGCGCGCTCGGAGCTGGCGTGTCATGATCGAGTTCACGTTGTGGGACATTGTGCGCAACCTTCTGCTTGCCGCGCGCTGGACGGTGCTTTTGTCGCTGGCCGCCTTCGTCGGCGGCGCGCTGGTCGGAATGGCGGTGCTGTTCCTGAGGATCGCCAAAAACAAGTGGAGCCGGCGCGTTGCCTCCGGCTACATCGCCTTGTTCCAGGGGACGCCGGTCTTGATGCAGCTGTTCCTGATGTTCTTCGGCCTGCCGATGCTTGGCCTGCGCATCGAGCCGTGGACGGCGGCGGTGCTCGGCCTCACCTTCTTCGCCAGCGCCTATCTGGCCGAAATCTGGCGCTCCGGCGTCGATGCGCTGCCATTAGGCCAATGGGATGCCGGCGCCAGCCTCGGCCTTCACTATCTGCAGGAGCTCAGGCTGATCATCCTGCCGCAGGCGTTTGCGATCACCCGCGCGCCGACGGTCGGTTTCCTGGTGCAGCTGATCAAGTCGACCGCGCTGACCTCGATCATCGGCTTCGAGGAGCTGGTGCGAACCTCAAACGCCATCAACAACGCCACCTTCGAACCGTTCAAGGTCTATGGGCTGGTGGCGCTGATCTTCTTCGCCCTGTGCTTCCCGCTGACGCAGTATGCGCGACGGCTCGAGAATAGGGCTGCGGTGCGCTGAGTCCGACGGCGTGTTGCGCTGGCCAACATCGACGGCGGCCGGAAACTCCCGGTGCCTAGCGTTCGAATGCCTCTTGAAGGTCATTTGATCTGCTGGATGCTCAGCTTTCGACCGAGGAGGACCCTTGCCCCTCGCCGTTTCCAAATCCTCACGGACGAACGCGGATGATCGTCTTCCCAGTGCGTCGCCCGGTAGGGTTGAAGGCGGCGACGGCATCGTTGAGGGTCGAAACGTTGCCGATGTTCGTCCGCAGTCGTCCGTCCCGCACCCGCTGGACGATCTCGCTCAGTTGGGCACGATCGGACTCGACAACGAAGTCAACCGCCAGGCCGTCGGCAGGCCGCGCCTCTGTCGATCCGACGACGGACACCAGTGTTCCTCCGGCTCGAATCAGGCCGGCGGACCGCTTCCCGATTTCCCCGCCGATCACATCGAACACGAGAGCGACTTCGCCCACGTCTTCGAGGGCGTCGTTCTCGAGGTCGACGAACTCATTCGCGCCAAAGTCGAGCACCGTCTGACGGTCGGCGGCGCGTCCGGTGCCGATGACGTAGGCGCCCGCCTCTCGTGCAAGTTGCGTCACCATCGACCCGACCGCGCCGGCCGCACCGTGCGCGAGGACGCTCTGCCCCGCCTGAAGCCGGCCATGCTGGAAGAGTCCCTGCCACGCGGTGAGACCCGAGATCGGCAGGCTTGCGCCCACCGTGAAGTCGACGTCGCCCGGCAGCGGCGCGAGGTTGCGTGCTTCCATGGCTACATACTCCGCGAGCGTGCCGTCGCGATGCCAGTCGGCGAGGCCGAATACTCTCTGACCTACCGACAGTCCCGTTGTGCCGTAGCCGAGTGCGACGACAACTCCGGCCAGCTCGTGCCCAAGGATCGACGGTGTTCGGTCAAGGCCGCGGCGATCGGTCCAGGTCGAGGGCCATGCCAGCTCGGTCGGGACGAATCCCGAAGCATGAACCTGAACGACGACATCGTTTATCGCTGGCTGCGGCTCAGGCCGCTCCACCAGCTTCATCCCGGCCGTTCCCGCAGCCTGGTCCGTCACCACAATTGCCTTCATGATAATTCTCCTCGGTCATTTGTCTCTTGGTGGAAACGTTTGCCGCTTGGGAACCGTTCAATATCTCATGCCAGGGCCTTCTCTTAGCGGGCGTCCGTGGGCCGATCTGAAGGCGTCGTTTTAATGAGCGGCAATGTTAGGACATGACGGCGGGCTGGCGACCGTCTTGCGTTCAATGTCCGAACGCGCCTGACGGCACGATGCGGTCGCGGCGCAGCCAGCGGGCCAGAAGCAGCGCTGCCACCACCGCCAGCCCCGAAGACAGGCCGATCCAGATGCCGACGCCGTGGAAGCCGAAATGAAAGGCGAGCAGCACGCCGAGCGGCAGGCCGACACCCCAATAGCCGATCGCGGCATAGATCATCGGGACCTTGGTGTCGTGCAGGCCGCGCAGCATGCCGGCGGCAACCGCCTGCGCGCCGTCGAAGACCTGGAACAGGGCGGCGAAAACCAGGTACGAACCGGCTAGCGCGATCACCCTGGCATTGGCGGGATTGCCAAGGTCGATGAAGGCGCTGATCAGGAGATGCGGCCAAAGCACCATCACCAGCCCCATCAGCGCCATGAAAGAAACGCCGATGACGAAGGCGGTCCAGCCGGCACGCGACACACCTTCGGGATTGCCGGCGCCATGGGCAAGCCCGACCCGCACCGTCACCGCCTGGTTGAGGCCGAGCGGCACCATGAAGGAAATCGAGGCGATCTGGATGGCGATGGCGTGCGCGGCCAGCGAATCCGCGTCGATCAGACCCATCAGCAGGGCGGCGGCATTGAAGATCGTCACCTCGAAGGCGAGGATGCCGGCGATCGGCAGGCCGAGCCGCAGCAGGCCCTTGAAGCGCGGCCAGTCGGATCGCCAGAAGCGGCCGAACAGGTGATAGCGCCGGAATTTTTTCTCCCACATCACCACGACAGCCATGCCGACGAACATCAGCGTTGAGGACAGCGAGGTCGCAAGGCCCGAGCCGGCGATGCCCATGGCCGGAACACCGAGATTGCCGAACATGAACACCCAGTTGGCGAACACGTTGAAGGCCACGGCGACGAAGACGATGACCAACGCCCAGCCCGGCCGCTCCAGCGCCGAGATGAACGAGCGCAGCACGATGTAGCCGTAGAAGGGCAGCACCGCCCACTCCAGCCAGCGCAGGTAAATGCCGGCCTGACGCGCCAGCGCCGGCTCCTGGCCCATGGCCAGCAGGATGGCCTCGCCGTGCCACAGCACGAGCCAGATCGGGACCGAGATCAGGATCGCCAGCCACAGGCCTTGGCGCACGGTGCGGCGCAGGTCACGCACGGAATAGCGGCGGCGGCCAAGCTCGGTGGCGATCATCGGCGAGGTCGCCAGCATCAGGCCGAGGCCGAAGATCAGCGGCATGAAATACAGGTTGGCGCCGAGCGCGCCGCTGGCCAGCGTGTCCGCGCCGAGGCGGCCCATCATCATGACGTCGGTGGCGGTCATCGCCGTCTGGCCGAGATTGGTCAGCACCATCGGCCAGGCCAGCGCCAGCGTCGCCGTGATTTCCTGACGCCAAAGATTTTCCGGCGCGCGAGCGCCGGCTTCGATCGCGGACATTGTCCTGCTCTTTCAAGGTTGCGGCGCGTCGGCAAAGAGCCGGAAGCCGCATTGCAAACGGCAAAACCTTCGGTTTCGCGCGTTTGCGCCGTCTCTTGAACGAAATGCGACATGAAGGCAAGGGAGGGGCGCGAGAACAAATTGAGCCAGCGCCATGCCGGGAGGCGTCGCCTCGTTCCCTTGCCGGCCCGGGCTGCTCCGGATTAAAACATCGGCGGCGGGCGAATATGGGAGGCAGGATGGCGTTCAGACGCAGAAAGAACACGGCGGCGATCCCGCGCACGGCGCCTTCCTTCGAGCATATCGTCACCGAGGCGAGCGACAGTTTCCTGTGGCGGCTGGACGACTATCCCTGGGAGCGCAATGTCTGGAACTTCCATCCGGAATACGAGATCCACCTGCTGCGGAAATCCTCCGGCGTGGTCCTGGTCGGCGACCATATTGGCGAGTTCGGGCCGGGCTACCTCACCATCGTCGGTGGTGGCCTGCCGCATGACTGGGTCACCGCGGTGCAGCCAGGCGAGTTGATCGAGGGTCGCGACATCGTGCTGCAATTCGATGCCGAGCGGCTGCGAGGATCGGCTGACATGCTGCCGGAATTGCGCGAACTGGAGCCGTTCCTGGAACGGTCGCTGCGCGGCATGGTCTTCCACGGCGGGACCGCGCTTGAAGGCGCCGCGCTGATGGAGCGGATGGGTACGGTGCATGGGCTGGCCCGGTTCTGCCTGTTCCTCGAACTGGTCGACCTGCTGGCCCGGACCGATGAGTATGAGCTGTTGTCGTCACCGAACTTCCAGCCGGTTCTCGATGCCGCCTCGCTCGACATCATCCAGCGCACGCTGACCTATCTGTTCCAGCATTTCGCGGAGGATCTGAAGCTGCCTGACGTGGCCGAGCTGGCCGGCATGAGCGAAAGCACCTTCTCGCGGTTCTTCCAGAAGAACACCGGCAATTCCTTCAGCGACCATCTTGCCAAGCTCAGGCTGTGGCAGGCGTGCAAGCTCCTGGCTGATACCGATGTGCCGATCACCGACATCTGTTTCCAGGTCGGCTACATGAACATATCCAACTTCAACCGCGCCTTCCTGCGCAAGCACAAGATGACGCCGTCATCCTATCGCAAGCTGTCGCGGCAGCGTCTGGCGATGCGCGCATAAGCGCATCCTGAATCACCCTTTTGGACCAGATCGATACTCGTGTGACGCGTCCCCTATATGGGCGCCGATTTTTGCGCTGCACAATGCATAAAAGTACAGGTCTGCTGCAACGGGGCTTCTAGCTTGGCCCCTCGCAACTGCGCATTTTGGCGACGGGTGGCATGTCGTTCGGGCGATGGTGAGGATCGCGCAACCCGATGACCTGCGTTTCCTGCGACGTATTCCTGGAGGAGAAAAGATCATGAAACCAGTTCGGCTCGCTGCCTGCCTTGGCGCAGCTTTCGTGCTTTCCGCTACCGTTTCAACCCTAGCCCTGGCGCAGGCGCCGGTCTGTTCGGCACCGGTCAAGGTGCTGGCGCAGCCACGCGACGGCCTGACGCTTCTGGAGGACTCAAAGGCCGAGTTCGAGAAGCTCTCCGGCGCGAGCTTCAAGATCGATTATCTCAATGAGAACGATCGCCGCGCCAAGTCGCGCGCGGACGCGTCCACAGTCGGCAACTACAACGTCTACTATGTCGATGAAGCAAATGTGGCGCTTTTCGCCTCGTCGAAGTGGATCGTGCCGCTGACCGATTTTTATCCGGCCGACTACGACTATGCCGACTTCGACCCGGGCCGCCAGAAGGTCGCCACCTATGACGGCAAGGTCTGGTTCGCGCCGCTGACCGGCGGCGGCGACCTGATGGTCTACCGCAAGGACGTGCTGGAGGCCGCCGGCATCCAGCCGCCCAAGACGCTGGACGAGCTGATCGCCGACGTGCCGAAGCTGACCAATGCCGACAAGGGCATGTATGGCATCGCGCTGCGCGGCGCACGCGGGTCGGGCGCAAATGTCTGGCGCTGGATGCCGTTCTTCAGGGCCTATGGCGGCAAGTGGTTCGACGGCGACAAGCCGGCCTTCAATTCGGAGGCCGCGGTCAAGGCAACCGAGACCTATCTGAAGCTGTTCAAGGATTCGGCTCCCGGCACGCAGACCGGCAGCTGGGATGAATCGACCGGCGCCTTCCTGTCGGGCCAGGTCGCGATCCTGGTCGAATCGACGCCGCTTTCGGGCATGGCGGTCGATCCGAAAACCTCGCAAGTGGTCGGCAAGATCGGCTTCCTGCCGCCGCCCTCGCCACTTCCCGGCGGCGGTTACGGCCATGGCCTCGCCATCGCGGCGAAGGCCAATGCCGACGACGCTTCGAAGAAATGCGCCGGCCTGTTCATCGCCTGGGCAACGTCGAAGGAAAACGAGAAGCGCCGGCTCGACGCCCACCAGTTCGGTGAGCTGAACCGCACCAGCATCCTGTCCAGCAAGGAGTTCGCCGATATCTACGGCGCCGATCTCGGCCAGGCGCTTGCCGAAACAGGCAAGGTGACGGCGGTGAACTTCTGGCAGGATCCACGCTGGCCGGATCTCGGCGACCGCTGGGGCATCATCCTCGAGGAATTGATCGCCGGCACGCGCACCGACGTCAAGGGCAGCCTCAACGAGCTCGAGGCCTATGCCAATGAGCTGGTGAAGAAGTAGGTCCCTCCCTCTTGCGGCGCGCGGTTCGCGGCAGTCTCGGGACCGCCGGAACCTGTGCGTCGCAGGAGGGCCTGCCCGTCATGTCCAGATATCAGAGACACAGCAAGGCCTGAGACCAATGCCTCGACGTTCATCCCTGCCGGTCACCTTTGTCGTGCCGACGCTGGTCATTCTGCTGATCCTGTCGATGGTGCCGACGCTCTACGCGATCATCGTCGCCCTGCAGAACCGCGAGCTGAGCTCGACGGCCTATTCCTGGGTCTGGTTCTCGAACTTCTTTGATCTATTCTCCGACCGCCGCTTCCTCAACGCCGTCTGGGTGTCGGTGAAGTGGGAGGTGGTCACCGTCGTGGCAACGATGGTGGTGGCGATCGGGCTCGGCGTGCTGATGTTCGAGGCCGCCTCGCCGCGCCTGCGCAATCTCTACTGCCTGCTGTTCATCATCCCGGTGCTGCTGCCGCGCGTCTCGGCCGCCTTCGTCTGGAAGTTCGCCTACCATCCCCTCTACGGCATCGCCACCTACCCCTACCGGCTCATTACCGGCGGCTTGATCTTCGACCCGCTGTCCAAGCCCGCGACGGCGCTGTTCGCGGTGGCTTCGGTCGACGTCTGGCAATGGGGCCTGTTCTTCGCCGTCATCGTGCTGAAGCTGTTGGAGACCTTGCCGCCGCAGCCGATCGAGGCGGCCCGACTCGACCACGCCCGGCGCTGGCAGATCCACGCCTACGTCACCTTGCCGATGCTGAAGGCGCCGCTGATCAGCCTGATGTTCGTCAAGATGATCGAGTCGCTGCGCTCCTTCGACCTGATCTATGTGATGACCCGCGGCGGGCCGGGCGTGGCAACCGAAACGCTCGACATGTACGCCTTCTCGCAAGGCTTCATCGAGTCCGGCAAGGTCTCCTACGCCTCGGCGATGGCCGTGCTGATGATGATCGCCACCGTCATCACCTTCACGATGCTGTGGAAGCGGGTGCAGGCATGAGGCCCGGCCGCATCATCGCCAAGGCCGTCCTAGCCTTCGCCGGCTTCCTCGCGGTATTCCCGCTGCTGTGGACGGCGCTCAATTCGCTGAAGAACAGCGTCGACATCATCACCCGCGTTCCCCGCCTCGTGTTCACGCCGACGCTTGCCAACATCAGCTACATCCTTGGCCGCGACAGCGTCATCACGGGCCTCTACAATTCGGTCGTCGCCTGCGGCACGGCCGTGCTGATCGGCGTCGTGCTTGGCCTGCCCGCGGCCTACGCGGTGGCGCGCTATCCCAACCGCTGGGCCGGCGATATCCAGTTCTTCGTGCTGTCGCTGCGTTTCCTACCGCCGGTGGCGGTGGCGATCCCGCTGATGGTGATCTGGCTGCAGCTCGGCCTCTACGACACTTTGCCGGCTTTGATCGTCACCTATTCCCTGCTCACCATCTCGGTGATTATGTGGCTGGCCATCCCAGCCTTCCAGGCCGTGCCGAAGGAAGTCGAGGAAGCCGCCTTTGTTGACGGGTACGGCGCTTACGCGGTGTTCTGGCGGATCGCGCTGCCCGTGGCTGCCCGTTCGCTGATCGGCGCGATTGCCTTCAGCTTCGTGCTGGTCTGGAACGAGTTCCTGATCGCGCTGATGCTGTCGAGTTCCAATGCCAAGACCTTGCCGATCGTCGCCTCCGAACTCTCCCAGCAAGGCATGAACGTGCCGTGGGGGATTTTGAACGCCTCGGTCGTGCTCCTGTCGCTGCCGCCGCTGCTTTTCCTCGGCGTGCTCAGCGGTTTCCTGAATTCCATTTTCCGGCAAAAAAAGACTTGAAGTGAGGACGACCCGATGCGGGCTTTGGTACTTGAGAAAAAAGGCGAACTGTCGCTGCGCGAGATCGCGTTGCCGCTCGATGTCGGACCCGACGACGTCAGGATCGCCATCCACACGGTCGGCGTCTGCGGCAGCGACGTGCACTATTACACCCATGGCGCCATCGGCAGCTATGTCGTGCGGGCGCCGATGGTGCTCGGCCACGAGGCCGCCGGCACAATCGTCGAGGTCGGCGCTAATGTCAGGAGTTTGAAAGTCGGCGACCGCGTCTGCATGGAGCCCGGCGTGCCGAACCTGTCGTCGCGCGCGACAAAACTCGGCATCTACAATGTCGACCCGGACGTCACTTTCTGGGCGACGCCGCCGGTGCACGGCATTCTTGCTCCCTTTGCCGTGCACCCGGCGGCTTTCACCTACAGGCTGCCCGACAATGTCTCCTTCGCCGAGGGCGCCATGGTCGAGCCCTTCGCCATCGGCATGCAGGCGGCAAGCCGTGCCCGCATCATTCCGGGCGATGTCGCCGTCGTCGTCGGCTGCGGCCCGATCGGCATCATGATCGCGCTTGCCGCCCTTGCCGGCGGCTGTTCGAAAGTGCTGATTTCCGACTTTTCCGCGCCCAAGCTGACGATCGCAGCGCAATATGCCGGCATCGTGCCGGTCAATATCGGCGAGCAGTCGCTTGTCGACGTCGTCGCGGCCGCGACCGACAATTGGGGCGCCGACATCGTCTTCGAGGCGAGCGGGAGCCCCAAGGCCTTCGCCGACCTGTTCGATGTCGTGCGGCCAGGTGGCGCGGTGGTGCTGGTCGGGCTGCCGGTGGAGCCGGTGGCCCTCAACGTACCGGCGGCGATCTCGAAGGAAGTGCGCATCGAGACGGTGTTCCGCTATGCCAACATTTTCGACCGCGCCCTGCAGCTCATCGCCTCCGGCAAGGTCGACCTCAAGCCGCTGATCACCGGCACCTATGATTTCGCCGACAGCATCAAGGCGTTCGAACGAGCCGCCGAAGGCAACCCGCAGGACGTCAAGCTGCAGATCCTGCTTACAGGCGAAAAGGGCTGACCATGTCCGCGATTGTTTGCTCCCATGTCGACAAGGCCTATGGCGCCACCACGGTCATCCGCGATCTCAACCTCAGCATTGAAGAGCACGAATTCGTCGTGTTCCTAGGCCCGTCCGGCTGCGGCAAGTCGACCTTGCTCAGGATGCTGGCGGGTCTGGAGGACATCAGCGGCGGCGAGGTCTCGATCGGCGGCAAGGTGGTCAACGATCTCGATCCGGGGGATCGCGGCATCGCCATGGTGTTCCAGAACTACGCGCTCTATCCGCACATGACGATCTTCGACAACATCGCCTTCGGGCTGCGGCGCCAGAAGGTGCCGGCGGCCGAGATCCGCAAGCGGGTCGAAGCGGTGTCGGGGACGCTGGGGCTCGACCCTTATCTCGGCCGCAAGCCAGCCGAACTTTCCGGCGGCCAGCAGCAGCGCGTGGCGATCGCCCGGGCCATGATCAAGACGCCCAAGGTGTTCCTGTTCGACGAGCCGTTGTCCAATCTCGACGCCAAATTGCGCAACCATATGCGCGTCGAGATCGCGCGGCTGCACCAGTCGCTGAAGACCACCACCGTCTATGTCACCCACGACCAGCTGGAGGCGATGACGCTTGCCGACCGCATCGTGCTGCTCAAGGACGGCGTCATCGAGCAGATCGGCTCGCCAGCGGAAATCTACCGGCGGCCGGGCAATATTTTCGTGGCCGGCTTCATCGGCACGCCGAACATGAATTTTGCCGATGTGACGGTCGCCCGCGCCGGCAACGGCTGGACGCTGACCGGCGCCGGAACGGTGCTTTCGATAGACGGGGCGGGTTTTCATCTCCAGCCGGGCGATCGCGCCGTGCTGGGCATCCGCCCGCCGGACCTGAAGACGGCCAGCGTCGGCGCCGCCGGCATATTGCAGGGCACTGCCGATCTCATCGAATTCCATGGCAATGACGCGCTGGTGACCTTCGGCTCCGGCGGCAAGGAGATCAGCGCACTGGTTCCGGCACGCGAATGCCCGGTGCTGCATGCGCCCGTCCGCTATACGTTCGAGGAGGAAGCGATCCACCTGTTCGACGCGACATCGGGCGCGTCCCTGCGCAAGCAATAGAGCGCTGAGACCTACCGGATGGCGTCGAGCACCTGCCGCTGCCGGTGCATTTCCAGGAAAATACGGTAGTCGCGATCGAAGCGGGGGCCGGCCGCCGGGTTGGCGGCGCGTGTCTTGCCACCCTGCTGCATGGCAAGGCAGGCGGCGTTGAGGTCGGGGAACAGCCCGGCGGCGGTCGCCGCCACCATGCCGGTGCCGAGCAGCACCGCCTCGTCGGCCAGCGGCTCGACCACCGTACAGCCGGTGGCGTCGGCATAGAGCTCCATCAAGAGCGGGTTCTTGGTGTGGCCGCCGGTGACGTGCAGCGTGTCGATCAGGTAGCCGTTCTCATTCAGCGCCTCCAGCACATGGCGCACGCCGAGCGCGATGCCGACGGCGGTGCGCCAGTAGAGCTTGCACAGGCTGTCGAACGACGAATCCAGCGTCAAACCGCTGACGACGCCGACGGCGTGCGGGTCGGCCAGCGGCGAGCGGTTGCCGTGGAAATCCGGCAGCACATGCAGCCGCGCGGCAAGGTTCTCGCCCTCGGCGGCGCGCAGTTCGGCGACGCGCCCGGCGATCCTGGCATGCATGCCCGCGTTCGGCTCGCCGCCGGCGCCGTGCCAGCGGATCATGTGGTCGAGCAGCGCCCCAGTCGCCGACTGGCCGCCTTCCGACAGCCACAGCTTCGGCAGCGCGGCGCCGTAATAAGGGCCCCAGACGCCGGCGAAAGGCTGCGGGTCGGGCGACATCGCCATGACGCAGGAGGACGTGCCGGCGATCAGCGCCAGATGGCGGCCGATATTCTGGTCGTCGCCGGCAAAACCGCCGAGCACGCCAAGCGCCCCGGCATAGGCATCGATGACGCCTGCGCCGACGCGGCAGTTTTCGGTCAAGCCGAGTTCCGCCGCTGCCTGCGCCGTCAACGGACCGATATCGGCGCCAACCGGGCTTGCCTTTTCGGGCAGATTGCCATGGTCAAAAAGATCGTCGAGGCCGACGAGTTCGAAGAAATCGCGCTGCCATGCGCTGTCCTGGTGCGCCAGATAAGTCCATTTCGCTGTCAGTGTGCATTGCGAGCGGGCCAGCGAGCCCGTTGCCTGCCAGGTCAGGAAATCGGCCAGGTCGAACAGGTAGCCGGCTTCATTCCATGTCTTCGGTAGATTACGCTTCAGCCACATCAGCTTCGGCGTCGCCATCTCGGGCGACATGACGCCGCCGATATAATTCAGCACCTCGTGGCCGCTCGCCGTGCATTCGTCGGCTTCGGCGATGGCGCGGTGATCGAGCCAGACAATGGTGTCCCAGCGCTTGTCGCCGGTCGTCGACACACTGAGCTGGCCGCCTTGCCTGTCCCGCACGACCAGAGAACAGGTGGCATCGAAGGAAATACCGGCAATATCCCCGGCGGCGACGCCGGCCTTTTCCCGCGCGGCACGCACGGCGGTGCAGACGGCGGACCAGATATCGCGCGAATCATGCTCGGCATGATCCGGCTTCGGCTGGTTCATGGCGATCGGCCGCTCGGCGCGGCCGAGCAAGGTGCCACTGGCGTCGAGAATGCCCGCGCGAGCGCTCCCGGTGCCGACATCGACCGCGCAGACAAACTGTTTCGTCAAGATGCTCTAACTCTCGCTCCCAGGCCTGCAATCAGATCGGGCAATTGCAGCATGTCAGCGAATATAAAGTCCGGTTCGGTCGACGCAAGCCGAGCTTTCAATCCCGGATTGCCGGCGTGCGCGCCGCCGGTAAAGGCAAGGACGCGCATGCCTGCCGCGCGTGCGGCGGCGACACCGGCCGGGCTGTCCTCGATGACGAGACATCTGCGCGGATGGGCTCGCATGGTGGCGGCGGCGTGGAGGAAAAGGTCGGGCGCCGGCTTTCCCTTGGCAACCATGGCCGCGCTGAACAGATGCGGCTCCATCAGCGTCAGCAGACCGGTGATGTCGAGCGCGTAACGAATGCGTTCCAGCGTGCCGGAAGAGGCGACGCAGTACGGCAGGCCGAGCTTCGGCAGCATCTCCTTGACGCCGGGGATCGGCTTCAGCTCCTCGCGAAACTTTCGCATGAGCTCGACGCGCATGGCGGTGAGATGCTGATCGGTGATCTCCAGGCCGAAGTCGCGGCCAAGGATCTCACGCACGCTCTTCATGCTCTTGCCTAGGAAATACTCGTAGGCAGCGTCCTCGCCGAGACTGCCGCCGGCGAGTTCGATCATGCCGAGCAGCGCCGAGACGGAGAGCGCCTCGCTGTCGACCAGCACGCCGTCGCAGTCGAAGATGACCAGTTCAGGCGTCATGATGCCGGCTGGCTCTCAGAGCTTGCCGGCGAGGTAGCGCGTCAGCGTGGCGCGCGTGCCATCGGCCCAGAGCACGTTGAGCGCGTGGGCGAAGGCCTCGACGAAGGCGGCGGCGCGGCCGACGTCGCCATAGATATCGTCCATCGCAAGCCAGGCGGCGGGCGCGTCCTTTGCCGCCTTCGCCGTTGCCTTCAGCCGGTCCCAGCTCGGGTCGTTGGGCTCGATGACGGCGCCGCTGTCCGTCGCGCCGAAGCAGTAGCGGCACCAAAGGGCCGATTCCAGCGCCAGTCCGGCAACGCCTTTGCCGGTCTTCAGCCGGTCGGCGATGGTCGGGATGATGAATTTCGGCTGGCGATTGGACCCGTCGAGGCAGAGCCGGCGCACCGTGTCGCCGATCTTGGGATTGGAGAAGCGCTTCTCGATGAGCTGGTAATAGTCTTCCAGCACCGTGTCCGGCACCGGCGGCACGGTCGGGATGATCTCGTCGTGCTCGAGCTTGTCGAGGAACCCGCGCACCAGCGGCTCCTGCATCGCCTCATGGACGAAGTGGATGTCCATCAGCCCAGCCGGATAGGCTATCGTGGCATGGCCACCATTGAGGATGCGGATCTTCATCAGCTCATAAGGGGCGACGTCCTTAACGAACTGCACGCCGACCTTTTCCAGCGGCGGGCGGCCATCGGTGAAATGGTCTTCCAGCACCCATTGCCGGAACGGCTCGCAGAACACCGGCCAGTTGTCCTCGATGCCAAAATCGTCGGCGAGGATCTTGCGCTCGCGGTCGCTGGTGGCCGGCGTGATGCGGTCGACCATGGCGTTCGGGAAGGCGACCGTCTCGCTGACCCAGCTCGCCAGATCCTCGTCGATCAGGCGGGCAAGGCCGATAACACCATCCGACGTGACATGGCCGTTGTGGGGAATGTTGTCGCAGGACATCACGGTGAACGGCACGATACCATCCTGGCGGCGTCGCACCAGCCCGGCCAGGATAATGCCGAACACGGTTTTCGGTGTGGCGCCCGGCTGCGCGTCGGCGACGATGTCGGGATGGGTCGGGTTGAAGACGCCGGAGGCCGGGTCGATGAAATAGCCGCCTTCGGTGATGGTCAGCGAAACGATCCTGATCGCCGGATCGGCCAGCCGATCGATGATGGCGGCGGCATCTCCCGGCATCAGGAAATCGATCATCGCGCCGGTGACGCGGGCGCTCATATCGCCCTCGTCCTGCTCGACCACTGTGGTCAGCCAATCCTGCTCTTCAAGCTTGCCGCGGCCGATCTTCTCGCCGTCGAACACGCCGGCGCCGACCAGCGCCCAATCATGACCGATGCCCTGACCGAACAGGTCGTCGAGATAGACGGCCTGGTGCGAGCGGTGAAAATTGCCGACACCGAAATGCACGATGCCGGCTTTCAGCGCCGAGCGGTCATAGTTCGGACCTGCGACCTTGGGCGGAAGCCTGACGAGGCTCGAGGAAGAAAGTTTCACGGTCATCTGCTTTACCCTTTGGCCGATTTGCAGCCCGACTGTTTCGCCTCCTTCGGGAGGGCGAGGATGAGGGCCGCACCTGGTGTTCCAGCATGCGGCCCCTCACCCGCCCCCGCGGCGCCTTCTCCGGAGGAAAGAAAGAGGCGCCGTCCCCCTCAAATCGTTCTTTTCAACTCATCCATTGGCCGCCATCGACATTGTAGGTCTGGGCGACGATGTATTCGGCCTCGTCACTGGCGAGGAACACGGCCATGCCGGCGAGGTCTTCCGGCTTGCCCATGCGGCCGTAAGGCACGCCTTCGCCGACCAGCCGCTTTTTTTCGCCCTTCGGCCGGTTCTCGTATTTGGCGAACAAGGCATCGACCTCGTCCCACATGTCGCTGTCGACGACGCCGGGCGCGATGCCGTTGACGTTGATGCGGTGCTTGATCAGATCGAGCCCGGCCGACTGGGTCAGCGAGATGACCGCGGCCTTGGTGGCGCAATAGACCGCGACCAGCGGCTCGCCGCGACGCCCGGCCTGGCTTGCCATGTTGATGATCCTGCCACCCTTGCCCCGCGCGATCATCGACCGGGCGGCTGCCTGCAGCATGAACAGCGTGCCCGCGACATTGACGGAGAAAAGCTTTTCATAGCTCGCCCGAGATATCTCCACGATCGGGGCCAGGTCGAACAAAGCGGCGTTGTTGATCAGGATGTCGAGACCGCCCGCCTTGTCCTCCACCGCCTTCACCGCCGCATCGATGGATGCCTGGTCGGTGACGTCGAGTTTCACGGCATAGGCGTTGTCGCCGATCGCGGCGGCCGTCTTCTGCGCGGCTTCAAGGTTGATATCGGCGATCGCGACAGTGGCGCCCTCGCGCACATAGGCTTCGGCGAAAGCCCTGCCGATGCCTCGCGCCGATCCCGTGACCAGCGCCGATTTGCCTTGCAGCCTCACTGTCCCATCCTCACCGGTCCATCCTCACTGGCCCACCCTCACTGGGCCATCGCCTTGCCGTCAGCGCCGAAGCGATGCAGCTTGGCCTTGTCAGGGGTGAGATAGATCGTGTCGCCATGGCGGACCGCCAGTTCGCCGTCGGCGCGCACCGTCAGCGGCCCGACGCCGTCGGCTTGAACGTGCAGGAACGTGTCGGAGCCCAGATGCTCGGCCACGCCGACCGTCGCCTTCCAGTCGCCCGCCGTGGTCGATATCTGCATATGTTCGGGCCGGATGCCGATGGTCTTGGCGGTGTATTTGCCAGCCGGCGCGCCTTCGATCAGGTTCATCTTGGGCGAGCCGATGAAGCCGGCGACGAACAGGTTCTTCGGCGTCTTGTAGAGTTCCATCGGCG
The DNA here is from genome assembly GCF_006440715.1 of Mesorhizobium sp. B2-7-3. NCBI lineage: Bacteria > Pseudomonadati > Pseudomonadota > Alphaproteobacteria > Hyphomicrobiales > Phyllobacteriaceae > Mesorhizobium > Mesorhizobium sp. B2-7-3. The sequence continues at coordinate 153,887 of NZ_VFTY01000001.1, forward strand.
AGCCAACCTGCTCGATATTGCCGGCGTTGAGCACGACGATCTTGTCGGCCATGGTCATGGCCTCGACCTGATCGTGGGTGACGTAGATCATCGTGGTTTTCAGCTGATGGTGCAGTTCGCTGATCTCCAGCCGCATGGTGCCGCGCAGTGCCGCGTCGAGATTGGACAGCGGTTCGTCGAACAGGAAGGCCGAGGGCTGGCGCACAATGGCGCGGCCGATGGCGACGCGCTGGCGCTGGCCGCCGGAGAGCTGGCCGGGGCGGCGTTCGAGGTAGTTGGTAAGGTTGAGCACGCGCGCCGCGTCCTTCACCTTCCTGTCGATGGTCGCCTGGTCCTCGCCCGCCATCTTCAGCGGGAAGGCGATGTTCTTGGCCACCGTCATATGCGGGTAGAGCGCATAGGACTGAAACACCATGGCAAGCTTGCGCTTGGCCGGCGCCTCGCCGGTGACGTCGCGGCCATCGATGTTGATGGTGCCGCCGCTGGTGTCCTCAAGACCGGCGATCAGCCTGAGCAGCGTGGACTTGCCGCAACCCGACGGGCCGACGAAGACGACGAACTCGCCGTTTTCGATCACCAGGTCGAGGCCGGGGATGATGGACGTCGAACCAAAGGACTTGGAGACGTTCTTGAGCGTGATGTTTCCCATGGTTTCCTCCCCGAGGGCTGTTTTTCGCCGATTGCTTCAGGCAATTTCCGTCACTTCACCGCGCCAAATGTCAGGCCGCGCACCAGCTGCTTCTGGCTGAACCAGCCCATGATCAGGATCGGCGCGATGGCCAGGGTCGAGGCGGCCGAAAGCTTGGCCCAGAACAGGCCTTGCGGGCTGGAGAAGGAGCTGATGAAGGCGGTGAGCGGTGCGGCTTCCGTGGTGGTCAGCCGGATCGTCCAGAACGCCTCGTTCCAGGCCAGGATGATGTTGAGCAGCATCGTCGAGGCGATGCCGGGCACCGCCATCGGCGTCAGCACGTACCAGATTTCACCCCACAAGGATGCGCCGTCCATACGCGAGGCTTCCAGGATTTCGCCTGGGATTTCGCGGAAGTAGGTGTAGAGCATCCACACCACGATCGGCAGGTTGATCAGCATCAGCATGATCATCAGGCCGATGCGCGAGTCGAGCAGGCCGAGATTGCGGAAGATCAGGTAGATCGGGAACAGCACGGCGACCGCCGGCATCATCTTGGTGGACAGCATCCACATCAATATGTCCTTGGTCCGCTTGGTCGGCGAAAACGCCATCGACCATGCCGCCGGAATGGCGACCAACAGCGCCAGGATGGTTGAGCCGACGGACAGCAGCACCGAGTTCAGGAAGAATTTGAAATAGCCGCTCTGCGCCTGGACTTCGGCGTAGCTCTCGAAAGTCCCGGACGGGATCAGGTTGAAGCCCTGGATTGCCTCCTGTTCCGACTTGAACGAGGTGATGATCGTATAGAGGATCGGAAAGAAGATCAGCAGCGCGACGGTCCAGGCGGCAATTGTCGCGATTGTCTTGTGCTGGGTGGTGACTGAGCGTGCCATCGTATCCTCCCTTACTTGTCCAGGTTCTTGCCGACGGCGCGCATGGCGAAGAAGGCGACGATGTTGGCGAGAATGACGGCGATCACACCGCCCGCGGATGCCTGGCCGATTTTGAATTCCAGCAACGCCTTCTGGTAGACGAGGAAGGGCAGGTTGGTGGAGGCGTAACCAGGGCCGCCATTGGTGGTGACCAGGATCTCGGCATAGACCGAGAGCAGGAAGATCGTCTGGATCAGGATGACGACGGTGATCGCCCGCGACATGTGCGGCAGCGTCAGATAGATGAAGCGGCTGATGAAGCCGGCCCCGTCCATCTCGGCGGCTTCCTTCTGCTCGCCGTCGAGCGACTGCAGCGCGGTCAGGAGGATCAATGTCGCGAAAGGCAGCCACTGCCAGGCAACGATGATGATGATCGCCGTCATCGGATGCTGGCCGAACCAGTCGATCGGCTGTGCCCCGAAGAAGCGCGCTATGTCGGCGAACACGCCATATTGCGGGTGCATGATCATGTTCTTCCACACCAATGCGGCCACCGGCGGCATGACGAAGAACGGCGAAATGACGAGGATGCGCACGATCCCTTGTCCCCACATCGGCTGATCGATGAGCAGCGCCAGCAGGATGCCGCCGATCACCGTGATCAGCAGCACGCTGACCACCAGGACAAGCGTGTTGAGGATCGACTGCAGGAAGGCCGGATTGGAATAGAACAGCGCGTAGTTGGATAAGCCGACGAACCCGTCGCGCATTGGGTTGAGCGGATTGTACTGCTGGAAGGAGAACCAGATCGTGATGACCAGCGGCACGATCATCCAGACGAACAGCAGCACCACGGAAGGCGCCATCATGAATCGGGCAAGCGAACGGGTCTGCTGAGTAGCCATGACGGTCACCCTTCAAGGATCAGGCTGAATTTTCACAGGCTCTGGAAAGGCGGCCGCCCGAACTGGGTTTCGGGCGGCCGGTGCCGGTCGAGGAGGTGACCGGCGTTCGGCACCGGGAGGAGCCTTACTTGATGTAGCCGCCCTCGGTCATCGCCGCGGTGGAGGCGTCCTGGGCCTGCTTCAGCGCATCGTCGACGCTCGACTGGCCGGCAAGAGCCGCCGAGAAGAGCTGGCCGACGGTGGTGCCAAGGCCCTGGAATTCAGGGATGGCGACAAACTGCACGCCGACATAAGGCACCGGCTTGACGGTCGGATGCGTCGGGTCGGCGGCATTGATGGAGTCCAGGGTCATCTTGGCGAACGGAGCCGCCTTCTGGTACTCGGGATTGGCGTAGAGCGAGGAACGCGTGCCCGGAGGCACGTTTGCCCAGCCTTCCTTCGACGCGACGAGCTCGGCATAGTGCTTGCTGGTCGCCCATGAGACGAACTTCTCGGCGGCGTCGGCCTTCTGCGTGCCGGCCGGGATCGCCAGCGACCACGCCCACAGCCAGTTGCCCCGCTTGCCCAAGCCATTATCCGGCGCCAGGGCATAGCCGACCTTGTCGGCGACGGTGGAGTTCTTCGGGTCGGAGACGAAGGAGGCGGCGACGGTGGCGTCGATCCACATGCCGCACTTGCCCTGCTGGAAGAGCGCCAGGTTCTCGTTGAAGCCGTTGGACGAGGCGCCCTCGGGACCGTCGGCCTTCATCAGGTCGACATAGAACTGCAGCGTCTTCTTCCATTCCGGCTGGTCGAACTGCGGCTTCCAGTTCTCGTCGAACCAGCGGGCGCCGAAGGAGTTCGACATGGCGGTCAGGAAAGCCATGTTCTCGCCCCAGCCGGCCTTGCCGCGCAGGCAGACGCCGTTCACGCCATTGGCGCGGTCGGTCATCTTGTCGGCCGCCTGCTTGATGAAATCCCAGGTCGGGGCGTCGGGCATTTTCAGCCCAGCCTTTTCCATCAGGTCCTTGCGGTACATGACGAAGGAGCTCTCGCCGTAGAAGGGCGCGGCATAGAGCTTGCCATCGACCGAAAGGCCGCCGGCGATGGCCGGGATGATGTCCTTGGCGTCATAGTCGTCGCCGAGCTTGTCGAGCGGCAGGAGCCAGCTCTGCTTGGCCCAGATCGGAACCTCGTAGGTGCCGATGGTCATCACGTCATACTGGCCACCCTTGGTGGCGATGTCGGTGGTGACGCGCTCGCGCAGCACGTTCTCTTCGAGCGTGACCCAGTTGAGCTGGATGTCCGGGTTAGCCTTGGTGAAGTCGTCGGTCAGCTTCTGCATGCGGACCATATCGCCATTGTTGACGGTGGCGATGGTGATGGATTCGGCGTGTGCGGCGAACGCAAGCGTGCTGGCCGACAACAAGCCCAGGGTGAGCGTGCGAAGTTTCATCAAATTCCTCCCATAAACCAAGTTGAGCATTTGCCTTGGTTGTGAGCAATTACTCACTTAGTCTTAATTATGTCAAGCCGGATTCGATGCTGCAGCGCAGCACACGGCCGGCGAATGGGGCGGAGGTTCGAAGACAGGGCTCGGGTTGCCGCCGTCTGGAGTCCAGGCGGCGGGGCCAAAGCCTCTCGAGCGGGATGTCGTTTGTTGCCCCGGTCCGACGTCGGCTTATGTGCCGGTCAGCAGGCGATCTCGGCCAGCAGCCAGTCGCGGAAGGCGCGGATCTTGGGCACGTTGCGGCGCGCCTCGGGGTAGACCAGCCAGTAGGCGTGCCCGTCGTCGCCGACCAGGTCGAATGGCTGGATCAGCCGGCCGTCGGCGAGTTCGGCCTTGAACAGCGCACGGGTCAGGATCGCCACGCCATGGCCCGATATGGCCGCGTTGGCTTCATAGGCCTGCGCGCCCATGCTGCTGCCGGGCCGCCTGGCAAGGTCGTGGCTGTGCACGCCGGCGGCCTCGAACCATTGCGTCCACCAGATATCGCTGGGATCGAGGATCGGCAGCTTGAGCAGGTCGGCCGGTTCGTTGATGCCGCCGATGCTCGCAGCGAGCTTCGGGCTCAGCATGGGCGTGAAATCGGCATCGAGCAGCTTGTGGGCTTCCAGCCCCGGCCATTTGCCGCCGCCAGAACGAATGGCGAGGTCGACATCCTCGCGGGCGAAATCCGTCAGCCGGCTCGACGTGTCGAGCCGCACGGCAAGCGAGGGATGCGCGATCTGGAATGCGCCCAGATGGTGCGCCAGCCAGTTCGAGGCAAAAGTCAGCACCGTGGTGACGCACAACAACCCGTCCGCCCCGCCGCGCGCGGCGGCATAGGCCTGGCTAAGAATGGCAAAGGCCTCGCTGACCGCCGGCGCCAGGCGCTGGCCGGCTTCGGTCAGTTCGATCTGCCGCGGCCGGCGCAGGAACAGCGGAGCGCCGACGCGCTCCTCCAGCACCTTGATTTGATAGCTGACCGCCGCTTGCGTCATGGCGAGTTCGCCGGCGGCCTTGGTGAAGGAAAGATGCCGCGCCACCGCCTCGAACACCCGGATCGCCTGCAACGGCGGCAGCTGCGAAACCTGTGGCGCGCTGAGGTCAGGCATAAAGCCTCCTTATGGGTCGTTATCGACGTTCGATTGGCAAAAGCGGCCGGCAAGGCCGACATTCATCCTCAACCCGTCATTCGGGTTCAGGATAACGAAGGTTGACGATCATGACCATGGCGCAGCAAAAATGCACTCCCGCCCCCGATCATCGCTGGATTTCGTGGCTTGCGGACGGATTCGGCTGGTTCGCGACCCGAAAAAGGGCGCATCTCGACGTCAGGGACCTGTCACCGCATCTGCAGCGCGACCTCGGTTTCCTCGATGGCAACGACCCTTTCGGCCGGCACCAATAGCCTTGCTGGCTTTATCGCGAAGCCGTCAGATACTGGCCAGCAGGGCGGCCGCCGTCCGCTCGTCGGTGATGAGCCCGTTGACCAGCCGTCGGTTGACCGCCGCCAGGATGCCGGGCAGCTTGCGCTCGCCCATGGCGAGCGCGATCACCAGCGACTTCTCGCGCGACGGGAGCGCCGCCGACGACACCCGGTCATTGGTGATGCCGTCGATCATGCGGCCCTCGCGATCGAACACCCAGCCAACGATTTCAGCGACGCCGCCGGCCTTCTGCAAGGCTTTCAGTTCGCTTTCGGAAATGAAGCCATCCTCGTAGAGCGGCGCCTTCGGGCCGAGGTCGCCGATACCGATGAAGGTGACGTCGGCCTCCGCCGCAAGCACCAGTGTCGGCTGGATCATCGGCTGGTTGAGCAGCATCTCGCGCTCCTGCGGCGAAGAGGCGATGACCGGCAGCGGCATCGGGAAGGACCGCGCCTTGACCCTGTCGGCCATGGTGAAGATGACGTTGTAGAAAGCGGCCGAGCCATCTGGCGAGATGTTGCCGGTCAAGGACACCACCTTGTGCTGCGGGCATTCCATCGGTGGTAATTGTTCGATCGCCGCCTTCAGCGTCCGTCCGGTGCCGATGCCCATGACGATCGGCGTCGGCGACCGCAGCCGCCGCTCGATCTCGGCGGCCGCCGCTTCGGCGATGCCGATAGTGGTGGAGGATGAATTGGGGTCGCTCGGCACCACCTCGACCAGGTCGAGCGCGAAGCGCGATTTCAGCCGTGCAGCGAGATCAAGGCAGTTGGCGATCGGATGATCGACGCGGACCTTGATCAGGCCTTCCGACACCGCCAGCGACACCAGACGCTGCGCCGTCTGCCTCGATATGCCGAGCGTGGCGGCGATCTGGTCCTGTGTGTTGCCGGCAACATAATAGAGCCAGCCGGCGCGCGCCGCGTCGTCCAGCCTGTTGCTGCCGCCATCCTGCCGGGTATTCACGTCCAGCCTCCCGAAACCGCCGATCATCAGGCGGTCGTATCAGTTTCGCAGGGAATGACCGCCTGCGCAATTGTCAATCGCAAGAGCAAATGCCTGCGCCGAAGCAGCGGTGATTTCTCCGCAAACATCCTGTCGGAGAAAGCGTCGCGGGTCCGTTTCCCCATCTGAAGGCATGTTCAATGGCCGCCAAAGGTTTATCTCGCGGCGCAAACCCTTTAAGGGATCGAAAAAAGGAGCGCTGCATGACACCGAAGGCGGTTTTCTGGGACATGGACGGGACGCTGGTCGACAGCGAACCGCTGCATGAGGCAGCCCTCATCGCAGCGATGCGCAATGCCGGCCTCACGCCTCCGGCCGATCTGCACGAACGCGTGCTCGGCGTCGCCGCCTGGCCGGTCTACGAAATGATGCGCGACGAGTTCGGGCTGCAACTGCCCTTCGACGAATGGATCGTTCACAAATATGAGCATTACCTGCCGCTGGTCGAGGGGCTTAAGCCGCGCCCAGGCGCCATCGAGATCTTCAAGGAGTTGCGCGCGCTCGGCGTGCAGCAGGCGGTGGTCTCAAACTCGGATCGGATGATCGTCGACGCCAATCTGCATATGGTCGGGCTGACCTACCCCGGCATGAAGACGATCAGCCGCAACGATGTGCGGGAAGGCAAGCCGCACGCGGAGCCTTTCCTTCGCGCCGCCTATCTGGCAGACGTCGATCCCGCGCACGCCGTCGCGGTCGACGACAGCTGGCCGGGCGCCATGGCGGGCTTGGCGGCGGGAATGAAGACGATCTTCTGGCCCGAAAAGCCGATGGAAGGACCGCCCGGCGCCATTGTCATCAACAGCGCCGGGGAATTGCGGGCTCAGCTCGGACTGTAGCCTTCAGTTCCGGTACACCGGCTCCTGTTCATCGAGGATCGCCTTCAACTCGGCGAGATGACGTTCGGCCTGGCCAGGATAGTTGTCCATCTCGCTCGCCGCCTTCTCGGCGATTGCGTCGGAAAGGGTGCGCAGCGGCCGGCCCGTCCACAGGGCCTTGATGTAGGTCTCGGCGGCACGCTCGAAATAGAACATGCGGTTAAAGGCGTCGGCGACGGTGTCGCCGATGACCAGCACGCCATGGTTGCCCATCACCATCACCTTGACCTTGGGGTCGGCGAGAAGCTGCGAGCAGCGCTCGCCCTCTTCCTCGAAGGCCAGTCCGCCATAATGGGCGTCGACGACGTGACGGTTGAAGAACATCGCCGAATTCTGGTCGATCGGCGGCAGCGTCGAGTCGGCAAGCGAGGCCAGCACGGTGGCGTGGATCGAATGGACGTGCATGACGCAGCGCGCGTGCGGCACGTTGCGATGGACGGCGCCGTGCAGGCCCCATGCCGTGGGGTCGGGTGCATTCGGCCCGGAAAGCGTCTCGGGGTCGTTGGCGTCGATCTCGATCAGGTCGCTGGCCTTGATGCGCGAGAAATGCACCTGGTTCGGGTTCATCAGGAACCTGGTGCCGTCGTCGTTGACCGCCAGCGAGAAATGGTTGGCCACCGCCTCATGCATGTTGAGCCGCGCCGTCCAGCGGAAGGCGCAGGCGAGATCGACGCGCTCTTCGTAGAAGGGCAGGTTGGTGAGCGTTTCCTTCTGCAGGCGGGCGATGCTCATCGAAAATATCCTCCGGTTTGGCCCAGAATGCCGCGCGCCGCTGGTGCCCGCAACCGCTTTCGCTTGGTGCAGAAGGCCAGTTATGCCGCGGTGCTTGCGGCGCCAACGGTTCGCAGTCCGCCGTGCTCGACGATGAAATCGATCACCTCCCGCAGGCCCTTGCCGCGCGAAAGATCGGTGAAGCCGAACGGTCGCTTGCCGCGCATACGGCCGGCGTCGCTCTCCATGACATCGAGATTGACGTTCACATAGGGCGCAAGATCGCTTTTGTTGATGACCAGGAAATCGGACCGCGTGATCGCCGGGCCGCCTTTGCGCGGGATTTCTTCGCCCTGGCAGACCGAGATGACGTACAGCGTGAGATCCGCAAGGTCCGGCGAGAAGGTGGCGGCAAGGTTGTCGCCACCGGATTCGATGAAGATGATGTCGAGGTCGGGAAACTTGCGGTTGAGCTCGGCGATCGCCTGCAGATTGATCGAGGCATCCTCACGGATGGCGGTGTGCGGGCAGCCGCCGGTCTCGACGCCGACGATGCGGTCCTCCGGCAGCGCCTGCAGCCGGGCCAGCATCATGGCGTCCTCCCTGGTGTAGATGTCGTTGGTGACGACGGCGATGGAGAACTCGTCGCGCAGCGCCTTGCAGAGTTTTTCGGTGAGCGTCGTCTTGCCGGAACCGACGGGGCCGCCAATGCCGATACGAAGGGGGCCGTTGGGTTGTGTCATGTCGGAAACTCCGTGATGGCAAGGACTGCGAAGCCGAGCCCGATCAACAGGCAGAGCGGCGAATAGAAACTGGAATCGAGCCGAGCGAAAGGCTGTTGCGGCGCCAGCCGGCGCCACCAGGGCGTGAAACCGGCAATGCCGCGCCCCAGGAACACCAGTCCGATCAGCATCGCGGTAGCCGCGAGGCCCTGCTTGGGAAACGGCGAGGCAAAGAAACCGATGAGCGCCAGCGGCCACAGCGTTGCCAGGCCGAGGCAGGCGGCAACGGCGAAACTGGCGAACGGCGTCGGCATTTCGTTGACGCCGCGAAAGCCGACGACAGCGTGGGCGCAGGACGCCGCGTCCCTGCCCGGCCAGACGCCGCCTATGCCCCAATAGACATGCAGTGCCGTGATCAGCAGCAGGACGAAGGAGAGGACGAAGGCGAGGAGGATCATGAGCGGAACAATCGCGAATACTGGGTTTCGTGCTTCATGGCCATGACGTCGGAGACGAAGGCGCAGCCGCCGAGGTCGTCCAATGTCGAGCGGGACGCGCGGGCAGCGGTCGAGAGCGCCAGCGGCTCGAAACCCGCGAGCAGCGTCGTCGCCTCGTTCTGGCCGATCATGCCGAGCCGGATCGCGGCCTGGACGAGGTTGGAGAAGAAGGCTTGCGCGAAGGCGCACAGCGCGTCCTCAAGCGCGATGCCATTGCCGCCGGCCACGGCTCCGACGGCCACGCAATAGGCGCAATCGGCCGGCAAGCGCTCCAGCACGGCAGTGGGCCAGGCGGCGGCTGCTTTGAGGAAGGCCGCGCCTTGCAGCATGGTCTCGGCGTGGCGTTCGCGCGAGCCGGCCAGTGCCTCGGCCAGTGCGACAACCTCGGCCAGATCGCCACCTTCACGGGCGCGGCGCCAGCTTTCGGCGAACAGCACGGCATCGTTCCAGCCCGAGCCCATCTCGACCAGCGCCTCCAGCCAGCCGGCAAGGCCGGCGGCATTGGTCACCAGCGCATCTTGCACCGCGCGCTCGAGGCCATGGCTGTAGGCAAAGCCGCCGACCGGAAAGGCCGGCGACAGCCACGCCATCAGCCGTAGCAGGGCGATGCCGGACGGCTGGTCAGTCATGATCATGGTGGTGATCGTGCGAATGCGCGTGGCTGTGCGCATGCGCTTCGCTATGGCTGTGGCCATGCGCGTGGCCGTGATCATGCCCGCCGGAATAGGCGCCGCGCACCGGTTTGAACGGCTCGGAGACGTCGCGCACCGTGGCGCCTAGCCCCTCCAGCATCGCCTTGATGACGTGGTCGCGCAGGATGAGGATACGGTGCGCCTCGATGCCTGCGGCGAGATGGCGGTTGCCGATATGCCAGGCGAGTTCGGCGAGATGCACGGCGTCGCGGGCGCGGATGTCATAGACCTCTTCGGGCGCCGCGATGATCTCGATATGGCCGCCATCCTCCAGCACCAGCCGGTCGCCATCGTTCAGAGCGACAGGCTCGGGCAGGTCGACCAGCACCTTGCCGCCGTCGGCAAGTTCGATGGCGCGGCGGCGCAGATGCCGCTCGTCATGGGCGAGAACGGCACGGCCGGACGGCGCGGTGGTTGCGGCCGTGCCGGCGGGCAATACGGAGACGGCGCGCGGGAATTTGGTGAAGTCGGTGTTGAGGTTGAGCTTCATTTCATGGAACCTCCATCAGAGCGCCGCGCGTCCCCTTAGACGTGCAAAGGACGCTCTAACACGTTTGAACCTATGCATCGTGCTTTCCGAAAATCGATTCCGATTTTCGGGCCGATGCATTGGCTTGCGCCCGGGTCCGGGCCGGCCGCGCCAGAAGGCGATCGAAATAGCTATTGACGCGCTCGGAGTCGATCGGGAAACGGCCGGCACGCGCCCAGCCGCCCATGTCGCCGAGCAGCACGTCGACGGCGGAAAACCGGTCGCCGAGCGCGAACGGCTTGTCGCCGAGCCGGCGCTCCAGCGCCTTGACCTCCGTGGCGAAGTCAAAGGCCGCGGCAGGACCGACATCGACCCGCACCTCCCTGGGCAGGAGGAAACGGTGGCGCAATTTGTTCCACAGCGGCGCCTCGAACTCGCTCTGGGCAAAATGCATCCAGGAATCCATTTCGGCGCGGCCAGCGAGACCGGGATTGGCGCCCATACCTTTATCGGCGTGCTTGTCGGCGAGATAGACGCAGATCGCCGCCGAATCCGTCACCGTCAATTCACCGTCTATGAGGATCGGCACCTTGCCCGACGGATTGAGCGCATAGGCTTCGGGCGAGCGCAGCTTGACCTCGACGAACTCATAGGGCTGGCCGAGTTCCTCCAGCATCCAGAGGACGCGACTGACCCGGGATCCGCGCGATCCGACGGCCTTGTACATCGTTGAACCCTGCCTTTCCCGAGCAGCCTAGTGCATCCGCGGCCGTCATACGATCGTGTCGAAGAGCCGCAGGATGAACGATATCTGGTAGATCAGCGCCGCCGCGACGAAGGCGATGTGGAACCGGCGGTCGCGCACCAGAATCGCCACGACGCACAGCACGACGAAGACCGGCGTGCGGAACAGATACTCGCTGCCGAAGCGGGCGAAATGCTCAGGCCCCTTCAGCAAAGTGTCGACCACGTCGAGCAGGTAGGTCGCCGCCAGCAGGCCGAAGAACCAGGCGCGGCGCGAATAGAAGAAATCCTCGTAGCTGGTGTAGTCCAGCATCGAATCCGGAAACAGCAGCGCGCAGAGCAGGAACAGGGTGATCGCGTAGAAAATGATGAACAGGTACTTGCCGAAGGTCCAGGTTTCGATGGTGTAGAGGCCGAACTCCCACCACCAGAAATGCACCAGCATCAACAGCACCGAGGCGACCCAGGCCAGATGCACGGGGTAGAGACGGTATTGGCCGGGATGCTGGACAATGCGCGCCACCCCCGACAGCAGGCGCGCGACGCCAAGCCCGATCACCATGCCCATGACGATGCGAATATGCGGGAAAATGTCGTGGGCGGAGGCTATTTGCTGGTCCATAGGTAGCTAATAATGCTCTCGATGCTATGAAAAAGCCCTAGCGGACCACGTGGTGCTATTCGCGAATAAGCTGATCCGATGACCACGGCGTGCCGGGAAAATAGTCATGGTCGAGAATTACCCTGATCGAATACGGACAGTCCGCGGGGAAATTGCCCTCCCTCAGGCCGGTCTCGTCCGCCGCCTTCAATCTCGCTATTTTGAATTCTCGTCCGAGCCGCCGTCCCGGATAGGCTTTCAAGCTAGGGCTTTCATCGAGCAGATCTTCGATCTGAAATCGCTGCTCGCGGATGGTCAGCAACCATCCAGTTTTGCGCCTTTCGGGCTGAAATTCCCATTTGAGCAAATGCAGGAGCAAGGTGGCAAGTCTACTCGCAATTTCTCTTTTGTCGCTCCGCCCCAAGCTCTCGATCTCCTCCGCCAGGTTATCGCGATCGAGGTCTGAGAGGCGACCTTCGCGCAACAGCGCGCCTTGCTCGGCGCACCACTGAGCATAATCGGCCTCATAGGGCGTCAATTGCTGTTTTCGAAAAATCTTGTTCATTTAAGTGATATTGCTCTCAAAGCACGTAATTTCCAAGCCAAACGGAAAAGGTAGACCCTTATCCGAACCCTTCGGCGCAACATTCCGCTGCCGCAGTTGACGAAGCGCATGCGCTTTCATGGCGGTTCATTGCCCATTCATGAATTTCAGCGGAACGTCTCAAAACAGAAAGTACCTTTGCGCCATCGGCAGCACGGTCGCTGGCTCGCAGGTCAAGAGTTCGCCATCGGCGCGAACTTCGTAGGTTTCCGGATCGACCTCGATATGCGGCGTGGCGTCGTTGAGCACCATCGAGTGCTTGCCGATGCCGCCGCGCGTGTTTTCGACGGCGACGAACTGCTTGTCGACGCCGAGCCGGCCGTGCAAACCGGACTCGAGCGCGGCCTTCGAAACGAAGGTCACCGACGAATTGGTCCGGGCTTTGCCATAGGCGCCGAACATCGGCCGGTAGTGCATCGGCTGCGGCGTCGGGATCGAGGCGTTGGGGTCACCCATCGGGGCGGCCGCGATCATGCCGCCGATCAGCACCATGTCTGGCTTGACGCCGAAGAAGGCCGGGTTCCACAGCACCAGATCGGCGCGTTTGCCGACCGCGATCGAGCCGATGTCCTTCGACAGGCCATGCGCGATGGCCGGATTGATGGTGTATTTGGCGATGTAGCGGCGGACGCGGAAATTGTCGTTGTCGCCCGTCTCCTGCGGCAATGACCCGCGCTGGCGCTTCATCTTGTCGGCCGTCTGCCACGTGCGGATCGCCACCTCGCCGACCCGGCCCATGGCCTGGCTGTCCGACGAGATGATCGAGAAGGCGCCAATGTCGTGCAGGATGTCCTCGGCCGCGATGGTCTCCTTGCGGATGCGGCTTTCGGCAAAGGCGATGTCCTCGGGGATCGACGGCGACAGATGGTGGCAGACCATCAGCATGTCGAGATGCTCGGCGAGCGTGTTGACCGTGTAAGGCCGCGTCGGGTTTGTCGAGGACGGGATGACGTTGGGCAGGCCGCAGACCTTGATGATATCGGGCGCATGGCCGCCACCGGCGCCCTCGGTGTGGAAGGCATGGATGGTGCGGCCCTTGATCGCCGCCACCGTGTTCTCGACAAAGCCGCTCTCGTTGAGCGTGTCGGTGTGGATCATCACCTGGACATCGTAATCGTCGGCCACCGACAGGCAGCAGTCGATCGCCGCCGGCGTCGTGCCCCAGTCCTCGTGCAGCTTGAGCGAGCAGGCGCCGCCCAGCACCATCTCCTCGAGCGCGGCCGGCAGCGAGGCATTGCCCTTGCCCGACAGGCCGATATTCATCGGGAAGGCGTCGAAGGACTGGATCATGCGTGCCATGTGCCACGGCCCCGGTGTGCAGGTCGTGGCCAGCGTGCCATGCGCCGGACCGGTCCCGCCGCCGAGCATGGTGGTGATGCCCGACATCAGCGCTTCCTCGATCTGCTGCGGGCAGATGAAGTGGATATGCGCGTCGAAGCCGCCCGGGGTCAGGATCTTGCCCTCGCCGGCGATAATTTCCGTGCCGGGGCCGATGATGATGGTGACGCCGTCCTGCGTATCCGGATTGCCGGCCTTGCCGACGGCCGCGATGCGGCCATCCCTCAAACCTATATCGGCCTTGAAGATGCCGGCGCTGGCATCGATCACCAGCGCATTGGTGATGACGGTGTCGACCGCACCTTGGGCACGGGAAACCTGGCCCTGACCCATGCCGTCACGAATGACCTTGCCGCCGCCGAATTTCACCTCCTCGCCATGGATGGTGAAATCCTTCTCGACCTCGATGAAGAGTCCGGTGTCGGCAAGCCGCACCTTGTCGCCGACCGTCGGGCCATACATCTGGGCGTAGGCGGCACGCGTTAGTCTGGCCATCAGCGGTTGCTCCCGAAATGCGGTGTTGGTGAAGCCGGGCTGCACATTGCCGCCCTCCAATGGTCACGCAATGACCCGCTGGGCGACACCTTCCGGACCCATTTGGCGGTTGAGGTTGAAGGGTCACCCCAAAACGACCGTTTGCCAAATCGATGGAAGGAAAATCCATGCGCAAAACGACAATTCTTGCAGCCGCCGCCAGCCTGATGCTGGCGGGTGCCGCCAGCGCCCAGCAGCAGCCCGCGCAACAGCCCGCCCCGACTACGCCGGCTCCAGCCGCACCCAGCGGTCAGCAGGCCGCGCCGGCGATCCAGAGCGTCAACGTGATCGACATCAGCGAGTTGCCGAAGGACACCCAGACGCAGGTCAACCAGGTCATTGCCCAGCGTGGCGATGCCGGCCTGCAGAAATTGCGCAGTTCGATCGATGCCACCCCCAAGGTGAAATCCGCCCTCCAGGCCAAGGGCATGACGTCGGCCCAGGTGGTCGCGGCCAGCATGGAGCCGAACGGCGCGCTGACCCTGATCACCAAGAAAGCCAGCTGACGAACCGGCGCGGCGGGCCGGTATCCGGTCCGCCCACCGAACCGGAGAGGGAACCGTGACAGGGCTGGGGACGTTTCGTTTCAAAGGCCTTGAAGCAAACTGCGAAAGCGAACGATGACCCTCACCACCCTGCCCGATCCCCGATGCCATGCGCGATGGTTGCATGTCATTGCCGCGGCTGCGTTTCTGGCGGCGAGTGTCCCGCGGGCGGCGCTCAACGCGCAGGGCCTGGAAAGTCCCGAGACCGTCGACCGCATCGTCGGATCGCAAGTTAACCAGGAAGAGGCCAAGACGACCGCTGAAATCGGAAAAGTCAGTTCGGCGATCGACCGCACGCGCGAAAACATCAGCACGGTGCGCAAGACGTCCAAGCTCGACAAGGTCGATATCGTGTTCCTCACCGACGCGGCGCGCAGCGAAGGCGGCCCGCCGCCAGCTATCGAGAACAAGGTTCGGCAGCATCAGGACGATGTCACTGAGCTGCGCAAGGAGATCGAGGCCAACGCCCTGCTTTTCAATGCCCTCGATTCGCGGCGCGTCCTTGCACAGGACGTTCTCGCCGTGGAGTTCGACGATCCGGGAAAGATCGTCATCTATGCGGCCGCCAAGCCCTCGGGCTGAGCCCCACGCAGCGCTTGCGCGCGCTGGCCTTGCCGGCCACGCATAAGAAGCCCTCACAGCTTGCCCATCACCTTCTGCTGGAAGCCATGGATTTCACGCTTGCCGCCAAGCGGCACCAGCGTGACGTCCCGTTCCTGCCCCGGCTCGAAGCGCGTTGCGGTGCCGGCGGCGATGTCGAGGCGCATGCCGCGCGCCCGTTCACGATCGAATTTCAGCGCCTCATTGGTTTCGTAGAAATGATAGTGGCTGCCGACCTGGACCGGTCGGTCCCCACTGTTGGCCACTTTCAGGATGACGGTCGGCAGACCCTTGTTGAGCTCGATGTCGCCTTGAACGGGGATGATTTCGCCTGGGATCATGGGTCCTCACACGACGCCGAAGGCGAGGCCGATGCCGATCGCCGCGCAGGCGGCGCCCATGACGCGGGCCACGCCGCGGGACCTCATGCCGAGGCCAAGCCCGACGGCGATGCCGACGGCATGGAGCAGCACGGTGGCGACGGCAAAACCGGCCATATATTCGAGGCCGCCGGCATTTTCCGGCACGTCCGTGCCATGGGCATGGCCGTGCAACAGCGCGAACAGGCCGATGATGGCGACACCGGCCGAAACAGGCAGATCGACCGCCAGCGCCACCAGCAGGCCGAGCGCCACGACGGAGGCCAGTATACCCGGCTCGACGAAGGGCAGCGGCACATGGGCCATGCCCAGGGCCGCGCCACCCAGCATGACGCCGACGAACGCCGCCGGCCAGACCCAGATCGCCTTGCCGTCCTTGAGGGCCGCCCACAGACCGACGGCGAGCATCACCGTCATGTGGTCGAGGCCCGACAGCGGATGCGTGAAGCCGGCCATGGCGGAGGAGGTCGTGCCCATACCGACATGGGCGTAGGCAGGCATCGCCGCCGCCACGAGCGGGATCGCTGAGAGGCACAGGCGTTTGACAGGGATCATCTTACTTGCCTTTCGTTTTGCGGTGTCACGCGGCCTTGCGGGGGCCGCAGCCCTCGGCCTTGAGCACGCGTTTGGTCGAAGCCGGATATTTCTTCAGCATCGCGGCGGGGCGGATCGGTCGGGCCGTAAAATTGCCGCCGCAATTCGGGCAGACGCCGCCAAGCACGCTTTCGACGCAGCCGGCGCAAAAGGTGCACTCGAAGGTGCAGATCCGCGCATCCGTCGCTTCCGGCGGCAGGTCCTTGTCACAGCATTCACAGTTCGGGCGCAGTTCAAGCATGTCTCTCTCCTCACCGGATCGGTTCGTGCACGGTCACCAGCTTGGTGCCGTCGGGAAAGGTCGCTTCCACCTGTACGTCATGGATCATCTCGGCAATGCCTTCCATCACCTGCGCGCGGCTGACGACATGGGCGCCGGCCTCCATCAGCTCGGCCACCGGGCGGCCATCGCGGGCGCCCTCGACGACGAAATCGGTGATCAGCGCGATCGCTTCCGGATGATTGAGCTTGACGCCGCGCTCCAGCCGCTTGCGCGCCACGATCGCCGCCATGGCGATCAGCAGCTTGTCCTTTTCCCTTGGCGTCAGGTTCATGCGTCTTCCTGAAATGATGCGGACACAGTCACAGTGACCATAATTTGGGCAGCCCCGCTTTTCCGTTGAGCAATCCGACGAGCGGGACCAGCCGCTGGCGCAGCTGGTAGCCGTCCCCGGCGTAAAGCCTCGCAAGAAGCTTGCCAGATGTCTTCACGGTCCAGACGCTGGCGCCACCCCGGTCGCCAATGATCTCCCTGGCCTGGTCGAGCAAGGCTTCCGCGCGCGGCGACACCAGCAGCAGCGTGGCCACGGCGATCGCGCCATTTGCTATCGCCGGACGGGCCATGATGTCGGCGATATCAGGTCCGATGCGGAAATCCTCGGCGTGGATGAGGGTTCCTTCCCTGCGGATACGCCAGCGGTCGCGAAAAGTGCCCTGTGTGGCACGTTCGCCCATGGCCAGGCGGCCGAAGACGGCCGCTTCCAGCACCAGCGCCTCGGCCCCCGCGGCAAGCTCGACGTCCAACGTACGGACAAACGCGGCGCGATCGAAGACGATGGTTTCCTGCGGCAGCCAGGCGATGCTGCCGTTCTCTCCGACGGTCAGCCTGACCCGGACTTCGGCATGGTCCGATGCGGCGCGATAGACTTTTTCGCAGGCCTGGGTCGTTATCCCCGCGCTGGCATGCGGGCCGACATCGACATCCCAGCCGAGGCGGTCGCCGCCGGTCAGCCCGCCGGCGGTGTTGATCAGGACGGCCTCCAGCGGGCCGGCCGAAACATACGGCAGCCTTATCTTGGCGGAGCCGTCCTGATAGAGGCGCCGCAGCCGCGTGCGGCCGTCAATGCTGGCGCAACCTAGCCGCGCCTTGCCCGCCGCGCGCTGGGCCAGCTGACCTGAAAACTTGGTATTTTCGATCGTATCCACGCCGTCAGGTTAAGCACTGTGGCGCTTTTGTCGACATATAGCTTGTTGCTTGATGGCGTTTCCGTTTCTATAGAGGGAACCACCTTGGTACGGTCAGGCGACGCTTGGCGGAGGGATAAGGCGAAGATCGCGGCCTGATATCGAGGACAAGAAGGCGCCGTTCAGTTGGCGTCGGGAAACGACACAGTGGGGAAGAAACCGAATGGCTGACCAGCTGGCAGCGGACATCATCGAGAAGATCAAGGCCCATGCCGAGCCGGGCGGCGAGGACATCACCACCACAACCGAATTGACGGCGCTCGGCATCCATTCGCTGGAGCTGACCGAGATCATCTTCGACCTCGAGGAGCAATATGGCATCGAGATCGAGATGAACACGGTCGACGCCTGGAGCAACCTGAAGAACGTCGGCGACATGGTCGAGGCCGTTCGCGCGCTGATCGCGAAAAAAGCCTGACCGAATGCTGAAGCGCGTCGTCATTACCGGCATCGGTGGACTGTGCGGATTGGGCACCGATGCGCAGGCAATCTGGGCCGAGATGCGGGCCGGCCGGTCGGCGATTGGCCCGATCGACAACCCCTTCCTGCACGACCTGAAGGTCAAGACCGGCTGCGAAATCAAAGCCCTGCCGGATCACGGCATCGAGCGCAAGCAACTGGTGTCGATGGATCGCTTCAGCCTGCTGGCGGTGCTAGCGGCGAAAGAAGCCATGCGGCAGTCCGGATTGGTCCCGCATGCGGACAACACCTATCGGATGGGAACCATTGTCGGTGTTGGCGTCTGCGGCTTCGAGACCGTCGAGGAGAATTATCGCGCCATCCTGCTCGAGGGCAAGAATCGCGCCGGTATCTTCACCGTTCCAAGAGTGATGCCGGGCGCCGCCGCCGGTCAGGTCAGCATGCATCTGGGTTTGCGCGGACCGGTGTTCGGCGTCACTTCGGCCTGTTCGTCGGCCAATCATGCCATCGCATCGGCGGTCGACCAGATCAGGCTCGGGCGCGCCGACGTGATGGTGGCCGGGGGCACCGATGCGCCGCTGGTGTGGGGCGTGCTGAAGGGCTGGGAGGCGCTGCGTGTGCTTTCGCCCGACACATGCAGGCCGTTCTCGGCCGACCGCCAGGGGCTGGTGCTGGGCGAAGGCGCCGGCATGGCGGTTCTGGAAAGCTACGACCATGCGATGGCACGCGGCGCCACCATTTTGGCTGAAATCGCCGGCGCCGGCCTTTCGGCCGATGCCTCCGATATCGTCGCGCCGACCGTCGAGGGGCCGGAAGCGGCGATGCGCTTCTGCCTGGCGGATGCCGGGCTCAATCCCGAAGACATCGACTACCTTAACGCGCACGGCACCGGCACCAAGGCCAACGACCAGATCGAAACCCTCGCGATCAAGCGCGTCTTCGGCGACCATGCGCGCGCGCTATCCGTCTCCTCGACCAAGTCGATGCACGCGCATTGCCTCGGCGCCTCGGGCGGGCTGGAGATGATCGCCTGCGTCATGGCGATCCGCGAAGGCGTCGTGCCGCCAACGGCGAATTACCGCGAGGCCGATCCCGACTGCGATCTCGACGTCACGCCGAATGTCGCGCGCGAGCGCAAGGTGCGCGCCGCCATCAGCAATGGCTTTGCCTTTGGCGGCACCAATGCCGTGCTGGCCTTCAAGGCAATCTGACCCCGGGCGGTTACCACCGGCCGGGCGGTCACCACCTGGCCGCGCGGTCACCACCGTTCGCGCGGTCCGAATTGGGTGACTGTCCGTGCGTGGTGAAAGCGGCGCCGCCATATTGATCCGGCCTCGCCGCAGCCCTAATTCTTGGCCGACCCGCCAATATCGCACCGCTTGGTGCGCATCCCCCCGCTCAGGAGTTCCCGATGGCCGACCTGTCCGCCTTTCCGATCGCAAGCCGCTGGCCGGCCAAGCATCCGGACCAGGTCCAGCTCTATTCGGCAACGACGCCGAACGGCGTGAAGATCTCGATCGCGCTGGAGGAAATCGGCCTGCCCTATGAGCCGCACCTGATCAACATCGGCAAGAACGAGAGCTGGACCCCGGAATTCCTGTCGCTCAATCCCAACGGCAAGATCCCGGCGATCATCGATCCCGACGGACCGGACGGTGCGCCGATCGGCCTGTTCGAATCCGGTGCGATCCTGCTCTACCTGGCGGAAAAGACCGGCCTGCTCATGCCTGTCGACGCGGCGCGGCGCTACGAGACGATCCAGTGGGTCTTCTTCCAGATGGCGGCGATTGGGCCGATGTTCGGCCAGGTCGGGTTCTTTCACAAATTCGCCGGCCGCGAGATCGCCGACAAGCGGCCGCTGGAGCGCTACCGCGACGAATCGCGCCGCCTGCTCGGCGTTCTCGACGTCAGGCTGAAGGGCCGCAAGTGGATCATGGACAATGACTACACCATCGCCGACATCTCGCTGCTCGGCTGGGTGCGCAACCTGATCGGCTTCTACGAAGCCCGCGATCTGGTCGGCTTCGACGATTTCGCCAATCTGGCAGCCTGGCTGGAGCGAGGCCTGGCGCGGCCGGCGGTGCAGAAAGGCCTGACCATTCCGGCGCGAGGCTGAACCTGTCAGCCCACGGGAAGAGCGGCCTACTTTGCTTTCGCCTTGGGTCCGCCCCTGCCGACCACGGAGGCGGCAAGGGATGCCACGCCCCGCGCTGTGGCCACGACCGCGCCGGCGGCGACATTGGCCGCGGTGCGAACCTTCGAGCCGCCGCCTGCTTTCGAGCCGCCGGCCACGGCCGGCTTCTTCGCCTGGGCGGGCTTGGCGGCCGCTTTCGGCACGGTCGCTTTCGACCCTGGCACGACTTTTTTCGGCGCCGCCTTGCCGAAGGCCTTCGCATCCTTGGAGCGCTGGGCGATCGCCGGGCCAGCCCCGGCCGTCGACTGCGCCCTCGGTTGTGCCGACTTGCCCCTGGCGGGCTTTTTTGCGTTTGTTGCCATCGGACGGAATCCCTCTTCTGGCATGATTGCCTGGTCGGGATAACGCGTTGTAAGTCTTAAGGTTCCGGCCGAAAAATACTGAAAATTAACCGGGTTGACCAAAGACCAGGTCGGCCGCCCGGCGCCGCGCAAGCACGCGTTCGATGTTGGGCATGTCGTTGGAGGCGATCCAGGCGCGCGCATCCGCCTCGGAACGTCCATGCTCGTGCCAGCGTTCCATCAGGCGGCGTTCGAGCTCGTTGCGCGGCACGTCGACGAAGATCGAGAAATCGAACAGCGGCGCCAGGCGCGACCACGGCTCCTCGTCTAGCAGCAGGTAATTGCCTTCCACCAGGATGAACTTGGTCTCGGCGCCGACAATTGCCGCGGCGGCGCGCGACAATTCCATGCCGCGGTCGAACACCGGAATGGCAATCTCGGCCTCGCCGGCGCGGATGCGCTTCAAAAGCGTCTCGAAGCCGCCAAAGTCGAACGTGTCGGGCGCGCCCTTTCGCGCCCGCAGACCGCGCCGCTCGAGCACGATGTCGTCATAGTGGAAGCCGTCCATGGGCACGACCTCCACCGCGCCTTCCGGCAAAAGGTCATGCAGGCTTGCCGACAGTGTCGACTTGCCGGCGCCCGGCGGCCCGGCAATGGCGACGATGAAGCGATTTGCCTTGCCGGCACGCTTGAAGATGGTGGCGGCGAGGTGGGCGATTTCGGACATTTTTCGGCTCCTTCCGCAGATTTTGGACGCATCTTGTCGGCGGTCGCTTGAAATTTCAAACCGCGATTTGCACGATTTAGAGCGACCGGTTGTGGAGTCAGCAGTGGCGACTGCGATTAGTCCGTTACGGCTTTGTCTTCAGCGCGCCGCTGGCTGGCCGATACGCAGAAATTCGCTATCGAACGGGACCTCCGATGCCGCGGCGCCAGCCAACCGCAGGTGGCCACCCGCCGTGGTGATCGCGCGCGGAGGCTCGCCACCCGACAGGGGCAACGCACCGATGACATGGCGGAACGAGACGCCGCGATCCTGGCCGAGCGCGAACGCGGTCGCCACGCCCTCGCGCTTCAGCCAGTTGTCGCCAAGCGAGGCGGCGTGGCCGACCGCGGTGCGCCCATCCTCGATGCCGAGCACGCCGAGATGGCGGCCGCTCCACGGCGCGTAGTCGCGCCCGCCATTGCTGAACCAGAGCATGGTAACAGGCAGTTCGGCCGGGTTCTTCAGCACCAGCACCAGATCGTCCTCGGCCTGGCGCGCCAGCGCGGTCCAGCCCGGCCCGCCATGGTCGGCCTCGACCAGGGTGAGGAAATCCTCGCGCCGGTCATCCATGCGGTAATCCGCCAGATCGAGCGTGCCGCCGCCGGCAGCAGGGAAATGCCCGAGGTCCGACGACCGACCGGGGTAGGCCAGCATGAAGCGGCCGCGCACGGGGTCCGGCTCCAGCGGGTCGGCTGGCGTGGCGGCAAACCGCTTCGGCGAGAAAGCCAGCCTGCCGCCGCCTTTCATTGCCGTCATCGGGTGATGGGCGACCGAGATCGCGCCGGACCCGCCGGAAAACACATGTTCCTGGTAGAGGAAAGGATGGCCGTCGCGCAGCGTGAAAATCTTGTCGACGCTGGCGCCCATCACCTTATGGCGCAGCCGGAAGACCGCGCGCCAGCCACCATCCGTGGCGCCGCTGTCGACCACATCCCAGGCGCTGTTGGCCGGCCAGCCATGCAGCGGCGCCTCCTCGACATCGCTGCGCGAAAACGGCGCGCACAGAAAGTCGCCGGAGAGCCGGACGGTGCCCCGCGGCAGGTCCGGAGGCAGCGTCTCGCCCGCGTCGATCCAGGGTGCGCGGTGCAGCGGCTTCAACCGGCGCGCGCCGCTCTCGATGATCATGTCGGCGATGTGGCCGACTGTGAGGTCGAGCGAAACCGAAATGCCCTTGGCGTTGATCGTGACTGTATCCATGGCTCTCTCACCCGAATCCGAAGAGTGCCAAGAAGAACCCGTTCGGCGCACCGCGCAAGCGCGCGGGCGCGTATTTTGCATCGGTTTCGCGCTCGCTTCGTCGGAAAATGCCAGCCCTATTGCCGCTTGTAGTCCCGCACCGGCGATTTCGTCCCGTCGGTATAGGTCACCTGCACCGACATCGAGGTCACGCCTTCGGCGACCTTGAAGTAGGGCTGGAAATCATCGGGGATGGCGTAGGGATCCCTGGCATTGCAGGGCGGCATGGGAAGGGTCTTGTCGAGCGCGGCACCATTCAGGCTGTAATGCACTTCCTTGATGGCGCAGCGGTAGGACAGCATCTGCGTGAAATAGACCAGCCCATGATTGCCGCTGGCGTCGAAGGCGATCCATGACGTCCAGAACTGGTCGAGGATCTGCTTGTTGCCTTGTTGCAGGGCGGCATCCGGGTCGAAGTCTATGTCGAACGGGCCGGTCTCGCGCCCCCTGATGTCGAGGTATTTGATCGCGATCGTGGTCTGCGCCGTGCTGTCGGGCAATTCGAAGCTCGGATTGGGCATCGGCTTGCCGGTTCGCTGGTCGTTGAGCGCCAGCAAGCCGGTGTCGGTGAAGGGGCCGGTGCCGCCAAGACCCCAGGATATCGCGGTCGCCGGCTCGGGCAGCGAAATGGTCATCGACCAGCCCTGGTTGGAACGCATCGGCGTCAGCGACGGCGCGAAGCGGGCGGGGTCGAGCACGTCGCCAAGGGCCGCCAGCCGGCTGCGGCCGCGGTCCAGCCAGTCGGCAAGCTGGGTCTGGTCGACGAAATATCCGAGCAGCCCGCCATCCTTCTCGTAAGAGACGAACTTGGTCAGCGCCTGGGCTTCGCTGCGCTTATCGGCCAGCGTCTGGCTGCCGAGCCGATCCTCCGAGAACTCCTGCGCCAACAGGAAATAGGCGGGCGCATAGTCCGGATTGGCGGCGATGAAGGCGTTGAGCTTGTCGAGCCGCTGCGTATCGTCGAACTGCAGCAGGTGGACGAGCTTGATCGATGGCGCCTTGGCTTTCTCCGCGAGCTGGCCGAACACCTCGCGGGCGCCGGCCTTGCCATCCTGGACCCGCAGAAGTGTGGCAAAGCGCGTATAGGGGTCGATGGCGTCGACATCGAAGCCGGCAAAGGCGAGGTAGGAGCGCCGCGCGTTGAGCATGTCGCCCGAGAGCTCGTAGACGCGGGCATTGTGGTAGAACTCGTCCGGCCGCTTCGGCTCGGCGATGGCGCCGCCTTGCGCGGCCAAGGTGGCAAACCCCTTGGCTATCGTGTCGATCGAGGCGGCGATCTGCTCAGTCGTCGCCTGAAGCTTTTCGGCCTGGGCCACTTGCTGCTGCTGGCCGCCCACGAGTGTCTCGGTGGTTTGCTTGACCGCTTCGACGGTCCTTTGCGTCGCGGCGCCTTGGGCCGCTTGCTGCTGCTGGGCGGAGGCGATCTGATCGGTTTTCTGGGCAACCGTGTCGGTCGATTTCTTGACCTCTTCGACGGTCTTCTGGGTTTGCGTGACCGTCTGCTCGATCCTGGCCACCTTTTCGGCGACGATGCCAATCGACTGCTGCAGTTGGGCGATCGCCGGCACCAGGCTGGCGATGATGCCGTTCTGCGAATTGGTCTCCTTCTGCACGGCGTAGACGCCGCCGGCAACCGCCGCCGCACTGGTGGCGAACACCAGCGCCGGCAGCGCCTTGGCCGCCAGCACGAGCCTGAGCACGATGGCAATGGCGATGATGACGGCCGCGATCGAGGCAGCCAGCGCGATATAGGCGGCGAACGGCGCCAGCGGGTTGAGGATGTCGGAAACGGCGCCGCCGATGAAGGCGATGCTGCCGGCCCATTTGCCGGTGCGGCTGAGCGACGCCCTGATCAATGACGGCGCGGCGCCAGCCCCAATGTCAGCCATTTTGCGAGCCCCCCTGCCGCCAGATGCCACGCTCCTTCCCACGGGAAACGCGGCTTTGGCAAGGAAAGACAGGAAACGGGCGATTTCGGGGCGGTGGCAAGGCTTGGTTCCTCTCCCTGGCCTCTGGCGGGTGGGGAAACAGGTCGCGCCGGCACTCGACATTCCCGGGGCTAACCGGCATTAACCAAATGGACGCACCCGCCGCGTTACGTTAGCTTCGCCTTATCTCAGCAACAGCATCGCCAGAACAGTCCAGCCCTTGTCCTTGCCGCGTCTCTTTCCGCTCTTCCAGAAAATCCTGGCTGTCCTGGCCCTGGCGGCCCTGACGGCCGGCTGCTCGACCACGGCCCCGCCCGACAGCGTTCTGGCCGTGCCGGCGCCGCCGCAGAAATACGCGGCCATCGTCGTCGACGGAAAGAGCGGCAAGCAGCTGTTCGAGGTCAATTCGACGGCGCAGCGTTATCCGGCCTCGCTGACCAAGATGATGACGCTCTATCTGCTGTTCGAGGCGATGGAGACCGGCCGCGTCACCAAGGAAACGCAGATCCCGGTTTCCGACCACGCCGCCTCGCAGCCGCCAACCAAGATGCGTTTCCGGCGCGGGGAGACGATCGATGTCGATTCCGCCATCCGCGCCATCGTCGTCAAATCGGCCAATGACGTGGCGGTGGCGGTGGGCGAATATCTCGGCGGCTCTGAAGACCAGTTCGCCGCCATGATGACATCCAAGGCGCGCCAGCTCGGCATGAGCAGCACCACCTTCCGCAACGCATCGGGCCTGCCCGACGACGGCCAGATGACGACCGCCCACGACATGGCGGTGCTCGGCATGTCGCTGCAGCGGCGCTTCCCGCAGCACTTCCATTATTTCTCCGAAAGCGACTTCATGTTTCGCGGCCGGCTGGTGCGCGGCCATAATGACATGCTCGGCCGCGTGCGCGGCGTGAACGGCATCAAGACAGGCTATATCAGGGCTTCCGGCTTCAACATCGTCACCTCCTACGATGCCGACGGCCGCCAGCTGATCGTGGTGGTGATGGGCGCCGACAGTGCCCGCCAGCGCAACGACCATGTCGAAGCGCTGATCCAGCGCAGCCTGTCGCCCACCATGGCCGACACCAAGACCAGGCTGATGTTCGCCGAACAGCAGTGAAGTGAGGCGTGATCCGCGCAGCGGACAAAAAGCCACTTGCCTGGCTTTTTGAACGATGAACGGTGAAGACACGGTCCGCCCTTGGGCGGACGCCGACCCAAGTCGTGCCTTGGTCACTGTAAAAACCTCACAGCCGGCTACCATCTTGCGACTGTCACGCAATCGTGCGGAAGACGTGGCATAGGCTGCGAAATCCGACAGTGGATAAGCGCCGTCGCCTCAGCGTATCCTAACTTACAGCGCAGGAGCCCATCATGAGCACCGTTCCCAAGGCATCCGAGCAGAAGTCGGCCGACAATGAGAACGACAGCGGCGGCGAGTATTTCGAGGCGCCGACCACGCAAGAGGATTTGCACGAGGTTTCCGACGAGCATTTCGACACGCCCGAAGTGCCGGACTCCGAACCGTCAGGCCCCGGCGCATCACGGCTGAAGCCGAAGAAAAAGCCATCGGCGATCTCGGGCCGCAAATTCCGCAAGCGCGACCTTGTGCGCATCGACACGCTGCGCCCGAGCCTCGCCGACCGCATTCATTCGGACCACCCCGACCTGCCCAAGGGCGCGCGCATCAGCCGCGAGGAGCTCGGCCGCTACCGCATGCGCTACATGGAGGAGCTCTTACAGCAGGAGCACGGCGAATTCTCCGAGCTCGACCGCCAGGTGGTGGAATCGATCGCCCGGCAGGACACGATCTCGGAGAACAGTGAAGAAGAATTCGAGGAGCACCGCTCCTTCGCCGACCGCGTTTCCGACAACATGGCCGCATTCGGCGGCAGCTGGTGGTTCCTGATCTCGTTCGCCAGTGTGCTCCTGGTGTGGATCGGCATCAACCTGATCGCGGGCATGGCGGGCGCCTTCGACCCCTACCCCTTCATCCTGCTCAACCTGCTGCTCTCCTGCATCGCCGCCGTCCAGGCGCCGATCATCATGATGAGCCAGAGACGGACGGAGGCCAAGGATCGGCTGCGCTCCTTCAACGACTACCGCGTCAACCTCAAGGCCGAACTGGAAGTCCGCCACCTGCACGAAAAGCTCGACTACCTCATCTCGCGGCAATGGACGCGGCTGGCCGAGATGCAGCAGATGCAGCTCGATGCCATGCATGAGCTGGCGAGCGCCAAGAAGGCAAAGCGGGCGGTGCGCGGGCGGCGGCCGGTGAAGAGCCCGGTAGAGCAGTGAAGGGGTGAGGAGTGGTCCGTGTAGCGGACGAAAAGCCAACTGCTTGGCCTTTCGAGCTTCGAACGCCCTGAGCCTGCGAAGAGCAGGATGCCGTACGCGAGGCCCAGACGCATCAAGCCAAGTTCGCAACGCCGCCAATTGCCCGTTGAAGCCCGCGCGCGCTTCCGCTAAGAAGCCGTGACTTGCCGGTTTGCCGGCTGGTTCGTTTTCCGGGCTCTTCGCCCTGAAAGCACCCGTAGCTCAGCTGGATAGAGCGCTGCCCTCCGAAGGCAGAGGTCACAGGTTCGAATCCTGTCGGGTGCGCCATGCTTCCAAGGGTCCGTTCCGGACACATAGGTTACGGTTTATACCGGAGACATGGGTAACACTTCTGACCCGAACGGGTTTTGGAGCCAGACTTGGCCACAACCACCACCAGGCGTGTCCTGATCACCGGCGCCGGCGCTGCCGACGGCATCGGCTTTGCCATTGCGCGGCAGTTTGGCCGGGCCGGGCATGCGGTTTTCCTGACCGGCGCCAGCGCGCGGGTGCTGGAGCGCGCTGGCGAGCTTCGCGGCGATGGCGTCGATGCCACGGCTGCAGTCGCCGATCTTACCATCGCGACGGAGGTGGAGCGGCTGCGGGCCGAGGTCGGCGCTGTCGATATCCTGGTCAACAATGCCGGCATGGGATCGCTGGCGTCGCCGTCCGTGGACAAGACGTTCCTGGCGATGAGCGAGGCCGAGTGGGACCGGGGCATCGAGACCAGCCTGAAGACCGCGTTTCTCGTCACCAGGGCGTTTCTGCCGGCGATGGTCGAAGCGGGGTATGGGCGCATCGTCAACGTCGCGTCGGTAACCGGGCCGCTGGTCTCCTACCAGGGCACCGCCGCCTATTCCGCGGCGAAGGCCGGCATGGTCGGCCTGACCCGGACATTGGCGCTGGAAGCGGCGCGCCACGGGGTCACCGCCAATGCCGTGGCGCCCGGCTGGATCGAAACCGGCGCGTCGAGCGAGGCGGAGCGGATGGCGGCCCTGCATGCGCCGCCGGGCCGCGCCGGCCGGCCCGACGAGTTCGCGGCGGCGGTCGTGTTCCTGGCTTCCGAGAGCGCCAGCTATATCAACGGCGCCTTGCTGGTGGTCGATGGCGGCAACAGCCTTGAAGAACGCAAGGGATAGACGGCGCGGCCAGTCTCATGCCCTGGCGGATTTCACCTTGGCGCAACTCCTTCCACCGTAATGAGGTGTAACCTCTATCTCGTGAGAAATTTCCCGCCGCCACCTGGCCGCTGGCACCGTCACTTGACTCAACCATCAGCCTGCACTAATCATAAGTCATGACTGTTGATAGCGCACAGCTTGCCGCCCTGGGCGATCCGACCCGAAGGCAGATTTTCGAGCTGATCGCGGAGCGTCCGCGCTCGGTGGCGGAGGTCACGCGGCAGGTCAGCGTGTCGCAGTCCGCGGTGTCGCAGCATCTCAAGGTGCTTCGCGACTCGCGGCTGGTGCGCGCGGAGCCGAAGGGCGCCAGCAACGTCTACCACATCGATCCGCACGGGCTTGGCCAGATGCGCGCCTGGCTCGACCGGTTCTGGAGCAAGACGCTCGCGGCCTACAAGCTGGCCGTCGAGACCCCACCAGAGGAGTGACCATGAACACCCAGATCCCCATCGCCTCCGTGAAACAATCCGTCGTCGTCGAGGCGCCGATCGAGCGCGCCTTCAAGGTCTTCACCGAGGATTTCGGCAGTTTCAAACCGCCCGAGCATAACCTGCTTGCAGCCCAGATCGCCGAGACGGTGTTCGAGCCTCGCGTCGGCGGCCACGTCTATGACCGCGGCGTCGACGGCAGCGAGTGCCGCTGGGCGCGCGTGCTGGCCTATGAGCCCCCCAACCGCGTGCTCTTGAGCTGGGACATCAGCCCGCAATGGCGCATCGAGACCGACCCGGCCAAGACCAGCGAGTGGGAAGTGCGGTTCACCGCCGAAACGGCTGGGCGTACCCGCGTCGAGATCGAGCACCGCAACCTGGAGCGCCATGGCCAGGGCTGGGAAGGTGTGCGCGACAGCGTCGCCGGCGATCAGGGCTGGCCGCTTTACCTGCAGCGCTATGCCGATCTGGTTGCTCGGCAGGCCTGATCGCGGTTCAAAGGCGCTTCGCGCTTGGGCGGTCAGGGCGCCACGCCCCTGCACGCCCAGGCGACATTGGCGAACGACCTCGGGCCGTCCGGTCGCCCGGCCTGATAGGCATCGCGGACGGCAGCCTCGGTGCGCTCGCGCTCGGCTGCCTGCAGCGTTGTCATGTATTTGCCGAGCGGGCCCTCGCCGGCAGAAATCGGCGTCCAGTAGTCGGCGAAGTCCTGGTAATCCATGCGGATCATCAGCTCGGTTTCGGTCACGTCGGCCAGCCCCTGCTCGATGAAGGTCCGCTTCATTTCGCCGGGCTGCATCATCGGCTGGAAGCAATAGCGGCCGCGCAGCTGGCGCCCGCTCTCGCTGAGCGCGGCCACCGTGTCGATCATCATGCGCATGCCCGCCATGCCGCCGAGATGGTCCCACACCACGGCCGCGACCACGCCGCCCGGTCGCGTCACCCGGCGCATTTCGGCAACCGCCTTGCCGGCTTCCGGCACGAAGTGAAGCACCAGCAGCGCCAGCGCGCGGTCGAACGCATTGTCGGCGAACGGCAAGGCGGTAGCGTCCGCCTGCTGGATTTCGATGCGCGGATCGGTGTTGCGCCGCTTTGCCGCCTCGACGAAGACAGGCGAAAAGTCGATGGCCGCGATCGCCGCGAGTTCGGCGGATTTCGCCAGTTCGAACGTCAGGCTGCCGGTGCCGCAGCCGACGTCGAGGATCTTTTCGCCGGGGGCGAGCCCGGCGAAGCCGATGAAGCTGGGCGCGAGCTTTCGGCTCCAGCGGCCCATCAGTTGCTCATAGCCGGACGCGTCATGAACGGTGAAACTCGACGTCATATGCGCCTCCCTTGGCTGCGGGCGCAGGCTAGACCTCTATCAGGATGAAGCCAAGGCAGGGGAGCGCACGGCGGACGCCTGCCTCCGAGTGCGGGAGGAAAAGTCCGGCTCTTATGCGACACCCTTGAATGCCGCCACGCTCTCGCGCTCCACCAGCGGGCATTCCAGCTTGGTGATTGGATATCGCCCCCGCCCCACTATCGCAGGCGCTTCCAGCTGCTCGATCGCCCATTGGCCCATGGCCATGTGCGGAAGGATCGACGTCGTCAGCGGCGGGAACAAATGCCGGGCGATTTCCTCGTCGTCATAGCCAACGACCGAGATGTCGGCGGGAATGTGCAGGCCGGCTTCCTTCAGGGCTTCGTAGCAGCCGATCGCGGTGCGGTCGTTCTGGCAGAAGATGGCGGTCGGGCGGTCCTTCAGGGCCAAGAGCTTCACTGTCGCGGCGTAGCCGGCGCTGGCCGACCAGTCGCCCTCGACCACCAGTTCGGGGTCGAAGGGGATGTCGGCGGTGGCGAGCGCGCGGCGGTAGCCTTTCAGCCGGTCCTGTGCTGCCTGCATCCAGGGTTCGCCTGTGATGGTGGCGATGCGGCGGTGGCCGTGGCTGATCAGGTGTCGCGTCGAGCTCTGGCCGCCGGCGATTTCGGAGGGCACCACGGCGGGGAAGGCATAGTCCGCCGTGTAGCAGTTGAGCAGGATGACCGGGATGTCGAGGCCGTAGAGGAAATCGGGCGCCGTGATTTCGCGGGTGAAGATGGTCATGTAGATCAATGCCGAAATGCCGCGCCTAGTCAGCGCCGAGATGGCGCGCGGCTCCATCACGGCGTCGCCCATGGTCTGCGCCACCAGAAGCACGTTGCCGGCATTCCACGAGGCCTGGCGCGCGCCTTCGATGGCGACCACCGCTTCCGGGCTGGTGGCGAGCTGGTCGACGGCGAAGCCGATCACGCCGTCGAGTCCGTCGAAGGCGGGGCCATCAAAAGCCCCCTCGAAAGCCGCAACGGGCTTCAGCGCGGAGAAGGCGGGGGCGCTGTAGCCGAGCGCGCGCGCCGCCTCGATTACCCGCTCCCGCGTCTGCCGCGACAGGCGAATGCCAGGCGAATTGTTGAGCACGAAGGAAACCGTCGCCTGCGAGCAGCCGGCGGCGCGTGCGATGTCGGTCATGGTGACGCGGCCCTTGGGCTTTGCCGCCGCCTTGCGGCGCTTCCTGATGGCCTGGTCCGTCGTCTCGCTCATGCCGCCCCCAAATCCCCAGCCTGTCTAGCCGCAGCCCCCCGGTCCAACAAGATGAGGCGGCGCTTCCGATTCACATGCGCATCGACCGCACTAATAATTATTACCATCCTTGAGACCCATCCCCGACACACCGGCTCGAGCCCCCGCAAAAACCAGAGGTCGCAAAGGCCCTGGCGTGCGATCAGCCATCGCCGCGTCGGTAGATCGATTCGGCCATGACACCCGAGCGCCACCGGACCGGTCGTTTGCTAATAGTGTTTACTAATACAAGGATGCGCTATACCGTCAATCCATCGCCGCCGGCCCCGATTGGTCCGGCTGCGATGGAAGTGTCTGTGAATGGCCTGATGGGGGGCGGATATGACTTCCGCAAACCATGTCTCAGATATGTGATATGTCAGACAAATCGGACTATTTACGAACGAAGAATGAGTCTCTAAAGTCCGTGGCCGTGGCTGGTAACGACGCCATTCTTTCACTGCCGGGAACCCCTTGAGGAGGAGGGCGTCCACGCCGCAGACGGCAATTCAGGTGAGCAAGACAAATTTAGTGTGCAAGACAATCCAGTGAGCAAGTCCGGCCAGTCCTACGACTGACCAAAACGGGAGGTTGAACATGAAATCCTTGATACGCAATGCATCCGTGGCCGCCGCGGCCCTGGCTGTCGGCCTGACGGCGACGGCAATCGCGCGCGCCGACGACAAGCCGACGCTGGCCTTCGTCGTCAACGGCGCTTCCGACTTCTGGAAAGCGGCCGAAGCCGGCGTCAAGAAGGCGCAGGGCGAACTGCCCGACTATACGCTCGAACTCAAATATCCCGAACAATCCTCCGTCGCCATCCAGCAGCGGCTGATGGACGATCTGGTGACCGCCGGCGTCAAGGGCATCATGGTCTCGGCCGTCGATCCCAAGACCTCGACGGATGGCCTGAACAAGATCGCTTCGCAAACGGCGCTGTTCACCACCGATAGCGACGCCCCGCAGACCAAGCGTGTCGCCTATATCGGCTCGTCCAATGTCGACGCCGGCAAGCAGGCGGCCGAAATCGCCAAGAAGGCGATGCCGGACGGCGGCAAGTGCCTGGGCTTCGTCGGCCTGCTCGGCGCCGACAATGCCAAGGAGCGCATCCAGGGCATGAAGGACGGCCTCGCCGGCACCAAGATCGAACTCGTCGACGTGCGCGGCGACGACATTGACCAGGCGCGTGCCAAGAAGAATGTCGAGGACGCGCTGGTCGCCAGCCCCGACGTCACCTGCATGGTCGGCTTCTACTCCTACAACACGCCACGCATCTATGAAGCGCTGCGCGATGCCGGCAAGCTTGGCTCGATCACCGTCGTCGGCTTCGACGACGATCCGATCACGCTGGGCGGCGTCAAGGAAGGCACCATTGCCGCCACCGTCGTGCAGCAGCCCTTCGAATGGGCCTATCAGGGCATGAAGCTGATGGCCGCCTATCTCAAGGGTGACAAGTCGGGCATCCCGGCCGGCAATTTGATCATCATCCCGACCAAGATCATCGGCAAGGATGACGTCGACGCTTACGCCGCCAATCTCAAGGCGATGGCTGGAAACTAAGACCAGAAGCAGTTCAGCCGGCTCAACTTCGCTTGAGCCGGCTGTTCGCATTGACGAACCCTGCCGGGGTCGTCAGTCTGCAGAATGGGCATTTCGGCCCACCGGCTGCTGTCAGGCATGATGAATTATTCCGACACATCCATCGCGGCGACCACCCCGTTTCTCAGCCTCGAGAACGTGCGCAAGACCTATCCGGGCGTCGTGGCGCTCGACGGGTTTTCCATGGAGGTCAGGCCGGGCGAGGTCATCGGCCTGGTCGGCGAGAATGGCGCCGGCAAATCGACGCTGATGAAGATCCTCGGCGGCGTCACCACGCCCGATAGCGGTGCCATCACGGTCGACGGCGCCGCCCACAAAGGCCTGAGCGTGGAGGGGAGCCTGGGTTCGGGCATCGCCTTCGTCCACCAGGAACTCAACCTCTTCGAAAACCTCGACGTCGCCGCCAACATCTTCTTCGGCCGCGAGCCGCTGCGCGCCGGACCGCTGAGACTGGTCGACCGCGCGAAACTGCGCGACATGGTGGCGCCGCTGCTGAAGCGCGTCGGCGCCAACTTCTCCGCCGACACGCAGGTCGCGGATCTGTCGCTGGCGCAGCAGCAGATGGTCGAGATCGCCAAGGCGCTGTCGATCAAGGCGCGCCTGGTGATCCTCGACGAGCCTACATCGAGCTTGCCGCTGGCCGAGACCGACAAGCTGCTCGACGTCATCAAGGCACTGAAGGCCGACGGCATCAGCGTCATCTTCATCTCGCACCGCCTGCATGAGATCGAGCGCGTCGCCGACCGCGTCGTGGTGCTGCGCGACGGCATGCTGGCCGGGACGCTCGGCAAGCGCGACATCAATCACGACCAGATGGTCAAGCTGATGATCGGCCGCATGCTGAAGGAGCGCGAGAAGGCCTCCGAGGCGGCGCGTGCCCCCGGCGCCGTGGCGCTTGTGGCCAAGGCCGTCCGCACCCCCACCTACCCCAGCCGGCCGGTCGATCTCGACGTCAGGCGCGGCGAAATCCTCGGCCTTGCCGGCCTTGTCGGCTCCGGCCGAACCGAACTGGCGCGGGTGTTCTTCGGCATCGAAGCCAGCCTTGGCGGCACGCTGGAGCTCAACGGCAAGCCGTTAACGCTGGCCAGCGCGGCGGACGCAGTCGCGCAAGGCATCTTCCTTGTGCCGGAAGACCGCAAGCTGACCGGCATCCTGCTCGACCTGTCGATCGCGCAGAATATTTCACTCCCCAATCTGCCGGCGCATGCCAGGCGCTCGCTGGTCTCCGCAAGCGCCGAGACCGCCACCGCCGAGAAGCAGAAGAAAAACCTCGGCATCAAGGCGCCCTCGGTGCAGACGCGCACCGGCACGCTGTCGGGCGGCAACCAGCAGAAGGTCGTGCTCGGCAAATGGCTGGCCATGAACCCGAAGGTGATGATCCTCGACGAGCCGACGCGCGGCATCGATATCGGCGCCAAGGCCGAGATCTACGGGCTGATGCGGGCATTGGCCGACGCCGGCGTCGCCGTGCTGATGATCTCTTCCGACATGGAAGAGGTGATCGGCGTCTCCGATCGCATCGCCGTCATGCATGAGGGCCAGATCTCGGGCATTCTCGACAAGGATCAGTTCAGCCAGGAAAACGTGCTTTTGCTCGCGGTGGGCAAACCGGCGAACAGGCCGTAAGCGGAGACGACGATGACAAAGAAAGATCTCGGCCTGCTGATCCTGATCCTGGTGGTCGGGGCGATCGTCGCCATCATCAATCCGCGCTTCCTCTTGCCGATCAACCTCGCCAACACCTCGAACCTGATCGGCCTGTTCGGCATCCTCTCCATCGGCCAGGCGTTCGTCATCATCACCGGCGGCATCGAACTGTCCGTCGGCTCCGTTGTCGCGTTGCTGGGCACGCTGTTCATCGACTTCATCGCCGTGCGCGGCATGGGATGGCCTGTTGCCTTCGTGCTCATCCTGGTGCTCGGCGCCATCATCGGCCTGGCGCATGGCTGGCTGATCACGCGGCTCAAGCTGCAGCCCTTCGTCGTCACCTTGTGCGGGCTTTTGATCTATCGCGGCGTCGCGCGCTTCTACACCGCCGACGGCACCGCCGGTTTCGCCTTCGGGCAGAATTTTCCCGATCTCGAATTCCTGACCGCCGGCCGCTCCTGGGGCGTGCCGAACTCCTTCTTCGCGCTGATCGTCATCGCCATCGTCATGTGGGTGGTGCTGCACCGCTCGGTGTTCGGGCGCTATCTCTACGCCATCGGCAAGAACGAGGAAGCGGCGAAATATTCCGGCATTCGCACCGGCCGCGTCGTCATGGCGGCTTACGTCATCTGCGGCGTGCTCACCGCCCTGTCGGCGATCTATTTCGCCATGTACACGCGCTCGATCTCGCCGGCCAGCCACGGCCAGTTCTACGAGCTCTACGCCATTGCGGCCGCGGTGCTCGGCGGCTTCTCTCTGCGCGGCGGCGAGGGCTCGCTGATCGGCGTCATCCTCGGCACGGTGCTGCTGCAGGAACTGCAGAACCTCGTCAACCTGCTCGGCATTCCCTCCTCCCTCAACTTCGCGGTGATGGGTGGCGTCATCCTCATCGGCGTGCTGGTCGACCAGCAATGGGGCGTGTTCCGGGCGCGACGGCGGATGGTCGATGCCGCCCGCAAGGGCGCGGTCGGCGCCGCTGCGGAATAGGTCAGTGCCGGCAGAAATAGCTTACCGGTGCTGGGCGCTGACGGGGTGGCGTGCCTTTCGCGGCCACCCTCTGGTTATCCGCCATGCGGCTTGACTGAAATTACCTGTCGCGCGGCGCGGCGAACGCTTTGCAACAGGATGGCAAGGCAGCCGACCAGCAGCAGCCCGCCGCCAAGCAGCGGCGGCAGCGCGAGCAACTTCACCGCCGCGGTCACGGCGGCCACCAGGACCAGCGCCAGCAGCGCCAGATTGCCGTCATCGACGAACATGCCGAAGACTTCCCTGGCAACGAGACGAAGGACGTTCATCGGGCGAGCCCTCCGGCTGCCGTTGGACTGATGCCGCGCAGCCAGCGCACCATGGCGAAGGACGCTAGCGCGACGATCGCGAAGATGGCCAGCAGGGCAAGATCGGCGCCAGGCCAATCGGCGCCGATGCCTTCGCCGGTCCAGAAGATACCAAAGCTGGTCAGCATCAGCCCGACCACGAATTTGAGCGCATTCTCGGGCACGCGCGCCAGCGGCCGGTGGACGGCCAGGCCGACAAGCATCACCAGGACGAAAGCCGCCAGCGCACCCATGCTGGCGTAAAATGTCTGCCCATGCGCGGCGCCGACGGCAATGACGATGAACACCACCTCGACACCCTCGAGCAGCACCGCCTTGAACGAGGCCAGCCCGGCGAGGTAGTCGGCGCGCCGGTCGGCGGCCTGCCGGTGCAGGGCCGCGGTTTCCTTGGCGAAGGCCGCTCCCTCGTCATGCAGGGCAATGACGCCGACGCTGCGCAGGATGGCTTTTCGCAGCCAGCGCATGCCGAACAGGATGAGCAGCACCCCGACGACGAACTGCAGGGTGGTGATCGGGACCAGCGCCAGCAGCGGGCCGAAGGCCAGCACCAGAGCCGCCAGCACCGCCAGCGCCAGCGCGGCGCCGGTCAATGCCGGGCGCCAGCTGCGTGTCACCCCCACCGCGAGCACGATGGTGAAAGCTTCGACGACCTCGACCAGGGAGGCGAGAAATGCCGCCGTGACTGTCGAGAGAATGGGTGTCAGTGTCTGCATGAAGCTTCCTGTCTGGCTCGCCCCTGATTCCTGGGGCGAATTCCCGGAGCGTAATCCAGAATCACCCTATGCGGCCAGCAGCCCGGAGCATTTCCAGCGACAGCGCAAGCAGGCGGGTGAAACAAGTCCGGATCAGATCAGGCCCGACATGTCGGAAAACGCCATGGCCTTGCGCAGCACTTCGGCGAAACGCTCGCCGGCCACTTCGCGCGGACCGCTGTTGTCGATCGACGTGACGCCAGGGCCGGACAAGCTCATATTGGCGCTGCGCGCCAGCCGCGCCAGCACCTCGCCGCGCGACTCGCGGCCGCGCATGGCCAGCCGCTCGGCCAGCACCTCGGGCGAAGCGGTGATCTCGACGATCGCCAGATTGGCATAGCGCTCGCGCAAGGTGGGGATGATCGCGCGCGACACGTTGGCGACGGCGACATGTCCATTGGAAACAGACCAGTCGACATCGGCAGGCAGGCCATAGCGCAGGCCATGCGCTTCCCAGGAGACGGCGAAAGCGCCGTCGGCATCGGCCTCGGCGAAGGCGGCGTCGGCCAGCGTATCGTGGTCCTCGCTCGCCGCATCGCTCGGCCTGGTGATGACACGGCGCACGAACTCCAGCTGCGTCTCGTCGGCAAACAGCGCCTTGGCGTAGCCGATCACCGTGTCCTTGCCGGCACCGCTGGGGCCCACGACAGCGACAAAGACGCCGTGACGGATCGGAAAGGTTTCGGCGGACAGTTCGCGCTCGATCGAGGCCGACACCATCATGCCACCCGGCGCCCCTGCCGCCAGACGGTGCGTACGACCGGAACATGATCGTCGACGCGCACGCGCACCAGATCGGCGCGACGGCCCTGCTCGATGACGCCGCGGTCGTCGAGGCCGACGGCCTGCGCCGGGTTCTTCGAAACCATGGCGACGGCCTGCGGCAGCGAAATGCCTTCCACCATGTCGCCGAGGAAGAAGGCCGACTGGATCAGGCTGAAGGGAATGTAGTCGGACGAAAGGATGTCGAGCAGGCCATCGCTGGCCAAGGTGCGAGCCGAGACATTGCCCGAATGCGAGGCGCCGCGCATGACATTGGGCGCGCCCATCAGCACGCCGAGCCCGGCGGTCTTAGAGGCCCGCGCCGCTTCCTCGGTGGTCGGGAACTCGGCGACCCGCACGCCCTGCTCGATGGCCTCGTCGACATGAGCCGACGTCGCATCGTCGTGGCTGGCGAGCACGATGCCGCGCTCCTGGCAGGCGGCGGCGATGAAGACGCGGTTCGGCCCAGAGTTGCGTGCCGATTCGGCCATCCGCTTCTCGCAGAATTTCTGGAAATCGCGATCCGAGAGTTTCAGCTTGCGCTGGTAGTAGTAGGCATAGGTTTCAAGGTTGACGAACTGGCGCTGGCCTGGCGCATGGTCCATCAGCGACGCCAGCTTGACCCGTTCGTCACCGTCGAAATTGGCGAATGCGTCGAGGCAATCCGGTGCTGAAACCTCGCAGCGAAGATGCAGGAAGTGATCGGCCCGCAGACGATCCCGCGCGACGCTGTCCTCGATCGCATCGGCCAGCTTGCGAATGTCGTCCAATGTCAGGTCGGCGTCCTCGTCCATGCCGACGCGCAAGGCATCGAGCACGGTCGTGATGCCGGCGGTCGCCACCTGCGCGTCATGGGCGAGCACCGCGGCGATCGGGTTCCAGCGCACTTTCGGCCGCGGCGCATAATGGCCCTCGAGATGGTCGGTGTGGAGTTCGACCAGCCCTGGAATGATAAAGTCGCCGCCCATGTCCTCGCCGGTCCGGGCAGCATCGCCATCGATGCCGGCGATCAAGCCATCGCGCAGCACCAGTGACCCTTCGACGATCTCGTCGGCAAGAACGATGCGGGCGTTGGAAAGAACAGTTTCGGCGGTCATTGCGGGTAGTCCTTGGTTCTTGCAGTCGGGTTTCGTTCAGGCGGTTTTCCGGGCCGGGCGGCGTCCGAGCGCGTGCTGGGAAAGCACCATGAATGGCGCGCCGGGTTCGGGTTCGACGAACAATGTCAGCGCGTCCACCAGCACGGGCTGGCGCAACACATCGGCGAACAGGCTGTCGATCGCCGCGCGCAGGCGAGGGCTTTCCTGTGGGCCGGCCCGGCCGGACAGGGTCATGTGGAAGCGGAAGGTCTCGAAGACATAGGGATAGCCCCATTGGCAGAGATTGCGAAACTCGGCCGGCTTCAGCGAATCCGGGCTGCGCCGCTCGATCTCGGCCTCGGACAGCGGCGCGCGAAACCGGTCGAAATCGCGTACCACATTGTCGGCGAAGCGGTTGAGCGGCGGCAGCGGCCCTTCCGGCACCAGCGCGAAGAAGCTGTCGATCTGGCTGACGACCAGGCGCGGGATCGTGACGACAGGCGTAACCTCGGCAAAATGATCCAGCGCCGCGCGCAGCGAGGTCTCGGTCTCCGTGGCAGCCAGGTGGAAGGGCGCCTTCAGCGTCGCGTGAAAGCCGTAGCGGCGTGCCGAGGCGGTGTGGAAGGCCACTTCCGCCGCCGACAGATCGGCAACGGCCTCAACCGGCCTGGTCGCGGCACCGAACGGATCGCGGCCCAGCCAGTCGGCGGCGATGCGCGCCAGCGGCTCGTCCTGCCGGGGGGTGAAATAAATGGCATAACGCATGGGAAGTCCTCGTCAGAACTGCTGCCATAGGTGATTTCCATGACGGATTGACGAAGCTTTGACGGGTTTTAGAAGGCAAATCGACCCCTAAGGTCCTTAGCCGACGATTTTTCCCAGCTGGACCAATAAGTTCGGCCGGAAACGCGAGACGGTCAGGCCTTCATCAACCATTCGTGCTCGGGCGCATTGTGGAATTTCCAGGTCCGCTTCGGTCCGGCCATCACATTGAGATAATAGAGGTCATAGCCGTGGCAGGCGGCACAGGGGTGATAGCCCTTGGGCACCAGCACCACATCGCCGTCCTCGATCGCCATGGCTTCGTCCAGCGCACGATGTCCGCTTTTGTCGGCATCGGTGTAGACGCGCTGGAAGGCAAAGCCCTGCGGCGGGTTGAGGCGATGGTAGTAGGTTTCCTCCAGATAGGATTCGGCAGGCAGATTGTCCTGGTCATGCTTGTGCGGCGGGTAGCTCGACGTGTGACCGCCGGGCGTGATGACCTCGACGACCAGCAACGAGTCGGCCGGCTGGCCTTCCGGCAGGATGTTGGTGACGTAGCGCGTATTGGTGCCCTTGCCGCGCACCTCCTGGCCGAGATCGTCCGGTCCGATCACCCGGACCGGCAGGCCACCGCCAAGACCAGGCGCCGAGCAGACGCCAAGTTCCAGCTCGGTATCGGCCGTTACCGACCAGTCCGATCCCTGCGGCACGTAGACCGACCACGGCTTGCCATCGAAGGGCGACATGCGCTCGCCGAGCAGGCCGAGATCCTTGCCGCCGGCTTTCGCGGTACCCTTGCCGGTCACGAACACCAGGCAGACTTCGCGGTCGTCCGTCTTTCCCGAGGCGCTTTCGCCCGGCTTCAGCCGATGCAGGTCGAAACCGACATAGGTCCAGCCGGCGCTTTTCGGCGTCACATGGGCGACGCGGCCATGGCCCTTGTCGGCCTTGACGAGCAGTTTCGACATTTTGTCTCTCCTATCCTAGCCTTCCAACTTCGTCATCCTAGGGCGGAGCAGGAGCGAAGCTCCGTCGCGAAGACCCCAGGATCCATGCCGTTACCTTCGTCGAAGGGCGCAGCGGAGCGGAATTCCTGCACCGTCACAACGCTTCAAAGTCATGGCATGGATCCTAGGGTCTGCGCCGCGTCGCTACGCTCCTTGCTCCGCCCTAGGATGACGAAGCGATGGGCGTTTCGGCCAATCGCCGACGTGTGCGATCCGTTACGCTCGCAGTATCCAATCCACAAAACTGCTCGCGCCATGGACCGCCTATTCCTTCGGATCGGCCAGAGGCTTCGTCTCGTCGGCCGGCTTATAAAGATAAAAAAATTGCCAGGCGCCGTAGCCGGCAAAGCCGAGCGCGATGACGCCCCAGAACGGCGTGCCGGTGGCGAACTCGATGACCGACCAGATGAGGCAGACCGCGACGACGGCGACACGCCGCCACAATGGCCGGAAGAAGGGGTGCTCGGAATCTTTCATCTGGCCAGCCTACAGCAAGCCTGCCTGGCGAGAACCCGATCAGGCATTCGGAAACCCTTGCGTCTCCACCGTGTAGCCGGCTGATGTCATCACCCGCATCAGCTCCTTGTGGCCAACCTGCGCCATCTTCAGCGGCGGGTTCTTCTTCGGGTCCTGCTCGGCCTCGACCACGAACCAGCCTTCATAGCCGTGGTCGGCGAAGCGCTGCACGATGGCGCCGAAATCGAGCGAACCGTCGCCCGGCACGGTGAAGGCGCCGAGCGCCACGGCGTCGAGGAAGGACTGCTTCGTACGGTCGAGCTTCTCGATCACGCCCATGCGCACGTCCTTCACATGGACGTGGCTGATGCGCTTGTGGTGGTTGTCGATGGCGCGCAGCACGTCGCCGCCGGCAAAGGCGAGGTGTCCGGCATCGAGCAGCAGTGGGATGCCTTCGCCGGAATGGCGCATGAAGGCATCGAGCTCCGGCTCGGTCTCGACCACAGCCGCCATGTGATGGTGATAGGACAGCGGCATGCCTTGCTCGGCGCACCATTCGCCGAATTCGGTCAGGCGCCGCGCGTAGGCCTTCATTTCGTCGCCAGTAAGCTTCGGCTTGGTGGCGAGCGGCTTGGAACGGTCGCCCTGGATCGAGCGGCCGACCTCGCCATAGACGACGCAGGGCGCGTCGACTGCCTTGAACAGGTCGATCATCGGCTGGATGCGGTCCTTGTTGGCAGCCATCTCCTCATCGACCAGCGTGCCCGAGAACCAGCCGCCGCACAGCGTCACGTCGGCGGCCTTCAGGATCGGCAGCATGATGGCGGGGTCGTTGGGAAAGCGCCGGCCCATCTCCATGCCGGTGAAGCCGGCAGAGCGCGACTGGCGCAGACATTCCTCCAGCGACACGTCATCGCTCAGTTCGGCAAGATCGTCGTTCCACCACGCGATGGGGGACATGCCCAATTTGGCTTTCAAGTCGTCACTCCGGATTAGACAGTTCAATTTTTTTGGCGCTAGCGCCGCCCCTCATCCGCCTGCCGGCACCTTCTCCCCGTATCGTGACGGGGAGAAGGGAGCTGGCGTCAATCGCCGACGCTCTGCATCCGCCGCTTCTCGTCATAGGCCTTGCGCGCGGCGTTCACTTGAGGCCGCGCCGAGACCTCGGGCACCGCCACGTCCCACCAATGGCCGCCGGCATCGGTCGAAACCAACGGATCGGTGTCGATGACCAGCACGGTGGTGCGGTCGTTCTTCCTGGCTTTTTGCAGCGCGTTTTCCAGCTCGGCGACCGACGGCACTTTCTCTGATATCGCGCCCATGCTCGCCGCATGCGCGGCAAAGTCGATGTCGGGCAGGATTTCGTGGCGCGAGTCCTGCAAGAGATTGTTGAAGTTGGCGCCGCCGGTCGCCATCTGCAGCCGGTTGATGCAGCCAAAACCCCTATTGTCGAGCAGCACCACGGTCAGCTTCAGGCCGAGCATCACCGAGGTGGCGATCTCGGAGTTGAGCATCAAGTAGGAGCCGTCGCCGATCATGACGACGACCTCCTCGTCGGGCTTGGCCATCTTGGTGCCGAGCCCGCCGGCGATCTCGTAACCCATGGTCGAGAAGCCATATTCGGCGTGGTAGGAGCCCGGCGCACCGGCCTGCCAGAGCTTGTGCAGTTCGCCGGGAAGTCCGCCTGCCGCATGCAGCAGCGTCACGCCTGAGCCCATGGCGCGCTGCACGGCGCCGATCACCTGCGCATCCGAGGGGAAAGCAGCGTTGGTCGAGGCCGTCACCTTGGCCGCATCGGCCTGCCAGGCCTTCTTGCCGGCGGCCGCATTGTCGGTCCAGGCGGCGGGCGCCTTCCAGCCTTGCAGAGCGGTTGCCAACTCGGCCAGCCCTTCCCAGGCATCCGCGACCAGCGGCAGCGCCC
The DNA here is from genome assembly GCF_006440715.1 of Mesorhizobium sp. B2-7-3. Lineage (NCBI taxonomy): Bacteria > Pseudomonadati > Pseudomonadota > Alphaproteobacteria > Hyphomicrobiales > Phyllobacteriaceae > Mesorhizobium > Mesorhizobium sp. B2-7-3. The sequence continues at coordinate 196,197 of NZ_VFTY01000001.1, forward strand.
GGTGCTTGCCGGCATCGAAGGGCTGCACGTTGAGCCCGATGATGGTCTTGCCGGAATTCTTGAACAGCGCCCACGAGCCGGTGGTGAAATCCTGCAGCCGCGTGCCGATGGCGAGCACGACGTCGGCCTCTTCCGCCAGCCGGTTGGCGGCCGAAGTGCCGGTAACACCGACCGCTGCCATGTTGAGTTGGTGATCGTCCGGCAGCGAGGACTTGCCGCCTTGCGTTTCGCAGACCGGAATGCCGGCGGCTTGGGCGAACTTGGCCAGTTCGTCGGAAGCCTGGGAGTAGAGCACGCCGCCGCCGGCGATGATCAGCGGCTTCCTGGCTCCCTTGAGCGCCGCCACGGCCGCCGCCAGTTCGTCACGGTCCGGACGCGGCCGGCGCTGGCGCCAGATCCGCTCGGCAAAGAAACTCTCGGGATAGTCATAGGCCTCGGCCTGCACGTCCTGGCAAAGCGACAAAGTCACCGGGCCGCATTCGGCCGGATCGGTCAGCACCTGCATGGCGCGGCTCAGCGCCGGGATGATCTGCTCCGGCCGGGTGATGCGGTCGAAATAGCGCGACACCGGGCGGAAGCAGTCGTTGACCGTCGCCGTGCCGTCGGAAAAATCCTCGGCCTGCTGCAGCACGGGATCGGGAATGCGGTTGGCAAAGACGTCGCCCGGCAAAAACAGGACGGGCAACCTGTTTACGTGGGCGAGGGCCGCCGCCGTCACCATGTTCAGCGCGCCAGGGCCGATCGAAGAGGTCGCGGCCATGAAACGGCGGCGGAAATTGGCCTTGCCATAGGCGATCGCCGCATGCGCCATCGCCTGCTCATTGTGGGCGCGGAAGGTCGGCAATTCGTCGCGCACCTGGTAGAGCGCCTCGCCGATGCCGGCGACATTGCCGTGGCCGAAGATCGCCCAGACGCCGCCGAAGATCGGCGTTTTTTTCCCGTCGATCTCGGTCATCTGGCGGGACAGGAAGCGGGTCAGCGCTTGCGCCATCGTCAGGCGGATTGTCTTGCTCATGGTGTTTTCCTCCGCAGTCCCTACGCCGTTGCGCCTTGTTATGCCGCCTTGCGGCCGCGCGCGGCAAGCCACGCTTCGGTCAACTGTTCGAAGCGCGACGCCATGTCGGCGACAGCCTCGTCGTCGGACATCCTGCCGGCCAGCCATTGTTCGGCTGCGTGGACGAAGATGGTGCGCCCGACGGCAAAGCCCTTGACGATGGGCGCGTTGGCCGTGGCGGCAAAAGCGGCCTCCAACTCGTCCTGCGGCGCCTCCAGGCCAAGCAGCACGATGCCCCGGCACCATGGATCGTGCTTCAGGATCACCGCCTCGATCTTGGCCCAGGCACCGCTCGACGCCTGCGGTTCGAGCTTCCACCAGTCCGGCTTGATGCCGAGCGCATAGAGTTCCTCCAGCGCGCGCGGGATCGTCGTGTCGTCGAGCTTGCCGTGCTTGCCGGCGATGATCTCGATGAGAAGTTCGCGGCCAACTTTGCGCGCGGCCTCGAACAGCGCGCGCAGCTTCTGCTGCTGTTCTTCCTTCAGTTCCGCTGGATCGTCGGGATGATAAAAGCACAGGCACTTGATGCAGTGATCGACGGGCCATTCGGTAAGCTGCGAGCCGATGTCCTGCGAGAATTCGAAGCGCAGCGGCCGCGAGCCCGGCAGTTCCACCGGGCGTCCAAGCCAGGCGAAGGGGTGGCGAGCGAATTCGAACATCGCCTCGCGGCCATGTTTCTCGTCGATCAGCATGCCATAGCCGTCGCGGCCGGCCGCGACCTTGGCCGCTGCCTTGACCGCCAGCACCTTGAAATTACGGATGCGCGCCGGATCGGCGCCGGTCTTGGCCGCCACATCCTCGAGCTGCACACGGTGATCGCAGGCGAGCGCCATCAGCGAGGGGATGTCGCGCCGGCGTGTGGTTGCCCAATGGATGTGGTTGATCGCCTCGTCCTTGCGCAGCGCGCGATGCTTGCTGCCATTCTCGAGGAAGAACCGCAGCTCCTCGAAGGTCGGATATTCCGGCGCGCAGAGCAGCCGCGACACGGCGAAGGCGCCGCAGGCATTGGCCCAGGTCGCCGCCGTGGCAAGGCTTTCACCGCCGAGCCAGCCGCGCAGCAGACCGGACATGAAGGCGTCACCGGCGCCCAGCACATTGTAGATCTCGATCGGGAAACCCTTGCCGACGATGCCGTCCTCGAGATCGTCGCTGATCGGTCCGTCATAGACGATGCAGCCCATGGCGCCGCGCTTCAGGACGATGGTGGCCGAGGACAGGGAGCGGATCGTCTTCAGCGCGCTCAGGCAGTCGTCAGCGCCGGACGCGATCATGATCTCTTCCTCGGTGCCGACGATGAGGTCGCAATCGGGCAGCACCGTCTTCAACTGGGCCGAGACGCGGTCGGATTTGACATAGCGCTCAAAGCCTTCGGCGTGGCCGGCAAGGCCCCACAAATTCGGGCGATAGTCGATATCGAACACGACCTTGCCACCCCTGGCCTTCATGATGCGGATCGCCTTGCGCTGGGCGGCATCGCTATTGGGGCGGGAAAAATGCGTGCCGGTGACGACGATCGAACGGGCCGAGGCAATAAACGCCTCATGGATGTCCTCTTCGGCCAGCGCCATGTCGGCACAGTCGGAACGGTAGAAAATCATCGGCGAAACGCCTTCGCTCTCGACCGAAAGCAGAACCAGAGCGGTCAACCGCTCCTTGTCGGTCTTCAGACCGTCGGTGTTGACGCCTTCGCGTTTCAGCTGCTCGCGGATGAAGCGGCCCATCTGCTCGTCGCCGACGCGCGTCAGCAGAGCCGAGCGCAGCCCGAGCCTTGCCGTACCGACCGAAATATTGGCCGGGCAGCCGCCGACAGACTTGGCGAAGGAGGTGATGTCCTCCAGCCGCGAGCCGATCTGCTGGCCATAGAGGTCGACGGACGCGCGGCCGATGGTGATGACATCGAGCGGCGCCTGTCTTGCGTCCACGGCTTCGCTCATTGGAACCTCCCGTCGGTCTTGTCGTCATGGACAACATTGTTTTGGGTAACACGCGCGAGCGGCTGCGTGGCGCCGGCAATATGAAATAATAATTCCAATCCATAGTCAATATGGAATGAGCATTCCCTAGGCTAAAATTGCCTTGATGGGACGCCTGATCAAGCCTTGCGCTTACGGCTCGCGTCGCGCCGCTTCTCGCCGACGCCGACGGTCAGCGCCATGGCCAGCGCCATTGTCGCCGACAGCGAACGGAAGCCGGCGAAATCCGCCTCGGCAACCTCGAACCAGACCCTGGCGAACTGGGCGAGCGGCGAGAACGAGCTGTCGGTGATGGCGACGATCGGCACGCCCTGCTCGGAAATGGCGCGCGCCTCCTCGATCGTGGCCGGCGCGTAGGGCGAGAAGCTGATGGCGATGACGGCGTCCGCCGGTGTGGCGAAGCCGACCATCTCGGCATTCAGGCCGGCGGCCGATTCGATCAGTTGGTTGCGGATCTTCAGCTTGCCGAGCGCATAGGCGATGTAGGAAGCCACTGGATAGGAGCGTCGCTTGGCCAAGACATAGATGGTCTGCGCCTTCGCCAGCAGCGAAATCGCGTCTTCCAGATGCGCATCGTCCAGCGTGCGGGAAATGTCGTTGAGGGAGGTGCTGGCGGCGGCGATGAAGCCGTCGAAGATCGCCCGGTGGCCGGCACCGCCCTCGGCCTTGGCACGCAGCGCCTGCAGCCGCTCGTCATAGGAAGAGTTGCGCTCGCGCAGACGTTCCCGGAACACCTGCTGCAGGCTGGTAAAACCGTCGAAGCCGAGTTGCTGGGCAAAACGGATCAGGGTCGAGGGCTGCACGCCGGCCGAAGCGGCGATGCTGGCGGCGGTACCAAAGGCGATGTCGTCGGGATTGTCGAGCGCGTAGGCGGCGATCTGGGCGATGCGCTTGGGCAGGCTCTCGCGCCGGTCCAGAATCGTGGCACGCAGCGTCTCGAAGTCGCGAGGTACCTGTTCGTCCATCGTCCCTCTGCCCAAGCCTGTCTGGACACCCTCTCTGCCCCATCATAGCGAGCCTGCGCAAGAACGCCATAAAAAATGAGGCAGACATTCCATTCCTGGAAAAAATGGACTAATTCATCCACTCAGCTTTTATGGCAGCGGAGGAACGAAAAATGGTTGGCGTCGGTCTTATCGGCACGGGTTTCATGGGCAAATGCCACGCCATCGCGTGGAGCGCCGTCGGGGCCGTCTTCCCCGATGCGGCCAAGCCGCGGCTCGTCCATCTCGGTGAGGTCAATGAGGAGCTCGCCAGGCGCAAGGCAGGCGAGTTCGGCTTCGCCAAGGCCACCAGCGACTGGCGCGCCGTCGTCAACGACCCGGAGGTCGATATCGTGTCGCTGACAACGCCGAACCAGTTCCATCCGGAAATGGCCATCGCTGTCCTCGAAGCCGGCAAGCATCTGTGGTGCGAAAAACCGATGGCGCCGAGCTTTGCCGAAGCCGAGGCGATGGCGGGCGCGGCGGAGAAATCAGGCAAGGTCGCCGCGCTTGGCTACAACTACATCCAGAGCCCCGCCATCCGTCACATCGGCGCGCTGCTCGACGAGAAGATCATCGGCGAGGTCAACCATCTGCGCATCGAGATGGACGAGGACTTCATGGCCGATCCCGAGGCGCTGTTCTTCTGGAAGCACGAGGCGACTTCCGGCTATGGCGCGCTCGACGATTTCGCCGTGCATCCGCTGTCGCTGGTCTCGGCGCTGTTCGGCCGCGTCGGCCGCGTCATCTGCGACATGGCCAAGCCCTATGCCGACCGCAAGCTCGCGGCTGGCGGGCGCCGCGCAGTCGAAACCTACGACATCGCCAGCGTACTCATGCATCTGGAGAACGGCATTGCTGGCACGCTGCAGGTCAACCGCTCGGCCTGGGGCCGCAAGGGCCGCATCGCCATCCAGATCTTCGGGTCCAAGGGATCGATCCTGTTCGACCAGGAGCGGATGAACGAATTCCAGCTCTACCTGACGTCCGACCGACCCACCGAACAGGGCTACCGCACCATTCTGGTGGCGCCGCAGCACAGACCCTATGAGCTCTTCGTGCCGGCGCCCGGCCACAGCCTCGGCTTCAACGACCTCAAGATCATAGAATGCCATGAATTGCTGACACGGCTTGCCGGCAAGCCGGCCCGGCTCATCGAGTTCGCCGAAGGACTGGAGATCGAGCGCACCGTGCACGCCATGGCGCGCTCCTTCGAGGAGAAGCGCTGGGTGGATGTAAGGTAGGATTCGCTGCGCTGGTCGCTTTAGCCGGCGGCCGCTGCATTGACTTCCCATCCGTCGACCCAGACCTGCCGCAAACGATCGCCTTCGCCCTTGAAGCCTAGCCCGGTCGGCTGGCAATCCTCGATGCGGTCGCTGCGGAAGTTGCGGATCGCCTGGCGCAGCTCGCACCAGGCGACGATGTTGGCGGTTTCGGCGTAATAGATCAGAGCGATCGGGCGGATAAGGCGCTCGGAAGCGCGACCAAGCTCGTCGCGATAGGAGAGCTCTAGCTTCTCCTCGTCGCGTATGGCGCGGCGCACCAGCGCCAGGTCGATCACACCTGCGGAGGGCGCCGCGAAGCCCCAGGCGTGCAACGCATTGGCGTCGAGCGTCTGGCGCAAGGGCGGCGGCACCGCGCCGGCGATCTTGGCGCCGACGCGCTTGGCCGCCTGCTTGAGCTCGTCGTCGCCCGTGCGCTCCAGCAGCGCCAGCGACAGGACGATCGCCTCCATTTCCTCGATCGAAAACATCAGCGGCGGCAAGTCGAAGCCGGGGCGCAGGATGTAGCCGATGCCACGCCCGCCCTCGATCGGCACGCGCATCGCCTGCAGCGCCGCGATGTCGCGATAGATCGAGCGGATCGTCACTTCCAGTTGCCCGGCGATCATTGCCGCCGTCACCGGCTGCCGCGCCAGCCGCAGGATCTGGATGATCTCGAACAGGCGCGAGGCCTTGCGCATTTTTCTGACCTGGTACCGATCACAACTGACACACCATCGTCAGTTGGGCCTGCCTATAGGACTGCCTATCGTTTTGAAAATCAACAGGTTCCGCCGAGGCTGGGCCGAGCGGGACAACAGGCAACTGACATGGGCTATGCTGAAAATCTCTGGCTGTTCTTTATCCTCCTGTTCGGCATCATCGCCGTTCCAGGCATGGACATGCTGTTCGTGCTTGCCAATGCGTTGACCGGCGGCCGCGACAGGGGTCTTGCCGCGACCGGCGGCATCATGGTCGGCGGCATGGTGCACACGCTGAACGGCGCCATCGGCGTCGGCCTGCTGGTGCATTTCTTGCCGATCCTGTTCAAGCCGCTGCTGCTTGCGGGCGCCGCCTACATGGCCTTCATCGGCATCACGCTGATGCGCAGCTCCATCACCGTCGGCAACGAGGGCCCCGCCGGCAGCCGCTCGGCATGGAAGGCGTTTCGCCAGGGCTTGGTGACCTGCCTGATCAACCCGAAGGCCTACCTCTTCGTACTCGCCGTCTATCCGCAGTTCCTGAAACCGGACTACGGCCCGATCTGGATGCAGGCGACGATCATGGGCCTGCTGACCGTGCTGACGCAGGCCGCGGTCTATGGCGGGCTCGCAATATCGGCCGGCCGCAGCCGCAAGCTTCTGATCGCCAATCCACGGGTGACCATCCTTGCCGGCCGGGCGGCCGGGCTGCTGCTCTTCGCGGTCTCCGTGTTCACCGCATGGGAAGGGCTGAGGGCGGCGTAGTCTCGGGCTGAACCGAACCGCCGCCTTCTGGCGCCTGCCGGATCAGGCGGCGCCGTGCCGCAGCGTGGCGAGAAGCTCGTCCAACTGCCCGAACGTCTCGGCCATCGCATCCGCCGCCCCGGTACCGGCGGCGTCGAGGGCCTCCTTCGAGGGATAGACCTCGTGCATGACCAGCAGCGTCTTGCCGCCTTTTTCCTCGAAGGTCACTGTGGTCACGGGTCCACCGTCACCACCTTCGTCATTGGTCCAGACGAGGCGCGAGGGCGGTGTCACTTCGAGATACCTGCCGAAGAACTCGGCAGGGTGCGAGTCATCATGCCCGAACACCAAACGGTACCCGCCTCCGACACGAACATCCATCTCGCAGGAACGCAGGAACATGCCCATCGACTTCGGCACCCACCACTGCTTGAACAGCTCGGGCTTTGTCCAGGCCTCGAACACGATGCGGGCCGGCGCGTCGAAGCTTCGCGTGACGACCAGCTCGCGGTCGGACTTCCGTTCCACCGTCGTGCGGTTCTGCATGGGGGTGGGCTCATTCGCTCTTGTTTCGTCCATCGGCTTCCTCCTTCCGTTTCATTTCCTCGACAACCTTGTCCAGCTCGTCGAAGCGTGCGGCCCAGAGCTGGCGGTATCTCTCGATCCATGCCGTCTCCTCCTCCAGGCGGCGCAGGCCGAGCTTGCAGGTCCGCACGCGCCCGACCTTCCGCGTCGTGACGAGGCCTGCCTGCTCCAGAACGCCGACATGCTTCTTCATGCCCGTGAGGGTCATGTGGAATTTCTGGGCCAAGTCCGTGATCGAGGCATCCGCACGGCCGAGCTGCTCCAGAACGCCGCGTCGGGTGGCGTCCGAAAGCGCGGCGAACGAGGCATCCAGGCGGGCAGGAGAATACTGAACCATTTGGTTCAGTATGTAACACGCGGATCGGTGACATGCAAGGAGGTGAGCGCTGCGGGGCCTAGGAGCGGCGTGGTCCTGGACTGAAACTGGAAGCGCCGCCCTTATGCTCCCCCAGATCAGGCGGCGCCTTGCCGGCTGTCCAGCAAGTTGCGGCGCGCCGACCGGCGCCATTCCACGGCGCCGGCAAGGCCGTGCAGCACCGTCTCCGTGGTCGCCCAGTCGATGCAGCCATCGGTGATGCTCTGGCCGTAGACCAGTGGCTTGCCGGGCACGACATCCTGCCGGCCGGCGACGAGATTGCTCTCGATCATGACGCCGATGATGCGCTCGTCGCCAGCCGCCACTTGGCCCGCGACATCGGCCGCGACCTTGGGCTGGTTCTCCGGCTTCTTGGCTGAGTTGGCATGGCTGACGTCGATCATCAGACGGGGGGCGATACTGATGCGGACGAGTTCGACGGAGGCGGCCTCGACGCTTGCCGCGTCGTAGTTGGGCTGAACGCCACCACGCAGGATGACATGGCAATCCTCATTGCCGGTGGTCGCCGCGATGGCGCTGCGTCCGCCCTTGGTCACCGCCATGAAATGATGCGGCTGGGCGGCCGACTTCACCGCCTCGCCAGCGATCCTGAGATTGCCGTCGGTGCCGTTCTTGAAGCCGACCGGGCAGGAGAGACCCGAGGCCAGCTCGCGATGGATCTGGCTCTCGGTCGTGCGCGCGCCGATGGCGCCCCAGGCGACGAGGTCGGCGATGTATTGTGGCGTCGTCATGTCGAGGAATTCGGTCGCCGCCGGAAGGCCGAGATTGTTGACGGCGGACAGCACGTTGCGCGCCATCCGCAACCCCTTGTCGATGTTGAAGCTGCCGTCGAGGTCGGGATCGTTGATCAGGCCTTTCCAGCCGACCGTGGTGCGCGGCTTCTCGAAATAGACGCGCATGACGATCTCGAGCCGGTCGGACAGAGCCTCGCGCAGCGCCGCCAGACGGCTGGCATAATCAACGGCCGCGACCGGATCGTGGATGGAACAAGGGCCCACGATGACAACAAGCCGATCGTCGGCCCCGGTGAGGATGGAGTGAATGGCGTTGCGCGAGGCGGCAACGGTGCGTGTCGCCGTGAGTGAGCGCGGTATCTCGCGCATCACCTCGTCCGGCGTGCTCAGCAGTCTCAGTTCCTTGACCCGGAGGTCGTCTGTGGTGGTCAACACGGCTTTCTGCTCCTGTTTGGGAACCTGCCGGCTGAAACAAAAAAGCCGCCAGGTCTGGCGGCTGTTCGGATCTTGTTGCTGCAATCTTCAGATCGAGCGCAATCCTCCCGCCGCCAGCGAGCTCCTAAAGTACCAATACGTGGCGGTCAGGTTGATCATGCGTGGGCTATAGCTGAACTCGCGTTGAATGTCACGCACCTGATTGGCGTCTTGTTTGAATATGTAAGAAGGTATATGTTGGATATTCTAAAGAGGATATGCTCCAATGCCGCTTTATGTGAAGGACCGGGAAGTCGACCGGCTGGTACTTGAGGTGCAGCGCCTCACAAAGGCGCCGAGCAAAGCCGAGGCGGTTCGCCGGGCCCTGACGCATGAAATTGAGCGCGCCCGCAGTGTCCAAACTGTATCGGAACGCTTGGCGGAGGCAGTCAGAATGGCTGGCGAAATCGGAGCGGATAATCCTGACTTCGATATGAGAGCCTATTCGGACGAGCTTTCAGAGGGGCTATGAGCTTGTTCATTGACGCTTCGGCGGTCGTCGCTCTGTTGCGTCCGGAGCCCACGGCAGGAGAACTCGCCGCCCGGATGGACGCCCATGGCGGGCCTTTCTTCATTTCGGCGATCGTTCGTTTCGAGACCGCAATGGCCTTGGCGCGTTCAAAGACCCCCCTGCCTTCACCCATCCAACCGGCGGCAGTCGCAAAGGCGAATGCGGCCGTGGACCGTTTCGTGCAGGATTTGGGAATCGGCGAGGTCCTCATTTCGGCCGAAGTCGGGCGGCTCGCCATCGAAGCCGCACGCAGTTACGGCAAGGGTGTCGATTCGCCGGCGCAGCTCAATATGGGCGATTGCTTTTCCTACGCCTGTTGCAAGGCATATAATTTGGCTTTGCTCTACACCGGTCAGGATTTCAAAAAGACAGACATAGGATAGATTCAAGGTGCGCCACGCAGATCGCTCGCATGAACCTACTCCGGCGACGACCCGGCGACACTCTGATCGTAGTCGACCAGCGATCCGGTCATGACGCCCGATTGCGGGCTGACCATGTAGCTGATCAGCCGTGCGAGCTGGTCCGGCTTGACCAACTGGCCCATCGGCTGCGCGGCTTCGGCCTTCGCCAGCCAGTCGTCGGGCGCATCGTGCCATTTCTTCTGCACGATGTCCTCGCCCTCGGTGTCCATCCAGCCGGGCAGCACGGCGTTGCAGCGGATGCGGTTGAAGCGATAAGCGTTGGCGACGTTCTTGGTCAGCGTCATCAGCGCGCCCTTGCTGGTCGAATAGGGCGTCAGGAAGGACTGCCCGGTATGCGCCGACATCGACAGCACGTTGACGATCGATCCGGGCGCCTTTTTCTCCAAGAGATGCGCCACCACGCCCTGCATCAGAAAAAACGGGCCGCGCACATTGGCGTCGAAGATCTGGTCGAACAGCTCTTCTGAGGTCTCGACCAGCGAGCCGCGCGCCGAGGTGGCGGCGGCGTTGACCAGCGCGTTGATCGTATCGAAATGCGAGAGCGCGGTGGCGACCGCGCGCTTGCAGTCGGCCACCTTCGAGACGTCGGCGCTGATGAAGATCGCGTCGACGCCTGATTTCCTGAAATGAGCAACAGCCTTGTCGCCCTTCTCCTGCGAGCGGCCGATGAGCGCCAGCGCCCGGCAGCCTTCGTCGGCCAGCGCTTCGGCGACCGCGAATCCTATGCCTTGCGCACCGCCGGTGACGATGGCGCGTGTGTTCGAATTGCGATCGGCGGATGCGCTCATCGCTCTGCTCCTGTGCGTTGGGTCCGGTTCTTACTTGTCGAGACGAATGGTCTTGCCCGTGGTCGCCGACTTCAGCGCCGCATCGGCCAGCTTCAGCGCCACGAGGCCATCAGCGCCGCTCGGCGCCGCCTTCTTGCCGGATGTTGCCGCCGCGATGAAGGCGGCGATCTCGAGGGCATAGGCGTCGAGGTAGCGGGTCATGAAGAAGTCGTGCAGCGGCGGGCGCGTGTAGCCCTTCTCGTTGGCGAGCTCGATCGACACCGGCCGCTGGTTCTCGGCCGCCACCATGCCCTTCGAGCCGTGCACCTCGATGCGCTGGTCGTAGCCATAGGTGGCGCGGCGCGAATTGGAGATGACTGCCTGCTTGCCCGAAGCCGTTTCGAGGATGACGCTGACCGAGTCGAAATCGCCGGCTTCGCCGATTTTCTTGTCGACCAGCACCGAGGCGTGCGCACTGACCGCGACAGGCTCCTCGCCGAGCAGGAAGCGCGCCATGTCGAAATCATGGATGGTCATGTCGCGGAAAATGCCGCCCGAGCGCTTGATGTAGTCGATGGGTGGCGCGCCGGGATCGCGCGAGGTGATGGTGACCATCTCGACGGTGCCGATGGCTCCGTCGTCGATCGCCTTGCGCACGGCGGCGAAATGCGGGTCGAAACGCCTGTTGAAGCCGACCATCAGGGTCGCATTGGCCTTGTCGACAACGGCCAGGCACTGCTCGACCCGCTTGACGTCGAGGTCGATCGGCTTCTCGCAGAAGATCGCCTTGCCGGCTTTGGCGAAGCGCTCGATCAAATCGGCATGGGTGTCGGTCGGCGTGCAGATGACGACCGCGTCGATGTCCTTGGACTTCTCGATTTCGTCGATGCTGCGCACCTCGGCGCCATAGGCAACAGCCAATTCGCTCGCCGCCTTCTCGAAGGCATCAGCCACGGCGACCAGTTTTGCCTGGGGGTTGGAACCCACGGCGCGGGCGTGGACCTTGCCGATGCGGCCGGCACCAAGGAGGGCGAAGCGAACAGTCATGGATATTTTCCTCTGGGGATGGTTCGAAGCGGGGCGCCGGTCATGGGCGCTGAATGATTTTACGGTCAAGACAAATCGACGGGAAGGCGATGACCATCGCCTCCGAGCCCGGCCCTTAGGCCGCGAGTTCCGCCTCGCCGGTCTTGGCGCCGGTGATATAGGATACGATGTCCTGCCCGTCGGTATTTTCCTTGCGCAGATTGGCGACGATGCGGCCGCGCCGGAACACCACGATGCGGTCGCAAAGGTCGAACACCTGGCGCATGTTGTGGCTGATCAGGATCAGCGGCTCGCCATTGTCCTTCAGCGTGCGGATGATGTTTTCGACCTGCGCCGTCTCCTGCACGCCGAGAGCCGCCGTCGGCTCGTCCATGATGATCAGCTTGGAGGCAAAGGTCGCCGTCCTGGCGATCGCCACGCACTGCCGCTGGCCGCCCGACATATGGCGGATAGTGTTGGAGAGGTTGGGGATCTTGACCGCGGTGCGGACCAGCGCCGCCTCGGTTGCCTTGCGCATGTATTTGCGGTCGAGGATCGAAAATGGCCCGAGATTGAACAGCACCTTTTCACGGCCGAGGAACAGGTTCGACGGCACGTCGAGGTCGTCGGCCAGCGCCAGGTTCTGGAACACCGTCTCGATGCCTGCCTCGCGGGCCTCGATCGGACCGGCGAAATTCACTTCCTTGCCATCGAACCAGACTTGGCCGCTGGTCCGCTGCTCGACGGCGGTGATCTGGCGCACGAAGGTCGACTTGCCGGCGCCGTTGTCACCCATGATGGCGACATGCTCGCCCTTGCGCAGCTCGAAATTGGCGCCTTCAAGCGCATGCACGCCGCCATAGCGCTTGGTGAGGTTCTCGGTCTTCAGGACGATGTCTGTCGTGGAGATATCTGGCATGGTCAAGCCCTCAATGCCCGCATGCGTTGGCGCCACTGGTCGAGAACGACCGCGCCGACGATGATCACGCCCTTGACCATCTCCTGATAGTAGGCGTCGAGGCGCAGGAAGGTGAAGCCGGAGATGATGACGCCGAAGATCAGCGCGCCGATCACCGTGCCGATGATGGAGCCGCGGCCGCCCGACAGCGAGACGCCGCCGATGACCGCCATGGCGATGGCATCGAGTTCGTACATGACGCCCATGCCGGCCTGGGCGGTGAGATTCTTGGAGGAGAGCACGACGGCGGCGAGCGCGGCGAGAATGCCGGCGATGACATAGACGAGGATCTTGTGGTTGGCGATCTTGATGCCAGACATGCGCGCTGCGTCCTCGTTGGAGCCGATCGCGTAGCAGTGCTTGCCATATCTGGTGTAGGTCATGATCAGCTGGAACAGCACGGCCAGCGACAGGAAGATGATGACGGGCATCAGGCCCTTGCCGATGGCGGCGAAACTGTCCGTCGGGAACGAGATCGGCTGGCCCTTCGACCACCATTTGGCGATGCCCCGCGCGGTCACCATCATGCCGAGCGTGGCGATGAAGGGCGGGATGCGCGTGTAGGCGATCAGCGCGCCGTTGACGAGGCCGGCGAGCAGGCCGCAGCCGATCGCCACCAGCACCGGGACGATCACGGGCAGGTCGGTCCAGCCCTGGGCCAGGAACATCGCCTTGGGGTTGGGATTGCCGTTCACGGTCGCGACCTGGGCAAAGCTCATGGCGATCATGGCCGTCGCGCCGACGATCGAGCCGGAGGACAGGTCGATGCCACCCGTAATGATCACCTGCGTGACGCCGATGGCGATGATGCCGACGATCGACACCTGCAGGATGATGATCTGCAGGCGCGCCTCGTTGAAGAGGCCGGAGACGTCACTGCGGGTGTTGAACAGGAAGCTGTCGCCGAGAAAGACCCGGCCGATCAGTTCGAAGATGACGACGAGGATGACGAGCGCCAGGAAGACGTTGAACTCGGCCGGCCATGTGCGCTTCCTGGCGTCATAGCTGACCCCGCCGACGCCGTGAGATGTCTGTGCCAATTCTTCTATCCTCCGTCAGCCGCGGTCGTTCCCCGAGCACCTTCGGGCGCCGAGGGAAGCGGAGCGGCGCTGTCGCTGCGCGAGAGCGCCGCTCCGTATGTCCGCGGCTCAGTTCTTCTTCAGGAACTTGTCGATGTTGGCCGGCGTGACCAGCTGGAACGGGACATAGACCTTGTGTTCCACCTTCTCGCCCTTGGCGAGCTTCAGCGCGGCATCCAGCGCCCCCGCGCCCTGGCCGGCGGCGTCCTGGAAGACGGTGGCATCAAGGTCGCCCGCCTGCATGGCGGCAAGCGCGTCCTGGGTGGCGTCGACGCCGCCGACGACAACCGACTTCATGTCGATGTTGGCGGCCTTCATCGCTTGGATGGCGCCGATGGCGCTTTCGTCATTGTTGGCAATGACGCCGTCGAACTTCTTGCCGGTCGACAGCCAGTTGGTCATCAGGTTCTGCGCCTGGTCGCGATCCCAGTTCGAGGTCTGCTTGTCGATGATCTTGATGAAGCTGCAGTCCGGTGTGGCGATGACATCGTCGATGTCCTTGGTGCGCTGCACGGCGGCCTGGTTGGAAAGCTCGCCCATGATCACATAGACATTGGCTTCCTTCTTGCCGGCTTCCTTGAACAGGCGGCAGACTTCCTTGGTTTCGAGCGTGCCGGAATCGGCCTCGTTCGAGGCGACGAAGGCCTGGTTGTCTGGCAGCGTGTCGACATTGACCGGCTGGCGGTTGACATAGACCAGCGGGATCTTGGCCGCGGCCGCCGCATCCGACATCGCCTGCGTGGCCGAGGTGTCGACCGGGTTGACGATGATGGCGTCGACGCCCGAAGCGGCGAAGTTCTTGATCTGGTCGAGTTGCTTGGCGACGTCGTTCTGCGCGTCCTCGACCTGCAACTCGACGCCGCTCATGCCCTTGGCCTGCTCGATCATGCCGTTGCGCAGCACGGTGAGGAAATTGTCGTCGAACTTGGCCATCGACACGCCGATCTTGGCGGCCATGGCCGATGAACTCATCAGCGCCGCGAAGGCGACGCCCAAAAGCAGTTTCTTCATTGTATTTCTCCTCCACTTTTGGTGTCCGGTTGCACCGATCTCTCCGGAATCCCCGTTCTGCCTGGGGAATCTCTCCCGATTACCGTCTCTCTCCCCGGGTTGCGCCTGCCGTTTGCTGGAACGCCAAGGCCTCTTGATGAAACAGATGTTCCGGAACGAAAGAACCAAAATACGTGACTGGTGAAATATTTATTCCATTTGCTCGGGAGGCGTCAAGGGAGATTCCAGAACCGGATGTGCGATTTTGGCGGACACGGGAATGCGGTGCGGAGCCGACGGCGTCTGCGCGCCGGGTCCATTCCTTGGATGCCGTCGGCGGGCGATGGCATGGCGTTCAGAAATGCCAGATGTCTCTCTGCAACAAGAGGTCGAGCGGCGCTCTCCAGACCCTGCACGACGCCGCCTGCTTCACCTGCCGTTCGACACTGAGCTTGCCGTTGAGATCGAAGAAAGCTCCAATTCGCCTTCGGGCATGGAGCTTCTTTCCCCTGGTACTGTAGTTGCGGATCGGCAGCCAGTGGCGGCTGATCGTTCGCCCATCCTGGGATAGCGCGACGCCGGTACAGAATTGTTCCGGGGTGTGCAAATGCACGATTTCACTGACTTTCTCGCTGGCCGCGTATGCTCGCTCCAGCGCCGGAATGTTGTGATGATGAACGCCAAGGACGCCGCTCGCCCACATCGTTTCATCTCCGATCAGGATGCGGCCTCCAATGGAGAGCCCCTCGCCTTCGAGCGAGCGATAGGGAGCCTTTGGGCGCCCTTCGCACCGCCACATTATCGAGGACAAGGCTGAAATTCGGTTGAAACAGCGCGATATGTCGCCGGTCGGATACATGTCCGCATCCATGAAGAACAGGCGCTCGCAACGTTGAAGCAGATCGATGATGCCGGCGGCCTTGATGCCAAATCTGTATCGATTGCCGAAGGACATCTCGGTCTGTCTCTGGGCCGTGAGCTCGATCGCTTCGATGGGATAGCCGTCGAAAATGGAGGGTCGGTCGGTCAGCACCGTGATCCTGGCACCCGGGCAATAGTGAAGCAAGCGAAGCGCGCTGAAGAGCGCGCCACGCGCATAGAGCTCGTCGCTCCCAAAAGCGATGTACCCAAACCCATCCCCGTCCATTGGGTATGTATATATTAGCGATCGGTAATGCGTCAATTTGGATGCAGGTCGGGCGCTATGCTTTAGGCCAAAGCTCGCTAGATGTTCTCGGGCAGGTAGATGTCGAACGGCAGGAAGGTCTGGCCGGGTGCGTTGGCCGCGCCCGTCTCGATGGCATGCGCCATGAGGCCGAGCAGTTCGCGGCACAAGGCAGCCAGCGGCGTGGAGATCACCATGGTCAGCACCCCGTCCGCCAGGGCGGACCGCGAGACCGCCGATATCTCGTTGCAGACGACCGCCGGCATCTCGGCGGGCCTGGCCTGCCGCAGCGCCGCGACCGCGCCTTCCATGCCACCGCCCGCGACGTAGCAGCCGACGAGGTCCGGGTGGCGGCCGAGCAGGTCGAGCAGCGTGTCCTGCGTGATCTGGTTGGCCTCGAGATTGACCAGCGTTTCCAGCAAGGTGAAGTCCGGTGCCTGCTCGCGGAAGAAGGAGCGGAAGCCGATCTCGCGCAGTTCATGGCCGTGGAAGCGGTGGCTGCCGACGAAGAGCGCGACCTTGCCCGGCCGCTTCGCCGCCTTGGAGATCATCCAGGCCGCGGTGCGGCCGACCTTGCGGTTGTCAAGGCCGACATAGCCCTCGCGAATGCCGGCCGCGAAGTCGGACAGCAGGGAAAAGACCGGCAATCCCTTGGCCTTCATCTCCTCGACGGTGACCGTCAGCGCCGGGTGATCGGGCCCGACCAGGGCGACCGCCCTGCATTTAGCCGCCAGCTTGCGCGTGCGCTCGACGATTTCATCCGGCGTCAGCGAACTGGCGAAGTCGATGATGGCGACGCCGCGGAAGCGCTGCGATTGCGACAGCGCGAGTTCGAGCTGCCGCGCGAACTCCGTGTAGAAGACGTCGTTGCCTCTCAAAAGCAGGAAGCCCAGCCGGTATTCCGGCAGCTCGTGGCGCATCCTCTGCTTGATCAGGCCGGCGGCATGATAGCCGATCTCGGTCGCGGTCTCGTAGACGCGGCGCGCCGTTTCCTCGCGTACCGGCAAGCGATTGTTGAGCACGCGGTCCACCGTGGCGACACTGACGCCGGAGACGCGCGCCAGATCAGTGATGGTCGGCCGTTTCGCCATGATCGCCCTCGCTCGATTGCCTGATATCGATACCTTACTTTGATAGGAAATGATAGAAACTATCTTTGTGATGTTGAGTCTATCATGGCGCGGCGTTATTCTGGGTATCGAGCCCGTTGCCTTGGGAGGCAATCATGACCGCAGCGCCGTCACGGCGTGACTACAGCCTGATCGGCCGCGACGCCCGGCTTGCCGTCGAGAACGGCCTGTCGGCCGCCGAGTGGTATCACACCGACATTCCCCGCAAGCAGATGAAGGAGCTGATGCAGCGCTCCGATGGCCCGGCGATCCGCGACACCGCGATCTGGCTGACCGCCCTCATCGTCAGCGGCGCCGGCGGTGCCTGGTTCTGGGGCAGCTGGTGGTGCGTGCCGTTCTTCTTCGTCTATGGCGTGCTCTACGGCTCGTCGACCGATTCACGCTGGCACGAATGCGGCCATGGAACCGCGTTTCGCACGCAGTGGATGAATGACGCGGTCTATCAGATCGCCTGCTTCATGATCATGCGCAACCCGGTGACCTGGCGCTGGAGCCACACGCGCCATCACACCGACACCATCATCGTCGGCCGCGATCCCGAGATCTCGGTGATGCGGCCGCCGGACCTGGCGCGCCTCTTCCTCGGTTTTGTCGGCGTGCTCGACGCCTGGCACGCGATGTCGGACATGCTGCGCAACGCCGCAGGCAACATCAGCGCTGCGGAAAAAACCTTCATTCCCGAACAGGAGCAGCCCAAGGCGATCCATATTGCCCGCATCTGGACGGCGATCTATGCAGCGACTATCGCGCTGGCACTCTATACCGGGTCGTTCCTGCCTTTGATGCTGGTCGGCCTGCCCCGGCTCTACGGCGCCTGGCATCATGTGATGGTCGGCCTGCTGCAGCATGGCGGCCTTGCCGACAACGTCACCGATCATCGGCTGAACAGCCGTACCGTCTACATGAACCCGATCAGCCGCTTCATCTACTGGAACATGAATTACCATGTCGAGCATCACATGTTCCCGATGGTGCCCTACCATGCGCTGCCCAGGCTGCACGCGCTGATCAAGCACGATTTGCCGGCGCCGACGCCCTCGATCCTGGCCGGTTACCGCGAGATGATCCCGGCCTTCCGCCGCCAGCTGCGCAACGAGGATTATTTCCTCAAGCGCGAGCTGCCGCCGACCGCCAGGCCGTACCGCGAGGAATTCCACAACGACATCGTCGCCGCGGCGGCGGAATGACATCCGACAACTCCAGGGGAGGACTGAATGAGCGATTGGGTCGAGGCCTGTGCCACCGGTGACATCGACGAAGAAGATGTGATGCGTTTCGATCATGGCGGGCGCACCTTCGCCATCTATCGCAGCCCGGACGACGACTATTTCGC
Source organism: Mesorhizobium sp. B2-7-3 (assembly GCF_006440715.1). Taxonomy (NCBI): domain Bacteria; kingdom Pseudomonadati; phylum Pseudomonadota; class Alphaproteobacteria; order Hyphomicrobiales; family Phyllobacteriaceae; genus Mesorhizobium; species Mesorhizobium sp. B2-7-3. The sequence goes on from NZ_VFTY01000001.1 coordinate 214,467, forward strand.
CACCGACGGACTTTGCACGCATGAGAAGGTGCATCTCGCCGACGGGCTGGTGATGGACGACATCATCGAATGCCCCAAGCACAATGGCCGCTTCAACTACAAGACGGGCGCGGCCAGGGGCGCGCCGGTCTGCGTCAACCTCAGGACCTATCCGGTCAAGGTCGACGCCGGCAAAGTGCTGGTTCAGATCGGGTAAAGGGCATGGCGCCGGGAATGGTGATCATCGGGGCCGGCGAATGCGGCGGACGGGCAGCACTGACGCTGCGCGATCTCGGCTATGACGGGCCGGTGACGCTGGTCGGCGACGAGCCGCATCTGCCCTATGAGAGGCCACCTCTGTCCAAGGAGGCGATGGCCAGCGACGCGCCTGCAATCAAGGCGATCGCCAGCGACGAAATCCTGGCGGGAAAAGCGATCCGGCATATCCATTCCGTTCAGGCGATCGCGATCGATCGCGCGGCGCACACGGTGCGCCTGTCCGACGGCTCGGTGCTGCCCTACGACAAGCTGCTGCTGGCCACTGGCTCGACCCCACGCAAGCTGCCGATGCCTGGCCTTGGCGGGCGCTGCGTCTATCTCAGGACCTTCGCCGATGCGCTGGCCATCCGCGCTCATCTCAGCGCCGGCAATCGCATCGCCGTCATCGGCGGCGGCTTCATCGGCCTCGAGCTTGCCGCGGCGGCGCGCAAGCTCGGCGCAGATGTCACCGTCATCGAGGCGCAGTCGCGCATCCTGATGCGCGGCGTTCCGGCCGAGATCGCCGAAATCATCCATGACGCGCATGTCGCCGAGGGTGTCGACGTGATCTGCGGGGAAGGCATCTCCGCCATCGCCGACGACGGCAAGGAGGTGCGGGTGACGCTTGCCGGCGGGCGCGAGATCATTGCCGACCTCGCCGTGATCGGCATCGGCGCCGTGCCGGTGACCGGGCTGGCGGCGGAGGCCGGCCTGGCCATCGAAAACGGCATCGCGGTCGACGCAGAACTGCGCGGCAGCGATCCCGACATCTTCGCCGCCGGCGACTGCTGCTCGTTCCCGCTTGCCATCTATGGCGGCCGCCGCGTGCGGCTGGAAGCCTGGCGCAACGCGCAGGAACAGGGCGCACTGGCGGCGAAGAACATGCTGGGCGCCGGCGAGCCGCATGCCGCTGTGCCGTGGTTCTGGTCGGATCAGTATGGCCTGTCCCTGCAGATCGCGGGATTGTCCGACGAAGGCCGTAGCACCGTGCGCCGCGATCTCGGTGACGGCGCCTTCATCCTCTTTCATCTGGCCGAAGACGGCAGGCTGGTGGCGGCCAGCGGCATCGGCCCGGGCAATGCGGTGGCGCGCGACATCAGGCTGGCCGAGATGCTGATCGCGAAGCGGGCAAAACCGTCGGCGGACGCGCTGGGATCGCCTGAAGTCAAGCTGAAGGCGTTGCTGGCGGCATAGGGGTCGTGCACCTTGTGGATGTCGGCGCCGCCCCTCATCTGCCTGCCGGCATCTTCTCCCCGTAGAACGGGGAGAAGGGGCTATGGCAACCTCACCGCAATTCATCACGATTGGCGAGATCATTGATAACAGCACATTTCTCCCCGTCACTATACGGGGAGTTGAGAAGTGGTCCGCGCAGCGGACGAAAAGCCAATTGCTTGGCTTTTCGAACGACGAACGTCCGGCAGGACAATGAGGGGCGACGCAGGCGTCGACGAGTTAATGCAAGCGCACCTGAGCCGCTAAAACAGCGCCTTCAGCTCCGGCAATTTGTCGTTGACTAGCCAGCCGTAATAATTCTCTTCCGGCAGCTTCTCCGGCTCGCCGGTGGCGCGGCGTTTTTCGTTTTCCACCTTCAGCGCATAAGCGCGCTGTTCCGGATTGCCGACATTGTAGAGCGTGGCGGTCAGGCCCGGATTGCCCGAAATGTCGAAGCCGGCGATGCTCTTATAGGCGTCGATCGACTTCCTGATCGTCGCGGCGACGTAAGGAAGCGTCAGGTCCGGATCCATGATGGTCTTGTAGACCGAATTGGGATCGGAGACGTCGAGCTTCGGCAAGCCCGACACCTTGTGCACGAGATCGCTCATCTGCAGGGCGGTCAGCGGGTTGAGCTGGCCGAGGCCGAAGGTCTGGCCGGCATAATAGGGCTGGAAGAAGGTGGCGCCGAACCGGTTGTCGGGGAAATCCTCGCCGCCGACGGTCTTGCCGCGAAACGAGCGGTTCCAAACCTGTTCACGGCATTCCCACAGATCGTAGCTGTCCGAAATCGCGGCGCACTTCCTGAATTCCGGCCGCTGCACGAAATCGGTAATGTCCTCGCCATCATAGGCGAAGGAGAGCTTGCTCGAGAGGTAGGAGATCGCCTTGACATAATAGGTCTGCAGCCGGTCATAGGCGTCGACATTGTAGGTGTGCTCGCCAACGATGGCGCCGACGATGTGCATCGGGTCGATGCCGTAGGCGCTTGCCGCCTTCTTGATCTTGCCGCGCAGGTCGGGGTCGTTCTGCAACAGCGCGTAGACCTTGCGATACTTCGCCTGGAAGCTGGTGTTGGTCGCCTGGGTGCGGCGACTGGAGGCGCCGGGAATGTCAGGCTGCTCGGCATTGCGGTTTCCCGGCGGCACCAATGTCGCCGCGTCGGCGGCGAACAGCGTCGCCGCCAGCGTCAAGCCGAGAATGACCAGGATGAGTTTTTTCATGCGCCGCCGCCTAGAGAATTGCCGCGCAAACTAGGTAAAGCACCTGGTCGAGTCGAGAGCGCCTCTTCATCCGGCGAGACGAAAGGTGGCCAGATGGTACCATCTGGCCACACATGGCTCCTGCCGGAGTTGTTACTCGATGCCGCGTCGGACTGCTCCGGCGTCTTCGTTCAGAGGATGAACCGCGACAGATCGGTGTTTCTGGAGAGGTCTCCGACATGCTTCTGCACATAGGCGGCGTCGATGGTGACGGCCGTGCCGTTGCGGTCGGGCGCATCGTAGGAGATCTCGTCCAGCACCCGCTCCATCACCGTCTGCAGCCGCCGCGCGCCGATATTCTCGATGCTGGCATTGAGGTCGACGGCGACGCCGGCCAGCGAATCGATGGCGTCGTCGGTGAAGGTCAGCTCGACGCCTTCGGTTTTCATCAGCGCGATGTACTGCTTGATCAGGCTGGCCTCCGTCTCGGTCAGGATGCGGACGAAATCGTCCTTCTCCAGTGCACGCAGTTCGACGCGGATCGGCAGGCGGCCCTGCAATTCCGGCAACAGGTCCGACGGCTTCGAGACGTGAAACGCGCCCGAGGCGATGAACAGGATATGGTCCGTCTTCAACGGCCCGTATTTGGTCGCCACCGTGGTGCCCTCGACCAGCGGCAGCAGGTCGCGCTGCACGCCTTCGCGCGACGGGCCGCCCGAAATGTCCGACCTGGCGGCAATCTTGTCGATCTCGTCGAGGAAGACGATGCCGTCATTTTCCGCTGCGTCCAGAGCCCGGCGCACCACCTCGTCCTGGTCGAGCAACTTGTCGGACTCGTCGCTGACCAGCAGGTCGTAGGACTCCTTCACCGTCGTCTTGCGCAGCTTGGTCTTCTTGCCGCCCATTGCCTTCGACAGCATGTCGTTGATGTTGAGCACGCCGATATTGGCGCCCGGCATGCCGGGAATTTCGAAGCCGGGCATGCCGCCATTGCCGGTGTCGGCCACCTCGATTTCGATTTCCTTGTCGTCGAGTTCGCCGTCGCGCAGCTTCTTGCGGAAACTATCGCGCGTCGCCGGGCTCGCCGTCTTGCCGACCAGCGCTTCCAGCACGCGTTCCTCGGCGTTGACGTGGGCGCGTGCCTTCACGTCCTCGCGCATCTTTTCGCGCACCAGCCCGATGGCGATTTCGACCAGATCGCGGATGATCTGCTCGACGTCGCGACCGACATAGCCGACTTCGGTGAACTTGGTCGCCTCGACCTTGACGAAAGGCGCGCCGGCCAGCCGGGCCAGGCGGCGCGAGATCTCGGTCTTGCCGACGCCGGTCGGGCCGATCATCAGGATGTTCTTCGGCATCACCTCTTCGCGCATCTGGCCTTCGAGCTGCTGGCGGCGCCAGCGGTTGCGCAAGGCAATGGCCACGGCGCGCTTGGCGTCCTTCTGGCCGATGATGAAGCGGTCGAGTTCCGAAACGATTTCGCGGGGAGAAAATGTGCTCATATCACTAAATTCCACTTTGCCACTGCTTGATGGCCTCGAACGGATGCAGCAGCATGATCACGTTGAGTGTAAGATTGTCCCGGATAAGATAGCCGGTACCCAGTTCGAAGAGGATGGCGAGGCTGACGATCACCCATATAGGTAGCCTTCGCGCCATCACAAATCCCAGCACCATGGCCAGTGTGTCGGACACCGAATTGATGATCGAATCGCCGTAATAATCGAGCGAAATGGTGCCGGCGCGGTAGCGCTCGATGATGAACGGGCTGTTTTCGAGGATTTCCCAGCCGCCCTCGACGAGGACGGCGAATGCCAGCCGCAAGCCGATCGGCGAGCGCGGGAACAGGAACCGGGCCAGCGCATAGAACAGGAAGCCGTGGATGATGTGCGAGAAAGTGTACCAGTCCGAAATGTGCTGGGAGTTCTCCGAACTGTTCACCACGCCATGCCACAGCTTGACATAGCCGCAGGTGCAGATCGGCGGATGGCCCATCAGATAGAGCGTGACAGCCTGGGCGGCGAGCAGGCCGGCGACGATCAGCAGCCCCATCCGCCAGCTGTCCTCGTAGGCCGAAAGGCCCTTGTCCCCGCTGGATATGACCATGCCCTGGATTACCCCTCTTGCGCGTCTTCGGCATCGATCGCCATCAGCACGACGTCGCCATGGATCGACTGCCTGCGATCAATGGCCCGGAATCCCGCCTTTTCATAGGCGCGGATGGCCCTGAGATTGGCGGGGTCGGGATCGATGATGACACGCGGCACGCCTTCTTCGAACAGGTCTTCGACGAATTGACGCACGATGGCTGAGCCATGGCCGATGCCGATCAATTCCGGCCGGCCGATCGAGACATCGATGCCCAGCGTGCCGAACGGCTGATCGGCATAGGGATGGCCGTCTTCCATATGCGGGTCATAGCTCTGCAGATAGGCGATCGGCTTTCCGTCGAGCTCAACGATCAGCGGCTCGACGGAAATCGAGTCTAGGTGATCGGCAATCTCCGCGATTTCCGTCTCGGGATCGTCCCACCACTCCGCAACATGCGGCTCGGCGAGCCAGCCGGCGATCATCGGCAGGTCCTTTTTGGTCACCGGCCGAAAATCGTAGCTACTTTCTCGTTTGACCATGATCTTTTCCGAAAACCGGTTCCCACCTTGCGGGGTCATGGTCTGGTTCAGGCGGCATCGAGCGTTTCGACGACGAAATTGTTGTTGGTGTAGACGCAGATATCGGACGCGATCTGCATCGCCCTGCGGGCGATCTCCTCGGCATCCTTGTCGGTATCCATCAGCGCGCGCGCCGCGGCCAGCGCATAATTGCCGCCCGAACCGATGGCCATGACGCCATGTTCGGGTTCCAGCACATCGCCATTGCCGGTCAGCGCCAGCGAGACCGACTTGTCGGCGACCAGCATCATCGCCTCCAGCCGGCGCAGATAGCGGTCGGTGCGCCAGTCCTTGGCGAGCTCGACGCAGGCGCGCGTCAGTTGGTCGGGATATTGTTCGAGCTTGGCTTCGAGGCGTTCCAGCAGAGTGAAGGCGTCGGCGGTAGCGCCCGCGAAACCGGCAATCACATTGCCGCCCTTGCCGATGCGGCGCACTTTGCGGGCATTGCCCTTCATGATGGTCTGGCCCAGGCTGACCTGGCCGTCGCCGGCGATCACCACCTTGTTGCCCTTGCGCACGGTCACGATGGTCGTGGCGTGCATGGTCAATTCATTGGACATTTCTTGGCTCCGATTCGCACCATCCCTTCAAAAGGCGATTTGGCGCGGTACGAGTGACTTTGATCGGCCATATGTATGCATGGGGCCAATGATTGCAAACCGCTCGATAGCGGCCGGGATCGCAACTGGCAATCGCCGGATCATGCTGCTAGAAGGCTCTCGTTTTCAAGCCAGCGAGCGCTTGAGACCCGTGAACCGGTCACGATCTGAACCACTGGCACAAGGATAGAGTGATGGCGCCTCGTTCCGCCGATGTAAGCCGCAAGACTGGGGAAACCGACATCTCCGTGTCGGTCCATGTCGACGGCTCCGGCAAATCGGACATCGCCACCGGCGTCGGCTTCTTCGACCATATGCTGGACCAGCTTTCCCGCCATTCCCTGATCGACATGACCGTCAGGGGAACGGGCGACCTGCACATAGACGACCACCACACGGTCGAGGACACCGGTATCGCGCTCGGGCAGGCCCTGACCAAGGCGCTGGGCGAGCGGCGCGGCATCATGCGCTACGCCTCGATCGACCTTGCCATGGACGAGACGCTGACGCGCGCGGCGATCGACGTGTCGGGCCGCCCCTTCCTGGTCTGGAACGTGTCGTTCTCGTCGCCCAAGATCGGCACCTTCGACACCGAACTGGTGCGCGAATTCTTCCAGGCGCTGGCGCAGAACGCCGGCATCACGCTGCATGTCACCAACCATTATGGCGCCAACAACCATCATATCGCCGAGACCTGCTTCAAGGCGGTGGCGCGCGCGCTGCGCGCCGCGCTCGAGCGCGATCCGCGCCAGCCTGACGCGGTTCCCTCCACCAAGGGTTCTTTGAAGGGATAGCCTCATGACCGCCTATGTCGTGATGGAGCCACCTGGCCGCAGCGAGAAAGTCGACACGACGACCTTAGTCCGCGACGGCTTCACCTGGCTCGGCCTGCTTGTGCCGCCGCTGTGGCTTGCCTGGCACCGGATGTGGGTCGAAGCGGCGCTCGCCTTTGTCGTCATGGGCGTGCTTTCAATGCTTGGCCAGGGACTTGGCCTCGGTGTGGCCGGCTCGCTTTTGTCGCTGCTCGTCTCGCTCTATGTCGGACTGGAAGGACAGGGCCTGCGCATCGCGGCACTGCGCCGCCGCGGCTGGCATGAGTGGGGCGTCGTCGAGGCCGGCTGGCTCGCCGATGCCGACATGCGCTATGCCCTTGAGGTGGAAGGGCTTTCGGATGAAGCAGCACCCGCGCCGCGCATCATTCCCGATGCCGCTTTGGCGCGCCCGGCGCAGCCCGGCATGGCGCTGGGGCTGACCCACATTCCGGGACGGCGCTGAGATGCGGGTTGCGATCATCGATTACGGTTCGGGCAATCTGCGCTCGGCCACCAAGGCCTTCGAGCGCGCCGCGCGCGAGGCCGGCATCGCGGCCGAGATCGACCTGACGGCCGATGCCGACCGGGTGCGCACCGCGGACCGCATCGTCCTGCCCGGCGTCGGCGCTTACGCCGATTGCGCGGCCGGCCTGCGTGCCGTGGACGGCATGTGGGAGGCGGTCGAGGACGTCGCCATCGCCAAGGGCCGGCCTTTCCTGGGAATTTGCGTCGGCATGCAGCTGATGTCCGAGCGCGGCCTCGAAAAGACCGTCACCAACGGCTTCGGCTGGATATCGGGCGACGTCAAGGAGATCACGCCTTCCGATCCGGCGCTGAAGATCCCGCAGATCGGCTGGAACACGATCGAATTGAGGCATAAGCACCCATTGTTCTCCGGCATTCCGACCGGCGCGGCGGGACTGCATGCCTATTTCGTCCACTCCTACCATCTCGACGCAAAAAAACCGGACGAGATCCTCGCGGTCGCCGACTATGGGGGTCCGGTGACGGCCACGGTCGCCCGTGACAATCTCGCTGGCACGCAGTTCCATCCTGAGAAGAGCCAGGCGCTGGGCCTGGCGCTGATCACCAATTTCCTGCGCTGGAGGCCCTGAACCATGGGCAAGAAGGGCTATTGGCTGGTAATGCTGACGGTGACAGACCCGGAAGGATATCAGCGTTACCGCGACGCCATCGGCGACGCGGTTTCGTCTTTCGGAGGCCGCTATCTCGTGCGCGGCGGACAAGTGACCAATCCCGAAGGGTCGGAATTTGGCAGGCAGGTGGTGGTCGAGTTCGACTCTTATGAAACCGCGCTCAGCTGCTATCGATCGCCAGCCTACCAGACAGCGTTGCAGAACAGGCTGGCGGCTTCGACCGGACATTTCGCGATCGTCGAGGGTGCCTGAGTGATCCTGTTTCCAGCCATCGACCTCAAGGACGGCCAATGCGTGCGGCTGAAGCACGGCGATATGGCGACCGCGACGATCTACAATGACGACCCCGCCGCGCAGGCAAAAGCCTTTGAAGGGCAGGGCTTCGAGTGGCTGCATGTCGTCGACCTCAACGGCGCCTTCCAGGGCCAGAGCGTCAACAGTGCCGCGGTAGGGGCCATCCTGAAGGCGACGAAGAACCCGGTGCAGCTCGGCGGCGGCATTCGCACGCTGGAGCAGATCGAGGACTGGCTCGACCGTGGGCTGGCCCGCGTCATCCTCGGCACGGTGGCGGTGCGCGATCCCGATCTGGTCAGGCAGGCCTGCAAGGCATTTCCGGGCAAGGTCGCGGTCGGCATCGATGCCAAGGGCGGCAAGGTAGCGGTCGAAGGCTGGGCCGAAGCCTCGAGCCTCGGAGTCATCGAACTGGCCAGGAAATTCGAGGGCGCCGGCGTCGCCGCCATCATCTATACCGACATCGACCGCGACGGCGTGCTGACCGGCATCAACTGGGACGCCACCATCGACCTTGCCGACGCCGTGTCGATCCCGGTCATCGCCTCGGGCGGACTGGCTTCGATCGCCGACATCGTGCGCATGACCATGCCCGATGCGAAAAAACTCGAAGGCGCAATCTCGGGCCGTGCCCTCTATGACGGCCGCATCGATCCCACAGAGGCGCTGGCCATCCTGCGGGGCCGGCCGGCGATGGAGGCGCGGTCGTGAAAGTTTCGCTCATCCTGGCCTCCTATGACAGCGGCCACTATCATGGCGGCATGGGCCAGGGGCCCGACGCGCTGATATCGGGCGGGCTCGTCGATGCCCTCACCCTTGCCGGCCACGACGTCACGGTCGAGGATATCGGCAGGGTCGGCGACGGCCAGGAGCGCGAGATCGCCACGGGTTTTGCCGTCTGCAACGCCGTCTCGGGCGAGGTCCGCATGGCCCGCGACAGGGGGCGGTTCCCCATCGTGCTGGCCGGAAACTGCCTGACGTCAGCCGGCGCGGTCGCCGGCGAAGGCGCCGACGCCATCATCTGGGCAGACCAGCACGGCGACCTCAACACGCCGGAGACGTCCGTCTACGGCTTTCTCGACGGCATGGCGCTGTCGACGGTGCTCGGCCTGTGCTGGCGTCCGATGGCGGCCGCCATTCCCGGCTTCAGGCCGATCGATCCCGCGCGCTGCGTGCTCCTCAACGCCCGCGATCTCGATCCGGCGGAGGAAAACCTTCTCGAAACATTGCCTGTCATCCGGACGGAATGTCCAGGCGTGGCGCAAGCGACGGAAAAACTGAAGGCCGCCGGGGCCAACAGCGTGCACATGCATCTCGATCTCGACGTGCACGACCCCAAGGCGCTGCAGGCCAACCGTTACGTCACATCAGGCGGACCGAACCCGGAGCAGCTGCGCGACGCGGCCTGCGCCATGGCGCTTGCGGTACCGGTCGTCGGCATCACCGTTTCCGCTTACGATCCGGCCTTCGATGCCCAAGCCGATGTGCCGCCGTTGGTCGGTCAGCTGCTCAACGATCTGCTTGCCACGATAGAGGGCCGCTGATGCTGAAAGCCCGCGTCATCCCTTGCCTCGACGTCAAGGACGGCCGTGTCGTCAAGGGCGTCAATTTCGTCGACCTCATCGACGCCGGCGATCCGGTGGAGGCCGCCAAGGCCTATGATGCCGCCGGCGCCGACGAACTCTGCTTTCTCGACATCACCGCCTCGTCGGACAATCGCGAGACCATCTTCGACGTCATCGCCCGCACCGCGGAACAATGCTTCATGCCGCTGACCGTCGGCGGCGGCGTGCGCCAGGTGGCCGACATCCGAAAATTGCTGCTGGCCGGGGCCGACAAGGTCTCGATCAACACGGCGGCGGTGAAGAACCCGGATTTCGTCGCCGAAGCGGCCGACAAGTTCGGCAACCAATGCATCGTCGTCGCCATCGACGCCAAGAAAGTCTCCGGCCCCGGCGAGGCCGACCGCTGGGAGATCTTCACCCATGGCGGGCGCGAGAAGACCGGCATCGACGCCGTGGAATTCGCGCGGAAAATGGTCGATCGCGGCGCCGGCGAGATCCTGTTGACCTCGATGAACCGCGACGGCACCAAGGCCGGCTACGACATCGCGCTGACCCGCGCGGTGTCGGACGCGGTGCGCGCGCCGGTCATCGCTTCGGGTGGCGTCGGCACGCTCGACCACATGGTCGAAGGCATCCGCGACGGCCATGCGGGTGCTGTGCTGGCGGCCTCCATCTTCCATTTCGGCACCTACACCATCGCCGAAGCCAAGGCGCATATGGCCAAGGCCGGCCTGCCGATGCGGCTGGACTCGCTGGGCAACAGGTCCTAGAGCATGCTCCCGAAGCCGGCTTTCGGGAAAAACCCGGCTTTAACAAGAAGATAGATCGAACATGGCCGAGTTTTCGCTCTCCGACCTGGAAAAAATCGTCAGCGACCGCGCCCATTCCGGCGATCCGGATTCGTGGACGGCCAAGCTTTACGCCCGGGGCATCGACAAGGCGGCGCAGAAACTCGGCGAGGAGGCGGTCGAGACCGTGATCGCCGCCGTCAAGGGCGACAAACAGGGCCTCGTTTCCGAAAGCGCCGATCTTATATATCATTGGCTTGTCGTTCTCGGCATCTCGGGTGTCCCGTTGAACGACGTGCTCAAGGAGCTCGAAGCCCGTACCGGGCGTTCGGGCATCGCCGAGAAGGCGTCGCGGCCCAAGGGCTGATCGGGAGGAAGGGCAGGTATCTCGATGGATCAGCTCGCGCCAACCGAGAAATACTCTCCGTTTCGCTTCTTCTCGGCCGAGCAGTGGTCGCGGTTCCGCGCCGATACGCCGCTGACGCTGAGCGAGGACGAGTTCCGCCGCCTGCGTTCGCTCAATGACCCGGTCGACCTCGAAGAGGTCAAGCGCATCTATTTGTCCTTGTCGCGGCTTTTGTCGGCGCATGTCGAGGCGAGCCAGCTTCTGTTCCGGCAGCGCCAGGCTTTCTTCAACGCCGCCGACGTGGCCAAGACGCCGTTCATCATCGGCATTGCCGGTTCTGTCGCGGTCGGCAAATCGACCACGGCGCGCGTGCTGAAGGAATTGCTGGCGCGATGGCCGTCGAGCCCTAAGGTGGACCTCATCACCACGGACGGCTTCCTGCTGCCCAACGAGGTGCTGCGCCGCGAAAACCTGATGGAGCGCAAGGGTTTCCCCGACAGCTACGATGTCGGCGCGCTGCTGCGTTTCCTCTCGGGTATCAAGTCGGCGTTGCCCGATGTCCGCGCGCCGGTCTATTCGCACCTTACCTATGACGTCATCCCCGGCGAGTTCGTCACCATCGACCGGCCCGACATCCTGATCTTCGAAGGCATCAACGTGCTGCAGCCGGGCAAGCTGCCGCAGGACGGCAAGATCGTGCCCTTCCTGTCGGACTTCTTCGACTTCGCCATCTATATCGACGCCGACGAGAAGCTGATCCACAATTGGTATATTTCCCGCTTCATGCGGCTGCGCGAAACCGCCTTCCGCGATCCGGACTCCTTCTTCCACCGCTATTCGCAGCTGTCGGAGGATGCGGCCAAGGCGATCGCCGAGGGCCTGTGGACCAACATCAACCTGAAGAACCTGCGCGAAAACATCCTGCCGACGCGTGCCCGCGCCGACTTGATCCTGCGCAAGGGCGCCGACCACCTGATCGAGGAAGTGGCGCTGCGCAAGTTGTAGCCGATAGACTGGGCGTAGCGGGCGCTCCACAAGCCCGCCACGCCGCTGTTTATGTGTCAGCCATTGGCGAACGGCACGGCGACATAGATCTGGGTGTCACCACGCTCGACCAGAAGCAGCACCGATTTGCGTCCGGATTTGCCGGCTTGGGCAATCGCTTGGGTCACCTGCCTGGCGCTCTTCACCGGAGCCTGGTTGACGGCGACGATGACATCGCCCGGCTGGATGCCGGCAGTCGCTGCCGGCTTGTCGGGATTGACGCTCGCAACCACCGCGCCGTGCTGGTTCTCGGGCAGGTTCATCTGCTGGCGGATGTCCGGCGTGATATCCATCAAGCCGAGGCCGACGGCCGGCACGCGGGAACCCTGTTCGGTGCCCGGCGCGCTGGAGTCATCCGTAGACGCCGTTTTCACATCGTCGCTGTTGCGTCCGACCTCCACCGAGATCTGCATGGCCTTGCCCTTGCGCCAGACATCCAGTCTCTCCTTGGCACCCGGCGCGACGTCGGCGACGGCTCGTGACAGGTCCTTGGGATCCTTGACATCCTGCCCGGCGAAGCCGGTGATGACGTCGCCGGTCTCGACGCCGGCCTTGGCCGCGGGCGAGCCGTCATTGACCTGCGAGACCAAGGCACCGCTGGGACGGTCCAGCCCGATGGCGCTTGCCACATCCGGGGTGACGGGCTGGATCTCGACGCCGAGATAGCCGTATTCGATGTTGCCGCCCTTCATCAGTTTGGCGACCACCTTCTCGGCCTGGTCCGACGGAATGGCGAAACCGACACCGACGCTGCCGCCATTGGGCGAATAGATCGCCGTGTTGATGCCGACGACATTCCCGTTGACGTCCACCAGCGGGCCGCCGGAATTGCCGTGATTGATCGGCGCGTCTATCTGGATGAAATCGTCGAAGGGCCCGCTATGCAGGTCGCGGCCACGCGCCGAGACGATACCGGCCGTTACCGTGGTGCCGATGCCGAACGGATTGCCGATCGCCAGCACCTGGTCGCCTGTCATGAGCTTGTCGGAGTCGCCCCATTTCACGGTTGGCAACGACTTGCCGGCGTTGATCTTCAGCACGGCGAGGTCGTTCTTGGCATCGTGACCGACCAGCTTGGCCGGGAGCTCCGTGCCGTCGTCGAGCGTGACCTTTATCGAGGAAGCGCCGTCGACGACATGGTTGTTGGTGACGATGGTGCCGTCGGCACCGACGATGAAGCCCGAACCGAGCGCTTCGGCCCGCGGCAACCGCTGTTGCGGAGGCGTCTTGGGAGCGGGCATGCCCTGATCGCCGAAGAACTGGCGGAAATAGTCGTCGAAGGGCGAGGCGCCATCGAAGGGCGACGCTTCGTTCATTGCTTCCGGCTGTCCTTTCATGACCGTGGTCACGGTCACGACGGCCGGCTTGGTCGTGGCCACGATCGGCGCCAACGAACCCCTCGGGGCCGAGGTCCCGGCAACGGGGGTCTGCGTCGTTGCAACCGTGTTGCCCGTGCCGACGCCGTTCGCGCTGTCGGCGAATGAGACGACAAAGGGAGAAACCAGCAGCGCGGCGCCCAGCAGGGCGGCGACGCGATGCCTACGAAGAATGCTCAGGTTTGACATGGTCGTTCTGTCCGGGCGAGGGGTTGATCCGCGCCGCGGGTCTTCCTGGGAGAAGTGCCCGTCAGCGTGCCGACGGCCCGGGTTGCCTGCCTCGCCACGCATGGCAGCCGGCCGGATCGACAACAACTATCTAGGGCGCCGATCTGCGCGATTTAGGGTTTTAGCCCGACCTTACGAAGATTTAATTCAGAGTGCGCTTACGGATCGCAGATAGGCCGACGCGATTTCGCGCATGCGCCCGCCGTCGAAGCTCGGGCCGTGGCCGCCATGGCCGATCCTGATCGGCAGGTCGAGCAGCCGGCGCATCGTGTTGCGATAGGCCTCCCGGTCGGAATCCGGCAAATCGTCGATCAGCGTGTCGTCATAGATGGCGTCGCCGCTGAAAAACAGGCCGTCGGCCTCATCGAAAAGCGCGATCGAATCCGGCGAATGTCCGGGGAGATGCAGCACCCGAAACCGGCGGTCTCCTAGATCGACCACGTCGCCTTCGTCGAGCATACGCGTCAACGGTGCCGGCGCTATCGCATAGTCGGCCGACTTCCAGCCAGGCGCCGGCAATTTCGAAACGGCGCCCTCGAGATCGTGGAACATGTAGGCGTAAGTCGCGGCCTCATCCATGCTCTCGAATTGCGCTGCGCTCATCCTTGGCCCGGCCCGCAGCGGAAATTCGTGCAGCGAGCCGACATGGTCGAGGTGGATATGGGTGGCGACGACCAGAAGCGGCTTGCCTTCGGGCGTCCTTATCTCCGGCGCCAGCGGACAGATGCCCATCCCGGTGTCGACCAGAAGGTCGGCGTCGCGGCCGGTGAAATGCCAGATATTGGCGCGCACATAGTCGTGCACGAACGGCTCGGTCAGCATCGTCGTCCTGCCGTCGACGATGCGCCTGGAGAACCAGCTATTCATCAGGTGTGAGCCTGGGCATCAAGTGTGAGCCGGGCATCGGGTGTGAGCCGGGCATCAAGCGGACCCGGCATCAGACGAACGGCTTTCCGACCTTGTATTTTTCCGGCACCAGCCGCTTGAGATAGGCCATTCCGGCCTCGGACAGCTGGTTGGCGTCGGGCTTCATGAAATCGTCGGGCATGTGGCGGGTCTTGCCGGCGACGTTCTTCAGCGGCACCTTCTTCAGCACTATCTTGCTGCCATCATATTGCAGCGCCACCGAGCCGCCGCCCTGTTCGGCGACGCCGACGGCAAAAGCGCCGGCATCGAAGGCCTCCTGCGCATCGACCGGGCTGATGGAGCCGACATAGCCGCGCGGCATGTAGCCGAGTGCGTCGACGCGGGCACGCTTGCCCGGCAGCCCCTCGGCCAATGCCCGTTCGAGCGCCGCCGGCAGGTCGCTGCCCGAGAGTTTGACGTTGCCGTGCTGGTCGCGCTCGAGCTTGTCCGCCGGCACCAGGCTTTCGACCAGTGCCTTGCCGTCGGCGGTGCTGACGCCTTCCGACACGGCGACGATGCAGCGCTTGTGGCGGTCGAGCGTGGCGCGCACGTCGTCGATGAAGCCGGCGGCGGAGAACGGCCGCTCCGGGACGTAGACCAGATGCGGGCCGCTGTCGGAATCGAGCTGCCAGGCCGCCGACGCCGCGGTCAGGAAGCCGGCATGGCGGCCCATGACGATGCCGACATAGATGCCGGGAAGGGCGCGAAAATCGAGATCGACGGACAGGAAGGCGCCAGCGACGAATTCGGCCGCGGACATGAAGCCCGGCGTATGGTCGTTTTCCTCGAGATCGTTGTCGATGGTCTTCGGCGCATGGACGAAAGCGATCTTGCCGCCGGCGGCATCGGTCAGGATCTGCTGCGTGCCCGAGGTGTCGTTGCCGCCGATATAGATGAAGGCGTCGGCGCCCGCCTTCTGCAGGCCCTTCAAGATGACCTCGCAATAGGCGGCATCCGGCTTGTCGCGCGTCGACCCGAGAGCGGCGCTCGGCGTCCCGGCGATCAGCCGCAGCCGGTCCTCGGGGATGGCGGAGAGGTCGACATAGTTGCCGTCACGGATGCCGCGCACGCCGTGCAGGGAGCCCAGCACCTTGGCACCGGGATGGCGCCTGCGGATCTCCAGCGCGGCGCCCACGACCGTCTGGTTGATGACGGCGGTCGGGCCGCCGCCCTGCGCGATGACGAAAGTTCCAGCCATGCTTGATGTCTCCCTAGGGCATGACGCCGAAAGAGACGGATCCGGATTTCAGGTTGAACGGACCTGAAATCATCCGGCTCTAGGCGATGGTTTTCAGGTCACCTTGGCCTGTCTTGCCGCATCGCGCAACGGGAGAAACGGAGGGCTGGACGATCACATGACGACGACGGGGTTTTTCTTCGAAACCCGGCTGTAGAGGTCGATAATGTCCTGGTTGATCAAGCGCACGCAGCCCGACGACATCGCCTGGCCGATGCTCCACCATTCCGGCGAGCCATGGATGCGGTAGCCGGTGTCCTTGCCGTCCTGGTAGATGTAGAGCGCACGCGCCCCGAGGGGATTGGTCAGGCCGCCGGGCTGGCCGCCCTGCCACTTCACCAGTTCCGGCTTGCGCTGGATCATTTCGGGCGGCGGCGTCCAGGTCGGCCACTCCCTGCCGTACTGGATGTTGGCGCGGCCGGACCAGCGGAAACCGTCCTTGCCGATGCCGACGCCGTAGCGGATGGCGTCGCCACCCGGCTGGACGAGATAGAGCATGCGTTCCTTGAGATGCACGACGATGGTGCCGGGCGCCTCGCCGGTCGTATCGACGACGATCTGGCGACGGAACTCCGGCTTGACCTTGAGATAGGGCACCTCGGGCACGTTGAAGCCGTTATCCGTCAAGGAGGCATACATGACGTCGGGGCTGGTGATGTTCTTGTCGACGCTGATCGAGGGCCGGATCGGCACCGAACCGGTGACCGTATCGTCGAGCTGCAGCGCCGGCAGATCGACACCACCCGAGGTCGAGCAGCCGGCGACGCCGAGCAATGCCAAAGCGCCCGCCCCGGACAGGACGGCGCGGCGGGAAAGAAGAAGATCGGTTTCGACTGCGTCGCCGTTTCGTGGCGGCGTCGGACCTTGCGGCAACTCACGCATATACCCAAATCCTACGCTGTCGGCGGGAAGCACGGTCCGGCCGGATAGTGGGCATTTTCATCATTCATGGTTGATAAAGCGTGAATGCCTTGCGCTGCTTGCGTTTGCGCCTTGCCGAGGCGCCGCTCCGCCCTCCCGCGCGGTCGCCATTAAACATCTGCAAGACGTTGAAACCGTCATCAAGCTTTTTGCCGCTGGCGCAATTGACGTCGCGGTCCCGTAAGAGTCGTGCCGGTTGCCCGGCCGGAATACGCAAAAACAAGGATTCGGTCCCTTTACATTCTTCGGGAGCCAAGGATTTATCCTCTTCTTTGAGCTCAAAGGAGACGAGCATGTCCTTCGAAAACTGGGCCGCCTTCGCTGCCGCGTCGACCATCCTCCTCATCATCCCGGGCCCGACGATCCTTCTGGTCGTCTCCTATGCGCTGGGCCAGGGCTGGCGCACCGCTTTGCCGATGGCGGTCGGCGTGGCGCTCGGCGACTTCACCGCCATGACCTTGTCGATGCTGGGCATCGGCGCGCTGCTTGCCGCTTCGGCTGGTGTCTTCACCATCCTGAAACTGATCGGCGCCGGCTATCTGATTTATCTCGGCGTGAAACTGTTCCGCGCCGGCGGCGCGCTGAAGGCCGAACCCCGCACCGACGCGGTGTCGTCGGCCAAGATGATGGCGCATGCCTGGCTGGTCACCGCGCTCAACCCGAAAAGCATCACCTTCTTCGTCGCCTTCCTGCCGCAGTTCCTCGACCGGCACGCCGACTTCCGGACGCAGATGCTGATCTTCGAGACGACCTTCCTGGCGCTCGCCTTCGCCAACGCTTTCGGTTACGCGCTGATCGCGGCACGCGCCCGCAACGTGGTCCGCAATCCCAAGGCGATCCGCATCTTCAACCGTACCGGCGGCACGCTCCTGGTCGGCGCCGGCATCGCCACGGTGGCGATGCGTTCCGGCAATTGATGTCCCGACGCGGGTGAGGCCCGGAGGGCCTCACCATTTTACGCTGAAGCCCAGATTGCCCTCGAGGATGCGGCGTTTGTCGCCGCCGAGATTGGTGGTGTAGTCGCCGGTGGCAAAGATGCTGACCTTGTCCGTCACCTTGGCGACGATACCGCCGCCGAACTCGAACGAGGTCGACCTGCCCTCCGTCGAGATGTCGGTGGTGTCGAAACTGACACGATCGGTGCCGCCAAAATCATGCCAGATATTGGCCTTGAGGTAGGGCTGCAGCGCTATTCCATTGACAACGGACTCGCCCTGCAGCCGAGCCCCGATCCGGCCGGTGACGCTGCCCTCGCTATCGAAGGAAACCGACGAGAAACGATCCTTGGCATCGTCGAGCGACAGATGCTGCCAGATCAGTTGCGCCTGCGGTTCGAGCGTCCAGCCCTGCGCCAGCGCAATGGGATGGCCGCCCTCCAGCGAGGCGGTGACACCTGTTCCGCCAATGTCGATGCCGACGTTGCGCGACGACGTCGCGTCGCCGCCGAAGAAGGTGGCCATGAGGACGCCGTCGAGGTACCAGCCGCCTTGGCCGATGCGGGTCCAGTAACCGCCGACGCTGGTGCCGCTGACATCGATGCCGCCGACGGACAGATCATTCTGCCCCAGCGCCTGGCCGCGCACATCGCCCTTCATGCTGGCATAGGCGACGAACAGGCCGGCGCGATCGATCCCGCCCGACGCGGTTTCGCGTCCGAAGACGTCGAAGCCCGCCTGCAGGCCGAACAAGGTGCCGTCGAAGGACGGCGACACCGTTCCCGACCAGCCCACCTTGGCGTCCTGGCCGTAGATGCGGCCCCAGACCGGCGACAGCTCCGTGTTCGACAACAGGCTCTGTTCGCCGCGCCGCTCATGGAAGGTGCCAAGTGTCGTCATCGCCAGATGCTCGGCCACAGGCGGCACCGCGGAATAGACCGGCACCTCGACGCGATAGAGCAGGATTTCCTCCCCTGCCGCGGGCATCGGAAGATCGGGCACGGCGGTCGGGACCGGCGGGGGCGGTGGCGGTGGATCAGCCGCCGGCGCCGGCGGCGGCGGCGGCGGCGGCACGGGCACCGGATCGCTAGCCTGCACGGGCGGCGTCGGGTCGGCCGGCGGAGTGTTGATGTCGCCCTCGGTCGGCGTCGGCACCGGCGGCAGCAGGGATGGCGGCGGCGGAGGTTCGGTCTCGGGCGGCACCGGTTCCGGCGCGGGTGTTGGTTCTGCCGCCGGCGGCGCCGCGGCCGGCGATGTCGGCGTTATCAGCGACGAGCGCAGATACCAGTTCTCCGCGCTGCCTGCGGTGACGCCACCCTTGAACAGATAATATTCGAAGGCGCCTGCCGCGACGGGTGCGTCGAGCGCGAAGGCGCTTGAGGTGGAGGTGGCGCCGTTGACCGCCTGGACGACCATGATGCCGTCCTGCATCGTTTCGGCCCCCGCGCCGCCGACATTGACCACCGCGATGCCGGTCGAGCCGGAAGCCGTGCCGCCCGAAAGCACCAGCCTGTCCGACGCCGACGAATCATCGCCGAGCTCGGTCTGGATGAGCAGCAGGCCGCCGAGCCCGGTGTAATTGCCCGAAATCGTCAGCCGGTCCGTCGCGCCGGTACTGCCGTTGGTCAGGTCGATGCGGCCTGCATTGACGACGTCCGCAAGCTGGCCCGACGTAAAGGCCTGGATCGACGCGTTGAAGCCGCCGCCATAGAGCGTGCTCGCGGCATCGACATTGAGCGATCCCGTGCCGGTGCCGCTGTCTCCAAGCACGAGATTGCCGTCCAGCGTGAGCTGGGTGTCGTTGGTGGCGTCGACGGTCTCCCAGTTCTGGATCCGGCTGATGCCGTCGAGCTTGACGTTATCGAAGGCCAGCGTATCGGTGCCGAGACCGCCATTCAGCGCGTCGGCGCCGCCGAGATTGGCTTTGGTCAGGTTGCTCAGCTTTGCCGTATCGTTGTCGCCGCCGAGATCGACGGCGCCGTAGATGATGCCGCCGCCATTCCACACGAAATTGTCGGCTCCGAAGCTCATCAGCACATCGCCGCCGACGGTGCCGCCCGTGATCGTCACGCTGTCGTTGCCGCCGCTGACGCTGATGTTGCCGCCGATCGTGCCGCCGGAGAGAATGATGGTGTCCTGGTCGAAGCCGGTGACCAGGTTGCGGTCGATGATGCCGCCCGACATGTTGAAATAGTTCCTGTCGAGCTTCATGTTGACGCGGCCGATGCGGCCGTCGGTCATCACGGCACGGTCGCCGTCGTCGAAGAAATCGACGATGCGCCCGCCGGTCATGGTGAAGGTGTCCAGCCCGTCGCCCTGGTTCAGCGAACCGACCTGGCCGCCGCTCATGTTGAAGTCGTCGATGCCGGCGCCCTGCTGGACATTGCCGGCGACGGTGCCGCCGCCGATGGTGAAGAAATCCGTGCCGTCGCCCTGATCGACCGTGCCGGTGATGGTGCCTGACTGCATGTTGATGCGGTCCGTGCCCGGGCCGAAGGTGACGTTACCGCTCACCTGGCCGGTGCCGCCGGCGGGAAAGTTCAGCGTGTTGTTGCCGATGGTGTCGTTGAGGCTGCCGCCCGAATCGCCACTATCGCAAGTGAAGACGTCATTGCCCGGAGACGGAACCAGCAGGCATGCCGCCAGGGCCGCGGAGTTCGGCAGCAACATAAGGGTCGTAGTTGCAAGTAAGCTAATAAACCCAGCATTGATCCGCCTGGGCTTTCGCTGCAGCAAAGAAACAGCCCTGCCAATGTGCTCCGAACCGCTGTTCGGAACCTGTATTTCAAAATGCCGCATCGCGTCCCCCTCTCAGATCGCGATTTCAAGCCCCTTACCCGCGCCGCAATCAAGCCACAATTCGTACGGTTTTACAAAACCTATTCTGTCTCCCATGGTTGATGAACTGCAAAATGTCTGACATGCCGCGGCGCGACTCGTGAAATGGCGTAGCCGTGGCCTATGCTTTAAGATCATGCTGGACCGAGGGCATCATGCCCATCCGGCCTCGACCAGGGACTCTCGCATGGCCATCAGGGACGCATTTGGCCTGGCATTTTCGGGCGCGACGGAAGCCGGATTCGCGCCCTACGGCCAGGCCGTGCGCGAATTGCAGTGTTTCATTGGCGATCCCGTGAAATCCGTCGATCGCGCCATCGCGCAGGACCCCGGTTTTGTCATGGCGCATGTCTTCAAGGGCTACCTTTTCGGCCTTGCCACCGAACCGGAGGCGACGGCCGTGGCCAGGATCTGCCACGAGGCGGCGCTGCCGCTTGCCGCGACAACGCGTGAGCGGGCGCATGTCTCGGCCCTCGGCCACCTCGCCAACGGGCGCTGGCATCAGGCCTCCGGCATTCTGCGGGACATGGCGATCGATTTTCCGCTCGACGCCGTGGCGCTCCAGGTCGGACACCAGGTCGATTTCTTCACTGGCAACGCCCGCATGCTGCGCGACCGCATCGCCCGCGCCCTGCCGTCATGGCAGGCGGACATGCCGGGGTATCACGCCATTCTCGGCATGCAGGCCTTCGGGCTCGAAGAGATGGCTGAGTATGCGCAGGCCGAAAGGCTCGGCCGTACGGCGGTCGAGATCGAACCGCGCGATGGCTGGGCGCAACATGCGGTCGCGCATGTGATGGAGATGCAAAGCCGGCAAAGGGACGGCATCGCCTGGATGCGTACCGATCCCGAAGCCTGGACCAAGGACAGCTTCTTCCAGGTCCACAATTGGTGGCACCTGGCGCTGTTCCACTACGATCTCGGCGAGACCGGCGAGGTGCTGGCGCTCTATGACGGGCCGATCTATGGCAGCAGATCGACGCTGGCGCTCAACATGGTCGATGCATCGGCGATCCTGTGGCGGCTTCACCTCGGCGGCGTCGACGTCGGCGACCGCTGGACGGCGCTTGCCGCCAATTGGGTGCCCAAGGCCGCTGCCTCCAACTATGCCTTCAACGACGCCCATGCGATGATGGCCTTTGTCGGCGCCGGGCTCGATGCTCCGGCCCGGACCTTGCTCGAGGCACAGCGCGAAGCGATGCGGGGCGGTGACGACAATGCCGCTTTCACGCGGGATGTCGGCCATCCCCTGACGCTTGCGATCAAGGCGTTCGGAGAGGGCAACTACGCCGAAACCATCCGACTGATCCGGCCGATCCGGGCCATCGCCCATCGCTTTGGCGGCAGCCACGCGCAGCGCGACGTCATCGATCTGACGCTGATAGAAGCCGCCCTGCGCGCCGGCGACGGTGCACTGGCCAGGGCGCTGACGACGGAGCGTTCGGCCGCACGCCCGGACAGTCCGCTGTCGGCGCTGTTTTCGAGACGTGCCGCCGATTTGTCAGAGAATTGACCCGGAGCGGATCTTGCCTTAAAAACTGGCTCAAACATATTTTTCGGGTTCCGAAAAAAATAAGAACGTGGGAGGAAACCATGTATCTCGGCCTCGACCTGGGCACATCGGGCGTCAAGGCGCTGCTGATCGATGCCGGACAGGGCGTCATCGGCTCCGGCCATGGTACGCTTGATGTTTCTCGGCCTCATCCGGGCTGGTCCGAGCAGGATCCCCTGCACTGGATACGCGCCTGCGAAGATGCGATCGCCGACCTGAAGGCGGCACATCCCGGGCAGTTCGCGGCGATCGAGGGCATCGGCCTGTCGGGCCAGATGCATGGCGCGACCTTGCTCGATGCCGCCGATCAGGTGTTGCGCCCCTGCATCCTTTGGAACGATACGCGCAGCCATGTCGAGGCGGCGGCACTGGACGCCGATCCGCGCTTCCGCGCGCTCACCGGCAACATCGTCTTTCCCGGCTTCACCGCGCCCAAGCTCGCCTGGGTGAAGAACAACGAACCCGCTGTCTTCGCCAAGGTGGCAAAGGTGCTTTTGCCCAAGGATTTCCTGCGGCTCTGGCTGACCGGCGACTACATTTCGGAAATGTCGGATTCGGCCGGCACATCCTGGCTCGATGTCGGCAAGCGGCGCTGGTCTTCCGAGTTGCTTGCGGCGACCTCGCTTGAGGAAAAGCAGATGCCGTCGCTGGTCGAGGGCACGGAAAAAGCCGGTGCCCTGCGCGCCGAACTCGCGTCGCAATGGGGCATCGCGGCCGGCACTCCGGTGGCTGGCGGGGCCGGCGACAATGCGGCTTCCGCCTGCGGCATGGGCACGGTCGGCGCCGGCCACGCTTTTGTCTCGCTCGGCACATCGGGTGTGCTGTTTGCCGCCAACGCCGCCTATCTGCCCAACCCGGCCAGCGCGGTGCACACCTTCTGTCATGCTCTGCCCAATACCTGGCACCAGATGGGCGTCATCCTGTCGGCAACCGATTCGCTCAACTGGCTGTCGGAGATCACAGGCAAGGGCGCGGGCGAACTGACATCGGAACTCGGCGAGACGCTGAAGGCGCCGACCGGCGTGTCCTTCCTGCCCTATCTCTCGGGCGAGCGGACGCCACACAATGATTCCGCCATTCGCGGCTCATTCACAGGCCTGGCGCATGAATCGGGCCGCCCGGTGTTGACCCAGGCCGTGCTCGAAGGGGTTGCCTTTGCCTTCCGCGACAGCCTGGAGGCATTGAAAACCGCCGGCACGACCTTGACGCGCGTGACCGCGATCGGCGGCGGCTCGCGCTCGCGCTATTGGCTGAAGGCGATCGCCACCGCGCTGCAATTGCCGGTGGATATTCCGGCTGATGGCGATTTCGGCGCTGCGTTTGGAGCGGCCAGACTTGGCCTGATCGCAGCGACCGGCGCCGATCCGCTGGCCGTGTGCTCCGCGCCGAGGACAGATGCGACGATCGAGCCGGATGCAGCTCTTGGCGGCGCCTTCGCCGATGCTTATCACCGCTACCGCGCGCTCTATCCGGCCATTAAGGCCGTAACCGCGTGAGTTGGCGCTTGTCCCATTCCTTTCGTCCGGGCGCTGGCGCTGCCCCTCACCTGCCTGCCGGCATCCTCTCCCCGTATAGAGACGGGGAGAGGGGCGCTGTCATTGCTGGTTTCGCCAATCACCAACGTCGCAGGAAAGGCGTCGAGATTGCCGCCGGCCCGCTTCTCCCCGTCACTATACGGGGAGAAGTGCCCGGCAGGGCGATGAGGGGCGGCGCCGACTTCGCCAAGCGGTCCCCTCTACAGATTGGACAAGCAACTACTGTAAGCGTGGGAGCCACTCAACTTGCCAGCAAGACCTCACTGCGCCGGCACCTTGTCGAGGAAGCCGGTGACGCTCTTCAGGCGGCCGTTCTCGATGATGCCGATATCGGTGCCTTCGATGACGGAAGCAGTGCCCTCGGGCCCGAGATTCCAGGAGAAGCGGATCTTGTCGGCAAAGCCGTCCGGCGTGCCCTTCAGCGAGAAGCGGAAGCCGGCAAAGCGCTGCTGGACGCCGCCGATCAGCGCCGCGACGCCTTCATGGCCGTCGCCCTGCATGAGCGGATCGCGATAGCTGACGTCCTCGGTGAAGACAGCCTTGAGCAAGGCCGCCCGGCGGTCGGCATCGCTTTCGTTCCAGGCGGTGATGTAGTTCAGGGCGATCGTGTTGAGGTCGGTCATGGTCTGTCTCCTTCGTTTGACGGTTTTGACAGGACCGTTTTCGACCAGCCTCGGTGTGAAACCAATTACGCCTGAGGTAATCGGGCAAACCTATCTTGGAGAGGAAGAGAACCATGAGCAGCGGCTTTTTCGGCGATATCCAGACAATCAAATATGAAGGACCGGATTCGACCAATCCGCTGGCCTACCGTTTCTACAATCCCGACGAAGTGGTGGCCGGCAAGCGGCTGGAAGACCATCTGCGCTTTGCCGTCGCCTACTGGCATTCCTTCGCCTGGCCGGGCGGCGACCCGTTCGGCGGCCAGACCTTCGACCGTCCCTGGTTCCCCAAGGCCGGCGGGATCGACACGATGGAACTGGCGAAACTCAAAGCCGATGTCGCCTTCGAGATGTTCTCGCTGCTCGGCGCTCCCTATTTCTGCTTCCACGACGCCGATGTGCGGCCCGAGGGCAAGGATTTTTCCGAAAGTGCGGCACGCCTCGATGAGATCGCCGATTATTTCGCCGGCAAGATGAAGCAGACCGGCGTCAAGCTTTTGTGGGGCACGGCGAACCTGTTCTCCAACCGCCGCTTCATGTCGGGCGCGGCGACCAATCCCGATCCGGATGTGTTCGCCTACGCGGCCGCGACGGTGAAGAGCTGCATCGACGTCACCAAGCGGCTTAAGGGCGAGAACTACGTGCTGTGGGGCGGGCGCGAGGGTTATGAGACGCTGCTCAACACCGACCTTGCCCGCGAGCAGGAACAGGCCGGCCGTTTCCTGAACCTCGTCGTCGACTACAAGCACAAGATCGGCTTCAAGGGCACGATCCTGATCGAGCCGAAGCCGCAGGAGCCGACAAAACACCAGTATGACTACGACGTCGCGACCGTCTACGGCTTCCTCAAGCGCTTCGGCCTGGAGAAGGAGGTCAAGCTCAACATCGAGCAGGGCCACGCCATCCTGGCCGGCCACTCCTTCGAGCACGAGCTGGCGCTGGCCAACGCGCTCGGCGTCTTCGGCTCGATCGACATGAACCGCAACGACTACCAGTCGGGCTGGGACACCGACCAGTTCCCTAACAACGTGCCGGAAATGGCGCTGGCATATTACCAGGTGCTCCAGGCCGGCGGTTTCAAGACCGGCGGCACCAATTTCGACGCCAAGCTGCGCCGCCAGTCGCTCGACCCGCAGGACCTGCTGATCGGCCATATCGGCGGCATGGATTCCTGCGCGCGCGGCCTCAAGGCGGCGGCGAAGATGGTAGAGGACAAGGCGCTGTCGGGTCCGCTCGCCGAGCGCTATGCCGGCTGGAACAGCGCCGAGGCCAAGGCGATGCTGTCGGGCAAGCGGACGCTGGAAGAGATCGCCGAGCGCGTGGTGAAGAAGAAGATCGAGCCGCAACCGCGCTCCGGCCGCCAGGAATTGCTTGAAAACATCGTCAACCGCTACGTCTGACGCTGCCTGACCGTCGGCAATCCAAGCCGGCGCACTATGCGATTCGAAAGCTTGGCGCGCGGAAACTTTCTGCGCGCCATGCTGAAATCGACGACAAGGTTTTGCCCCTTGCCGCCTCTCAATGACCTCGCTCTTGCCTTCAAACTGCCGTCACGAATCTCGTATAGATATGGCTCGTGGCGGGAGAGGAAGAAGGAGGCGAACCGATATGCAGAACGAACGTGAAATCGACGCCCTGCTCTCACCTGGCGAGGCCGGATCGATCATCGACCGGCTGATGGCAATGCCGCATCCCAGGGATGGCGCGCGCCGGTCCAACGAATGGGATCGTGCTGTTGCCAGCCGTTTCGAGACCCATCTGGCCAGACAGATGCGCTCGCAGATCGATGGCGGCAGCGACCGGCAAAACGCCGCCTGAGCCGCCTGGATTCAACCTCGGCGAAGCCTGACAGGGGCTTCGCCAAAAGCCCTTGAAAATGCTCTCGAAAAGGCCGCGGCAGACGAGAACCCCGTCCGCCCGGCGATGTCCGCCATGGCGATCCGCGTGTCGACAACGAGCCGGCGCGCGGCACCCAGGCGCAGCCTGAGATAGTAGGCGCCCGGCGTCTCGCCGATCGACTTGCGAAAGATGCTTTCCAGGGTCCGCGCCGTCACCCCGGCGCGCCTGGCCACCGCGTCGATGGTCAGCGGCTGGTCGACATGCGCTTCCATCAAGCGGATCGCTTGCGCCAGGCGCGGATCGTAGCCGTCGAGCCGGCCGAGCGAGACCAGCGGCTGGGCATCGGTCGCGGCACGCGCCTGGTCGTAGATGAAGACGCTGGCGACATCGAGCGCCACCGCCATGCCGAGCCGCGTGCGAATCAAGTGCAGCATCAGGTCGAAGGTCGGCGAGGCGCCGCCCGAGGTGAACACCGGCCCGTCGATGACATAGCGGTCCGGCCGGACATCGACGCCGGGAAAAGCCGACGAAAAATCCTCCATGTCTTCCCAATGGGTGGTGGCGCTGCGGCCCTCCAGCAGGCCGGCGCGCGCCACCAGCCAGGTGCCGGCCTCGACGCCGCCGCACGCGCGGGCCGCCCGCGCCGCCCTCCGCAAGCCTGAAAGCAGAGCCGACGTCGCGTAATTCTGGGTGCCGAAACCGGCGACGACGACGAGAACGTCGGTTGTCTCCTTGGCGTCGAAACGGCCGCTGACCGCCACCGGCAGGCCGCAGGTGGTAACCGGCGCCTCGCCTGTCACCGAGACCAGCTTGAAGTCGAACAGGGTCTCGCCGGAAATGCGATTGGCGGCCCGCAGCGGGTCGACGGCGGAGGCGACGCACATGATCGAGGAGCCGGAAAACACCAGGAACGTTACCTTGAGGGTCTCACGTTCGGCGCGAAAGACAGATTTTTCGCTTTTGATCATGTGGCCTTCGTAAAACGCAAAGCAGCTTTGATCAAGTCGAGCGATGGTAGTGGCTGTTTCGAATGGGAGGAGAGTTTCGATGCCGCTCGCGATGAACCGTGAGGTCTTCATTACCTGTGCCGTGACCGGGTCCGGCGGCTCGCAGGATCGCTCACCCCACGTACCGCGCTCGCCCAAGCAGGTCGCCGATTCGGCGATCGACGCGGCCAAGGCCGGCGCTGCCATCGTCCATTGCCATGTGCGCGACCCCGAAACCGGCAAGCCCAGGCGCGACGTGCATCTCTACCGCGAGGTAACCGAGCGCATCCGCGCGGCGGATGTCGACGTCATCCTGAACCTTACCGCCGGCATGGGCGGAGACATGGTGTTCGGCTCGCCCGAAGCGCCGCTGCCGCTCAACGAAAAAGGCACCGACATGGGCGGCGCCACCAACCGCATGGAACATGTGCGCCAGTGCCTGCCGGAAATCTGCACGCTCGACTGCGGCACCATGAATTTCGCCGAGGCCGACTATGTCATGACCAACACGCCCGGCATGCTGCGCGCCATGGGCGGCATGATGACGGCGCTCGGCGTCAAGCCGGAAATCGAGGCCTTCGACACCGGACATCTCTGGTTCGCCAAGCAACTGGTCGAGGAAAAGGTGCTCGATCCGGACGCGCTGGTGCAGCTCTGCATGGGCGTGCCGTGGGGGGCGCCCGACGACCTCAACACCTTCATGGCGATGGTCAACAACGTGCCGTCGACATGGAACTGGTCGGCTTTCGCCATCGGCCGCAACCAGATGGCCTATGCCGCTGCCGCCGTGCTCGCCGGTGGCAATGTCCGCGTCGGCCTCGAGGACAATCTGTGGCTCGACAAGGGCGTGCTGGCGACCAATGCGCAATTGGTCGAGCGTGCCGCCTCGATCGTCACCAATCTCGGCGCCCGGATCCTGGGGCCGGAAGAAGTGCGCAAGAAGCTCAACCTGACCAAGCGAGCGCCGATCGCGGCATAAATTATTCGCAGGGAGGGTCGATATGGCTACTGTAAAATTCACCGCCATGAAGGATGGCGACAGGCAGGATTACGAGTTCCTGACCGCCCACGAGATCGACTACGCGGCCAGGACCGGCGAGCGGCTGCTCGACGCGCTGGTGCGGCTCGACGAAGGCCTGTCCGGCTACAAGATCACCCGGCTCGGCCATTCTCTGCAGGCGGCGACGCGGGCCTGGCGCGACGGCGCCGACACCGACTGGATCGCCTGCGCCGTGCTGCACGACATCGGCGACATCTACGCGCCCTACAATCACGACGAATACGCCGCTTCGATCCTGAAACCTTTCGTGCGCGAGCAATGCACCTGGGTGGTGGAGAAGCATGGCGACTTCCAGCGCCTCTACTACGCCCACCATCTCGGCGGCAATCGCCATGCGCGCGACCGCTTCGCCGGCCATGCCTATTTCGACGATTGCGACCAGTTTTGCGAACGCTGGGACCAGTCGAGCTTCGACCCTGATTATGAGACGCTGCCGATCGAATTCTTCCGGCCGTTCGTGCTCGAAGTCTTCGCCCGCAAAGCCTACGACCCATCGGTCATCCGCGCCGGCGAGCGCGTGCCTCTCACCGATCCCGAAACCGCCAGGACAAGAACCGGAGCCTCTCAATGAGCATCATCAACAAGGCGGCCGCCATCGGCGGCGGGGTCATCGGCGCCGGCTGGGTGGCGCGGCTCCTGCTCAACGGCATCGACGTGTCGATCTTCGATCCCGATCCCGAAGCTTCGCGCAAGGTTTCGGAAGTGATGAAGGGCGCGCGCCGCGCCTATAGGCAGATGGTGCCGGGCGGCCTGCCGAAAGAGGGCAAGCTGACCTTCGCCAAGACGATCGCGGAGGCGGTCGCGGATGCCGACTTCGTCCAGGAAAGCGTGCCGGAACGGCTCGACCTAAAGCACAAGGTGCTGGCCGAGATCGACACCCACGCGCCGGCCAACGCCATCGTCGGCTCCTCGACCTCGGGCATCAAGCCGACCGACATGCAGGTGGCGATGAAGAAGCACCCGGAACGGCTGGTCGTCGGCCATCCGTTCAATCCGGTCTATCTGCTGCCGCTGGTCGAGATCGTCGGCGGCGACCAGACTTTCCCGGAAGCCATCGAAGTCGCCAAGGAAATCTATGCCTCGATCGGCATGAAGCCGGTCGTCATCCGCAAGGAGATCGAGGCTTTCGTCGGCGACCGCCTGCTCGAAGCCGCCTGGCGCGAGGCGCTGTGGCTGATCAAGGACGGCATCTGCACGGTCGAGGAACTCGACGACATCATGCGCTACGGCTTCGGCCTGCGCTGGGCGCAGATGGGCATGTTCCAGGTCTATCGCGTTGCCGGCGGCGAGGCCGGCATGCGCCACTTCATGGCGCAGTTCGGGCCCTGCCTGAAATGGCCGTGGACCAAGCTGATGGACGTGCCGGAGTTCAACGATGAGCTGGTCGACCTGATCGCCACCCAGTCTGACGACCAGGCGCACGGCCTGTCGATCCGCGAACTGGAAAAGATCCGCGACGACAATCTGGTCGCGATCATGGATGCGCTGTCGAAGCAGAACAAGGGCAAGGGCTGGGGCGCCGGCGCGCTGCACAAGGATTACACAAGACAGCTCGCCAAGCTGGCGGCGAAGAAGCCCGTGGCCTCAAAGGCAGCGGAAAGGGCCAGGGCCGCCAAGCCAGTGAAGAAAGCCGAAAAGCCGAAGAAAAAGAAGAAGGGCTGAGACCATGGATTTCGGTCTTTCGGAAGAGCAGAAACTCATTGTCGAGACGACGCGCGCCTTCGTCGAGAACGAGCTTTATCCGCACGAGCGCGAGGTCGAGCGCACCGGCGTGCTGCGCCGCGAGCTGATCGAGGAGATCAAGGCGAAGGCGATCGAGGCGGGCCTCTATGCCGCTAACATGCCTGCCGATGTCGGCGGCGCGGGGCTCGATACGGTGACCTGGCTGCTCTACGAGAAGGAACTGGGCCGCGCCAATTACGCACTGCATTGGACCTGCGTGGCGCGCCCCTCCAACATCCTGCTCGCCGGCACGCCGGAGCAGCGCGAAAAATATCTTTTCCCCTGCATCCGCGGCGAGAAATGGGACTGCCTGGCGATGACCGAGCCGGGCGCCGGCTCCGACCTGCGCGGCATGAAGGCGACCGCCGTGCAGGACGGCGACGACTGGGTGCTGAACGGCACCAAGCATTTTATCTCCCACGCCGATCTCGCCGATTTCGCCATCGTCTTCATGGCCTCGGGCGAAGAGGATTCACCGCGCGGAAAGCGCAAGAAGATCACCGCCTTCTTCGTCGACAAGGGCACCAAGGGATTCACGGTGCGCGACGGCTATCGCAATGTCTCGCATCGCGGCTACACCAACGCCATCCTCGAATTCGACGATTGCCGCCTGCCGGCATCCCAGGTTCTGGGCGAGGTGCACAAGGGCTTCGACGTCGCCAATTCCTGGCTCGGCGCCACGCGGCTGCAGGTCGGCGCCACCTGCCTCGGCCGTGCCGAGCGAGCGCTCGGCCATGCGGTCGAATATGCCGCGCAGCGCCAGCAGTTCGGCCAGCAGATCGGCAAGTTCCAGGGCGTGTCGTTCAAGCTCGCCGACATGGCGACGGAACTCAAGGCCGCCGACCTGATGGTGTTCGAAGCGGGCTGGAAGTACGATCAGGGCACCGTCACCGATCAGGACATGGCCATGGCCAAGCTGAAGGCCACCGAAATGCTCGCCTTCGTTGCCGACGAGGCCATCCAGATCCATGGCGGCATGGGGCTGATGGATGACCTGCCGCTGGAGCGCATCTGGCGCGACGCCCGCGTCGAGCGCATCTGGGAAGGCACGTCGGAGATTCAGCGACATATTATTTCGCGGGCGCTGCTGCGTCCGTTCGGGGCTTGATCGATGCATAAACTTGAACGCCTCCTGCGCCCCAAATCGATCGCCGTGTTCGGCGGCGTGCAGGCCGCCGCCGTCGTGGCGCAATCGATCAAGATGGGCTTTGCCGGCGAGATCTGGCCGGTGCACCCAACCAAGGACGAAGTGGCCGGACGCAAGGCCTACCGATCCGTCGCCGATTTGCCCGGCGCGCCGGACGCCGCCTTTGTCGGCGTCAACCGGCACCTCACCATCGAGGTGGTCAAGGCGCTGGCCGAACGCGGCGCCGGCGGCGCCGTCTGCTTTGCCGCCGGCTTCCTCGAGACCGAGGCCTATGACGAGGACGGCGAAAGGCTGCAGGCCGAACTGGTGGCCGCCGCCGGCCAGATGCCGATCATCGGACCGAACTGCTACGGCCTGATCAATTATGCGGACGGCGCGCTTTTGTGGCCAGACCAGCATGGCGGCATCAGGCTGGAAGGCGGCGGCAAGGGTGTCGCCATCATCACCCAGTCGTCCAACATCGCCATCAACATGACGATGCAGAAGCGCGGCCTACCGATCGCCTTCCTGATGACCGCAGGCAACCAGGCGCAGACCGGCCTGTCCGAAATGGCGCTCGGCCTGATCGAGGACGAGCGCGTCACCTCGCTTGGCCTGCACATCGAGGCGTTCGATTCGGTAGCCGGCTTCGAGCGCCTGGCGGCAAGGGCACGTGAGCTCAAGAAGCCGATCATCGCCATGAAGGTCGGCCGCTCCGAACAAGCGCGGCAGGCAACTGTCTCGCACACGGCGTCACTCGCCGGCTCGGACGCTGCTTCCGGCGCCTTCCTGAAGCGGCTTGGCATCGCTCGCGTCGATTCCATCCCCTCCTTCATCGAGGCGCTGAAGCTGCTTCACATCACCGGCCCGCTGCCTGGCTATACCTTGTCGTCGATGAGCTGTTCGGGCGGCGAGGCATCGGTCATGGCCGACAGCGCCGAAGGCCGATGGGTCAACTTCCCGGTCCTGAACGACACCCATCGCGCCCATGTCAAATCAACGCTCGGGCCGCTGGTCGCGGTGGCCAATCCCCTGGACTATCACACCTTCATCTGGAACAACGAGCCGGCGATGACCGCCACCTTCACCGCCATGGTGTCGGGCGGCTTCGACCTCAACATGCTGGTGCTCGACTTCCCGCGTCCCGATCGCTGCTCGGTGACCGACTGGTGGGCGACGCTGCGCGCCTTCGAATCGGCGCTGAAGACCAACAAGGCGCATGGCGCCATCGTCTCCTCGCTGCCGGAGAACCTGCCGGAAGAATACACCGCCGAGCTGATGGCGCGCGGCATGGTGCCGCTTTTCGGCATTTCCGAAGCGATGGACGCCGCCCAGGCGGCGGCCTTCATCGGCTGGGCCTGGCGCGAGCCGCAGGCGCAGCCGGTGGATACATCGGCGTCCGGTGCTGCCGGTGGCGATCATGTTACGCCCGACGAGGCGCAAGCCAAGGCGCGGCTGATCAAGGCCGGGCTTCCAGTGCCAAAAGGCGAACGCGCCGGCAATGCGGTCGAAGCGGTGATCTCGTCCATGGCGCTCGGCTTCCCCGTCGCCCTGAAGGCGCTTGGCGTCACCCACAAGTCCGAGGTGGGCGCCGTCAGGCTGAACCTCAAGGACGCCGAATCGGTCAGCACGGCGGCGCATGACCTGTTGCCGCTCGGCACCGGGCTCTATGTCGAGCGCATGGTGCGCGACGGCGTCGCCGAACTGATCGTCGGCTTCACCCGCGATCCGATGTTCGGCGCCGTGATGACGCTGGGCACTGGCGGCGTGCTGGTCGAATTGCTGCGCGACAGCGTCACGCTGATGCTGCCGGCAACGCGCGACGACATCGAGGCCGCACTGCGCGGCCTGAAACTGTTCCCGCTGCTCGAGGGCTATCGCGGCCGGCCGAAGGCCGATGTCCAGGCCGCCATCGACGCCATCGCGGGCATTGCCGGCTTCGTGCAGGACAATGCCGGCGAGATCGAGGAACTCGACATCAATCCACTGATCGTCTGCTCTGAGGGCAAGGGCGCCTGGATCGCCGATGCATTGCTGGTGCTGGGAGAAAACAAGAATGTCTGACGTCATTTCGACCCGCCGCGAAGGCTTGATCCTCGAGGTCACGCTCGACCGCCCCAAGGCCAATGCCATCGACCTGAAAACATCGCGGCTGATGGGCGAAACCTTCAAGGCGTTCCGCGACGATCCCGACCTGCGCGTCGCCATCGTCAAGACCGCCGGCGACAAGTTCTTCAGCGCCGGCTGGGACCTCAAGGCCGCCGCGAGCGGCGACGCGGTCGACGGCGACTATGGCGTCGGCGGTTTTGCCGGGCTGCAGGAATTGCGCGACCTGAACAAGCCGGTCATCGCCTGCGTCAACGGCATGGCGGTGGGCGGCGGCTTCGAGCTGGCGCTGTCCTGCGACCTCATCTACGCCTCCGACCACTCCTCCTTCGCGCTGCCCGAAATCCGCGCCGGCACGCTGGCCGACGCGGCGACGATCAAGCTGCCGAAGCGCATCCCCTATCATGTCGCCATGGACCTTTTGCTCACCGGCCGCTGGATGGATGTCGCCGAGGCGCATCGCTGGGGCCTGGTCAACGAGGTGCTGCCCAAGGAAAAGCTCGAGGACCGCGTCTGGGAGATCGCCCGGCTGCTCGCCAGCGGCCCGCCGCTGGTGTTCGCAGCGATCAAGGAGACCGCGCGGGTGGCGGAATCGCTGACCTTCCAGGAGGCGATGAACAAGGTGACGCGCCGGCAACTGCCGACGGTCGATGCGCTCTATGGGTCGGAGGACGGCATGGAAGGTTTCCGCGCCTTCGCCGAAAAGCGCGAACCGGTATGGAAGGGGAGATAGCTCGCCGACGATGATGTTCCGTCACACCCCCCTCTGGCCTCAACCTCCACATTCGGTCCAAGCAGCATGACCGACTACAGCAAACTCATCGACGCCGAGACCTGGGCTTTCATCGAGCGGACGAATTCCTATTATCCGCCCGACACGATCGATTACACGATCGCGCAGCAGCGCGAGATCTACGATCGCATGTGCCGCGAGTTCTTTGCCGGCTATCCCGAGGGGGTGAATGCGGAGACCACCGCTATTGCCGGGCCGGCATGCGATATCCCAATCCGCATCTACCGCAACGCAAAGCCGGATCGTGCCGCCATGGTGCTCTACCTCCATGGCGGGGGCTTCATCCTCGGCGGGCTGGACAGCCATGACGACGTCTGCGCCGAGCTTTGCGGCCGCACCGGTTATGAGGTGGTCTCGGTCGACTACCGGCTGGCGCCGGAGCATCTGCATCCGGCCGCTTTCGACGATGCGATGAGCGCCATCGAATGGGCCGCCGGGACCTACGACCGCCCGGTCTTGCTGTGCGGCGACAGCGCCGGCGGCAATCTTTGCGCCGCCGTTGCGCACGCGACACGTGGCCACGCGAAAAAGCCGATCGGCCAGGTGCTGATCTATCCCGGTCTCGGCGGCGATCGCGCGCGCGGCTCCTATGTGACGCATGCCGAAGCGCCGATGCTGACGGTGCGCGACCTTGAATTCTACAAGAACATCCGTACCGGAGGTGTGGACCAGACCGGTGACATCACGCTGTATCCGCTGGCCGATGCCGATTTCGCCAATCTGCCGCCGACCGTGCTGATTACCGCCCAGTGCGACCCGCTGTCATCCGATGGCGAGGCTTATCGCGACCGCATCGTCGCGGCGGGCGGGCGCGCCGCCTGGTTCGAGGAGCCCGGCCTGGTGCACGGCTATCTCAGGGCTCGGCATGCCGTTGGCCGCGCCCGCGCGAGCTTCACCCGGATCGTCGACGCGGTGGCCACGCTCGGAAAGGGCGGCTTAACCTAGTAGGACGAATGGCTGTCCGCTCAGGACGCCTTGGCCAGGAAGCTCTGATAATCCGATTTCGCCTGCAGCAGGCGCAGCACGTTCTCGCGCGAACCGCGCACATGCGCGCGGGCCAGGGCGCCGGCGCGGCTGACATCGTTTGCGCAGATCGCCTCGACGATCTCGGCGTGTTCGTCGCGGGCGATCTTCCATTCATCGAGCCACAAGAGTTCGGTCCAGACATAATGCTGGCACTTGTCGAGGATGCCGCACAGCATGCCATGCAGCATGACATTGCCGCTGATCTCGGCAATGACGCGGTGGAGATCGATGCCGACCTCCAGTTCCTGGAATTTTTCCCGCGTCGTGCGATCTGGAATGGCGGCCAGCCGCTCGCACTCGGCCAGCATGGCGCGCAGCCGCGCCTTGTCCTTCTCGGTCGCAGCGGCCGCCGCCAGTTCGGTCGCGTGACCGTCGAGCAGTTCGCGGATGGCGAAGGCCTCGCGGAACATGTTGATGTCGAACTCGGTGACGGCATAGCCCTGGCGCGGCCGGCCGGTGACCAGCCCGTCGCGCTCAAGGCGATTGAAGGCTTCGCGCACGGGGGTGCGGCTGACATTGAGTTTCGCCGCGATGTCGCTTTCGGTGACGCGTGAACCCGGCGGAATCTGGCCGGTCACGATCATCGCCTTGAGCGCGGAATAGACCGAGTCGCGCAGCGTGTTTTTTGGTTCCTTGGCCAAGTTCCGTTTCCAGTTCTCCGGCCGCTTTAGCCGGACATCGCCTCGTTTGTAGTCGCAGTCGGCGTAATTTGCCACGCCCCGCGGCGCCGTTCCCGCCGTCCAACCGATCGCGCCCGTCGCAGTTGACAACACCGATCTCTCGGCTACATTCTAAATTGTATACAAAATCGCATGCCAAATCAAAAAACAAATGGGAACACCGGTCGGAGAACCGAAATGAACAGGACCACCAGCTTTAGAACTCTAGCGATAGCCGGGCTCATTGCCTCCGTGGCAGTGCCCGCCGTCGCCGCCGACACGATCACCGTCGCCTCATGGGGCGGCACCTATCAGGAGGCGCAGACCAAGGCCTTCTTCAAGCCGACCGCCGATGCGCTCGGCATCACCATCAAGGAAGACACGACCAACGGCCTCGATGATGTACGCCTGCAGGTGACCGGCAATGCGGTGAAATGGGACATCACCGAACTCGGCGCCGACGAATGCGCGCGCGGCTCGAAGGAGGGGCTGTTCGAAAAGCTGGATTACGGCATCATCGACAAGAGCGGCATCAACCCCAAGCTGGTGCATGACGATTGGGTCGGCATTTCCTACACGTCCGTCGTGCTGATCTACCGGACCGATGTCTTCGGCGACAAGGGCCCGAAGACATGGGCCGACTTCTGGAACGTGGAAAAGTTTCCGGGACGGCGCGCGCTGAGCAGCAGCCAGGCGACGGAGACGCTGAGCGTCGCAGCACTCGCCTCCGGCCTGCCGATCGACAAGGTCTATCCCGTCGATATCGACGGCGCGCTGAAATCGGTCGACAAAATCCGAGGCCATGTCGATGCCTGGTGGACCTCCGGCGCCCAGGCCATGCAACTGGTGAAGGATGGCGAAGTCGACATGGCGAGCATCTGGAACGGCCGCGCCGGCACTTTGAAGAAGGAGGGCGCGCCGGTCAGCTTCTCCTTCGACCAGGGCGTGCTCACCGCCGATTGCATGGTCATCCCCAAGGGCGCCAAGAACAAGGACGCGGCGATGAAGGCGCTGGCCATGTTCGTCAGCCCGCAATTGCAGGCCAACCTGCCGCTCTATGTCGACAATGGACCGGTGAACGAGAAGGCCTTCGAGACCGGCAAGATCCCGCCGGAGCGGATCAAGGACATCAATTCGGCGCCCGAAAACGTCAAGAAGCAGGTATTGCAGGATGCCGAGTTCTGGCGCGACAACCTCGTCGAGGCGACGGAAAAGTTCAACAACCTGATCCAGCAATAGGCCGGAATCCTGACATTGCGGGACGGCAGCAGCGCCGCCCCGCTCCTTCAGTCTCTGCCTCGGAGATAACGATCTTGTCCATTGCACCATCCGCGCTGCCGATCGGCATGCGCGCGATCGAGAAACGATTTGGCAGCGTGCCGGTGCTGCGCGACCTGAACCTCGATGTCGAGGCTGGCGAGTTCCTGACGCTGCTTGGGCCTTCGGGCTCGGGGAAGACGACGCTGCTGATGATCCTGGCCGGTTTCGTGCGAGCCAATGGCGGATCGATCAAGGTCGGCGGCGACGAGATCATCACCACGCCGCCGCACCGGCGCAATATCGGCATGGTGTTCCAGAACTATGCGCTGTTTCCGCATATGAACGTCTTCCACAACATCGCCTTTCCGCTGAAGCAGCGCGGCGTCGGTGTGACAGAGACAGCGCAGCGGGTGGAGAAGGCGCTGGAGCTGGTGAAGCTGCATGGCCTGGGCGAGCGCCGGGTGGACCAGCTTTCCGGCGGCCAGCGCCAGCGCGTGGCCCTGGCGCGCGCCATCGTCTTCGAGCCGCGCATCGTCTTGATGGACGAACCGCTGTCGGCGCTCGACAAGGGCCTGCGCGAGCATATGCAGATCGAATTGCGTGCGCTTCATCGCCGTCTCGGCATGACCACGGTCTATGTCACGCACGACCAGCGCGAAGCCATCACCATGTCGGACCGTATCGCGGTGATGAACGGTGGCCGCATCGAACAGCTCGACAGGCCCGAAACGCTTTATGCCGCGCCGAAGACGCAATTCGTAGCCGGCTTCATCGGCGAATCGAACTTCATCCCGGTCGAAAGCCGCAATGGCTCGGTCTGGTATGAGGACAGGCTGATCCAGACCGGCGCACCGACGCCGCCGGCCGGTCCGCATCTGATGGTGGTGCGACCGGAGAAGCTGCGGCTGGTCACGGCATCCGACCCGTCGACCGGCGTCAATGTGCTCGATGCGACGGTCAGCGACATCATCTACCAGGGCGACAGTTTTGTCTGCTATGCCAGCCTGCGCGACGGCCGCCAGCTGACGCTGCGCGACTATTGCCGCAGCGACGTGCTGGCAAGGCTGCCGGCGCCGGGCCAGCCGATCACGCTCGGCCTCGATGCCAAGGACACGATCCTGGTGGCGGCCGAGGGATGAGCGCGCAGTCCGCCTTCGTGACGGAGACCGCCCGCCCGGCAGGGCAGGACCTGAACGCGCAGGCCCTGCGCGCCGATGCGCGGCGCGAGTCATTGCGGCTGCTGGCGCTGCTGGCGCCGAGCCTGTTCCTTGTCTGCGCGATCATCATCGTGCCGATCGGCTGGCTGTTCTGGCTGTCGCTGTTCGACGAGACCGGCGCCTTGAGCGCCGCCAACTATGCGCGTTTCTTCGAGCAGGCCTCCTACATCAGGACCTTCATCACCACCTTCGAGGTCGCCTTCATCGTCACCGGCGCCTGCGTGCTAACAGGCTATCCCCTGGCCTACATGTTGTCGCAGCTGCCGCGCCGGGCCGCATCGATCTGCCTGATCTTCGTCATCCTGCCGTTCTGGACGTCGGTGCTGGTGCGCACCTATGCCTGGCTGGTGATCCTGCAGCGCAAGGGCCTGATCAACAGCTGGCTCATCGATCTCGGCGTGATCAGCCAGCCGCTGTCGCTGGCCAACAATTTTTCGGGCGTCGTCATCGGCATGACGCACATATTGCTGCCGTTTCTGGTTTTGCCGCTCTATGCCTCGATGAAGACGATCGACACCGACTGCCTGCGCGCCGGCATGAACCTCGGCGCCGGCCCGGCCGCCACCTTCCGGCAGATCTTCTTTCCGCTGTCGGTGCCGGGCCTCGCCTCCGGCGTGGTCATCGTCTTCGTGCTGTGCCTCGGTTTCTTCGTGACGCCGGCGCTGATGGGTGGCGGCAAGGTGGTGATGTGGGCGATGCGCATGGAGCAGACCACCAGCCTCTATTCCAACTGGGGCGCCGGTGCGGCACTCGGCGTGGTGCTGCTGGTGGTCACGCTGGCGCTTCTCGGCCTGTTCCAGTGGCTGCTCGGCGCGCGGGCCACCGGCGTATGGAGTTCGCGATGAGTGAAGATATCGGATTGCCGATCTCGCATCGGCAACGGCTGTGGCTCTACGCCTTCGGCGGCCTCGTGCTGCTGTTCCTGATCGCGCCGTCGGTCATCATCGTCATCATGTCGTTCTCGGATTCGACGCT
This sequence comes from Mesorhizobium sp. B2-7-3, assembly GCF_006440715.1. NCBI lineage: Bacteria > Pseudomonadati > Pseudomonadota > Alphaproteobacteria > Hyphomicrobiales > Phyllobacteriaceae > Mesorhizobium > Mesorhizobium sp. B2-7-3. The sequence goes on from NZ_VFTY01000001.1 coordinate 253,351, forward strand.
GCTGCAATTTCCGCCGCGGCAATGGTCGCTTCGTTGGTACCAGAGCTATTTCCAGTCGCTGGAATGGCGCGACGCCACCATCGTGTCGGTGAAGGTCGCGGTCATGACCGCGCTGGTGGCGACGCCGCTCGGCACTGCCGCCGCCTATGCGATCAACCGGGGCACGCTGCGCTTCAACGGCGCGATCAACGCGCTGCTCACGGCGTCGCTGATCATCCCGGTGATCCTGGTCGGCATCGGCACCTTCTTCCTCTATGCGCGCATCGGCCTCAACAACACGCTGACCGGCCTGGTCATCGCGCATACGGTACAGGCGCTGCCGCTGGTGGTGCTGACGGTGCTGTCGGGCCTGCGCTCCTACGACATGAACCAGGAGCGGGTGGCGCGCAGCCTGGGCGCGGGACGCGTCGCTGCCTTCTGGCAGGTGACGATGCCGCAGATCCGCTTCTCGATCGTCTCGGGCGCGCTGTTTGCCTTCATCACCTCCTTCGACGAAGTTGTCGTCTCGCTGTTCATCTCGGGCGGGGAGACCACGACACTGACGCGCCGCATGTTCAACGCGCTGCGCGACCAGATCGACCCGACCATCGCCGCCATCTCAACCTGCCTGATCGTGCTGTCTGTCGCGCTGTTGTCACTGGCGCAGATCTTCGGCCGCCGGCATTGATTTCATCGGACCCATTCGCTTCAAGTGCCCATTCGCTTCAAGACACCGGGGGATACCCAGACCAGATGCGTGATTTCCAGTTTCCCGGCCGCTCGCCGGTTCGTGCCACGGAAGCGATTGCCGCGACATCGCATCCGCTTTCGACGCTTGCGGCCATCGAGATGCTGCGCGCCGGCGGCAATGCCATGGATGCCGCCATCTGCGCCGCCGCCGTGCAGGGCGTGGTCGAGCCGCAATCGACGGGGATAGGAGGCGATTGCTTTGTCCTCTACTGCCCCAAGGGACGGAGCGAAGTGCTGGCTTTCAACGGCTCGGGGCGTGCACCGGCGGCCGCGACCGTCGACTGGTATCGCGACAAGGGGTTTAGCGAGCTTCCCAAACAGGGGCCGCATGCGGTGACCGTGCCGGGCGCCATCGACGCCTGGTGCCGGCTGCTGGAGGACCATGGCAGCAAGAGCCTGGCCGAGGTGCTGGCGCCGGCGATCCACTACGCCGAGAACGGCTATGTCGTGCACGACCGCGTCGCCTTCGACTGGGCCGAACCCGAAACCGATCTTTCCGCCGACGAGCATGCCGCGCGCATCTTCCTGCCGGGCGGCATGGCGCCGAAGGCCGGCGACGTGCACAAGCAGCCCGCGTTGGCCGCCACTCTCCGGGTGATCGCCAAACAGGGCCGCGCCGGGTTCTACGAAGGCGCGGTCGCCGACGACATGGTGCGCCGGCTCAAGGAGCTGGGCGGGCTGCACACGGCGGACGATTTCGCCGCGACCAGGGGCGACTATGTGGCGCCGGTGAGCGTCAGCTATGGCGGCCACGAGATCCACCAGATGCCGCCGAACAACCAGGGGCTGACGGCGCTTTTGATGCTGAACGTGCTGTCGGGCTTCAAGCTCGGTGGGCTCGACCCTAACGGCGCCGAGCGCCTGCACCTGGAGATCGAGGCCGGGCGGCTGGCCTATCGCGACCGCGACCGTTTCGTCGGCGACCAGGACCATGTCCCGGTGCCGGTGAGGCAGCTTCTCTCGGCCGCCTATGCCGACCGGCTGCGCGCCGAGATCGACCGCGAGCGCGCCATGACCCATTTGCCCGACGTGCAGCTGCCTTGCAGCGACACGGTCTATATCTCGATCGTCGACCGCGACCGCAACGCGGTCTCCTTCATCAACTCGACCTATTATTCGTTCGGCAGCGGCGTCGTCGGTCCCAAGACCGGCGTCGTGCTGCAGAACCGCGGCTCGAGCTTCCGCCTCGATCCGGCCCACCCCAACGCCATCGCGCCCAGCAAGCGGCCGATGCACACGATCATGCCCGGCATGGCGACGAAAAACGGCCGCGTGGTCATGCCGTTCGGCGTCATGGGCGGCGGCTACCAGCCCTTCGGCCATGTCCATCTTCTGACCAGCATGATCGATTTCGGCATGGACCCGCAGCAGGCGCTCGATGCGCCGCGCGTGTTCTACAATGACGGTATGGTGGAGGCGGAGCGCAACGTGCCCGCCGAGGCCGTCGAAGGCCTGCGGCGGCGCGGCCACGCCATCACCGAGCCGCACCATCCGCTCGGCGGCGGCCAGGCGGTGCTGATCGACTGGGAAAAGGGAACGCTGACGGGGGCATCCGATCCGCGCAAGGACGGGATGGCGCTGGGGTATTGAGGAACTACCGGGCGCTGGCGCTGCCCCTCACCTGCCTGCCGGCATCCTCTCCCCGTATAGTGACGGGGAGAGGGGACACTGTCATCGACGGTTTCGCCAATCGCCCACGCTGAACAGGCGCCGAGACCGAAACTGCCCCTTTCTCCCCGTCCCTATACGGGGAGAAATGCCCGGCAGGGCAATTAGGGGCGGCGCTGACATCAGATGGACTTTCGCAAGCCATAGTCTTGAAACATAGCTGGTGACCATGACCCAAATCCACACAGACCTTTCCCACCGCCTCGTCGCCGGCGCCGACGACGCGCCGGCGATCCTGGCGCCCGACAGCCCGACGCTGACCCATGGCAGGCTGCGCGCGCTGATCGCCACCACCGCCACGCAGCTCCATGCACGCGGCATCGGCCGAGGCGACCGGGTGGCGATCGTGCTGCCCAACGGGCCGGAGATGGCGACGGCTTTCATCGCTGTCGCCGCCACAGCCTCGACGGCGCCGCTCAACCCCGCCTACCGGGCGGACGAGCTCGATTTCTACCTGACCGACATCGGCGCCAAGGCGATCCTGGTCGCCGAGACCGAGACTGGCCCTGCCGTGACTGTGGCCGAGCGCCTCGGCATTGGCGTGCTGCGGCTTGTCGTGCCGCCAGACGCGCCGGCCGGCAGCTTCACCATCGAAGGCGCGGCGATCGGACCGCAAGCGGCGCCCGCCAAGGCCGGGGACGGCGACATCGCGCTTCTGCTGCACACCTCCGGCACGACGTCACGCCCCAAGCTGGTGCCGCTCAGCCATGCCAATGTCGCGGCCTCCGCCCGCCATATCGGCGCCACGCTCGGCCTGACGGCGGATGACCGCTGCCTCAACATCATGCCGCTGTTCCACATCCATGGGCTGATCGCGGCGGTGCTGTCGTCGCTGGCATCCGGCGGCAGCATCTATTGCACGCCGGGCTTCAACGCGCTGCGCTTCTTCCAGTGGCTGAGCGACGCCGGGCCGAGCTGGTACACGGCGGTGCCGACCATGCACCAGGCGATCCTGGCGCGCGCGGCGCGCAACGCCGAAGCATTGGCGGCGGCACGCCTGCGCTTCATCCGCTCGTCCTCGGCCTCGCTGCCGGCGCAGGTGATGGCCGAGCTCGAGGCGACCTTCGGCTGCCCAGTCATCGAGTCCTACGGGATGACCGAGGCCGCGCACCAGATGGCGTCGAACCGGCTGCCGCCCGGCCTGCGCAAGCCGGGCAGCGTCGGTGCGGCCGGCGGACCCGAGGTTGCGGTGATGGCGCCGGACGGCCGGCTGATGCAGGCCGGCGAAACGGGCGAGATCGTCATTCGCGGCCCCAATGTCACCTCAGGCTACGAGAAGAACCCGGACGCCAACGCCACGGCCTTCGCGCATGGCTGGTTCCACACCGGCGACCAGGGCGTGCTCGACGATGACGGCTATCTCAGGGTCACCGGCCGGCTGAAGGAGATCATAAACCGCGGCGGCGAGAAGATCTCGCCGCTCGAGGTCGACAATGTGCTGATGGACCACCCGGCGGTGGCGCAGGTCGTCACCTTCGCCATGCCGCATGACAAGCTCGGCGAGGACGTGGCAGCGGCCGTGGTGCTGCGCGAAGGCATGAGCGCCAGCGAGGGCGATATTCGCGCCCACGCGGCGATGCGGCTCGCCGACTTCAAGGTGCCGCGCAAGGTGCTGATCCTGGACGAGATCCCCAAGGGCGCGACCGGCAAGCTGCAACGCATTGGGCTCGCCGCCAAGCTCGGGCTCTGATCATGAAGATCACCATCTTCGGCGCCGGCGCCATCGGCGGCTACCTCGCGGCCAAGCTGGCGATTGCCGGCCGCACCGAGCTGTCGATCGTCGCCCGCGGCGCGCATCTCGACGCGATCAAGGCCAGCGGCCTGCGCCTGATCGAGGACGGCAAGGAAACGACCGCCCCGGTCAGGGCCGCCGCCAAGGCTGAAGAGCTTGGCGAACAGGACTATGTCGTGCTGGCGCTGAAGGCGCATTCTGTCGCGCCCGCGCTCGACCAGATCGCCCCGCTGCTTGGGGACCACACAGCGGTCGTCACCATGCAGAACGGCGTTCCCTGGTGGTATTTCCATAAAACCCTCGGCGCGCTCGAAGGCACGAGGCTGCAGCAGGTCGATCCCGGCGGCACTATCTGGGACCGGCTCGGCCCGCGTCGTGTCATCGGCTCGGTGGTCTACCCCGCCGTCGAGGTCGATGCGCCCGGCCTGATCCGCCATGTCGAAGGAAAACGCTTCTCGCTCGGCGAACCCTCGGGCGAGAAGAGCGAAAGGGTCACGCTCCTGGCCGGCGAGATGGTCAAGGCCGGCTTGCAGGCGCCGGTGCGCGAGGACATACGCGCAGAGATATGGATAAAATTGTGGGGCAACCTCTCCTTCAACCCGATCTCGGCGCTGACCGGCTCGACGCTTGCCGCGATCGTCGCCGACGAGGGCACCCGCATGCTCGCCCGCGCCATGATGCTGGAAGCGCAGGCGATCGGCGAAAGCCTCGGCGTGCGCTTCCCCATAGACGTCGACCGCCGCATCAAGGGCGCCGGCGATGTCGGCGACCACAAGACCTCGATGCTGCAGGACCTGGAACGCGGCCGCCCGATGGAGATCGACGCGCTGGTGGGCGCGGTGCAGGAGCTGGGACGGCTGACGGGCAAGCCGACGCCGGCGATCGATGGGGTGCTGGCGTTGGTGAAGAGGCTGGCGGTGGAGCGGGGGTGTTATGGGTGAATAGGAAACCGACATCGGTTAGTGCCTGCCGTCCCGAATGACCGGAGAGAGACGTCCGTAACTCTACGGTTGGACGGCCGCTTTGCGCCTCATCTCGATTATCGAAGTCAGCTGTGCCGCCGCCGAAAAGCGGGCGTTGGTGACGACGCATCAGACGTGACGGGTGCGCCAGGACCGTACCTAGCCGTGACCCATGTGTGATGTCGACTTGTCCTTAGTTCCCGCTCGTAAAGCGTTGCAGGGCCAAGGTTCCACAGCCGGTAGACACAATCGGGCTCGGCCAAGCCGCGGCCGGGTTCTGTCAAGATATTTGCGCTCCGACGCGGAGTGGATAGCTGCTTCTGCCGACTTTTTTCCGCAAGGTGGAGAAAAACAGTTGGCGACCTACTTCAGAAGGTAGGAACGAACGCTGACTTCAGATTGAAAGGAACGCGCAATGCCGAAGACTACGATTTACCCTTGGTACGCCAAGGACGGGGAAGAGGCCGTGGCCCGCTTCTCCCGAGATCTTTTCCAATAGCGCATTTGGTGCCGATCACCGTGCACGCTCGCCACCGTGACCAAGTGATCCGCTGTACTTCGGTCTTCCGCTTGCAGTGCTTCCCTGCTTAATTCGAGGAAATTTGCACAATTATAAGGTTGCGGCATGATACCAATCTACATCGGCTATGATCCACGGGAATCCCGCGTTCTAGACGTAGCGCGATGGAGCGCTTATCGGCGGACAAGCACGCCGTTGCAGATACTACCATTGGTGCTCAAAGACCTTGAAGCCCAAGGAATTATGAAGCGACCGATGGTGGTACGGGATGGTAAGCTCTGGTGCCCGATTTCCGAGGCACCGATGGCGACAGAGTTTGCCATATCGCGCTTTGCCGTTCCGTTTATAAGGCAAGGCGGCTGGGCCATGTTCTGCGATTGTGATGTCCTGTTTCTGAAGGATCCAGCCAAGCTGCTCGATCTAGTTGATCCTTCCTACGCTATTATGGCGGTTAAGCACCAGCAACGCGAATCCGAAGCGGTCAAGATGGACGGACAAATGCAGACATTCTATCGCCGCAAAAACTGGTCGTCGGTCGTTTTGTGGAATCTAGATCATCCCTCCAACAAACGGCTGACCAGCGAGATGCTCAATACGTGGCCTGGACGTGACCTCCACGCCTTCAAATGGCTTGAGGACCACGAGATCGGGGAATTGCCTCTGGCATGGAACTACCTCGTAGGAGCTTCGGCTTCCGAACTCGATCCCGCCGATGTCTCGCTGGCGCACTACACGCTCGGCGGCCCTTGGTTTGCGGGTTGGTCCGGCACCACGCAATGGGACGAATTGTGGAGGCGAGAAGAGAGCATTCTGCGCGCGTTTGAGGAACATGCCGTTCAGGTTCCCGCATGAAAACTCCGCTTTTGGATTTCTTGCCAATCTTCTCAAAGCCAACTCTTCGGTTGCCCAGGGTCACGGGTCCCGCCTTGGTGATGGGGTCAGCGCCGAATTTTCGCCTCCCGGAGGGACATGGTGTCGATTGGGCACTTGTGACCGTCAATGCTTCCCAGCTTTTGGCGGAAACGTTCGGCCTCCGCCTTCCTGATATCGCAGTCATCCGCCGCGGCATTTTGGTCGGCGCGAGCGAACAGGACTTCTACAAGCGCGATTTGTTAAAGGGACGGCAGGCGAAACATCTGATCGTACCGGTTTGGCCGGACGTTGAAGGCAAGCTGAAAGCTGGTTGTCGCACCTTCAATTATGGTTTTGATACCTTGCAGGCGCTCACCAAATGGCAACTTGCCAACATCGTCTGGCGGCTTAGCGGCAAATATCATGTGTCCCGCGGCTGGCACCGGAAAATCTCCACCGGAGCCTTCGCGATCATGTTGACGCGTTTCGCGGGTTTCGCCCCTGTTGTAGTCAGCGGGTTTTCCCTGTCCCAGGCTGGGCATGGATACGACACCCGAAATGCCTTTCGATATCATGCCGACGAAGATGCGGATTTGCTTCGGCTGGTAGTGAGTAGAGGCGAGCCAATCTACGCAGAGGATAGGGACTTCGCCGCGGAAACTGGATTGCCCTTGTGGCAGGGACAGATGCCATGACGAGTGCTTCTTAGGGGAGCTTGCAACATGGGCTGTCCCGAACGCTATAGCAAAGATGATCTAGCTCCGATGAGTTATCCATTTCTCGGAGCTGCGAACCGACCAACGACCAACATTACCCGCCCTTCAGGAGGTTGGTGTGCTGAATATCTCGATGGTTGATCGGCAGACTATCAAGTCCATTCTCGTTATTCAGACGAAGTACATCGGGGACATCATTCTAACTTCGGTGCTCGTGCGAAATCTGCGCCTCGCTTACCCAAACGCTGCGATAGTCATGCTCTGCGCTCCTGGCCTGCGAGACTTCGTAACCAGCCAGAATATCGCGGACGTGGCCATCGGGTTCGACGGTAGAAGTGCTGGTAGAAGTCTGCTTCAGCGGATGAAGGAATATTCAAGCTTGGTCGCCGACCTCCGTCGCCGAAAATTCGATCTCACCATTGATGTAACTGACTCGAAGACGTCAAGGATATTGCACAGGTCAATCGGCGCTCCGCTGCGCGTTGGGTACAACCCCCCGGAAAAGCCCCTGAAGTTTTGGGAAGGTCAGCCTGCTAATATATTTGCTAAACCCTTTGGTCATGGAGGCGCGCACTATTTGTACCGATATTTGTCCCCGCTTGAAGCCCTTGGGATAGAATTACGCGAAGTGACGCCGAGGCTTGAACCCACACCGGTTGGGCGAAGCGCGTCTACCCAGGTTCTGGCGCAAAGCAAGCTGGCTGTAAAAGCTTTCGTCGCTGTGCACGCTGGAGCAAGGTTCGAAGGGCGGTGTTGGCAACCTGAACGGTTCGCTGCAATAATCGACGAGGTTTATGCCGCGACGGGCCTGCGGTCACTACTGGTTGGTGGACCTAATGAAGGCTCAACCGCGCAGACAATCTTGGACATGGCAGCGTCACCATTGGCGAGCGTTGTTGGTAAGATCTCGCTTGAGACATTAACTGCTTTGCTTGCGGATGCATTTATCTTTCTGGGAAACGAGAGCGGCCCAATGCACCTGGCTGCGTCAGTCGGAACCCCGGTTGTGGGCCTTTATGGCCTCACGCCACCCGACATCTGGGGACCTCTTGGGGTGCTTCACCGCACCGTTGAGCCGCCGTTGCCTTGCCAGTGCATTGCGCCCGATTTGTGCAAGCCCGGCAATCCGGGCGGCGTGTACTGCGTTCATCGACTACCCGTTGCCAAGGTCGCCCAGGCGACACGAGACCTGATGGATGCAGTGAGGCAACAGGCAAACGAGACGGCCAATCAAACAGACTCACTCCGGTAGAAACAGCGATGACCGGCCCGCGTGAAACCGTGAAGAAGGCACTGCAGACCTATGTCGACGAGATCGTGCGATCATCAATTCGGTGATAGGCAGGCGGTAAAGGATCGCCAGTAGCGATGCAAACCCTAAGTCACCCCTTCCCCGCCCGCCCCAGCACCCGCGCATAAACCTCCCCGACGATCCCGCGCCGAAACACCAGCACGCAGACCATGAAGATCAGCCCGGTGGCGATGGTCACGGGGAAACCTGACGTGGCGAGCGTGTTTTCCAGGCCGACGACGAGGCTGGCGCCGATGATCGGACCGACCATGGTGCCGATGCCGCCGAGCAGCGTCATCAGGATGACCTCGCCCGACATCTGCCAGGTGACGTCGGTGAGTGTGGCGAACTGGAAAACGATCGCCTTGAGCGAACCGGCGAGCCCGGCCAGCGCCGCCGACATGACGAAGGCGCCGAGCTTGTAGCCGGCTACGGAATAGCCCAGCGAAATGGCGCGGTTCTCGTTTTCGCGGATCGAGCGCAGGATCATGCCGAACGGCGAGTTGACGATGCGCCAGATGGCGAAGATGCCGAGCAGGACCACGACAAGCACGAAATAGTAGATGTCCATCGGAGCGTTGAGGTCGAGGACACCGAACAGGACGCCGCGCGGCACGCCCTGGATGCCGTCCTCGCCTTGCGTGAACGGCGCCTGCACGCAAAAGAAGAAGAACATCTGCGACAGCGCCAGCGTGATCATGGCGAAATAGATGCCTTGCCGGCGAATGGCGAAGAAACCCATGACGAGGCCGAGCAGTGCGGCGCCCGCCATGCCGAGCAGGATGCCGGCTTCCGGCGGCCAGCCCCAGACCTTGACGGCGTGCGCGGTGAAATAGGCGGCGCCGCCGAAGAAGGTGGCGTGGCCGAAGGACAAGAGGCCGGTGTAGCCGAGCAGGAGATTGAAGGCGCAAGCAAACAGCGCGAAGCACAGCATCTTCATCAGGAAGATCGGGTAGACGAAGAACGGGGCCGCCAGCAGCGCCGCTATGCCGAGCCCGACCAGCACCCATTCGAGCCTTGGCGAGGGTTTGGCCGATGCCTCGCGCAGCGAAAGCCCGGCCATGTCGGATGTCTCTTCCGCCATCTCAGGCGTCCTTTCCGAACAGGCCGGCCGGCCGGACCAAAAGCACGATCGCCATGATGACGAAGACCACCAGGTTGGAGGCCTCGGGGTAAAAAACCTTGGTCAGGCCGTCGGCGAGGCCAAGCATGTAGCCGGTGACGATGGCGCCGAGGATCGAGCCCATGCCGCCGACCACGACGACGGCGAAGACGACGATGATGAGATCCGATCCCATCAGCGGGCTGACCTGGTAGATCGGCGCGGCCAGGATGCCGGCGAGCCCGGCCAGCGCCGAGCCGAGGCCGTAGGTGAGGGTCAAAAGCAACGGCACGTTGACGCCGAAGGCCTGGACGAGGCGGGGATTCTCGGTCGCGGCGCGCAGATAGGAACCGAGCCTGGTCTTCTCGATCAGCGCCCAGGTGCCGAAGCAGACGATCAGCGAGGCGACCACGACCCAGCCGCGATAAATGGGCAGGAACATGAAGCCGAGATTGGTGCCGCCGGCCAGCAGCGGCGGCACGGCGTAGGGGTTTCCCGACACGCCGTAATAGTAGCGGAAGATGCCTTCGAGCACGAGCGCGAGGCCGAAAGTGAAGAGCAGGCCGTAGAGCGGATCGGTGTCGTAGAGCCGCGACAGCGCCAGGCGCTCGACCACGACGCCGAAGATGCCGACAATCAGCGGCGCCAGGACCAGCGCCGGCCAATAGCCGATGCCGAGATGGGTGAGCAGGAGATAGCCAATGAAGGCGCCCAGCATATACTGGGCGCCATGGGCGAAGTTGATGACGCGCAGCAGGCCGAAAATCACGGCCAGACCAAGGCTCAGCATGGCGTAGAAGGAGCCGTTGATCAGCCCGACCAGCAATTGGCCGAGCAATGCCTGGACGGGGATGCCGAAGATCATCGTCATGGCGCCATCATACACCCAGGATTTCGTGGAGCAGCGTCATGCGGTCCGCCAGTTCGCCGGTGGGAAACTCGGCCACGACCTTGCCGTGCTCCATCAGGTAAAAACGGTCGGCGACACGGCTGGCGAAGCGGAAATTCTGCTCGACCAGCAGGATGGTCATGCCGCGCTGCTTCAGCGTCGCCAGCAGCTCGCCGATGCGCTGGACGATGACAGGCGCGAGGCCCTCGGTCGGTTCGTCCAAGAGCAGCATCTTGACGCCGGTCCGCAGCATGCGCGCGATCGCCAGCATCTGCTGTTCGCCGCCCGACAGCCGCGTGCCGGGACTGTTGCGCCGCTCCTTCAGATTGGGGAACAGATCGAAGATTTCCTCGACGCTCATGCCGCCCGGGGCGACGACCGGCGGCAGCACCAGGTTCTCGTCGACGGTCAGCGTCGAGAAGATGCCGCGTTCCTCCGGCACGAAGCCGATGCCCTGGTGCGCGGTGCGGTGCAGCGGCAGCCGCATCAGGTCGGCGCCGTCGAAGACGACCTTGCCGGTGCGTCGGCGGATCAGGCCCATGATGGCGCGCAGCGTCGTCGTCTTGCCGACGCCGTTGCGGCCGAGCAATGTGACCGTCTCGCCGGCAAACACTTCGAGGTCGACGCCGTGCAGCGCATGGCCCTCGCCATACCAGGCATTGAGGCCGCGGACCGCGAGCAGGGGCGAAGCGCTAGTCATCGGCGGTGCCCATATAGGCCACCTTGACGCGCTCGTCGCGGCTGACCGTGGCGTAGTCGCCGGCCGCGAGCACCTCGCCGCGCTGCATGACGGTTATCCAGTCGCAGAGATCGGCCACCACGGTCAGATTGTGCTCGACCATCAGAACCGCGCGGTCGCCCGCCACCGAGCGGATGAGGGCGGAAACCGTGGCCACGTCCTCATGGCCCATGCCGGCCATCGGCTCGTCGAGCAGCAGCACTTTGGGATCCAACGCCAGCGTCGTGGCGATCTCCAGCACGCGTTTCCTGCCATAGGAAAGATCGCCGGCCAGCCTGTTCGTGGCATCGTCGAGGCCGACGGACCGCAGCAGTTCCATGGCACGCGGCGTCAGCCGGTCGAGCGCCGCCAGCGAGCGCCAGAACTGGATGCCGAGCCCAGCCGGCCGCTGCAGCGCGATGCGTACATTGTCGAGCACGCTGAGATGCGGAAAGATCGCCGAGATCTGGAACGAGCGCACCAGCCCCATCCGCGCCACCTTGGCCGGCGAGGTGCGGGTGATGTCGTGGCCGAGCAGCTCGATCCTGCCGCTGGTCGGCGCCAGGAATTTGGTCAGCAGGTTGAAAACGGTCGTCTTGCCGGCGCCGTTGGGGCCGATCAGCGCATGGATGTTGCCATGGCGGACATCGAGATCGACATTCCTGACGGCGACGAAGCCGGCAAAGTCACGCCGCAGGCCCCGGGCGGAAAGCACCACCCGCGGCTCTTCCGCGTTCAGATCAGGCGGCACCGTGGCCGCGCCGGTCACTGGGCGGCCGTCGCGCAGCCGCTGTCCTTCTCGCTCAGGAACGCCTCCTTGCCGGGGATGGTGGCGAGGTATTTGTAATAGTCCCAATCCTTGCTGCTCTCGCTGGGCGCCTTGACCTGATAGAGATACATGTCGTGGACCATGTTGCCATCGGCCTGGACCTTGCCGCCGGTGATGACGGCGTCGTCCACCGGCAGCGAATGGAGTTGCTTGGCGACCGCTTCGGTCTCGTCCGTGCCGGCCTTGTCGATCGCCTTCAAATACTGCGTCACCGCCGAATAGGTCGCGGCCTGGATCATGTTCGGCATGCGGTTGGTACGCTTGAAGAAGCGCTGCCCGAATTCGCGGCTCTTGTCGTCGCGGTCCCAATAATAGCCCTCGGTCAGCACGACGCCCTGCGCCGCCTGCAGCCCGAGCCCATGCACCTCGGCCAGCGTGAACAGGAGCGCCGCCAGGCGCTGGCCGCCCTGGACGATGCCGAATTCGGCCGCCTGCTTGATGGAATTGGAGGTGTCGAGGCCGGCATTGGCCAGCCCGATGACCTTGGCGCCCGAAGATTGCGCCTGCAGCAGGAAGGACGAATAGTCGGTCGCGCCGAGGGGATAACGCACCTCGCCCAGCACCTTGCCGCCATGGCTCTCGACGAACTTGGCGGTCTGCTCCTTCAGCGAATAGCCGAACGCATAGTCGACGGTGACGAAGAACCAGCTGTCGCCGCCCTGCTGCACCAGCGAGCCGCCGGTGCCCACCGCCTGCGAGTGGGTGTCATAGGCCCAGTGGAAGCCGTAGGGCGAGCACTGCTTGCCGGTGAGGTCGGTGGTCGCCGCACCGGTGACGATGTCGATCTTCTTCTTTTCCTTGGAAATCCCCTGCACGGCGAGCGCGACCGAAGAGGTCGTCAGCTCCATGATGGCGTCGACCTGCTCGGTGTCATACCACTGGCGGGCGATGTTGGAGGCGATATCGGGCTTGTTCTGGTGGTCAGCGCTGATGATCTCGACCGGCGCTCCCTGCACCTTGCCGCCGAAATCCTCGACCGCCATCCTGGCCGCCTCGACCGACCATTTGCCGCCGAAATCGGCATAGACGCCGGATTGATCGTTGAGGATGCCGATCTTGACCTTGCCATCGGAAATCTCGGCGGCCGAGGCGGGGATAGTGGTGGCCGCGAGAAGCGCGGCGGAAACGACATGGCGTAGCTTCATGAGTTTACTTCCTCCCAATGTGGATGAATCCGCCCGCCCCCTACGATCGTCATCCGCAAGCACTATGCAACATTAGGAAAATGAGGCGGAAGGGCAAGGGGCGGCCCCGGATTTCATGACGGCGAGACGGCCCATGGCGTGCGACACGACTATGTGAAGCTCGACCTGCCGCAGACCGAGCTTGTCTGGGCCCGGATGGCCTCAGCCCTCGGCGGCGACGAGATGGCCGTTGCCGACATCGCTGAGCGCCAATTTCAGCGGCGCCTCGCCGATCCGGCGGGTGGCGCTGGGGATTTCCTGGTCGAGGCGGGCGAAACGGCTTCGGCGCCGCGCCGGATCCGGCACCGGCACGGCTTCGATCAGGCGCCTGGTGTAGGGATGGCGGGGGTTGGAAAAGACCTGGTCGCGTGTGCCCATCTCGACGATCTGGCCGAGATACATGACGGCGACACGGTCGGAGATATTCTCGACCACGGCCATGTCGTGCGAGATGAAGAGATAGGCGACGCCGAATTCGCGCTGCAATTCCTTCAGGAGGTCGAGCACGCGCGCCTGCACCGAGACGTCGAGCGCCGAGACGCTTTCGTCGGCGATGATCAGCTTCGGCCTCAGCGCCAGCGCACGCGCGATGCAGACGCGCTGGCGCTGGCCGCCGGAGAATTCGTGCGGATAGAGCTCCATCTGGTCCGATGACAGGCCGACGCGGTCGAACAGCGCGGCGACGCGCTCGCGGCGCTCTTCCTTCGAGGCGATGCCGTGGATCAGCAGCGGCTCGGCGACAAGGTCGCCGACGCGCATGCGCGGGTCGAGCGAGGCGTAGGGGTCCTGGAAGATCATCTGCACGTCGCGGCGCACCGCCTTGCGCTCGTCGCGGCCGAGGCTGGACAAATTGCGACCGCCGACGACGATGTCGCCGCTATAAGGCACCAGCCCGGCCAGCGCCTTGGCGGTGGTCGACTTGCCGCAGCCGGATTCACCGACCAGCGCCAGCGTTTCGTTGGGCGCGATCGAAAAGCTGACGCCCTCGACGGCGTGAACGCGGCGGGTGACCCGGCCGAAGACGCCGCCGCGCAAGTCGAAGCGGACGTGGAGATCGGTGACCTCGGCGACCTTCGCCGGCGTTGCGGCTTCGGTTTCCCTAGATTTCTGACGGCCGCTGCCGATGCGCGGCACGGCGGCCAGCAGCTCGCGCGTGTATTCGGCTTGCGGGTGGGCGAAAATGTCCGACGTCTTGCCTTCCTCGACCATGCGTCCATGCCGCATGATGATGACGCGATCGGCCATTTCGGCGACAACGCCCATGTCGTGGGTGATCAGGATGACGCTGGTGCCGTGCTTCTGCTGCAGGTCGCGCAGCAGTTCCAGCACCTCGCCCTGCACGGTGACGTCGAGCGCGGTGGTCGGCTCGTCGGCGATCAGCACGTCTGGTTCCAGCGCCAGCGCCATGGCGATCATCACCCGCTGGCGCATGCCGCCGGAGAGCTCGTGCGGAAATTGCCTTAGCCGGCTTTCGGCCTCCGAAATGCGCACCGCCTTCAACGCCTCGACGGCGCGCTGGCGGGCCTCGTCCCGCGACAGGCTGGTGTGCGCCTCGATGGATTCGGTGAGCTGCCGGCCGATCGACAGCACCGGGTTGAGCGAGGTCATCGGTTCCTGGAAGATCATGGCGATGCGGTCGCCGCGGACATGCCGCATCCGGCGTTCGTCGAGGGCGGTCAGCTCGGTGGCGCCAAGGTGGATGGTGCCGGCGGAGATGCGCGCGGCGGGCTGCGGCAGAAGCTGCATGATGGCCAGCGCGGTCATCGATTTGCCGGAGCCGGATTCGCCGGCGATGCAGAGCGTCTCGCCACGCTTGAGCGTCAGGGACAGGTTGGAGACGACCTCGCGGGAGCCCTCCTCGCCGCGCACGGAGACGCAGAGGTTGGCGATGGTGAGGATGGTTTCGGGAGTTGAGGTCATTGGGGAGGCAGCCCGGAAAGGGATTTACTCCGGCACACCCCCCTCTGCCCTGCCGGGCATCTCCCCCGCAAGGGGGGAGATTGGCAGTTCCCACGCCCCGCCTCTCTTCCAGCGGTGACGATTGGCGAAAGCCCAAGCGCGATCCGATCTCCCCCCTTGCGGGGGAGATGGCCGGCAGGCCAGAGGGGGGTGCCTAGACGCTGACCTGTCATTCAAACACGCAGCGCGGGAAGTAGAACGACACCACCCAGTTGGGCATGTCGACGATCTCGCTGATGCGCAGGTCGCCGCAGACCGAGGCCAGCATGTAGCCTTCGACCGGGTCAATCTGGTAGCGGCCGGCGAGCAGGTCGATCATCTGCGCCACGGCCTCTTTTGCGCCACTCATCAAATCCGGCCCGATCCCCGTCGTCACCTCATAGCCCTTGGCGTCGAGATGCCGTGTCACGGGACCTGGCGTGGTGAAGCGCGGCGTTTTCAGCCGCGCATCTTTCACCAGGTCGAGTTTCAGCACGACGTTCATCGGGCTTTCGATCGCCGTGCCGCAGACCTCGCCGTCGCCTTGCGCGGCATGCGTGTCGCCAACCGAGAACAGCGCGCCCGCCACCTCCACCGGCAGATAGAGCGTGGTGCCGGCGGCGAGATCGCGGATGTCGAGATTGCCGCCGACGCGGCGGGGCGGCACCACCGAGTGGTGGCCCATTTCGGCCGGCGCGTTGCCGATGGTGCCGGCGAATGGCTTTAGCGGCACGCGAGCGTTTTTGCCGAACAATGCCGGCTCCAGCGAGGCGGCATCGTATTTCCAGATGTTGAGCGCCGGCTCCTGGAAATCGTCGGCGAGCAGGCCGAAACCGGGAATGTTCGCCGTCCAGCCGAAGCCGGACGGTTTGAACATCTCGATCCTCACCTTCAGCGCGTCACCCGGCTCGGCGCCTTCGACGAAGATCGGCCCGGTGACCGGATTGATCTGGCCAAAGTCGAGCTTGGCGATGTCGGCGACGGTGCTGCCGGGCTGCAACTGGCCGCCCGAGGAATCGAGGCACTGGAACTCGATGGTCGAGCCTGGCGCCACCCGCTCGGCCGGGACAAAGGAATTGTCCCAGCCGAAATGGTGATGGCGCCTGTGGATGGTGTAATCGCAGTTATTGCACATCTTTTACGTACACATTGTCATAGTTGATCGGGATATGGACCGGGTCGACATAGAGGTTGTCGGCGCCGCCCATGCGCGCCGATTTCATGGTGAAGCGCTGTTCGTTGAAGACCGGCGCCCAGGGGGCGTCCTCCATCACCTTGTCGTAGATGGCGCTCCACATCTTGTCGCGCTCGGCGGCCTTGGCCGGGTCGACCACCGAATCGGCCTCGGCCGCCTTGGCATCGAGATCCTTGTTGCAATACCACGACCAGTTCCAGCCGCCCGGTACCGCACCGGCGCAGCCGAGGATCGGGCCGTAGAAGTTGGACGGATCCGGGAAGTCGGCGATCCAGGCCATGCCGCCCGACCAGATCATCGGCGCGCCGGCCTTGTCGCCGCCGGCGGCGATGACGTTGGCCTGGGCCAGCGACTGGATGCTGGCCTTGATGCCGATAGCCGCCAGGTCCTGCTGGATCGCCTGGGCGATGCGCGGGTTGGGGTCGGTGTTCATGGCGAACAATTGCGTGTCGAAACCGTCGGGATGACCGGCCTCGGCCAGCAGCGCCTTGGCCTTGGCGACGTCATAGGGGTAGCCCTTGTACGCCTTGTCGTAGCCGGGCATCGACGGCGGCAGCGGCTGGTTGGCCGGCACGGCGCGGCCGTTGATGATCTGGATGATGCGCGCCTTGTTGAGCGCCATGTTGACGGCCTGTCGCACCTTCACATTGTCGAACGGCGCCATGGTTGTGTTCATGGTCACATAGCCGGTGTGCAGTTGGCCTCCTTCGACGACACGCGCCTTCTGCTCGGGATCGGCCATCACCTCCTGGAATTTGGCCGGCGGAATGCCGTCGCCAGGCACGTCGATCTCGCCCTTCTGCAGGCGCAGAAGCGCCACGATCGGCTCCTGGCCGATCTCGAAGGTGATCTTGTCGAGATGCGGCAGGCCCTTGTGCCAATAGTCCGCGTTGCGTTCGAAGACGATGCGCTGGCCAAGCGTCCATTCCGCCAGCTTGAAGGCGCCGGTGCCGACCGGATGCTTGCCGAAATCGGCGCCGTATTTCTCGACCTCTTCCTTCGGTACCACATGGGAAAAGTTGATGGCCATGACATGCAGGAAGGTGGCGTCCGGGCGGGTCAGCTCGAACTTGACCGTGTAGGGGTCGACGACGGTGACGCCGGAAAGCGTCTCGGCCTTACCGGCGGCGACATCGTCATAGCCCTTGATCGAGCCGAAGAAGCCGGCGCCGGGGCTCTGCGTCTTCGGATTGGTGACGCGGTCGAGCGAATATTTCACGTCGTCGGCGGTCATCTCGCGGCCATTGTGGAACTTCACGCCATGGCGCAGCTTGAAGGTGAAGGTCTTGCCGTCGGGCGAAATCTCGTAGCTTTCGGCGAGGTCGGGCTTGAGGTTGGTGGTGCCGGGCTCGTAATCCATCAGCCCGTCGAACAGGCTCTTGATCATCGACCAGTTCTGCCAGTCATAGCCGATGGCCGGGTCGAGGGTGGCGACGTCGTCCTTGTAGGTGATGGTGATGGCGCCGCCCTGCTTGGCGTTCGGGTCGACGGTGTCCTCGGCGCGGGCGCTTATCATGCCGAGCATCAGCGCCAGCGCCGATGCCGCGACGGTCGATGCGAGAAACTTCTTCATTGTCATGTTCCCTTTCTCTGTTTGTTTTCTGGTTCATCTGAGCTTGATGCGAGGATCTATGAAGGGCGCGATGATGTCGGCCAGGAGATTGCCGAGCACGATGGCGAAGGCCGAGACCAGCGTGACGCCCATGATGATGGGGATGTCGACGCGCTGGATGGCTTGCCAGGCGAGCTGGCCGATGCCGGGCCAGCCGAACACGCTTTCGACCACGACGATGCCGCCCATGAAGATGCCGATGTCGATGCCGATCATGGCGACGACCGGCAGGATGGCGTTGGGCAGCGCATGGCGGAAGATGATGGCGCCCCGAGCCAGGCCCTTGGCACGCGCGGTGCGGACGTAATCCTGGCGCAGCACGTCGATCATCGACGAGCGCATCATGCGCGCATACCAGCCGGCGCCGAGGATGCCCATGGTGAGCGACGGCAGCACGAGATGGCGCCATGTGCCATAGCCGCCGATCGGGAACCAGCTCAGCCTGACCGCGAAGACATAGAGCAGCAGCAGGCCGACGACGAATTGCGGCGCCGAGACGCCGATGAAGGAGGCGACCATCAGGGTCTGGTCGGTGGCGGTGCCGCGCTTGACGGCGGCGATCAGGCCCATGGAGAGGCCGATCAGCAGCTCGCACAGGATGGCGCCGACCATCAGAAGCAGGCTCGCCGGCAGCCGCGAGACGATGAGTTCGGTGACTTCCGAGCGCTGGATGTAGGAGCGGCCAAGATCGCCGCTGACGAGCTTCGTCAGATAGTGCCAGTACTGGACGACGAAGGGCTGGTCGAGGCCGAGCTGCTGGCGGATGTTCTCGACCGTCTGCGGCGTGGCGCTGCGGCCGGCGATCTGGCGCACCGGATCGGCGGGCAGGAGATAGAGCAGCGCGAAGGTGATCAGCGAGACGCCGAGCAGGATGAGCAGCGACTGGATCAGCCGGCGGCCGAGATAGGCGATCATGCCCGGCCCCTTTGCGTCGGATCGAGAATGTCGCGCAGCGCGTCGCCGATCAGGTTGAAGGCCAGCGCCAGGGCCAGGATCGCGGCGCCGGGGAAGAACACCAGCCAGGGTGCCGCCTGGAAATAGGTCTGGTTCTCGAAGATGATATTGCCCCATGACGCCGTCGGCGGCTGCACGCCGATGCCGAGGAAGGAGAGCGTGGCCTCGAGCAGCACCGTGGTCGAGATGCCGAGCGTGCCCCAGACGATGATGGTCGGCAGGAGATGCGGCAGGATGTGGCGAAACAGGATGCGCGGCGCGCCGGCCCCGATGGTGCGTTCGGCATCGATGAACTCGCGTTCGGCGAGTGACGAGGTCTCGGTGTAGACGACGCGGGCGGTCTGCACCCAGTTGACCAGCGCGATGACCATGGCGACGATCCACAGGCTCGGCTGGAACACCGCCGCCAGGCAGATGGCGAGCAGCAGCGCCGGAAACGCCATCATCAAATCGGTGAAGCGCATCAGCGCGCCGCCGATCCAGCCGCGGAAATAGCCGGCGGTGACGCCGACCAGCGTGCCGATGAAGAGCGCCACGCCGTTGGCGACGATGCCGATGATCAGCGAGGTGCGCGCGCCGTAGAGAATGCGGGTCAACAGGTCACGCCCGAGCAGGTCGGTGCCCAGCCAGAATTTCGCGCTCGGCGGCAGAGGCGAGCCCTCGATGGTGAGACCGTCGAACATCTGTTCGTTGGGATCGTAGCCGGTCAGCCATGGCGCCAGGATCGCACCGGCAACGACAATGGCGACGATAACCAGGCCGAGCAGCGCCAGGCGGCGCTTGACCAGCCGGCGCCAGACACCGGCGCGCGGTCTGGCCGGCATGCGCCCTGCTGTGAGATCAGGCGCGATGGGGCTGGTCATCGCCGCTCTCATCTCCGATGTGGTCTTCCCCGGTCCTGGCTTCCCCGGTCTTGGCTTCCTCCATCATCGCCACGATCCGGCGCGCGGCGTCCTCGACGCTGATCTGCCAGCTCATTGCCAGCGAGCGCAGCTGTGCATAGGCGCGGTCGTCGTCGCCGCCTTTCGACAAAGCCGAGACAGCCCGCACGACGGTCTGGCGTTCGGCGACCCGCTGGCGCAATGCGGCAATTTCGCCGGCTAAATGTTTTCTCGCCTCGAAACTCTGGCGCGCAATCAGCAGCGCGCTGTAGACGCCGGCATTGCCGACCGGCTTCAGGAGCTGGGCGTCGGCCTTGTGCGACAGCGCCCATTCGATGCGGCCCGGCGCCTCGGAGCCGATCAGCGCCACCAGCGGCATTGGCGCCTCGCCCGGCTTCCAGGGGAATTGCTCGTCGAAGCCGAGATCGGCGTCGAAGAAGACGAAGTCGGCGGCCAGCGCCTCCGGTGCCAGTTCCGGCCAGCAACCCACGGTGACAAGGCCGATGGCCGACAACTGCCTGGTGATCGCTTGCACAGTCGGGTGCGGGCGATGCAGGACAAAGGCCCTGGCGCCGCCGAGATTGGGGATGCGCGGGGTTCTGGTCACGACACCACCCGCAAACGTGGCCGGCCGAATGTCTTTGCGGGGTCGTAGCGCGACAGATACGGATCCGGCGCGACCTCGTGCTGCCGGCTGACAACTTCGAAATAGCCGTCCGCGATCCGGCCGATGATGACAGGCAGCGTGGCGTGCTGGGAATGGGCGTCGATGGCGATCGGGCCGAGCCGCGTGGAGAAGCGCCGCTCGGCGAAGGCCTTGGAAAATTCCGCCGGGCCGGCGTCGGGATCGCGCGACAGCACGTCGGCCATTACCTGCACCGAGGCATAGGCGGAGGCTTCGAAGGACGATGCGAAGGCGGCCGGCCGCGGCGCGAAATACGGTCCGACCGACAGATGACCCTTGCCCGTTTCGCCGATCGCCGGCAGTTCGCCTTCGGTCAGGTTGCAGGAGATCACCGGGCAAGATTCAGGACTGAAAGCCGCATCCTCGCCCGCCAGATCGCGATAGGCCGCCAGGAAGGCATAGGACGAGGTGCCGATCAGGTTGTTGAGGATGAAGTTCGGCCGCGTCGCGCGGATCTCGGCGATCAGCCGCGACACGTCGGTCTCGCCGATGCGCAGATAGCGCTCGCCCAGCACCTTGCCGCCGGCATCGGCGATGAGGTCGCGCGCAACGCGGTTCATCTCCCAGCCCCAGATGTAGTTCGACCCGAGCAGGAAACCGTTGGCGCCGAAGCGCGGCACGACATGGGCCATAAGCGGCACCAGATGCTGATTGGGACAAGCGTGCATGTAGACGACATGCTCGTTGGCCTCGAAGCCCTCATAGGGGCAGGCATACCAGAGCATGCCGCCCGCCTTCTCCAGCACAGGGATGGTCTCCTTGCGGCTCCAGGAAGTGACGCAGCCGACGACATGGCGTGCACTGCTGGTCCTGAAGATGTCTTCGCACAGCGTCGCGTAACGGTCGGCATTGCTTTGCGGGTCGCGCTCGACCGGCACCAGTTCGATGCCTGAGCTCCTGTCGGCGTTGATGTCGGCGATGGCGCGCATGGCGCCCATCCGGCACGCGTCGGAGACGAGCTGATAGCTTCCCGAGCGGGAATAGAGGATGCCGATCTCGATGCGCCGTTTCAAACCGATCCCCAAAATGACAATGCCCCGCAGCCAGCGCCGCAAGGGCGAGGCATACGAGGCATATTTGCCGCCCGGCGATCAGAGCCGGTATTTTGCCCTAGCGTATTCGGTCCGGCGGGTCAGTCAAGCCCTCAACGCCATCCGCGTCAAACACCGAGTGTCCGGCCATCGCTGGTTCCCGCGAAATCCGCTGCCGCTATCTGGCCGCCGGCCTGTGTTGGCGGGCATAGGCCACGCAGGCATCCACGGTGCTGACACAAAGAGCGTCGCGCTTGTTCGGCAGGTTGTTGTCGCCGGCGTAGGCAACTTCGGCGACACGGCCGCCGACCATGCGAACCTGCGTGTCGCAGTAACCGCCGGGAGCGACATTGACGGAACCGCCGACCGTCGGGATCGCCCCCACGGCCAAGGCAGGAACGACGACGCTGAGATTGCCGCGCTGGACGACGCGCTTATAGGTCCAGATCTGCCCGGACTGGCCGACTTCCGCGGTGGCGGTCGGAAATCCCGCGCACATTCGGACGTCGGCTTCGCTGAGGCCGACCATCTCCTTGCGTGCCGCGGCCGCCGTTGGATCGACCTTGGCGATGCGCGACGTGTCGTCGGGAACGACGCAGGAGGACTGGATGACGACGAGGAGGCCAGAAAGGGCAAGCTTTCGAATGCAGGAAAATGTCATACCGATTATTGAGATCGCGTGGCGCCCGGCCGCCCTTTCTACCTAGGCAAGCCGACGGTCGGATCAACCCGCGCAGCTTCACGAAAAAGTGGCTGAGCAAGCCGCAAAGCTTTTTGACTTCGCCTGGATGAACCCGGCAGCCAACGAGGGCCGTCCATCATTTTCGGGCGACGTCCTCGAAGCTCAAATCGAACGCATGAGATATTGCGCAGCCGGCCGGCAGAGGCGGGCTCGTTGAAAACTTGACTGCCTTCCCGACATCTCCGGATGGCGGCGCGGCGCCGTCATGGTCGACCTGGCGGCGTCCTGTGCTCACATCCCTGAGTTTTTTGAGAGAATATTCCCGGCTTTGCCGAGAACGGCGAAACACGTTCTTTGATAAAATCAGTAGAATTTCTGACGATGTGAACAAGCCTCGGCAATCCGCCTTGCTGCCATGACTTCACAATCGCAGAGATCAATCATGTCCGATCCCAACAACACTTTGCCCTCTTCCCCACGGTCACCCCTCACCCGCCGCAGCGGCCTCGCTCTGCTGTTCGCGTCGGCCGTCGCGATCGGCAGCCTGATGGCGCCGCATGCGTCCTTGGCCGAGGACAAGAAGGCGATCAAGGTCGGCATCATCAGCGGCGAGGACGAGGATGTTTGGCGTGTCGTCGTCGCGCAAGCAGCCGAAAAGGGCCTCAGCATCGAGACCGTGGTGTTCAACGACTACACCCAGCCCAACGAGGCGCTGGAGCGCGGCGAGATCGACGCCAACGCCTTTCAGCACCAGCCCTATCTCGACAACCAGATCAAGACGCAGGGCTACCACATCGTGCGTGTCGGCTATACCGGCGTGTGGCCGATCGGCCTCTACTCCAAGAAGTACACCAAGGTTGCCGATCTGCCGGAGGGCGCGGTGATCGGCGTGCCGAACGACCCGTCCAACGAAGGCCGGGCGCTGCGCGTGCTGCAGAATGAGGGCGTGATCAAGCTCAGGGATGGCACCGGCATTCTCGCCACCACCGCCGACATCGCCGAAAATGCGAAAAAGGTCGAGATCAAGGAGTTGGATGCCGGCATCGTCGGCCGCTCGGTCGAGGATCTCGACGCCGCCGTGGTCAACACCGACTGGGCGCTGAAGAGCGGCCTGACGCCGGAGAACCGCATCGCTCAGGAGCCGATCGCGGACAATCCGTACCGCAACTTCATCGCGGTCAAGGTCGGCAATGAAAACGAGGCCTGGGTGAAGACGCTGGTCGCGTCCTACCAGAACGAGGCTGTGAAGGCCGAGTTCGACAAGGTCTATAAGGGCACCGGCCTCAGCGCCTATTGAGTTATGCGGGCACCGACGTGCCTTTGACAGCTTAAGCGGTCCGCGCGATGCGCGGGCCGCGATCGCGTTTCGGGACCTGCCCATGAACCAGCATTTTATCGCAACCACCGAGGCCGCGGATCAGGCCGCCACGCAGGACGTGGTGCGCCTTGTCGACCTGAAGCGCCGCTTCGGCCAGACGGCGGCGCTCGACGGCATTTCCTTGACGGTGCGCAAGGGCGAGGTTCTCGGCATCATCGGCCGCAGCGGTGCAGGCAAGTCCACCCTGATCCGCTGCCTGAACGGACTGGAGCGGCCTGACACCGGCGAGGTGTTCATCGAAGGTCGCGAGATCAGCCGACTTGGCGAGCGCGAGTTGCAGCCGCTGCGACGGCGCATCGGCATGATCTTCCAGCATTTCAACCTGCTGTCGGCCAAGACCGTCGAGGACAATGTGGCGTTGCCGCTCAAGATCGAGGGCCGGCCGAAGGCGGAGCGGCTGAAGCGGGCGGCGGAGCTGCTCGATCTCGTCGGCCTGTCGGAGAAGGCAAAAGCCTATCCGGCTTCGCTGTCCGGCGGCCAGAAACAGCGCGTCGGCATTGCCCGAGCGCTTGCCGCGCGGCCAGCGCTGCTTCTGTCGGACGAGGCGACCTCGGCACTCGACCCGGAGACGACGCGCTCCATTCTCGCCCTGCTGAAGGATATCAACCGCCAGCTTGGCCTGACCATCCTTTTGATCACCCACGAGATGGAGGTGATCCGCTCGATCGCCGACCGCGTGGCGGTGATCGACGCCGGGCGCATCGTCGAGGAAGGGCCGGTCTGGTCGGTGTTTGCCGATCCGCAATCGGACATTACAAGACGCCTGCTCGGGACCATCCGGCCGCAACTTCCGCCGGAGCTGGCGGCGCGGCTGCTGCCGGGAGCCGGCACCGAAACGGTCTTGCGCGTCGACGTGGCGGGCGAGGCGGCGCGCGAGCCGCTGCTGTCCGACCTTGCGGCCGCCGTGCCCGGTCCCTTCCGCCTCGTCCATGGCGGCATCGACCACATCCAGCAGCAGCCGGTCGGAACGCTGTTCATTTCCGTTCTCGGCAGCGATGCGAACCATCTCGCAGAAATCATCACATTCCTGAAATCCCGCCAGGCGCGGGTGGAGGTGCTTGGCCATGTCGCCGGTCCTGTTTGAGCTTCTGTTGCGATCGATCTGGGAGACGGTGCTGATGACGGCCGCCTCCGGCCTGATCTCGCTGGTGTTCGGCCTGCCGCTCGGGCTGGCCCTGATTGCCACCGAACGCGGCGGCATCGCCGAAAACCCTTGGGTGAACCGCGTGCTCGGCGCCGTGATCAACGGCTTCCGCTCGGTGCCGTTCATCATCCTTCTGGTGGCGCTGATCCCGGTGACGCGGCTGATCGTCGGCACCTCGATTGGCACATGGGCGGCCATCGTGCCGCTGTCGATCGCCGCCACGCCCTACTATGCGCGGATCGGCGAAGTGTCATTGCGCGAAGTCGACCACGGACTGATCGAGGCGGCGCGCGCCATGGGCGGCAATCGCTGGACGATCATCCGCGAAGTGCTGGTGCCCGAGGCGCTCCCCGGCATCGTTGCCGGCTTCACCGTGACGCTGGTGACGCTGGTCGGCGCCTCGGCGATGGCAGGAGCCATCGGTGCCGGCGGCCTCGGCGACCTTGCCATCCGTTACGGCTACCAGCGCTTCGAGACGTCGGTGATGGTCGCCGTGGTGATCGTGCTGATCATCCTGGTCTGCGGCATCCAGTGGGTGGGTGACCGGCTGGTGGCGAGGCTGGATCGGCGGGGATAGTGAGCCGGCTGGTATTCAGGGCCGACCATGAGCTTCTCATGGAGCGTCGGCGATGGTCACCATAAGTAATTTGAGAACCACAACGATTTCCAGCCAAGCCGCGCTAGCCCCTCAGCCTCGCCCCTTCCGGGTCGAAGAACGGCATCGGCACCACCACCGCGCGGGTCGGTTTGCCGTCAATATCGATGCTAAGTTCCGTGCCTATGGCCTTGAAGGGCAATCGCAAATGCGCTGTCGCCAGCACCTTGCCCAGGGAATAGCCGTGGTCGCTGTAGGTGACCACGCCGGCGTCCTCGCCGTCGGCCATCACCCGTGCATCCGTCGCGGCCGGCTTGTCGCCGTCGAGGACCAGCCCGGTCCAGCGCTCGTCGAGGCCCTTGTCGCGCACCTTGAGCAGCGCGTCCCGGCCGATGAAATCGCTCTTATCGAACTTGATCCAGCGGTCGAGGCCGACATGGAACGGCGTGCGCGTCTCGTCCATGTCGATGCCGTGCGCGGGATAGGCCTTTTCCAGGCCGAGCGTGAACATGGCCAGCACGCCATAGGGTTTCAAGCCGAAAGCTTGGCCAGTGCGCATCAGCGCGTCCCAAACCGAGGTCGCCTCGTCGGCCGGCACGAACAGCTCGAAGCCGAGTTCGCCGGTCACGCCTGTACGGGAGATCAGGACCCGCGTTCCGTTGATATGGCCTGATGTGAAGGCCCAGCGCTTCAATCCGTCGAGATCAGCGTCCGAAATCATCGCCTTCAAGAGATCGCGCGAGCGTGGGCCCTGGATGGTCGGGAAGGCGACGGCGGCCGTGATGTCGGTGACATAGGCCCTGCGCCCTTGCGCATGATGCTGGAGCCAGGGCAGCATCTTGAGGCGGTTGACCGAACCGGTGACCAGCATGAAATGCTCCGCGCCCAGCCGGAACACGGTGAGGTCGTCCATGATGCCGCCGTCCTCCCGACAGACGGTGGAATAGCGTACTTGGCCCGGCTTCATCGCCGCGGCGTCATTGACAATGACATGGTTGACCAGCGCCTCGGCGTCGGCACCCTTGATGTCCATCTTGCCCATGGTGCTGAGGTCCTGCACGCCGGCATTTTTACGCGTATTCAAATGTTCGTCGGCGATGCCGGAGTAATATTTGGCCGAGATGAAATCGCCGCCGACCCGACCCATGGCCGCACCCAGCCCGACGATGCTGCTGTAGAAAGGGGAGCGCCGCTCAGCCACGAAAATCTCCATCATTCATAAAAAATCGGCAGCGCCGGGTGGCGCCGCCGAGCTCGATTGGTACCGGGATCAACTCCCGTAGACGTCGAATGAAAAATACTTGTCGTTGATTTCCTTGTACTTTCCGTTGGCGCGCAGCGCGTCGATTGCCGCGTTGAACTTGTCGGCCAGTTCCTTGTTGCCCTTCTGCAGCGCAATGCCGACCCCCGGGCCGTGAATGGCCGGATCGGCCGTCAGCGTGCCGAGCAGCTTGCAGCAGGCGCCGTCGGGCTTCTTCAGCCATTCGGTGAGGATGATCGAGCCGTCCATCATCGCGTCGAGGCGGCCATTGGCCATGTCGGTGCGGGCGTCGTCGCCGGTCGGGTAGGCCTTGACGGTCGAGCCCGAATATTTCTGCTCGGCGAAATTCTGGTGGATGGTGGCGCTCTGCACGCCCAGCACCTTGCCTTTCAGATCGTCCGGCGAGGTGCCCGCGATGGTCGAGTCCTTCGGCACCGCGATCGCCGGCGGCGTCTGGTAGTATTTGTGGGTGAACTCGACCTTTTCAGCCCGCTCGGGCGTGATGGTGATGTTGATGATGGCATCGAACTTGCCGGCCTGCAGCGCCGGAATGGAGCCGTCGAAATCCTGTACGGTGAACTCGCATTCAACTTTCATCTGCGCGCACAGCGCCTTGCCGAGATCGATGTCGAAACCGCCCAGCGTGCCGTCGGCATTGGCGTGGTTGAAGGGCGGGTAGGCACCCTCGGTACCGAGCCTCAGCTTTTTCTCCTGGGCGGAAGCAGCACCGGTTGCGAGCGCAAAAGCTACGGAAGCGGCAAGCACGAAACGACCGAAAAGACGCATGGTCCAGATCTCCGTTGACCGGCGAAGTCTACGGGCTTTCATGCTCCCGGCGGAGACGGAAACGACATGTGCCGCGGCGATCGCGGCGCGGTGCGGTTGCTCCGCGTCCGGTCAGGTTCCTTGTGCCTCGGCCCCGAACAGAGCCCTGGCTTGCTCCGTCGTGTAATAACCAAGCTGGACGTCCCGCGCGACCAGTTCCGGATCGCGCTCACGCGGATCGCCATAGCCGCCGCCACCCGGCGTGCCGACGCGCACGCGGTCGCCGGCCTTCAGCGGGATGTCCTGCTCCTTGGAGAGGTGCGGCGGCACATGCTCCTCGCCGTTGCGGAACACGGTCACGCTGTTGGGCTCGCCATCCCGACCGCCAAGGGCGCCCTGCGGACCGAAACGGCCATGGTCCATGACAAAGGAGGCGCGCGCCTCGCCACGCAGGATCTCGACCTCATAGGCGAGGCCAAAACCACCACGATGCTTGCCGGCGCCGCCCGAGCCTTCGCGCAAGGCATAGTGGCGATAGAGCACCGGAAAGGCCTGCTCCATGATCTCGACCGGGGGCGACTTCGAAATGCCGATGGTCGAGCAGCCATTGGTCAGCCCGTCATGCCCCGAATTGCCGCCATAGCCGCCACCGGATATCTGGTACATGACGTAGTCGCGGCCGCGCGCCGGATCATTGCCGCCGAGCGCGAAATTGCCGCTGGAGCCGGCTGGGGCCGCCGTCACCTTGTCGGGCAGCGCCTGCACCATAGCCGCGAACACCGCCTCGGCGATGCGCTGCGACACTTCCGCCGCACAGCCGGACACGGGGCGGGGATATTTGGCGTCGAGGAAAGTGCCTTCCGGCCGCTTGACCTCGAGCGGCTCGAAGGCACCAGCGCTGATCGGCACGTCCGGAAAGATGTGGCGCATGGCGAGATAGACCGAGGACAGGGTCGTCGCCAGCACACTGTTCATTGGTCCCGCACAAGGCTTTGACGAACCTGAAAAATCGAAGGTCAGCGTGTCGCCCTTCTTGTCGACTGCGAGCGCTATGGTCAGCGGTTCGTTGACCACCCCGTCGGAATCGACAAAAGCCTTGGAGCGGTAGGTGCCATCGGGAATGGCCGCTATATTGGCGCGCATCTGCTCGGCGGCGCGGCGGCGTAGCTCGGCGATCGCCTCGACGACGGTTTCGTCTCCGTAACGATCCAGGATGCCTTTGAGCCTGTCCTGGCCGATCAACAGCGCGGCGGCCTGCGCCCGGATGTCGCCGATGCGCTGGTCGGCGACCCTGATGTTGGAGCAGATGATGGCGTAGATTTCAGGGTCGAGCACGCCCTTCTTGAACAGTTTTACCGGCGGCAGCCGCAGACCCTCCTGCTCGACAGCGGTCGCGGATGCGGAGAAGCCGCCGGGCACGGAGCCGCCAATGTCGGGCCAATGGCCGGTGTTCGACAGCCAGCAGAAGATCTTTCCGCCGCGGTAGACCGGCATGGCGAAGCGCACATCCATCAGATGCGTGCCGCCGAGATAGGGATCGTTGACGATGTAGATGTCGCCCGGCTCCGGGGCCAGGCAGCGGCCGTCGGCGATCATCTCGATCACCGTCCTGGTCGAATATTGCATGACGCCGACAAACACCGGCAGGCCCTGACTGCCCTGCGCGACCAGCGAACCGTCGATGGCGGAATAGATGCCGTCCGAGCGGTCATTGGCCTCGGCGATCACGGGCGAGAAGGCGGCGCGGGAAAAGGTCAGGTCCATCTCGTCGCAGACCTGCTGCAAAGCGGCCTGGAGCACCGAAAGCGTGATGGCGTCGAGCTTTGCGCTATCCACTGACATGTCAGGCCTCGCCAATGTCGATGATGATGTTGCCGTCGGCATCCGAGCGCGCGCAGTCGCCGGGTTCGAGCACGGTGGTCGCATCCATCTGTTCGAGGATCGCCGGCCCTTCGATGACCGCATCGAGTGGCAGCTTTTCCCTGCTGTAAACCGACGTGTCGTGCCAGCGCCCGGCGTACCAGACCGGTCGGATCTCGCGCCGCGCCCCGTCGAGCGTCCTTGCCCGCCCGGCCGGGTCGATCAGCCGCGACAGGTCGATCGCCGGTCGCACGCCGGTGACCGAGGTGTTGAGGTTGACGAGGTTGGCGCGGATTTCCGGCAGCTCCACCTTGAAGCGGGCGAAATAGGCTTTCTCGAACAACGCCTGCAATTGGCTCCGGGTCACCGACGCGGACGGCAGCGGCACGTTGATGATGTGGGTCTGGCCGACGAACTGCATGTCGGCGGAGTGGGTGACGCGGATCGTTTCCGGCTTCACCGCTTCCTTGGCGATCAGCTCCTCGCCTTCGTTCCGGTGCCGTTCCAGTACTTGGTGGAGCTGGCTTTCGTCCAGCACGGCCACGGGCTGGTTGATGGTGTTGACGAAGTCATGGCGCAGATCGGCGACGACGCACCCGAGCGCGTTGGTGATGCCGGGCCGCGCCGGCACCAGCACTTTGGGCAAGCCGAGTTCGCGGGCGAGCGCCGTCGCATGCAGCGGCCCGGCGCCGCCGAAGGCGAACAGCGCGAAATCGCGGGGATCATGGCCGCGCGACACCGACACCATGCGGATGGCGCCGGCCATCTTCATGTTGCCGAGCCTGAGCACAGCGCCCGCCGCCTCGACACCCGACAGGCCGGTTGCCTTGCCGATCCTGTCCTCGAAAATCCTGGTGACGCGCTCCGATGTGACCGGGTTTTCGACGGCGAGCAGCTTCTTCGGCGCCAGCCGGCCGAGCACGAGGTTGGCGTCGGTGATCGTCGGCTCGGTGCCGCCGCGCCCATAGCAGATCGGGCCGGGATTGGCGCCGGCACTTTCCGGGCCGATCTGGATCAGGCCGGCCGCATCGACGCGGGCGATCGAGCCGCCGCCCGCGCCCACCGTGTGCACCGCCACCATCGGCACATGGATGGGCATGGCATATTCGATCTCGATCTCGTTCGAGACCGCCGGTTCGGCGTTGCGGATCAGCGCCACATCGGTCGAGGTGCCGCCCATGTCGTAGGTGACGAGGTTTTCGAAGCCTGCGCGCTTGCCCGTATAGGCGGCGGCGATAACGCCGGAGGCGGGGCCCGACATGACCGTCTTGGCCGATTCACGTGTGACGAAGCGGGCCGAGATCATGCCGCCATTGCCGTTCATGATCAGGAAGTCGCGGGCATAGCCCTTGTCGGCCAATTCCTTGCGCAGCCGCTCGACATAGCGCTCCAGGATCGGCTGCACCGAGGCGTTGACCGAGGCCGTCACCCCGCGCTCGAATTCGCGCGCCTCCGACAGCAGCGCATGGCCTGACGTGATGTAGCCGTTCGGCCAGGATTCGGCGGCGATCTCGGCCGCGCGCCGCTCATGCGCAGGGTTGGCATAGGAGTGGAGGAAATGGATGACGAGGGATTCGCAGCCGGCCGCGATCAGCGCCTGTACCGCCTCGCGCATCTCGGCTTCATCGAGCGGCGTGCGCACCGCACCCGACGCCTCGACGCGCTCCGACACTTCGAGGCGCAGGTTGCGCGGAATGATGGGGACGAAGGTTCCGGTCATGCCATAGGGTTGCGGCCGCGTCCGCCGGCCGAGTTCGATCACGTCGCGAAAACCGCGCGTGGTGACCATGCCGGTCTTGGCCAGCCGGCGCTCCAGCACCGCATTGGTGGTGGTGGTCGTGCCATGCACGATGAGGTCGATTCCCTCGATCGGAAAGCCGGTGACGCCAAGCGCCGAAACCACGCCAAAGGCCTGGTTGTCGACAGTGGTCGGGGTCTTGGCCAGATACACCTTGCCACCGTCCTTGCCGTCGATCAGGAGCAGGTCGGTGAAGGTTCCGCCGACATCGATGCCGGCGACGACGCTGCCCAGGGAATCCGGCGGCTGCACCGAAAAATTCTCTTTCATTGTCGAAACCCGAAATGCTGGGACTACGGATATGCCGCAGTTTGGAAAGGTGTTTTACGGCGGCATCTTGACGCAAATATCGTTTGTATACTAATAAATTCCGGACACAAGAGCTTACCGCTTCGGTAGCGTGCATGGCATGCCGGAACCTGAATGGTTCGGGCGCGCACGGGAAAGTTTGGCGCCCGCGTCTCTCATTGGGCGAGAAGGTTGGAATCGATGAACACCACGCCCGCGTTCAACACCGCTGAAGCCCGACCGCTACAGTTTCCGATTCCGGCCAACGTCTATGCCGAGACCGTCGTCTCGGTGAAACACTATACCGACCGGCTGTTCTCGTTCCGCATCACCCGGCCCCAGTCGCTGCGCTTCCGCTCGGGCGAATTCGTCATGATCGGCCTGCCCAATGCCGAGAAGCCGGTGTATCGCGCCTACTCCGTCGCCAGCCCGGCCTGGGACGAAGAGCTGGAATTCTTCTCGATCAAGGTGCCGGATGGCCCGCTGACCTCGGAACTGCAGAAGATCCAGGCCGGCGACACCGTCATCATGCGCCAGAAATCGACCGGCACGCTGGTCGTCGACGCGCTGACCCCCGCGAAGCGCCTGTTCATGATCTCGACCGGCACCGGCATCGCGCCCTTTGCCAGCCTGCTGCGCGATCCCGACACTTACGAGAAGTTCGACCAGCTGATCCTGACCCACACCTGCCGCGACAATGCCGAGCTGATCTACGGCCAGGAGCTGGTGGCGGCGCTCGAAAGCGACCCGCTGATCGGCGAGCTGACCACTGGGCGCGTGACGCTGTACAATTCGACCACCCGCGAAGAGTCGGCGCGCATGGGCCGCATCACCGCGCTGATCGGCTCCGGCAAGTTCTACAGCGACCTCGGCATCGAAAAGCTCAATCCCGAAACCGACCGCATCATGATCTGCGGCTCGATGCACATGCTGAAGGACGTCAAGGAGCTGGCCGAAAGCCTCGGCTTCCAGGAAGGTTCGCTTAGCCATCCCTCGAGCTTCGTCGTCGAACGCGCCTTCGTCGGCTGAGGCCAGCGCGTCTCCCAGAAAAGCTGGTTTTTGACCTTTCGGTCAAAAACCAGCTGCTTTCGCGGCCTTTTTCAGCTATCCCTCGCTTGAGGACTCGTGAAGCGCGACTTCGCGGGCTATCTTCGTGCGTGTCGCCCAAAACTGTCGACGGCTTTGGGAGAAGGATGCGCGCGTGAGATATCAAGCGCACGCCGCTGAAGGAAAGGGCAGGAGATGAGCAGCACAATCCGCGAAGCCGATCTTGGCCCCAAGGTGACGCCGCTGCCCGCGCGCGCCGCCGCCAACACGCCGGTGCCGCTGGACCATCACATCGCGCGCAATCCCGGCCTGAAACTCGACCTCGGTTTTCTCGAATCGGTACGCAGCGTCAACCGCTCCGCGCTGGAACGCCGCGTCGCCAGCCTGACCAAGCGGCGCTCGATCAAGGCCGACAACCAGGCAGCCTGGCTGCTGCGGGCGATCGCCTGCATGGACCTGACGACGCTCAACTCCAACGACACCGAGGAGCGCGTGCGCCGGCTCTGCGCCAAGGCGATCAACCCGCTGCGCCGCGACATCATGGAAGGCCTCGGCATTGCGGGCGAGACCATCCGGCCCGCCGCCGTCTGCGTCTACCATCCCTTCGTCGCCACGGCCGTGGACGCGGTGCGCGGCACCGGCATCCATGTCGCCGCGGTCTCCACCGCCTTTCCGCATGGGCTGGCGCCGCTGTCGACCCGGTTGCAGGAGATCGAGGCCTCGGTGAAGGACGGCGCCGACGAGATCGATGTCGTCATCCCGCGCGGCCTGGTGTTCGGCGCCAAGTGGCGCGAGCTTTATAATGAAATCGTCTCGATGCGGGCCGCCTGCGGCGACGCGCATCTCAAGGTCATTTTGGGCACCGGCGACCTCGCAACGCTGCGCAACGTCATGCTGGCCTCGATGGTGGCGATGATGGCGGGCGCCGATTTCATCAAGACGTCGACCGGCAAGGAAAGCGTCAATGCCACACTGCCCGTCGGCCTCGCCATGGTGCGCGCCATCAGGGCCTATTTCGAGGAGACAGGCTATCTCATCGGCTTCAAGCCGGCGGGCGGCATTTCGACCGCGAAAGTCTCGCTCGACTGGCTGGTGCTGATGAAGGAAGAACTCGGCCGTCCATGGCTGGAGCCGGAGCTGTTCCGCTTTGGCGCATCGAGCCTGCTGACCGATATCGAACGTCAGCTCGAGCATCATCTGACCGGGCATTATTCGGCCAATCACCGCCACGCGATGGCTTGAGCACCCCCACCCCGATCGGCTTTGCCGATCGACCCTCCCCACAAGGGGGAGGGTGAAGGAGGAACCTGATGAACATCCTTGAACGCTATCACGCCATGGAATACGGCCCGGCGCCGGAGGCTCGCAACGAGGCCGATGCATGGCTGGCCGGGCGCGATTTCTCCAAGGCGCTGTTCATCGACGGCGCCTGGAAAGCGGCCGGCGGCGGCAAGACTTTCGACACCAGCGAGCCGTCTTCCGGCAAGCTGTTGGCCAAGGTGTCCGATGCCAATGCCGCCGACATCGACGCGGCGGTTGCGGCCGCCGCAAAGGCGTTGCCGAAATGGAGCGCCAGTTCCGGATACCAGCGCGCGAAAGTGCTCTACGCCATCGGCCGCGCCATGCAGCGCCACCAGCGGCTGTTCGCGGTGCTTGAGACGATCGACAACGGCAAGCCGATCCGCGAAAGCCGCGACATCGACGTGCCGCTGGCGATCCGCCATTTCATTCACCACGCCGGCTGGGCGCAGGCGCTGGACAGGGATTTTCCCGGCCAAAAGGGTGTCGGCGTCGTCGGCCAGATCATCCCGTGGAATTTTCCCCTGTTGATGCTGGCCTGGAAAATCGCGCCGGCGCTTGCGGCGGGCTGTACCGTGGTGCTGAAGCCGGCCGAGTTCACGCCGCTCACCGCCATTCTGTTCGCCGAGATCTGCGAGCGCGCCGGCGTGCCGAAAGGCGTCGTCAACATCGTGCAGGGCGGTCCGGAAGCGGGCGCGGCGATCGTCAACCACCCCGGCATCCAGAAAATCGCCTTCACCGGCTCCTCGGAAGTCGGCAAGATCATCCGCAAGGCCACTGCGGGCTCAGGGAAAAAGCTGTCGCTGGAACTTGGCGGCAAGTCGGCCTTCATCGTCTTCGAGGACGCCGATCTCGACAGCGCTGTCGAGGGCCTGGTCGACGGCATCTGGTTCAACCAGGGCCAGGTCTGCTGCGCCGGTTCGCGGCTTTTGGTGCAGGAAGGCATCGCCGATGCCTTGATCGCCAAGGTCAAGACACGGGTGAGCCGGCTGCGTGTCGGCAGCCCGCTCGACAAGAACACCGATATCGGTCCGCTGGTCGACCTGACCCAGCTCGACCGGGTCAAGGGACTGATCGCCGAAGGTGCCCGGCAGGGCGCCGTCTGCTGGCAGCCGGACGCAACGCTGCCGTCTTCCGGCTACTATCACCTGCCGACGCTCGCCACCGGTGTTTCGCCGGCTAATATTCTAGCGCAGGAAGAGGTGTTCGGGCCGGTGCTCGCCACCATGACCTTCCGCAACACCGAGGAAGCGATCGAACTCGCCAACAACACGCGCTATGGCCTCGCAGCCTCGGTGTGGAGCGAGAACGTCAACCTGGCGCTCCATGTCGCGCCGCAATTGAAGGCTGGCGTGGTCTGGGTCAACGGCACCAACATGTTCGACGCCGCCTGCGGCTTCGGCGGCTATCGCGAGAGCGGTTTCGGCCGCGAGGGCGGGCGCGAGGGCATGTTCGAATATCTGGCGGCGAAACTGCCGCTCGGCCCGGTCATCAAGCAGGCGACATCTTCGGTGCAGCCCGTGGAACAGGCGGACGGCGTCGCTATCGACCGCACGGCGAAGCTGTTCATCGGCGGCAAGCAGGTGCGGCCGGACGGCAATTACTCGCTTGCCGTCGCCACCGCCAAGGGCAAGCTCGCCGGCGAAGTCGGGCTCGGCAGCCGCAAGGATATCCGTGATGCGGTTTCGGCTGCCCGCGCCTGCAAAAGCTGGCCGGAGGCGACCGCTTATAACAGGTCGCAGGTGCTTTATTACCTGGCCGAGAACCTTTCCGGCCGCGCGGAAGAATTTGCCGCCCGGCTCACCGAACTGACCGGCGCCAACGCCAAGGCCGCACGGGACGAGGTGGAGCTCTCGATCGAGCGGCTGTTCCTCTATGCCGGCCTCGCCGACAAGTTCGAGGGGCGCGTGCACCAGCCGCCGGCGCGTGCCGTGACGCTGGCGCTGCACGAGCCGGTCGGCGTCGTCGGCATCGTCGCGCCGGACAATCAGCCCCTGCTCGGCTTCATCTCGCTGGTCGCGCCGGCGCTGGCCATGGGCAACACGGTGGTCGCCGTGCCGTCGGAACGGTATCCGTTGCTCGCCACCGATCTCTATCAGGTCATCGAATATTCCGATGTGCCGGCCGGCGCCGTCAACATCGTCACCGGACGCAGCGCGGAGCTTGCCGGCGTGCTGGCCAAGCATGACGACGTCGACGGACTGTGGCTGTTCACCGACGCGGATACCTGCGCCAAGGCGGAAGCCGAGTCCATCGGCAACCTCAAACGCGTCTGGAGCGGCAACGGCCGCAGCCTCGACTGGGCCTCGGAAGAAGCCGCCGGCGACGTTTTTCTGCGCCGTGCCATCGAGGTGAAGAATGTCTGGGTGCCTTACGGCGACTAGAGCATGATGCCGAAAAGTGTGAAGCGGTTTTCGGACGACATCATGCTCTATCCCTTTGATTTAGAGACGGATTCAGCTTTCAGGTCGACTCGACCTAAAATCATCCGGCTCTAGGGCATGTCACACAGGGATCGCGATCGGGCTTGACGCCTGGCCATATGTTCTTTAACGAGAAAAAACATCTTTATCTGTGAACTGGCACAGGCCGCACAATCGCGCCTGACTGGCACATGACGCTTTCGCCAGCCGCCGATAAAAGCTTTTTGACCCAAGCAGGCGAGGAACAAAGCATGGCGGAACTGGCGGGCAAGGTCGTTGTCATAACGGCAGCGGCGCAAGGCATCGGCAAGGCGAGCGCGCTGGCCTTCGCCAAGGCAGGCGCTACCGTCCATGCCACCGACATCAACGAGACGCTGCTGGCGGAACTCGCCAAGACATCAGGGATCAAGACCCGCAAGGTCGACGTTCTCAACGACGACGCGGTCAATGCCGCCTTTGCAGAGATCGGCGCCGTCGACGTGCTGTTCAATTGCGCCGGTTTCGTCCATTCGGGCTCGATCCTGGAGATGAAGGACAGTGATCTCGATTTCGCTTTCAATCTCAACGTGCGCGCCATGATCCGAACCATCCGGGCGGTGCTGCCCGGCATGCTGGAGCGTGGCGACGGGTCGATCATCAACATGGCTTCGCTGGCCAGTTCGACCAAGGGCGTGCCGAACCGCTTCGCCTATGGCGTCACCAAGGCCGCCGTCATCGGGCTGACCAAGGCGGTCGCGGCCGACTATGTCGGCAAGGGCATACGCTGCAACGCCATCTGCCCCGGCACGGTCGAGAGCCCGTCGCTGCAGGACCGCATGCACGCCCAGGGCGATTATGACGCCGCCCGCGCCGCCTTCATCGCCCGCCAGCCGATGGGCCGGCTCGGCACGCCGGAGGAGATCGCCGATCTCGCCGTCTACCTGGCCGGCGCCACCTACACGTCCGGGCAGGCCTATAATATCGACGGCGGCTGGTCGATCTGAGCGCTGCCTTGAGACAACCGGACATCGGATCGCCGGCCGCCAATACAGGCTGTTCGCGCTTGTCGTGAAGCAGGCCGATGGCTAGGGTCCGCCCGGTTCCAGAGACGGCCGCCCCGGCGGAGAGTTTGTAGAACGGCCACGAGGCCGCAATCAGGAGAAGATGCATGAAACTGCTGCGCTATGGCGAGGTGGGAAGCGAACGGCCCGGCCTGCTCGATGCGGATGGAACGATCCGCGATCTCTCCGCCCATGTTGCCGATATTGCCGGCACGACACTTCATCCGGCCTCGCTGGACATGCTTTCGAAGCTCGATGCGAAGTCGCTGCCGGCGGTTTCCGGCAAGCCGCGCCTCGGCGCCTGCGTCGCCGGCACCGGCAAGTTCATTTGCATCGGCCTCAACTATTCCGACCATGCCGCCGAGACCGGGGCCACCGTGCCGCCGGAGCCGATCATCTTCATGAAGGCAAGCTCGGCCATCGTCGGCCCGGACGACGACGTGCTGATCCCGCGCGGCTCCGAGAAGACCGACTGGGAAGTCGAGCTCGGCGTGGTTATCGGCAAAACCGCCAAATATGTCAGCGAAGCCGACGCGCTCGACCATGTCGCCGGCTATTGCGTCTCCCATGACGTGTCCGAGCGCGCCTTCCAGGCCGAGCGCCAGGGCCAGTGGACCAAGGGCAAGAGCTGCGACACGTTCGGCCCGACCGGACCGTGGCTGGTGACCAAGGACGAAGTTTCAGACCCGCAGAACCTGAAGATGTGGCTGACGGTCAACGGCAAGACGATGCAGAACGGCTCGACCAAGACCATGGTCTATGGCGTTGCCTATCTCGTTTCCTACCTCAGCCAGTTCATGTCGCTGCACCCCGGCGACATTATTTCGACCGGCACCCCGCCCGGCGTCGGCCTCGGCATGAAGCCGCCGGTGTTCTTGAAGGCCGGCGATGTCGTGGAGCTGGGGATCGAAGGGCTCGGCCAGCAGAAGCAGACGTTCAGGGCGGACGTGTAGATCGATAGGTTAGCGCCGCCCCTCACCCCTACCCTCTCCCCGTGCAGAACGGGGAGAGGGAGCGCCAGCGTTGCGGCCATTCCTTCTCCCCGTCACCATACGGGGAGAAGGTGCCGGCAGGCGGATGAGGGGCAGCGCCGGCCCCTCTCCAGCTATTACTTTATCGTCTTCCCATCCGGCCCAAATCGATACGTCTTGGCCGGATCCGGCGTTACGTAAAGCGTCGTTCCCGGCTCCGCGTCATACACGCCGAAGATCCGCACGGTGATCAGACCGGCCTTCTCGCAATCCAGGTAGAGATTGGTGTCGGCGCCGAGATGTTCGGCGTGGACGACCGTGCCCTTCCAGGCGCCGGATTTCGGATCGACGGTCAGGTGCTCCGGCCGCACGCCGATGGTCTTGGCTGTCTCACCGAGCCGGGCGCCGTCGACGAAATTCATCTTCGGCGAGCCGATGAAGCCGGCGACGAACTCGTTTGCCGGCGAATTGTAGAGCTCCATCGGGCCGCCGATCTGCTCGATCTTTCCGGCATTGAGCACCACGATCTTGTCGGCCAGCGTCATCGCCTCGACCTGGTCGTGGGTGACGTAGATCATCGTCGCCTTCAGCCGGCGATGCAGCTGCGCGATCTCCAGCCGCGTGTTGACGCGCAGCGCCGCGTCGAGGTTCGACAGCGGTTCGTCGAACAGGAACAGTTTCGGCTCGCGCACCACGGCGCGGCCGATGGCGACGCGCTGGCGCTGGCCGCCGGAAAGTTCCGCAGGTCGTCTTTCGAGATAGGGCTCGAGCGACAGCATGGACGAGGCGATGCCGATGCGGCGGTCGATTTCCGCTGCCGGCGTGTTCGCCTGCTTCAGCCCGAGCCCCATATTGTTCTTCACCGTCAGATGCGGATAGAGCGCATAGGTCTGGAACACCATGGCAATGCCGCGTTTCGCCGGCGGGGTGACCGAGACATCCTCGCCATCGATCAGCACCCGGCCCGAGGTCGAATCCTCCAGACCGGCGATGACCCGGAGCAATGTCGACTTGCCGCAACCCGAAGGGCCGACAAAGACGACGAACTCGCCATCCGTCACTTCGAGGTCGATGCCCTTCAGCACCTCGACCGGCCCAAAGGCCTTTTTCACGTTCTCGATTTTCAGCGAGCCCACGGCAGTCCTCCAAATTGATGAGTGGGCGCCAAGCGGGCGCCGTAGGGCGCGGACGACGACAGCCTGATCACAGTCGCACCGCCTTCCCGCCGCGCACGCTCTCGTCGGCGGCAAGGCAGACGGCAAGCGACCGCACCGCGTCGTCCATATGTCTGGTGAGATCGATATCCTCGCGGATCGCCTTGAGGACAAATGCCTGTTCGAGATCGCAGAGATCCTGATGGCCGGGTTCGCCTTCCATCGACAGCATCTCGTCCGCCTTTAGGAACTTGCCGTCCGTGCCGGTCGCGGCGCTGTGCAGGCGGATGGTCGAGGTCTTGGTGTGGGTGTCGATGTCGTCGGACTTAACGCCCTCCTTCATGACGATCGACACACAGCCCTTGGGCGAAATCACGTCCTTCACGAAGAAGGCGGTTTCCGAAATCATCGGGCCCCAGCCGGCCTCGTACCAGCCGACCGAACCGTCATCGAACAGCACCTGCAGATGGCCGTAATTGTACATGGAAGGCGCGACTTCCTCGGTCAGCCGCACGCCCATGCCGCGCACCTCGACCGGCTTCGCGTCGGTGATCTGCAGCATGACGTCGAGATAATGCACGCCGCAATCGACGATCGGCGAGGTCGTCTGCATCAACTGCTTGTGCGTCTCCCAGGTATGGCCCGAGGATTGCTGGTTGAGGTTCATGCGGAACACGTAGGGACCGCCGAGCTCGCGCGCTTCGGCGATCAACCGGATCCAGGACGGGTGGTGGCGCAGGATATAGCCGATCACCAGCTTTCGGCCGTTGGCCTTGGCTGCCGCGACGACGCGCCTGGCATCGGCCACCGTCGTTGCCAGCGGCTTTTCGACGAAGACATGGCAGCCGGCCTCGAACGCTTTCACCGCATAGTCGGCATGGCTGTCGGAATAGGTGGCGACGCAGGCGACGTCGGGCTTTTCGTCGCGCAAGGCGTCATCGAACGAACGCCTGATGCCATAGCCGGACAGCCCCCCAGGCAAAGGCACGTCGGAGCGGTTGACCAGCGCGGCGATCTGAAAACCTGGATTGGTGTGATAGGCCAGCGCATGGCTGCGGCCCATATTGCCTAGGCCGGCGACGACGACGCGAAGGGGTTTTTGCGAACTCACTTGACGGCTCCCGACGTGATGCCGCGGATCAGTTGCCGCGAGAAGATGACGTAGAGGATCAGCACCGGCAGGATCGCCAGCGACAGTGCTGCCAGAATGGCGTTCCAGTTAGTGACGAACTGGCCGAGGAAAAGCTGGGCGCCGAGCGTCACCGTCTTGGTCTCTTCCGACGGCGCCAGGATCAGCGGGAACCACAGATCGTTCCAGATCGGGATCATGGTGAAGACGGCGACGGTTGCCATCGACGGCCGCACCAGCGGCACGACCAGACGGAAGAAGATGGTGTATTCCGACAGCCCATCGATGCGGCCGGCATTCTTCAAATCGTCGGACACCTGTTTCATGAATTCGGACAGGATGAAGACCGCCAGCGGCAGGCCTTGCGCGGTGTAGACCAGGATCAGCGCCGTCAGCGTGTTGACCAGCCCGCTCGCCACCATCAATTGCAGGATGGCGACGGTGGCGAGGCGGATCGGGATCATGATCCCGAGCGCCAAATAAAGCCCCATCATCGTGTTGCCGCGAAAGCGATATTCCGACAGCGCGAACGCAGCCATGGCGCCGAACAGAAGCACGAAGAACAGCGAGCCGACGGTGACGACGAGACTGTTCTGGAAATAGTGGATGAAGTCGCCCTGGCCGATCACCGTGGTGTAGCCGATCAGGTCGAAAGTCTTTGGCGTCGGCGGCGTCAGCGGCGCGCCGAAGATGCCGACGCGGGACTTGAACGAATTCATGATGACCAGGATCACCGGAAACAGCGCGATCGCCGTGTAGGTCAGCAGGATCGCGTGGGCGCCGATGGTGCGGGGCAGTGAACGGGTGGCGATGCTCATCTCCGTCCCCTCAGAACTGGTAGCGACGCAGGCGCATCTGGATGAGGAAGAGGTAGACGCAGACACCGCCCAGGATGATCAGGAACATGATCGTGGCAATGGTCGCGCCCATGTTAGGATCGCCGACCTGCAGCTGGAAGCCGAAGAAGGCGCGATAGAGGAAGGTGCCGAGAATATCGGTCGAATAGTTCGGCCCGGCGAGCGCGCCTTGCGCGGTGTAGATCAGGTCGAAGGCGTTGAAATTGCCGACGAAGGTGAGGATCGAGATGATGCCGATCGACGGCAGGATCAGCGGCAGCTTGATCTTCCAGAACTGCGACAGGCCGGTGATGCCATCGCATTCGGCCGCCTCGATCACCTCTTCGGGGATCGACAGCAGCGCGGCATAGATCAGCATCATCGGAATGCCGATGAACTGCCACACCGAGATCAGGCTGAGCGCGGTCAGCGCGTACTGCTCCTTGCCGAGCCAGGGCGTGAACAGGCTTTTCAGGCCGACGAAGTCGAGCAGATGCGGCGCCACGCCCCATAGCGGCGACAGGATCAGCTTCCAGGCAAAGCCGACGATGACGAAGGACAGGATGGTCGGCACGAAGATCGCGGTGCGGTAGAAGGCGGCGAACCGCAGCCTGGGGCTGGAGAGAATTGCCGCCAACAGCACGCCGACCGGGTTCTGCACCAGCATGTGGATGATGAAGAACCAGACATTGTTGCGCAGCGCATTCCAGAAATTGACCGACCAGTTGGGATCGCCGAACAAGGTGCGGAAATTGTCCAGGCCGACGAAGATCTGGGACTGGTCGACATTGCGGAACAGCGAGAGCTGCAGCGTGCCGGCGAGCGGCAGGATCATGATCGCCGTATAGACGAGCACCGCCGGCGCCAGGAAGACGGCGATATGCCAGCGGAATGGTCTTTTGGGTCGTGTTTGTGCGGCCATGAGTTCGGTCCCCGCCGTCTCTCGGTTCCAGACGATGTGATGCTAGATGATGCCTCGATGCATGGCCCAAACCTTGCCCGGCGCGGCAAGACAAAGGCCTGCGACTGATCAGCCAGCCTTCCCCAACAATAGCAAGGGTAAGGCCGTGAGGCAGAGCCGACAATCGCGATATGAAAACAGGATAATCCGGAACCGGCCGGGCATGCGCCCAGCCGGCTCCGTTGCCTGAGCTCTTACTTGGCCGGCTTATACCAGCTGTCGAGACCGGTCTGCAGCTTCTTGGCCGCGGCTTCGGGCGTATCGGTGCCGTTGATGACGTTGGCCGATTCAACCCAGGTCTCGTTTTCGAGGTTCGGCGTGCCGCGCGACAGGATCTGGTAGGTCGAGCGGATCGTCGACTTGCACTTGCCGCGCCAGGAGACGAATTCCTGCGCCAGCGGGTCTTCCATCTTCACCGGCGAGGAGTTCAGGCTGAAGAAGCCCGGCAGCGCGTTGGCGTAGATGGTGGCGAAATCAGGCGAGGCCACCCAGGACAGGAAGGTCTTGGCCGCGTCCGCGTGCTGGGAGGCTGCGTTCAGGCCCATGCCGATATCGGTATGGTCGGAGATGTAGCAGGTGTCGCCGGCCTTCTCGACCGGCGGCGGGAAGGCGCCCATCTTGAACTGTGCCTGGGTGTTGAACAGGCCGATTTCCCACGAGCCGGCCGGGTAAATGGCGGCGCGGCCGAGCGTGAACAGGTTCTGGCTGTCCGGATAGGTCTGGGCCTCGAAGCCGTCGCCCAGGTAAGGCTTCCACTTGGCCAGTTCCTCATACGGCGCGACCCAGTCCTTGTCGGTCAGCTTCTGATCGCCCTTGATCAGCGCCTTGCGGCCGTCCTCGCCCTTCCAGTAGTTGGGGCCGATGTTCTGGTAGCCCATGGTCGCGGCTTCCCAGAGGTCCTTGGTGCCCATCGCCATCGGGATATAGGTGCCGTCGGCCTTGATCTTGTCGAGCGCGGCGAAGAATTCGTCTCGGGTCTGAGGCACCTTGATGCCAAGCTTGTCGAAGGCGTCCTTGTTGTAGATGAAGCCATGGATGACGGATGCCATCGGCACGCAGAAGCTCGCCTTGCCGTCATCGGTCTGCCAGGCGGACTTTGCGACCGGCGAGAAGTTTTCCATGCCGGGCAGCGCCGACAGGTCGGCAAGGTTGCCCTTCTTGAACAGTTCGAGCGACTTGTCGAACGGGCGGCAGGTGATCAGGTCGCCCGCCGAACCGGCGGCGAGCTTGGCGCCAAGGGCGGCGTCATATTCGGTCGGGGCCGAGGGGGCGAACACCACCTTGATGCCGGGGTTCTTGGCTTCGAAGGCCGGGATCAGCTTGTCCTTCCAGATGGCAAGGTCGTCGCCGCGCCAGCTTTCGATGTTGAGCGTTACGTCCTCGGCGTGAGCCAATCCGGCCGAGCCGAGAATGCTGGTGCCCAGAAGCAGTGCCGTCAGTAGTTTCGTTGTCATGCTCAGTCTCCCTGTTGACCTTTTTCAGGTTCGGTTTTGATGAGAACCTGGGCTTTGGAGCCCTTGTTCCCCTCGCAAGCCCGTTTCACCCCGATGGGAATCGGGAATGAAACTGGCCTATTTCTTTGTTCGAGCATGATCTTTTCCGAAAAGCGGTTTTCACTTCTCGGGATCATGCCCCAGCACGGAAAGGGCTGGCCGCAGCTTCTGGCCTGTCCGTTCCAGTATCTTGCGCGCCGCATCGGCGCTGTCGGCGCCGGCGGCGAGCAGAATGGCTGTCTTGACCGCGCCGCCGCTCTTTTCGAGCAGGCTGGCGGCCTCTTCCTGGCCGCGGCCGCTGACGGCGGCGACGATGCGCGCCGCCCGGTCGCGCAGCTTCATGTTATCGGCCATGAGGTTGACCATGTAGCCGTCATGGACATGGCCAAGATGAACGGCGGTCAGCGTCGACAGCATGTTGAGCGCGATCTTCTGCGCCGTTCCGGCGCCCATGCGGGTCGAGCCGGCGATGACTTCCGGGGGTGTCTCGAGCAGGATGGCGGTGTCGGCCTGCTGGAGCAGAGCCGAACCCCTGTTGTTGGCGATGCCGATGGTGGCGGCTCCCCGGCGCCGCGCCTCCTCGATGGCGCCCACCGCATAGGGCGTCGTGCCGCTGGCGGAGAGGGCGATCAGGCAATCGCCCACGCCGACACCCGCATTGGCAACCGCCGTCGTGGCCTCCTCGGTGTCGTCCTCGGGTCCGCCGGCCAGTGTCCTCAAGGCGTCGTCGCCGCCGGCGATCAGGATGGCGATGCGGTCGCGCTGGATGCCGAACGTGCCCGGCAATTCCAGCGCATCGGCCAGCGCCATCAGGCCGGAGCTGCCGGCCGCGGCATAGGCAAGCCTGCCGCCGCCGCTCAGGCGGCCGGCAATGATCTCGGCTGCCCTGGCGATGGAGGGAATGGCATTGCGGACCGCTTTGGCGGCCTCGACCTGCGCATCGGCCAGCGAAGCAAGGATGACTTCGGGAGCCTGGATATCCAGCCCCTCGGCATTCCCATGCAGCGCTTCGGTGCGCGTTTCGGCCATCCCAGTTCCTCCTATCCACAAAACAATACCAAAAAAATACCAC
The DNA here is from genome assembly GCF_006440715.1 of Mesorhizobium sp. B2-7-3. Classification (NCBI taxonomy): domain Bacteria; kingdom Pseudomonadati; phylum Pseudomonadota; class Alphaproteobacteria; order Hyphomicrobiales; family Phyllobacteriaceae; genus Mesorhizobium; species Mesorhizobium sp. B2-7-3. The sequence continues at coordinate 298,035 of NZ_VFTY01000001.1, forward strand.
TTGTCCACATGCATTAACGAATTCGCGGTCAGGAAATCGCTAAGCCGACGAATTGCGGAAGCTTTTCAATAAAATACGGCTTAATCTTTTTGAAACGGAAATTAACTCTTGGCTATTGGTATTTTATTGGTATTATCCTGCCGGAGGAGAAAATCGCGTGAAATTCGTGCTCGGTATCGATGGCGGCGGCACCAGCTGCAGGGCCGCACTGGCAACGGCGGACGGCGCTGTTGTCGGCCGCGCCAAAAGCGGCGCCGCCAACATCCGCACCGACCTCACCGGCGCCCGCTCGAACATCGTCGATGCGGCGCGGCAGGCTTTCATCGCCGCCGGGCAAGATCCGGACCTGATCCCGCAAACACCCGCCATCCTCGGCCTTGCCGGCGCCAATGTCGGCACTTACCGGCAGCAGCTCGAGGCGATCCTGCCGTTCAGCACCAGCCGCGTGGAGACCGATGCGGAGATCGCGCTCGAAGGCGCGGTCGGTTCCGGTGACGGCGCGATGGCGATCCTGGGCACCGGCACCGCCTATATGGCGCGCAGGGATGGTAAATCGCGCGCCATCGGCGGCTGGGGATTCCAGGTCGGCGACCAGGGCAGCGGCGCCCGCATCGGCCGCGACCTGCTGGAGCAGACCCTGCTCGCGCACGATGGCGTGCGCCAGGCCTCGCCGCTGACCGACAGCATGATGGCCGTTTTCCGCAACAATCCCGAGGACGTCGTCGAGTTCACCACCAACGCCAAGCCCGGCGATTTCGGCGGCTTCGCGCCGAAAGTGTTCGAGCACGCGCAAAAAGGCGACATTGTCGCCAACTGGATCCTCGACAAGGCGGTCGCCGATGTCGAGGCCTCGCTCGGCGCGCTCGACCTCGCCGCCGGAGCACCGCTCTGCCTGCTCGGCGGGCTGGCGCCGCTCTATGCGCCGCGCCTGTCGGCGCGCTACCGCGCCCTGCTGAAGGAACCGCTCGACGATGCGCTAGGCGGTGCCGTGCAGATGGCGGCACGCCTTTTCGCTGGGCGCGCGGAGGCTGCGCGATGAGCGATGCCGCCGACCAGATCTTCGCCACGCTCAAACAATCCTCGCAAAGCGGCGCGCCGCTTTACCTGCAGCTCAGGAAAAGCATCGAGGACGCCGTCAATCGCGGCCTGATCGGCCCGGGCGACGCGCTGCCTTCCGAGCGCGACATCGCCACCAAGGCCGACATTTCGCGCGTCACCGTGCGCAAGGCGGTGCAAGACCTGGTCAAGGGCGGCATATTGGTGCAGCGCCATGGCTCGGGCACCTTCGTAGCGCCGCGCATGGAGCGCGTGGAGCAGTCGCTGTCGCGGCTGACTTCCTTCACCGAAGACATGGCGCGGCGCGGCATGGCGGTGCGCTCGGCCTGGCTCGACCGCGGCCTCTACGCGCCCTCGCCCGACGAGATGATGGTACTTGGCCTGTCGTCGAGCGAACTGGTGGCGCGTGTGGCGCGCCTGCGCATCGCCAACGACACGCCGCTGGCGATCGAACGCGCTTCGCTGTCGGCCAGCGTGCTGCCGGACCCGGCTGGAATTGGCTCCTCGCTCTACGCGGCGCTGGAATTGACCGGCAACAGGCCGGTGCGCGCGGTGCAGCGCATCTCCGCCGCCAATCTCGGCGAGGGCGATGCGCGCCTGCTCGAAGTGCCGCCCGGCATTGCCGGCCTGCACATCGAGCGTATTTCCTACCTGGCGAGCGGCAAGGTGATCGAGTTCACCCGCTCCATCTACCGGGGCGACGCCTATGATTTCGTCGCCGAACTGCGGCTGACAGGGCCGAGCGAAGAGGGCCGATCATGATTGCCAACACCACGCATATGCAGCGCGAGATCGAGGAGATCCCGCAAGCCGTCGCCCGCCTGCTCGACGGCTCCGGTGCCGTGCTGGCCGAAGCAGGGCGCGGCATTAAGGAGCGCGACCCGCATTTCGTCGTCACCGTGGCGCGAGGCTCGTCCGATCATGCCGCCACCTTCATGAAATATGCCGTCGAATTGACCGCGGGCCTTGCCGTCGCCTCGGTCGGACCGTCGATCGCCTCGATCTATGGCCGCAAGCTCCGGCTTGACGGCTCGGCCTGCCTGGCGATCTCGCAGTCGGGCAAGAGCCCCGACATTGTCGCGATGGCCGAAACCGCACGAGCCGGCGGCGCGCTGACCATTGCCGTCACCAACACCGCCGATTCGCCGCTCGCGCGCGCCTCGGACTATGCGATAGACATACTCGCCGGGCCGGAGCGCAGCGTCGCGGCAACCAAGACCTTCATCAATTCCGCCGTTGCCGGTCTTGCCCTGATGGCGCATTCGACCGGCGACGACGCGCTTCTCGCGGCCCTGGCCCGCCTGCCCGAGCATTTCGGCAAGGCGATCGCCTGCGACTGGATGAGCGTGCTGGCCGAGACGATCGAGAAGCAGAAGTCGCTGTTCATTCTCGGCCGCGGTCCGTCGGCGGCGATGGCAAACGAGGCGGCGCTGAAGTTCAAGGAGACTTGCGGCATTCATGCCGAGGCTTATAGCGCGGCCGAAGTCATGCATGGCCCGCTGGCGCTGATCGGCCCCGACTTTCCGGTGCTGGCGCTGGCCGCTCGCGACGCGTCCGAGCCCTCGGTCGCCGACGCCGCCGACAGCCTGGCGGCCAAGGGCGCGCCGGTTTTCGTCACCTCGGCGCTCGCCAATCGCGCCACGCGCCTGCCGCATGTCGCCACCGGTCACCCGCTGACCGATCCGCTGACGCTGATCGTCTCCTTCTACATGTTCGTCGAGGCCTTTGCCCGCCATCGCGGCCTCGATCCGGACGCGCCGCGCAACCTTCGCAAGGTGACGGAGACCGTATGAGCGACCGTTTTGCCCTGACCGGCGCCCGCATCTTCGACGGCGACGACTGGCACGAAGGCGCGGCCCTTGTCGTGCGCGACGGCCTCGTCGAAGCCATGCTGCCGCAAGGCGCGCTGCCCGGGGATATCCGTGCCGTCGACACCGGCGGCGGCATGCTGGTGCCGGGCTTCGTCGACGTCCAGGTCAATGGCGGCGGCGGTGTGATGCTCAACGATCATCCCGATGTCGCCTCGATCGAGACCATCTGCCGCGCGCACGCGCCGTTCGGCACGACGGCGCTGCTGCCGACGCTGATCACCGACACGCCCGCAATCACGGCCGCCGCGATTGCCGCCGGCGAAGCGGCAGCGCTGCAAAAAGTGCCGGGTTTCCTCGGCCTGCATCTGGAAGGTCCGCATCTGTCGATTGCCCGCAAGGGTGCGCATGATCCGGCGCTGATCCGGCCGATGACGGACGCCGACCAGGCCATGCTGATCGCGGCGCGCCAGAAGCTGCCGGTGCTGCTCACCACGATCGCGCCGGAATCCGTCGATCCTGCCCGCGTCAAGGCCTTGGCCAAGGCCGGGATCATCGTCAGCCTCGGCCATTCCGACACTGGCCATGCCACGGCTAAAGCCTTTGCCGAGGCCGGCGCCAGCGTCGTCACGCACCTGTTCAACGCGATGAGCCAGATCGGCAACCGCGAGCCCGGGCTGGCGGGCGCCGCCATCGACATCGGCGCCTTGTCGGCGGGGCTGATCGCCGACGGCATCCATGTCCACCCCGCCACGATCCGGATCGCGCTCGACGCCAAGCAGGGACCGGGCAGGATCGTGCTGGTCACCGACGCGATGGCGACGATCGGCACCGAGATGAGTTCGTTCACGCTCAACGGCCGCACCATCTACCGCAGGGATGGCAGCCTCAGGCTTGCCGACGGGACGCTGGCCGGTGCCGACCTCGACATGATCTCGGCCATCCGGTTCATGCACCGCACTGTCGGGCTCGAGCTGTCCGAAGTCTTGCGCATGGCCTCGCTCTACCCGGCCCAGGCGATCGGCCAGTCGCACCGGCTTGGCCGCTTCGCCAATGGCACGGCGGCGGACATCGTTGCGCTGTCGGACAATCTTGACATAGGAAGCGTCTGGATCGGCGGCGACAAGGTGTTCGAGGCTGCCGCTCCGCGCTGAGAGCGAGGCCATGCAGACAATCGATTGTGTCGTCGCCGGAGCAGGCGTCGTCGGGCTTGCCGTCGCCAGGGCACTTGCCTTGTCGGGCCGCGAGGTGGTGGTGATCGAAAAGGCCGACGCGATCGGCACCGTCACCAGCTCGCGCAATTCCGAAGTCATCCATGCCGGGCTCTATTATGCGCCCGGCAGCCTGAAGGCCCGGCTGTGCGTCGAAGGGCGCCGGCAGCTCTATGCATACTGCGCCGAACACACTGTCGGCCATCGCCGCGCCGGCAAGCTGATCGTCGCCAGCGAACCCGGCCAGACGCACGGGCTGCGGGCGATCGAGGTCAATGCGAAACGCTGCGGGGTCGACAATCTCCAGCTTTTGACACGCGCCGAGGCCGAAAGCCTGGAGCCGGCGCTGAGATGCGCCGGCGCGCTGCTGTCGCCATCGACGGGCATTGTCGACAGCCACGCGCTGATGCTGTCGCTGCGCGGTGACGCTGAAGCCGCAGGCGCGTCCTTCGCTTTCCTCACCTGCGTTGCCGGGGCGGCGATCGAAGCCGATGGGATCCGGATCGACACGCGTGACGCCAATGGCGAGACCTTCGCCGTGGAGGCAGGCGCTTTCGTCAATACAGCCGGCCTCGATGCGCAGGCGGTGGCCAGTCGGATCGAGGGTTTCCCAAGGGATCTCATCCCCCGGCAGTGGCTGGCGCGTGGCAATTATTTCGCGCTTCCCGGGCGGTCGCCGTTTTCGCGGCTGATCTATCCGGTTCCGGTCGAAGGGGGCCTCGGCGTCCACCTGACGCTCGACCTCGCCGGCAATGCGCGCTTTGGCCCCGATGTCGAATGGATCGACAGCGTGGATTACACTGTCGATCCCAGCCGAAGCGCCGTCTTCTACGAGGCGATCCGCCGCTATTGGCCCGATCTCGCGGATGGCGCCCTGCAGCCGGCCTATGCCGGCATCCGGCCGAAGCTCTCGGGCCCCGGACAGCCAGCGGCGGACTTCGTGATTCAGGGACCGGCCGATCACGGCGTGGGCCGGATCGTCAATCTGTTCGGCATCGAGAGCCCCGGTCTGACGGCGAGCCTGGCGATCGCCGACCATGTCGCCGAACTGTTGTACCCGACCTGAGCCAGCGTTCGCGCGCCGGAGCGCGACATCTGCTTAGCCGGCTTTATTTGAGACGTAGAGATCCTTGTAGCTGTCGCGCAAAAGGTTCTTCTGCACCTTGCCCATCGTGTTGCGCGGCAGGTCGTCGACGAAGATCACCCGTTTGGGATGCTTGTACTTCGCCATGCGGCCGGTGATGGCGTCGAGAATCTCGGCCGCGCTGATCCGCGACGCGGGCGAGCGTACGACGACCGCGGTGACGCCTTCGCCGAAGTCCGGATGGGCAAGGCCGATGACGGCGCTTTCCAGGACGCCGTCGAGCGCGTCGATCTCGCTTTCGAGCTCCTTCGGATAGACGTTGTAGCCGCCTGAGATGATCAGGTCCTTGCCGCGACCGACAATGTGGACATAGCCGTCGGCGTCGATCATGCCGAGGTCGCCGGTGATGAAGAAGCCGTCGGCGCGGAATTCCGCCTTGGTTTTTTCCGGCATGCGCCAGTAGCCGCCGAACACGTTCGGACCCTTGACCTCGATCATGCCGACCTCGCCCTGGGCGAGCGGCTTGCCGGAATCGGGATCGGCGATGCGCAGCGACACGCCGGGCAAGGGAAAGCCGACCGTGCCGGCGCGCCGCTCGCCCTCATAGGGGTTGGAGGTGTTCATGTTGGTCTCGGTCATGCCATAGCGCTCGAGGATGGCGTGACCGGTGCGCTCGCGCCAGGCGTTGTGCGTTTCGGCCAGCAGCGGCGCCGAACCAGACACGAACAGCCGGATGTTTTTCGCCTCGCGATCCAGCCCGTCCTGCTGCAGCAGCCTGGTATAGAAGGTCGGCACGCCCATCAGCGCGGTGGCGCGCGGCAGCAGCGAGACGATGCGGCTCGCGTCGAATTTCTGCTCGAACAGCATCGAGGCGCCGGCCATCAGGGTGACGTTGGTGGCGACGAACAGGCCGTGGGTGTGGAAAATCGGCAGCGCGTGGATCAGCACGTCATCCCTGGTGAAACGCCATTGCTCGACCAGCACCCGCGCGTTCGAGGCGAGATTCTCATGGCTGAGCATGGCGCCTTTCGAACGGCCGGTCGTTCCCGACGTGTAGAGGATCGCCGCAAGGTCGTCCGCGCCGCGCTCCACATCGTGGAACTCGGAAGACTGACGCGATGCCTGGTCCGCGAGGGATCCCTGGCCACCGCGGTCGAGCGTGACCACGACGGCACCGAACGGCTCGACCATCCCACGGATGTCCGCCGACCGTGCCGGATCGCAGACGATCACCCGAGGTGCGGCATCCCCAAAGAAATAGCCGAGCTCGGCCAGCGTATAGGCGGTGTTGAGCGGCAGGAAGACGGCGCCGGCGCGCAAGCAGGCGAGATAGAGCAAAACCATCTCCGGGCTCTTCTCGACCTGCACGGCAACCCGGTCGCCGGGCGCGACATCCATTTGCAGGAGCGCATGCGCAAGCTGCGCCGACCGTGCCAGCATGTCGCCATAGGTGAGCGAGCGTCCATCATCGGTTTCCATCAACAGGCGCCCAGGCGCCGGCATCCGGGACCGGAACGCATCGAACAGATGATTGCTCATGAAATCTTCCCAGGTGACGCCGGCCGCGATCTTGGGCGGCACGCGACGAAGAGTTCGCGTTTCCCAGCCCTGCCGTCAAGGCCGCAGCCGGCTGCCCGGCGTCCACTGAAAAGATTCGAGGGATGGGACGGCAGAGAGCGCCGACCAAACAGCCGTCAACGCTGGGCGCGCTTACCCGGACCGGCGGGTGCCTCGCCTTGCCTGAAGCGTTCCATGCACATGGCGGCGGTCAGCTGGTAGTGATCGATCAGGGCCTGGACGGCACCATCCGCATTGCCGTCCAGCGCATTTTCAGCAATCAGCCGGTGTTCGGCGAAATCGTCGCGCTGGATGCTCTCCCCGTCATTGGCCATTTGCCTGTAGCGGTAGGCGTGATCGGAAAGCTGGTCGCAGAAACCAACCAGCCAGTGCGACCGGCACGCCGAGATCAGCACCCGATGGAAAGTGCGATGCACTTTCTCCCACTCCGGATTGAGCGACGAGCTACTTTGCGGTGAAAGCCGTGAGGCCCGCCCCAGGCGATGCAGCGCCAGCACCAATTGTTCTTCCCATTCGGCGGTGCGGTGGGCAATGGATTCGCGCAGCGCCCGCTCCTCGAGCCAGCAGCGCGTGCGCGTCAGTTCCTCGAGTTCCGTCGCGCTGACCGGCATGATGAAAAAGCCACGCTGGTCATGGCGGCCAAGGAGACCTTCGGAGGCAAGGCGATTGAGGGCTTCACGAACCGGAGAGGCACCGGCGCCATACTTGGAAACGACCCACTCGACGCGCAGCTTGCTTTCGGTTTCAAGAGCGCCGCTGAGAAGATCATCACGCAATTGGTGATAGACCGTGCTGGCAAGCGTGCTCTTGGCTCCTGTGCCGTCGTCGTTCAGATTGGCAGCTCCGTATGTCAAAAGCGACTCCTTGTCCCCTTACTGTCGTCTTGGGCAATTCGAGTCCGAGATTCTCTCTCCGTACGCGTACCATATAGCGTGACGCTTCCGGCACTCAAGCAGAAGATCGCGCTATTGTACTTTAGGACAATGGAATATACCCAATCCGCGGGGCCGATCGCGAGAATTCGAATATTTCTACAACCAGCAGAAGTTTAACGTGTTTTGTATGCACGCAGGATCATCTGTTTCTTGTGCTCCCATGCGAGCATCTTTTCTGTCGCGCGCAAAGACAGCGGACGACTGCCCGAATCAGATCGTCGCGCAACCTGATTCGGATGTACAACGACGCCGATCCGTAGCAATTGGTGCCGGAATGACCGCGCTGTGTCAGCCGGCGGCCTTGTCGGCCGCCGCCCTGATCGCTTCGATATTGGCGCGGTAGGCCTCGACACTGCCACCCCTGAAGATGGCAGCACCGGCCACCAGCACGTCGGCGCCGGCAGCGGTGACCAAGGGGGCGGTTTCCGGCGAGACGCCTCCGTCGATCTCGATGCGGATCGGCCGGTCACCGATCAGCGCCTTGATCCTTCTCACCTTGTCGACCATCGCCGGGATGAAGGCTTGCCCGCCGAAACCCGGATTGACGGTCATGATCAGGATCAGGTCGAGCCGGTCGAGCACATATTCGATCGCCGTTTCCGGCGTCGCCGGATTGAGCGACACGCCCGCCTTCTTGCCGAGGTTCCTGATTGTCTGCAACGAGCGGTCGAGATGCGGCCCGGCCTCGGCATGCACCGTCATGCCGTCGCAGCCGGCTTCGGCAAAGGCGGCGAGGTAGGGATCGGCTGGCGCGATCATCAGGTGGCAGTCGAAAAAGGCCTTGGTGCGATTGCGGATCGCCTTGATGACAGGCGGGCCGAAGGTGATGTTTGGCACGAAATGCCCATCCATCACGTCGAGATGGATCCAGTCAGCACCGGCCGCCGCCACCGCCTCGACCTCGTCACCGAGCTTCGAGAAATCCGATGCCAGCACCGACGGTGCGATCAAGGTTTTTTTGCTCATCTCGCGGCCTTTCCGGGCGCCCTTTTGATACGATCGCTGCGTACCGACTGCCTAAAGCGCTCCCGCGGACTTGTCGAGGGCGCCAGTACAGCGGTTCCACAGGCAGGGGTAACGTCGCGGCGTTCCCTATCCTGTCGCCGCCAACCTCCGCCTGCCTGGGATCATGAAGAAAGACCCGCCGGATTGCTCCAGCGGGTCTTCGTTTGGCGTCGCGCGGGTGCCTATTGCTGCTGAAGCTTCAGCACCCTGTTTGGCACCGGGTCCTGCTGCTGGTCGATCGGCTGCCTGCGCCGCGGCAGCAATTGCAGCAACTGGCCCGGATCGATTTCCAGCGATGGCTGCCCGCGCAACGGCCGGCAGTTCGGATACCGCCCGACCATGCCTTCCGGACAGTGTCGCCTGAAGATCGGCTGGCACTGGCCGTTGACCATCTGCGAGCCCGGCGCGCATTCGCTCTCTTGCCTGGGCTTGCGGCATGCGCCGTCGACCACCTCGGTCCCACGCGGGCAGACGCATTCGCCGCGCTTGTTGTGGACCTGGCCGCGTATGTCGCACTGCTCCAACTGCGGCTGCTTGCGCCGGCAGGCATTGCCTTGCACCTCGGTACCCCTCGGACAAACGCAATTACCGTCGGAGTCATGGACCTGGCCACGGATGGTGCACTGCTCGGGCTTCGGCCGGACCGGACGGCAGGCGCCATTGCGCATCTCGGTGCCTTGCGGGCAGACGCAATCGCCATCGGCATTGCGGACCTGGCCAGAAATGCGGCACTGCTGCGGCTTTGGCCGGATCTGGCGGCAGGCCCGGTCTCGCACCTCGGTGCCTTGCGGGCAGACACAGTCCCCGTCCGCATTGTGGATCTGACCACGGATGGTGCACTGCTCGGGCTTGTCGGTCCCGACGCATTTTCCGTTCTCCAGCTCCGTGCCGCGCGGGCAGACGCAACGTCCGTCCTCGGTGCGGATCTGGCCTTCGAGCAGCACGCAGCGCGGCGGAGGTGGCAGCGGCAGAAGGTTGGTGCATTGCCCGTTGCGGAAGGTGGTGCCTTCCGGGCAGACGCATCTGCCGGCGTCGTTCATGACGAAGCCCGGCGAGCACTGGTTCTTCACCTCATGCGTGATGATGAAGGGATGGCACGCATAGGCCTTGCCGCGATCGCCCTGCACGTTGGTCGCGTCGTTGGACAGCACGTCGCCGCCGCCCTGCACCCGTGTGTCGGGAGAGAGCACGCCAACGCAGTTCCGGCCGTTGACGTTGCCCTGCAGGTTGGCAAGACGCCCATCGTCGGGGATGACCACTGTCACACGGTGCGAGCGGCTTTCGCCGGCGCCGAGCGTCAGGTTGGCGATGCAGGAGGCCGGCAAGGTCGTCGGTTCCGGCGAACAGCCGAAGGGCGGCTCGATCGAAGTGATCGCGACGCCTTCCAGCCGGCCAAGCCCATCGACGCCGATCGCGTCGCCGATGCGGACCGGGCCCGAGAAGGGGCTCGTTCCGTCATTGGTGATGGTAATGTCGAACGAGCAGGGCTGGCCCAGTCTGCATTCGCGGTCGCCGGTCTTCTCGACACGGATGGTCGAGGAGCCGCCGCCCTTGGCGCAGGCCTGGCCGATCGGATAGACGACGTCGTCGCCCTGCGCCGGCCCATAGGAGCCCCGCGCGCAGTTCTCGAATTCGCCATTGGCCGAAACCGTCACGTCGAAGTGCCTGGAGGTTCCGGGCGTCATGACGGCGCCCGGTATCTGGCACGACAACGCATTGGCCGGAACCGGTCCGCATGCCCATTCCGCGCCGTCAGGGGTTACGGTCTGGATCTGGACAGGCGCTCCGCCCGACACCAGCGTGGCGGCATCGTTAACCCGCACCGGACCGATGGGGGCAGCCGTGCCGACATTGGCGACGGTGATGCGGCAGGACACCAGCGCCGCGCCGGCCAGCGAACCGTTGCACACCTTGGTGATGCGCAAGGCCGGCTGGCCGCTGTTGGGACGGCGGATGCGTTCCTTGGCGCAGGCCTTGTTGTTGGTGAGATCGACCTCACCGGGGATGGCCTTCACCTCGGCGCAGTTCTCGACCGTGTCGGACCGGTAGCCGGCCGGCATGACCGCCTTGACGAAGATCGGTGTCGAGGCGCCCGCGGGCAGCGAGATGCCGGCATTGTCGCAGCGGAACTGGCCGGGGCCGTTGGGGCCGCATGTCCAGGGCGGGCTCGGCCCGAAGGTCGAGGATGCTGGCGCGCCGCCGGGGTAGTTGTCGATCACCGTCAGCGGCCCATTGTAGGTCGATGTGCCGTTGTTGATGATGTCGATGATGAAGGTGCAGACGCCATCGGCGGTGCAGACTTCGGTGCGGGCACGCTTCTTGAGGATCAGGTCGACCTTCTTCTCGACCGGCGGCTGGCAATCCGGATTGCGGTCGCCGCGGCGGCAGATCGGGATCGACGCGCAGCCCCGGTCATTGGCCTGGCTGCCGAACAGCGGCTTGCCGCTGGCGCCGTAATTGTAGGTGGCGCAGTTGCGCAGCACGCTGCCTTGCCAGCCTCCGTCTGGCTTGAAGCCGAGCTTGAGGTCGACAAAGGCTCCCGGAGCGAGCGTGGCCACCGGGTAAGTGCACGTCATCGGGGTGGTTCCCGGCGCGCAGACCCAGGGCGGATTAGGCCCCGAACTCAGCGTCGAGCCGGCCGGCAGCGTCACCTCGTCGAGCACGATCTTACCGTTGTAAGGCGCTGTGCCGACATTGGTGACCCGGATGGTGAAGTCGCAACCGCCGCCCATCGTGCAGCGTGTGACGTCGGCATGCTTTTCGACCTTGAGGTCCGGTTCCTTATCCCTGGGTGGGCACCTCTGGTCACGCGGGATGACGATGTCGATGGTTTGCGTGCAGCACAGGCCCCAGCCCTCCTTCGGTCCCGCATAGGTCTCGATGCCGGTGACGATGAGGTGGATGACATCGCCGGGAGACGCGCCGACGATCTTCCAGTTGAGCACCCCGCCGCCCGCCGGCACCTTCTGGGTGTCGGGGATGATGCTGATGCCTGGTGAGGTCGTCGACACCTGCACCCATTTGCCGCTCATCTCGGGGCCGACAGGCATGTGGTAGATGAAGGCGCCACCGCCGGGCACGCAGTCGACCGTGCCGCGTTCGACCTTGAAACACTCATGGTCGGTTGGAGGTGGAGGTTGCTTGTCGCATTTGGTGAGGTCGATCCGGATCGAGGTCTTTTCCCCGGTCGCGATGTTGCCGTCGTCCGGCTTGCCCGGATCCTGCGACGGGATGATGGTGCCAGTGCCGGTGCCGCCGGTAACCTTGATCATGCCCTGGTTTTCGACGTTGACCGGCGCTGGAAACGCGGCGTGGTCGATCTTGGCGGTGATGCGGAAGGTGATGACGCGTTCGTTCAGTGCGCCCGAGCCATCGAGATCGCTGGCGGAAATCCGGAAATCGGAAACCGTTGCCGTGTCGTTGGGGCCGGCCGAATTGCTGATGACAGCACCCGGCAAGGCCCCACCCGATGCATCGGTGCCGTCGCCGGAGACCGTCACATTGACGATCGAAAGACCGTGCGGAAGCTGGTCCTTGAAGTCGAGCTTGGCTTTCTTCAGCGCCGCCTCGAGGGCAGGATTGGCAAAGCCTTGCGGATTGCCGCGCAGTCCGAAGGTCAAGGTATAGAAGACATAGTCGCAACTGCGCTGGCCACCGGTCTTGGTGAAGAACGGCACGACACGTCCGGGTTCCGGGTTGATGATGCGCGGATTGTCGAGCTGCAGCGGCTGCACATCCTGGCTGGTGACAGCCTGGACGGTCTGGGCGGCGGATGCCGGCAGTGCGGGCGCAAGGGCGACCGCGATCCCGGCCGCCATCAGCCAGCGCGCGCCGCGCCTGGCGAGTGACAGGGGTTTCATGATCGTCTCCATGACGGTTTTTGGGGATTTGGCCGCGAGCGGGGATGGGGCAAGACTGTTCATCTTTGCCTCCTCAACGTTCGCAGCTGACGGCTGGGGTCCGGAGCGGCAAGGTCATCTTGCAGCAAGGGTAGTAGCCACCCTTGTCCTTGTCGGACTTCCTGTAGAAGCAAAGCCCAACATCCACTCTGTCGCCCGGATAGTGGCCGGTGATGTCGATCGTGTAAGGCTTGCCCGGTGCATGCGACATAGGTGAGGTCACCGCGACGCCTGGCGTCCTGGATTGGGCCTTGATCGAATCGCCGCCGAAGCCGGCATGGTCATGGAGATAGAGATCGGCCTCGAGACCGCGCGGCGTGCAGTAATACTGCACGTCCTCGACATCGAGACACGGAGGCAGATTGCCCGGCGGTGGAAAATCCGGCGGGTAAAAGGGGGGCTCATAGCCGCCCGGTATGTCCTCATAATAGCCGGCCCGGCCCTCGCAGGGATGCCAGACGGCGACGTCGCCGACATGACCTTCCACTTCGGGATCCTCGAAATAGCCGTCGAAATCGACGAACCAGGAGCCGAAGGGCGGCACGTTGGCCGGCTTGACCAGCTCCTTGGGCGTGATCTGCACGCCGTGCACGGCAAGCGGCCCGCCCGCGGCGAGCTTTTCGGCGAACTCGGGGTTGTCGCGCAATTTGTCGCCTGTGCTGACCAAGGTCTGGGTGCAGACCGAGGTGTCGAGATTGCCGTCGGCATCGTAGCCATATTGCAGATCGAGGCCGCCGGCCGACTGCCTGTTGCCTTGCGGGAAGCCGACCGCATATTCCTGCGGCGCTTCCACCCAGACCGATTCCGTCGAGGGATCGTCGGGATTTTCCCTGAAGTAGCGGATGACCTCGCCTTTGCCGGAATCGGCGAAGCGGCTGTAATCATAGCGGTTTTCGATCGGGCCGCGCTGGGCGAGATACATGAAGCCGCTGTTGTCGAAGGCGATGTCGGTGACGGCGTAGTCCTTGTCGGCCTTCACAGTCAGTTCCCAGCGGGGATCGCCGGCGAAGGTGCCGTCGCGGGCAATGCCCACCGACCAGATTTCCGACTTTTCGCCAACCGAATAATAGAGCCGGCCACCATGATAGGAGACGGCCCAGACGCGGCGCTCGTCCTGGGTGTAGCCCCAGCTGTCGGGGTCCTCGGTATCGAAGGCCGCGCCCTGTACGTCCATCACCGCGCCATCGTCGGCGACCGGGGCCAGCCCATGCGCCGGCCGGCCGGCGCCGCCATGGTCGAACGTGTCGACCAGTCTGCCGTCGGCGTCGATGCGATGGATCAGGCCGGTGTCGAGATCGGAGGCAAAGAACTGGCGGTGGGCGAGATCGAAGGTGATATTGCCGATGCCAGGTCCGCTGTTGGTGTCGATGTCGGCGAATTTGGCGACCTGGCCGGTGATGCCGTCGATCTTCCAGATGGTGCCCGGTCCGCCGCCGTTTTCGGTGCCGAACTGGCCCTCCATGAAGGTGGCGCCCGCCGTGCCGCGGCGCTGCCGCTCCGGCCTGCCGTCCTTGTCTGCGTCCGGCGTGACGATCTCAATGCCATGCAGCGAGGTGGCGGCGGCATAGAGGTTGGGAACGCCAGAGGGCACACCGTCGCGCACGCCGTCATCATAGGTGAGGCCGAACACCTCGCCGATCTGGCCTGCTGTCACCTCGAAAGGCGGCGGCGTGAAGACGAGCTGGCCCGAAGCCGGACCACCCAGGTGTGAAACGTCGAAGACGCGCAAGGTGGCGCGCGAGGTGTCGATGAAGGTCTCGTCGACCGGATCGACGCCGGGCGGCAACCCCTCGTCGACATTGGGGATGATGGTGCCGGGAAAGCCGGTGACCGCCATCGAGCCTGGATAGATGATCTGGGCTTCCTGCGCTTGGGCGGTGGCGCCCAGCCACAGGCTGGCGGCAAGCGCCAGAGCCAGCAGGCCGCCGGCCTGCAAGGCACCGCGCAAGCGGTTGTCGAACTCAAGAAAAGGCACGAACGCGCCGCGGATGCGAGACATGACACTACCCCCGTAGTCCAGGGGAGAGACGTCCGGACTTGCCGCGCAAATCAGGGCAAGGCGCGGTGGTCCGGCTCGTTCTTCCCTGATCGAATTGTCTGCTTTCCTCATAGTGACGATACGCCTGCTCCTGCGCAGGGTCAACGGAATCAGCGGGAAGCCCAGCGCATCGACCCCGTCCCGAAGGCGGTGGTCGCGCCGAGCTCCTGTTGGTCCCGGAGACCATGGAGTCTCTGGGTTGCTGGTCATGGGGGGCTTCCTTTCCGGGGCCGCACCATGCGGCACCTGGACATCAGTCGCGGGCCGGCGCGGAAAGGTTCATGGAAGCGTTGCGCAGAATGCTTGCGCGCGATGCCGCCTGTTCTTATATACGCGCCAAGCCGTGCGGCGCCGGAGAACCGGTGGGTGGACGGTATTTCTTGTGAACAGGGGCTTTCGTCGGAACGCCTTACCGGGTCCTGAGAGCCTGCTTAGCGGAGAGACTAGAAAAATGGCAAAAGTAATCGGTATCGATCTCGGCACCACCAACTCGTGCATCGCCATCATGGATGGCAAGGAGCCGAAGGTAATCGAGAATGCGGAAGGCGCGCGCACGACGCCTTCCATCGTCGCCATCTCGGGCGACGGCGAACGTCTCGTTGGCCAGCCGGCCAAGCGCCAGGCGGTCACCAATCCTGAAAACACCATCTTCGCGGTCAAGCGCCTGATCGGCCGCCGCTATGACGATCCGGTGACGGAGAAGGACAAGAAGCTTGTCCCCTACAAGATCGTCAAGGGCGACAATGGCGATGCCTGGGTCGAGGCCGGCGGCAAGAAGCAGTCGCCCTCGCAGATCTCGGCCATGATCCTGCAGAAGATGAAGGAAACGGCGGAAGCCTATCTCGGCGAGAAGGTCGAGAAGGCGGTCATCACCGTTCCGGCCTATTTCAACGACGCCCAGCGCCAGGCCACCAAGGACGCCGGCAAGATCGCCGGCCTGGAAGTGCTGCGCATCATCAACGAGCCGACAGCGGCAGCGCTCGCCTATGGCCTCGACAAGAAGGAAGGCAAGACCATTGCCGTCTACGACCTTGGCGGCGGCACCTTCGACATTTCGGTGCTCGAAATCGGCGACGGCGTGTTCGAGGTGAAGTCGACCAATGGCGACACGTTCCTCGGCGGCGAGGACTTCGACATGCGCCTGGTCGAATATCTGGCGGCCGAGTTCAAGAAGGAACAGGGCATCGACCTGAAGAACGACAAGCTCGCCCTGCAGCGCCTCAAGGAGGCGGCTGAAAAGGCCAAGATCGAGCTGTCGTCGACGACGCAGACCGAAATCAACCTGCCCTTCATCACCGCCGACGCGACCGGACCGAAGCACCTGACGCTGAAGCTGACGCGCGCCAAGTTCGAAAGCCTGGTCGAAGACCTCGTCCAGCGCACCATCGAGCCCTGCAAGGCGGCGCTCAAGGATGCCGGCCTGAAGGCTGGCGAGATCGACGAAGTGGTCCTGGTCGGCGGCATGACCCGCATGCCCAAGATCCAGGAGATCGTGAAGCAGTTCTTCGGCAAGGAGCCGCACAAGGGCGTCAACCCGGATGAGGTCGTCGCACTCGGTGCCGCCATCCAGGCCGGCGTGCTGCAGGGCGACGTCAAGGACGTGCTGTTGCTCGACGTGACGCCGCTGTCGCTCGGCATCGAGACGCTGGGCGGCGTTTTCACCCGGCTGATCGAGCGCAACACGACGATTCCGACCAAGAAGAGCCAGGTGTTCTCGACGGCCGAAGACAGCCAGTCCGCCGTGACCATCCGCGTCTTCCAGGGCGAGCGCGAAATGGCCGCCGACAACAAGGCGCTCGGCCAGTTCGACCTGGTCGGCATTCCGCCGGCGCCGCGCGGCGTGCCGCAGATCGAGGTCACGTTCGATATCGACGCCAACGGCATCGTCAACGTCTCGGCCAAGGATAAAGGCACCGGCAAGGAGCACCAGATCCGCATCCAGGCTTCGGGCGGACTTTCCGACGCCGACATCGAGAAGATGGTCAAGGATGCCGAGGCCAATGCCGATACCGACAAGAAGCGTCGCGCCGTGGTCGAGGCCCGCAATCAGGCCGAAGCCCTGGTGCATTCGTCGGAGAAGTCGCTGAAGGAATATGGCGACAAGGTCTCGGAGACCGAGCGCACGGCGATTTCGGACGCGATCGCGGCGCTGAAGGCCGCTGCCGAGGGCGACGATCCGGCCGACATCGAGGCCAAGAGCCAGGTGCTTGCCGAAGCTTCCATGAAGCTTGGCCAGGCCATGTACGAGGCCTCGCAGAAGGAAGCGGCGGAAGCCGACGCCAAGGCGGATGCCGCCAAGGACTCTGACGTGGTCGACGCCGATTTCGAAGAAATCGACGAAGACGACGACAAGAAGAAGTCGGCCTGAGCGGCTTGACGGCAAGATAATGCGAAAAGCCCGGCGCAAGGCCGGGCTTTTTTGCAACCCTCGCTGAAAAAGTGCGAGCACCGCCGAAAAAATCACTGAAAACCACGGACAAGTTCGCGCCGGCCCTAGCATACGGGCAGCACCGCTCCTAAATCGAAACAACGTGCCGGCAACCGACGCAACATTGCATCAAGACGTTGAATATCCGGACTGCGGGAAAAAATGAAAGCTGATTTCTACGAAACGCTGGGCGTGCAGAAGGGCGCCGACGAGAAGGAGCTCAAGAGCGCTTTTCGCAAGCTGGCCATGCAATTCCATCCCGACCGCAACCCCGGCGATCATTCCTGCGAGCACAAGTTCAAGGAAATCAACGAAGCCTACGAGACGCTGAAGGACCCGCAGAAGCGCGCGGCCTATGACCGTTTCGGCCATGCCGCCTTCGAGCAGGGTGGGATGAATGGCGCGCAGGGCTTTGGCGCCGGCGGCTTCGCCGACATCTTCGAGGACATTTTCGGCGACATGATGGGCGGCCGCCAGCGCCGCTCTTCCGGTGGCCGCGAGCGCGGCGCCGACCTGCGCTACAACATGGAAATCTCGCTGGAGGAAGCCTTCGCGGGAAAGACCGCGCAAATCCGCGTGCCGGCTTCGATCTCCTGCACCGAATGCTCCGGCAGCGGCGCCAAGCCGGGCACCCAGCCGGTCACCTGCTCGATGTGCAACGGCCACGGCAAGGTGCGCGCCACGCAAGGGTTTTTCTCGATCGAGCGGACCTGCCCGCAATGCCAGGGCCGTGGCCAGACAATCAAGGATCCCTGCCCGAAATGCGCCGGCCAGGGCCGTGTCACCGAGGAGCGTTCGCTGTCGGTCAACATCCCGGCCGGCATCGAGGACGGTACCCGCATCCGCTTGGCCAATGAGGGTGAGGCCGGGCTGCGCGGCGGGCCATCGGGCGACCTCTATATCTTTCTGGCGGTCAAGCCGCACGAATTCTTCCAGCGCGACGGCGCCGATCTTTATTGCAAGGTGCCGATCTCGATGACCACCGCCGCACTTGGCGGCTCCTTCGAGGTGACGACGCTCGACGGCACGCAGACCAAGGTGAAGGTGACCGAAGGTACGCAGAACGGACGCCAGTTCAGGCTCAAGGGCAAGGGCATGCCGGTGCTGCGCCAGCCCAATGTCGGCGACCTCTACATCCAGACCGCGGTCGAGACGCCGCAGAACCTGTCGCGCCGCCAGCGCGAATTGCTGGAAGAGTTCGAACAGCTCTCCTCGCAGGACAATTCGCCCCAATCGAGCGGCTTTTTCGCCCGCATGAAGGACTTTTTCGAGTCTTTCGGCGAGCGTTGAGACGCGACGAAAACTATCTTATCCACGCCATTGGCAAGGCCGCGCCTTGCCTTGCGTCATCCAGATGTTAAGTAGTTTCAAGGGGCGCGCTGAGGAGAGCTTGCATGGCACGTGGTCACGGACTGCGGAAGGCGTTTGCCGAGAAGTTCGACGATGAACTCAAATTCTTCAAGGGCTGGATCGACAAGCCGAAGACGGTCGGCTCGATCGTTCCGACCAGCTCGATCACCGCGCGCAAGATGGCCTCGATCGTCAATCCCAAGTCCGGCCTGCCGGTGCTCGAGGTCGGCCCCGGCACCGGTGTCATCACCCGCGCCATCCTCGCCCAGGGCGTGCGGCCCGAAAACCTCTACGCGATCGAATATTCCACCGATTTCGTGCGCCACCTGCGCCAGCTCTACCCCGGCGTCAACGTCATCGAGGGCGATGCCTTCAACCTCAACGCCACGCTTGGCGAGAGGAGCGGGATGATCTTCGACAGCGTCGTTTCCGGCGTGCCGCTGCTCAATTTCCCGGTCGCCCAGCGCATCGCCTATATCGAGAGCCTGCTCGACCGCATTCCGGTCGGACGGCCGATCGTGCAGCTGACCTATGGTCCGATGTCGCCGATCCCGGCCGGCCGCGGCGACTACACGGTGAAGCATTTCGACTTCATCTTCCGCAACATCCCGCCGACGCAGCTGTGGATCTACCGGCGCGAGGCGCATTAGAAGAGAAGGCAGTAGGGCAGTAAGGGAGTAGGGGGAAAAGATCGGCCAGGGAAACGTTCCTACTGCCCTACTGCCCTACTGCCCTACTGCCCTACTGCCCTACTGCCTTTCCCCCATCCAGCCGTTGATTTGATCGAACCTTGGCTGTACCTGTCCCAGAACAAGGGTGGCCAATGGCAGTGATCCCGAAAATCCTCGTCTTCGCCGGCTCGGTGCGCAGCGGCGCCTATAGCGGCAGGACCGCCGATGTGGCGCAGAAGGAACTTGCGGTGCAAGGTGCCGAGGTGACCCGTATTTCGCTTGCCGATTACCCCTTGCCGATCCTCGACGAGGACCTGGAGAAGGAAAACGGCGTTCCGGAAAACGCCCAAAGGCTGGCGCGGCTGATATCAGCCCATGACGGGCTGCTGATCGCGACGCCTGAATATAACGGTTCGATCCCGCCGCTGCTCAAGAACACGATCGACTGGGTGAGCCGGGTGCGACGGGATGGCGGCCGGTCGGTCAGGCCGCTTGCCGGCAAGGTCGCCGGCCTCTGCTCGTCCTCCAACGGGCACTTCGCCGGCATCCGCTGCATCAACCATTTGCGTGCCGTGCTGGTGCGCTGCCAGATGGAAGTGGTGACACCGGAATGCTCGGTGCCGGAGGGTGGCGACGCCTTCGACGGGGACGGCCATTTCCGTGACGAAAGACTGCACAAATCGATGGAGCACCTATGCCGCACGCTGATCGAAACCTCGCGCATGCTGTCGACCAGGGTCGAGGCGTGACCGCCGCAACCCTGCAGCCTCATTCCATGCAGGAGCGATTGATCGTCGGCCTCGACGTGCCGACCGTGGAGGAGGCCGAGCAGGCGGTGCGCGAGCTCGACGGCATCGTCTCCTTCTACAAGATCGGCTATCAGCTGGCTTTTGCCGGCGGCCTCGACTTCGCCAGGGAGCTGGCCAGCGGTGGGAAGAAAATCTTCCTCGACATGAAGCTGCTCGACATCGACCACACGGTGGCCAATGGCGTCGAGAACATCGTCAGGATGGGCATGACCATGCTGACCATCCACGCCTATCCCAAGGCGATGCAGGCGGCGGTGGAGGCGGCGCGCGGCAGCGAGCTTTGCCTGCTCGCCGTCAGCGTGCTGACCTCGATGGACGAGCAGGACATGATCGACGTTGGCTATGAATATGACCCGCACACGCTGGTGCTGCGGCGGTCCGAACAGGCGCTCCATGCCGGCATGGGCGGCATCGTCTGCTCGGCCGCGGAAGCCGAAGCGGTGCGCCGCATCGTCGGCCCGGACATGGCAGTGGTGACGCCGGGCATCCGACCGACGGGAAGCGACCATGGCGACCAGAAACGCGTGGTGACGCCGGCGCAAGCGGTCCGCAACGGCGCCAGCCATCTTGTGGTGGGCCGCCCGATCGTCGCGGCAAACGACCGCCGCGCGGCAGCGCAGGCGATCCTCGACGAAATGCGCTCCGCGTAAAATAAGGGAGAGAACAATGCCGAAGGGATACTGGATCGCCCGCGTCGATGTGCACGATGCCGAAGGCTACAAGGCGTATATCGCCGCTTCGAAGCTCGCCTTCGACCGTTTTGGCGCGAAATTCCTGGCGCGCGGCGGAGCCCATGAACTGGCCGAAGGGGCTGGCCGCGCCCGCAACGTGATCATCGAATTCGAATCGCTTGCGATTGCGCATGACTGCTACCACTCGCCGGAATATCAGCGGGCGGTGGCCATCCGCCAGAAGGTCGCCGACGGCGAGATCGTGCTGGTCGAAGGGATTTAGATCCGCGCGGAAAGCCGATTAGCTGCCGTCTCGGCCATGGCGTCGGCAAGGCTCAGCCCCCATTGCCGGCGGCAATAGTCGCGAAAATCGAAGCAAGGCAGGCCAGGACAGACCTCGAACTCGATGAGGTGAGCCGTGTCGTCGGCCTCCACCCTGAGATCGATGGAAAACACGTCGCGCAGGCCGAGCCCGGTGATGAGCCGTTCGGCGATCCCCCTGATCCTCGCATCGGCCACCGGCTGGCTGTCCGCGACCGCAGCGAGTTCGGGTTCGGCGTATTGCCCGGCAGCCTTCGCCGCCTCGCCGGTCTCGCCATAGAGCGCCAAACTGTCTTCCATGGTCTGGAAATCACCTCCCGACTCGACAAAGGCGACGCCGAGCGCTTCGACCCCGGTATCCGGCATCAGCCCAAGGAAGCTGGCGCGGACGTTGCGGCCGGAGACATAGGGCTGGACCACGACATCGTCCCGATAACAGGCGAAAACACGCCGGCTAAGCTCCAGCGCGTGAGCGAGATCGGTTACGCGCGAATCCGGCCAGATGCCGATCTTGGCGCCGAGGCGGTTGGGCTTGACGAACCAGCCGGCGGCGGAGGCCGGCGCCTCGACCAGCCATTCGCCATCCCGCGCGAGACCGGCCTGCGGCACCGGAAGGCCGAGCGCGCCAAGCACGGCGCCGGAGCGGAACTTGTCCTGGCAGAGCGCGAACAGCGAATCGTCGGCGCCGATGGTGTTGAAACCGCTCAGTCTTGCCAAAGCGGGTGCCGCGCCGCCACGGAAATAGGCGACGCCGTCGGTCAGCGTCCAGACCAGTGTGGTCCGCGGATCCTCACCGTTGAGCACCTTGGCGGCATCGTCGAGCACCACCGGCGCAAAGGACAGGCCGCGCGCCTCGCAGGCGGCGGCCAGCGCATCGAATTCGAGAGCGAGATCGGTCGACTGCGCCAGATAGGACGAGATTTCGGCGGCACGCCGCGATGCATGACCGTCGGCGAGCAAGCGGTCGAAACAAGCCTTTTCAGGCTCGTGGACAAGGACCAGTTTCGGCTTGTGCGTTGGCATGATGTGGCGGTTCCCGACGGTGCGATGACCTACCATCGCACGGCCCGCACAATCGGCTTTCGCGAAATCGACGCGCGCCGGACGCCTGCGTGACAGCGCCAGGATTGAGACCAAGGCCTCGGGGCTCGCGTCCGGCAATGTCAGGCGATCAGGACGCGGGGTTCCAGGCGGCCATTGACAGGAATGTCCAGCAGGAAGGTCATGCCGCCCTGCAGGTCGAGCAGACGCTGCTTTTCATTCTTGCCCGACCAGGCCGAGGTCACGGCCAGCCGATCGGCATTCCTGCCGACGAAGGCCGGGCAGGATGGCTGCGTCACCGGCATGGCGACCGTGCGGACGAGCTCGCCGTCCGGCCCATAGGCCTCGATGACGCTGCCACCCCAGACGGCGTTCCACAGGATGCCGTCGCGGTCGAGCACCGAACCGTCGATATAGCCCTTGGCCGAGCGGTGATCGACGAAGATCTTCGGCTCGCCGACGGGCAGGCCGGTCGCCGGATCGCAGGCAACGCGCATCAGCAATCCGGTCGAGGTGTCGGTGTAGTAAGCAAGCGTGCCGTCTGATGAAAAGCAGATCGAGTTCGAGACGGTGATATCCGAAAACAGGCGGCGCAGTTCGCCTTTGAAAAACCAGTAGATCGAGCCCGCGCCCTTCTCCTCGCCCTTGCCCATGGTACCGACCCACAAGGCACCGCAGGGATGGACGCGGGAATCGTTGGAACGGGTGACCGGGTTGTCGGCCTCGATGGCGGTGTGCAGCGTCATTCCGCCGGTGGCGACGTCGCGGACAAAAAGCCCGGTTTCGGTGGCGATCAGCTGTCGCTTGTCATCGATGATGGCGATCGCGCTTGCCATCTGGCCAAGCTCGTGGATTTTCAGCGCGCCGCCGGCCAAGGGCTTTTCCAGGAGCTGGCTGTTGACGATGTCGAACCAGAACAGCGCATCCGTGCCGGGATCGTAACTTGGCCCTTCGCCGAGCTGGCAGACATGATCGGAAAAGACGGAAACGATCGGTTCACTCATCATGCTTCTCCGAATACCGCATCCCAGGCAGTGACGGCTGCGTGGGCGCGCGCCGCCACATCATCGACGCTCATGCCTGGCTTGAACAGGCTGGAGCCGAGCCCGAAGACCGTCACGCCAACCGCCTTGTAGCCGGCAAAGTCCTTTTCCGAAACGCCACCGACCGCGCCGACCAGCGTCTGCGCCGGCAGCACCGCCCGGATCGCGGAAATGCCCGATGCGCCGAGCACGCTGGCGGGGAAGAATTTCAGCGCCGAGGCACCGAGCCGGATCGCCTGGAAGGCCTCGGTGGGAGTGAACACGCCAGGCATGGTGACCATGCCGTAATGCGCGGCGCGGCCCATCACCTCGGCATCGATGTTGGGGCTGACCAGCAGTCGTCCGCCGGCCGCGTGAAGACTATCGACGTCGGCCGCCGTCAGCACCGTGCCGGCGCCGACCAAAGCTGTCTTCGGCAGCACTTGAACAAGCCTGGCGATCGACGAAAACGGCTGGGGCGAATTGAGCGGCACCTCGATAGCCTCGATGCCGGCATCGAACAACGCCTGGCCGATGGCGATCGCCTCGCTTGCCTTGAGGCCGCGCAGGATGGCGACCAGACCGCGCTTAAGTTTTGGAAAGGGTGCGGTCTCGGTCATATGGCGGCTCCACTTCTGGCAATCATGCCATTCTCCCGCGCGGCCTCGATGAGACCGGCGCGTACAGCCTCGTCCGCGTCGACTGTCCGCACACCAAGCCCGGCAAGGCCGAGGGCGGCCTGGTAGAGCCCGGCCAGCGCGCCCGAGGCAATCAGCACGACCGATGTCGCGCCGGCGCCATGCCGGCGCCGGGCAGACGCGATCTCGCCGCCGATCAGCAAGCCGGACAGGCAGGCGGCGGCATCATCGGCTTGGAGGTCCTGGAGCAGGCCGGCGGCGCGGATGGCAAACAGCCGAGAGGTGACATCGCCGCCATCGCCTAGCGCTGTTTCGCACCAGCGGCGGAAGAACGGATTGTCTGGAGCAACCGGGCTTGGATGTTCACCCAGCGAATGGCGCAGGATCGAGTGCGCGGCAAGCACGGAAAACAGCTCGCCCGTCGGCCAGGTACCGAAGCCGGCGACGGCGCCGTCCTCGACCAGCACCCATTTCGAATGCGTGCCGGGCATGCAGACCAGTTCGCGGCCCTTGGCCGGCAGGCCGGCGCCGGCAAGCTGCGTCTCCTCGCCGCGCATGACATCGGGCGCGTCGGCCAGGCGCTGGGCAAGGCCGGGAATGATTCGGATGTCGCGCTTCTGCCCGGGCACCCTAGCGGCACCGCCGAGAATGGCACCGAGCGGCGACGGAACGCCGACATAGGACGCCTCCAGCCAGCCCTGGCGGGAGCCGGCCATGCCGCAGATGATGACTGGCAATTCCTCCGGCGCGCCCATCGCTGCCAGATGGCCCTCCAGAACGTTGGCGAAGCCCTTTTCGCGCGCGGTGATCAGGCCATCGTCGCCGCGCCGCTCGGCAAGCACCTTGCCGCCGCCGTCGATCAGCCAGGCCCGAAGCCGGGTCGTGCCCCAATCGAGCGCCGCGACTGCCGGCACGCTGCTGGCAAACCCCGGGCTCACAGGAAACCTCCATCGACGATCAGCATCTGCGCGGTCAGCATGCGCGAGGCATCCGAGGCCAGGAACAGCACCGTGCCGACCATGTCGTCCGGCCGCATGACGTCCCTGATGCACTGCTTGGCGACATGGGCGGCAAGCGCCTGTTCAGTGACCCAGAGCTGCTTCTGCCGCTCGGTGATCACCCAGCCGGGCGCGATGGCATTGACGCGGATGCGGTCGGGCCCGAGCTTGCCGGCCAACCCCTTGGTGAGGCCGAGGATGCCGGCCTTGGCGGCGGTGTAGGCCGGCAGGTCAGGATGATTGATCAGATAGGACGTCGAGGTGAAATTGATGATTGAGCCGCCGCCGGCGCGCTTCATGCCCGGCGCCACCGCCTGCGCGGTGAAGAAATGCGGCCGCAGGTTGATCGCCTGGTTGTTGTCCCAGAACTCCACCGTCACGTCTTCGACGGCGTGGCGTTCGTCCCAGGCGGCGTTGTTGACCAGCACGGTGACGTCGCCATGCGCTTCGGCCGCCTTCGCGGCGGACGCCCGCAGTGCTTCGATATCGCGCAGATCGGTCCTGAGATAGAGCGGCCGACGGCCGAGCTCTTCCTCGATACGGTCGGCGAGTGCGATGCTGGGCTTGTCGGCGATGTCGATGAAGGCGACCTTGGCGCCCTGGCGCATGAACCCTTCGGTCAATGCCGCGCCGATGCCGGAGCCGCCGCCGGTGATCAGCACCGAAGCGCCTTCGAGGTCGGCAAAACGCGCCGATGGCATCATGATTTTTCGTCTCCCGGGTCAACCGGCGCGCATCCTAGCCAGACACGTCCGGCGGGCAAGGGCGAAAAGACCGATTTCGGGGCTTATGTCTGACAAAAAGGCGATCGCGCCCGCGCTCGACCCCGCCAGGCGGCATCGCCGCATCGCGGGCAGGGCCGAAACCTGCCGCTCAGATCGCCTTGGCGCGCAAGGCGCCACGGAAGGAATCACGGAGGTAGCCCAATGTCGCGTCGGCATCGGCCGGCTTGCCGAACAGATAGCCCTGCCCGCCGGCGCAACCGAACTGGACCAGGCGATCGGCCTGCGCCTCCTCTTCGATGCCTTCGGCGACCACGTCCATGCCAAGCCCTTCGCACATGGCGAGGATGGCGCGGATGATGTGTTCGGACGGCCGGTCGTCGAGAATGGAGGAGACGAAGGCGCGGTCGATCTTGAGCTTATCGAAATGGAATTCGCGCAGGCGGCCGAGCGAGGACTGGCCGGTGCCGAAATCGTCGAGCGAGACACGAATGCCGACGCGGCGCAGATCCTCGACGATCTGCGCGGCCGAGGCCGGGTCGTTCATCAGGCCGGTCTCGGTGATCTCGATCTCCAGCCGGCGCGGGTCGAAGCCGGTACGGTCGAGGATCGCCAGTATGTGCAGGCCGGTGTTCTGGTCGACGAGCTGCGAGGGCGACAGGTTGAAGGACAGGAACAGGTCTTTCGGCCAGCTCCTGGCGGCCTCCGTGGCCTTACGCAGCACAAGCTGCGACAACGGGCCGATAATGCCGCGCTCCTCGGCGATGGGGATGAAGACGGTCGGCGGCACCGAGCCGAGGTCGCGGTCTGTCCAGCGCGCCAGCGTCTCGAAGCCGATGGTGCGGCGCGTGGTGAGATCGACGATCGGCTGGAAATGCGGCTCCACCTCGCCGGCCGAGACGGCGCGGCGCAGCGCCTGTTCGATGCGGGTGACGCGCTTGGCGGCCTCCTCCATCTCGCGGGTGTAGACGACGACGCGGCCGCGGCCGGAGCGCTTGGCATGGTAGAGCGCCGTTTCGGCCTTGTTGATGAGTATCTCGGTGGTCTCGTCGCCGGAATAGAAAAGCGAGCAGCCGACCGAGGCCGAGAGCCTGGCGGTGCGTTCGCCGACATCGTAGGGCGCCGACAGGATCTCGATCAGCATGCGGGATTTTTCCGCCGCCGCCTCCTCTGAGAACACCAGCGGGTAGAGGAAGGCGAATTCGTCGGCGCCGATGCGGCAGACCGTCGAATGGCCATCCATCGAGGCGCGCAGCCGCATCGCCACCTGGATCAGGATGTCGTCGCCGGCCTTGTGGCCGAACAGGTCGTTGATCGGCTTGAAACCATCGAGGTCGAGAATGCCGACGGTGAAGGGCGCGGGATCGTCGGAACGGTCGCTGATCAGGCGATCGACCTTGTCGAAGAAGCGGCGATGATTGCCAAGCCCGGTCAACGGATCGGTGAACGCCAGATCCGTGCTTTCCCTGTTTGCCTGACCGGTGCCAAACGAAGTTTGCATCGGTGTCCCTGTTCGTCCCTGCTTTTGTCGTCGGAATTTATTTTCAGACTGGCAGCAAACCCTTTAGGAAACGTATCCCACTGACCGATTTTTGTGGCCGGAGCATGATCCCGAAAAGGGGTCCGGCTTTCGCCGTGAGCCGTGCCCAAACAGGAAGCCGGATAGCTTCGTGAAGCCGGCTATAGGATCCGTCAAGCGCTTGGATTTTCAATCGTTTGACTTGACGCGATACAGTTCCAGGGGTCTTCCCTTGGTCTCCGCCACCGGCTCCAGCCAGTCCGGCACGTCCCCGCTCATCAACCTGGCCAGGAAACCGTCCGGTGCCCTGGCCATGAGCAGGCGGCTTTCCGCATTGCCACGGCAGAGTGCGACAAGGCCGACATGATGCCTTTCGACAACGGTTCTGGCATCGGCATCCGAGCCCAGCAAGGCATCGAGCGCGACCAGATTTCCGGCGACGTTGCGGTGGTAGAGTCCGGCCAGCACGCGGTGACCGGTAAAGGCCAGTATCGGCGAGCCAAGATTCGAGAGCGAAAGCACGGTTGTAGCCGGCATCCGGCCGAGCGCCGCGAACGATGCCTTGCCGAGGCAAGCCGTGTCTGCGGCCTTGGCACCGGTGGCAGCCGCGTCGGTTTGGAAAGCACTCGACGCCGCCCCGGCAGCGCCTGCCCAGATTGCATTTACCGATATCAGCCAGGCCGCGGCCATCCTGAGTGCGGCGCTGTTGGACGGACTGGTTTGCGCACGCTGCCGCCAGCAGGCGATCCATGCCGCAAGCGGGATCACCGCGAAGGCGATGGAGAAGGTCGAGCCGCGAACTTCCCAGGCGCTGACCAGGAACGCCATAACCAGCAGCGAGCCGACAAGGCTGTCCTGCCGACGCCAGCCATGGCCGACGCGGAGCGCCATCAGGATGATGGCCACCAACGGCGTGGCAAACCGTGCCACCGCTCTGGCCGGATCATTGGTGACGATCTGGAACAGCGGCTGCGCCTCGTCGATATGGCTGAGCCACATCTCCTTCAGGCGCGGATCGAGGTTGGCATAGGGCGAGGCCAGGCATTGCGGGAACAGGAATACAACCACAGCCGCAAGGGCTAGCCCAAGCAGGCCGAGCGAGGCCAGGCGGCCGGCGACGGTGGCACTGGCGGCCTTCCACGAGGCGATGGCCGCCAGCCCCGCGCCGGCAAGTCCGGCGACGGCGAACTGCACAATCGAAAATGTGTCGCACTGTGCCTGGATCCATGCGGATGCCGGGACGGTGGCGACGAAGACGAGAGCCGAAACAGCGGCGACGCCCAGGCCAAAGTCCCTCGCGGTCAGCCTTTCCCGAGCACCATTGCCAAGGAACAGCAGCGCGACAGCGGCGCCAAGGGTTCCGGCGTAGGGAGCGCTTTCCATGCCGATGGCCACGCTCAGCGTGGCGCAGATGCCCGAAAGCAAGGCGGCCGGCCGCAGCAAGGGAGCCTCGAGCAGCAAGGCAAGGCTCGCCAGGATCAGCATCAGCTGCACATTGTGATGATCCAGCGAACCTGGGGAGAAAATGCCGAGGTAATAGAGCGCGGCGCCACCGACGACGGCGGCGGGCAGGACAGCGTGGCCGCCGGCGAAAGCGCGCGCGGCGCGGATAATGAAGAAGACCGCCAGCCAGAACAGCAGGGCAGGCCAGGCCACCTGCACGACCTGTTCAGCCAGGGCGACGTTGCCCGTCAGGGCCGATACGGCAAGGACGCCAAGGGCCAGTGGCGCGTCGAGCAGCCGCGACCAATGCATGACGAAGCCGCCGTCCAGTCCCATCCTGTACTGGTGCAGGTCGAACCAGCCCTGGCCGGCCAGAAGATCGCGGACCTCGACCAGTTGCAGCAGGCTGTCATTGTCGCCCGCCGGGTTGGCCAGTTGCGGAAATCCGGTCACGGCATAGACCGTGAGCGGCACCAGGGCCGCGAGCAGCGCCGCCAGCATGTCCGCCCGCCAGGAGGGACGGGCGGTTTCCTTGGAAGGCATCGCGGCATGGCCAGCGGTCATTTTCCCGGGATAGCTGTGGCCGCGCGCCGGAAACACCCAAAGCCTCGAGACCAGATAACTGATGGTGCTTGTCACGACCATCGTCAGCGCCGACATCGCGACGGGCGACAGGCCGAAATGCGTTACCGCCACCTGCGAGACGAGGCCGGCAAAAGCGGCGCATCCGGCTTGCAGGGTAAGATAGCGCGGGAATGCGACCTTGTGATCGTGTTCCGCACCGAACGTCCAGCCCCGCTGCGCCCGATAGGCAATGACGAACGCCGTCGCATAAGCCATGGCACTACCGGCGAACGGCGGAACGCCCAGCGAAACCAGCAGCCAGGAGAGCGTGAAAAACAATCCCGCCGCACCGATGCCCACCACCACGAAGCGGAACGGGCGCGCCTGGACAAGCGCCGGCAGCACGTCGGTCATTGTTGCTCGCGTGCCGTCGTTTCCCGCGACAGCCCGGCCTTCAGCCGCTTGACAGGTATCTCCAGCACACCGAGCAGGAATGCCGAAAAGAAGACCTGGAACGAAATGACGATCAGGCTCAAGCCCAGCACGACGATGCGCGGAATTTCGGAATCGTTCAGCGGACCGAAGCCGAGATGGGCCCAGCGCGCCACGGCATAGAGGCAGAACAGGAAGCCGGCGGCAAAGCAGATGCCGGCATTGGCGGCGAGACGGTCGGTGCTGATGGTCCTGGTCAGCCAGTCCGACCCGCGGCTTGGCGGCAGGATGCCGGTAATTTCGGCATAGTATCGCGAAATGGCACCGAAGGTGATGAGCTGGATGCCGGTGACGATCATGAAACAGGCGGCGACGAAGGTGTTGAGATCGAGCGAAAGATTGTCGACCACCCGCAAGGGGCCGAACACCAGCAGCGCCGCGAACAGCGTGCCGAGGCCGGAAAGCACCGCCCCTGGAATGAAGAACATCCAGCGCGGATTGTAGACCAGCAGGAATTTGAGATGCCGCCAGCCGTCGCGCCAGGTCCTGAGATGCGGCGGCCTGCTGCGGCCGTCGGGCTTGAGCGTGGTCGGCACTTCCTCGATGCGCAGCCCGGCAAGCGCGCTGCGCACCACCATTTCGCTGGCGAATTCCATCCCGGTGGTCTGCAGATCGAGCTTCCTGATGCTGCCGGCGTTGAAGCCGCGCAGGCCGCAGTGGAAGTCGCCGGTCTTGATGCGGAAGAACAGGCGGCCGACGAAGCTCAGCACCGGATTGCCGAGATAGCGATGCAGAGCCGGCATGGCGCCAGCCTCTATGCCGCCGTGGAAGCGGTTGCCCATGACCAGGTCGGCGCCGCCGCGCAGCCGCGCCACGAATGCCTCCAGTGCACCGAAATCATAGCTGTCATCGGCATCGCCCATGATGATGAAGCGTCCCCTGGCGGCAGCGATGCCGCCCAGAAGGGCCGCGCCATAGCCCTTCTGCGCCACCGGGACGACACGAGCACCGCCTTGCGCTGCGATCTCCCGCGAGCCGTCGGTGCTGCCATTGTCTGCGATCAGCACCTCGCCCGCTATGCCGGATTGGTCGAGAAAGGCCTTGGCCTTGCCGATGCAGACGGCGAGCGTCTCGGCCTCGTTGAGGCATGGCATCAGGATGGTGAGTTCGAGCTGCTGGGTCGAGGCTGCGCGGACGGCAGTGAGCGCGTTCATGATCGTCGTTCCATCGGGTGCCCGGCGCTGCGTCAGGTCGGCCGGCTGCATTCGAAGCTTACCGTCGCACGGCAAGGCTTAAGAAAGCGATGATGTCAGTCCTCGTCTTGTCTGCAACCGGCAGACGCGCCTTGCTGATCCCAATGTTCAAAACGTCGCGATTGGCAGAACGCGCCGCGACGCTTATATCGCTTGCGTCGACTATGCTGGGGACCTGCCATGAAGTTGAAAATCGCCGTCCAGATGGACCATGTCTCCACCGTGTCGATCGCCGGCGACACCTCGTTCGCCCTGTCGCTGGAGGCGCAGCGGCGCGGTCACCAGCTGTTCCACTACACGCCCGACCGGCTGTCGATGCGCGACGGCAAGGTGTTTGCCCGCGTCGAGGAGATGACGGTGCGCGACGAAAAGGGCAGCCACTATTCGCTGGGCGAAAAGGTGCGCACCGACTTGTCCGAAATGGACGTCGTCCTGCTGCGCCAGGACCCGCCCTTCGACATGAACTACATCACCACGACCCACATCCTCGAGCGCATCCATCCAAAGACGCTGGTCGTCAACGACCCGGCCTGGGTGCGCAACAGCCCGGAAAAGATTTTCGTCACCGAGTTCCCGGACCTGATGCCGGACACGCTGATCACCAAGGATCCGCTCGAAGTCGCCGCCTTCCGCAAGGAATTCGGCGACATCATCGTCAAGCCGCTCTACGGCAATGGCGGCGCCGGCATCTTCCACATGCTTGAAGCCGACCGCAATCTCGCCTCGCTGCTCGAAATGTTCGGCCAGATGTTTCGCGAGCCCTATATCGTGCAGCGTTACCTGAAGGATGTGCGCAAGGGCGACAAACGCATCATTCTGATCGACGGCGAGCCGGTCGGCGCCATCAACCGGGTGCCGGCCGAGCACGACTCCCGCTCCAACATGCATGTCGGCGGCCGCGCCGAGAAGACCGAGTTGACGACACGCGAGCGCGAAATCTGTGCCCGCATCGGGCCGTCGCTGAAAGAGCGCGGCTTCATCCTGGTCGGCATCGACGTCATCGGCGACTACATGACCGAGATCAACGTCACCTCGCCGACCGGCGTGCGCGAGGTCAAGCGCTTCGGCGGCGCCGACATCGCCAGCCTGTTCTGGGACGTGGTGGAGGGGAAGCGGACATAATTTGTTTTCAGTTTGTGTTAACCATGTTCCGCTTTTGCAGCCGGGCACAACCGGCGCGCAACCTGTGCGGCTACCGGTTGCGCCAATGTTCCCGATTTGATCAAGAGTGGCGCCTCAGAGCCGGCGCTGTTCGCGCTCTCCCTGACGTCAGCCGTCTGGGACCCAATCTCGGAACAGCTTGATCTTAGGCGTGTTGCGGCGGCTTTCGGAATGCACCAGCCAGTAGTCGCTCCATGCGCTCACCTCACTTGTTCCTGTAATGTTCTTGCCCTGGGCTGAAATCTGTGGTTGTCTTGCGTTGACGTCGCTCGCGGCCCGTTAAGGGGCAAGGGCGAGCCGGCATCGGGGGCAGACAATGGTGGCGCGGGTTCGTACGGTCGCTTTCCAGGGCATCGAGGCAGTGCCGGTCGACGTGCAGGTGATGATCGCGCCCGGCAAGGTCAACATGCATATCGTCGGCCTGCCAGACAAGGCGGTGGCGGAAAGCCGCGAGCGGGTGCAGGCGGCATTGCATGCGTCGGGCCTGTCGATGCCGTCGAAGAAGGTGACCGTCAACCTGGCGCCCGCCGATCTGCCGAAGGAAGGCAGCCACTACGATCTGCCGATCGCGCTTGGCTTGATGGCAGCCCTTGGTGCCATTCCGGGCGACATGCTGGCTGGCTATGTCGTGCTGGGCGAGCTGTCGCTCGACGGTACGATCACCGCCGTTGCCGGTGCCTTGCCGGCGGCGATCGGCGCCAATGCCGAAGGCAAAGGGCTGATCTGTCCCTTCGCCTGCGGGCCGGAAGCGGCCTGGGCGGGGCGGGAATTCGACATTCTCGCGCCGCGCAGCCTGATTGCGATCGCCAATCATTTCCGCGGCACGCAGGTGCTGTCGCGCCCGGAGGCCGGCATCCGCGCCGCACCGCGCGACCTGCCCGACCTTGCCGACATCAAGGGCCAGGAGACGGCGAAGCGGGCGCTGGAAGTGGCGGCCGCCGGCGGACACAATCTGCTGATGATCGGTCCGCCAGGCTCAGGCAAATCGATGCTGGCGCAGCGCCTGCCGTCGATCCTGCCGCCGCTGGCGCCAAAGGAACTGCTCGAAGTCTCGATGATCGCCTCGGTGGCCGGCGAGCTCGGCGAAGGCAAGCTGACCGACCGGCGGCCGTTCCGCGCCCCGCACCATTCGGCCTCGATGGCGGCGATGGTGGGTGGCGGCCTGCGCGCGCGGCCAGGCGAAGTCTCGCTCGCCCATCACGGCGTGCTGTTCCTCGACGAGTTCCCCGAATTCACGCCGCAGACGCTCGATGCGCTGCGCCAGCCGCTTGAAACCGGCGACTGCATGATCGCACGGGCCAACCATCGCGTCACCTATCCGGCCCGCATCCAGCTGGTGGCGGCAATGAACCCGTGCCGCTGCGGCATGGCCGGCGAACCGGGTTATCGCTGCCTGCGCGGCGACCGTTGCCGCACCGATTACCAGGCGCGTATCTCAGGTCCGCTGCTCGACCGCATCGATCTCAGGATCGAAGTGCCGGCGGTCTCTGCCAGCGACCTAATCCGGCCCGACCGGGCGGAAAAGAGCGCCGACGTGGCATTGCGGGTGGCGCGTGCCCGCACCATCCAGCGCGAGCGTTTCGAGCGGCTCGGCGTCAACAGCGCCACCACCAACGCGCATTGTTCTCCAGCCGTCATCGAGACGATCGCCATGCCCGACGCCGCAGGCCTGTCGCTGCTCAAGGATGCCAGCGAAAAACTCGCCTTTTCGGCGCGGGCCTACCACCGGGTGCTCAAAGTGGCGCGCACGCTCGCCGACCTCGACGCCAGCGAATGTGTCGGCCGCATCCATCTGGCCGAAGCGATTTCCTATCGCATGAGTTCGGAGCGCATGGCGCAGGCGGCGTAGCCGCGTTCCGCGCAGCTCCGGTTACCTATCGCAAGGTCCCGATGAAATGCAGGCGACGGTCGAAAAACACGCTAGCCGGGAACGGATAGAGCGACAGCTTCTCACGCCAGGTGCGGGGTGTGATACCCGCGGCGGCAAAAATGGCGTCCCACTCGGCCTTGGAGAGATAGTTGTAAGGCAGGCGCACATTGTGCCCCTTGTTGCCCACCCAATCCATGAAACGAAGCGTCTGGTAGGCCGCGAAGCCTTCGCGCAGGTGATCCTTGATGACAACGCCCTTGCGCGCCACGCGGGCCGCCTCGCGCACGAGATGGCCCGGGTGGTCGGCATGATGCAGCACATCGACAATCGTCACCCAGTCATAGGAGCCATTCGCGGCGGGAATGGTGCTGCCATCGAACAGTTCTACCGGGATATGGGTTTGCGGCCTGATCAGCACGTCGATGCCGCGAAACGTCAGCCCCGGCTTTTTTTCCATGATCGCCTTGGCGATGGAGCCGTCGCCGCAGCCAAGATCAAGAACGGTGCCGGCCGGGCCCAGTTCGTCGGCCAGCCGGTCGGACAGGATGCGCACACGGCGCTGGAAAACCGCCCGGTCATGGACGGAATTCAACAGTTTCTTTTCGATCGCCATCGTGTTGGCCATGCCAATGCTCCCGAGCCTTCCAGCCAGCACTAACTGAAAAAAGCAAAGGAACCGTATCCAGCCATAAGAGCCTGCCGCCTTCGGCACGACATTGCCGCTGGGGCTGACGCCGCCGTCTTCGCCGCTCGATGGCCGACTACGCGGACAGGCGACATCCAGTCGGCGCTCCAAACCCTTTCAACGTGGCATCGCCCTACCCTTGACGGGCCTTCAACTCCAGCCTGCGCTTGTGCAGCACAGGCTCGGTGTAGCCGTTGGGCTGGCTTGTTCCCTTGAACACCAGGTCGCAGGCGGCCTGGAAGGCGATGGAAGCGTCGAAGTCGGCGGCCATCGGCCGGTAGAGCGGGTCGCCGACATTCTGCAGATCGACAATTGCCGCCATGCGCCGCAAGGAATCCATTACCTGGATTTCCGAGCAGACCTTGTGGCGCAGCCAGTTGGCGATGTGCTGCGAGGAAATGCGCAGCGTGGCGCGGTCTTCCATCAGGCCGACATCGTTGATGTCGGGAACCTTGGAGCAGCCGACGCCCTGGTCGATCCAGCGCACGACATAGCCCAGAATGCCTTGGGCATTGTTGTCGAGTTCGCGCTGGATCTCGTCGGGCGTCCAGTTCGGCCGCACGGCCACCGGCACGGACAATATGTCGTCGAGCTTGGCCTTGGGCCGGCTCTTCAGCGCCGCCTGGACCGCATGGACATCGACCTTGTGATAGTGCGTGGCGTGCAGCGTCGCCGCCGTTGGCGATGGCACCCAGGCGGTGTTGGCGCCGGCCTTGGGGTGGGCGATCTTCTCGGCCAGCATCGCGGCCATCAAGTCGGGCATCGCCCACATGCCCTTGCCGATCTGGGCGTGGCCGGCGAGCCCGCATTCCAAGCCCGTGTCGACGTTCCAGGCCTCATAGGCGGAAATCCAGGCGGCCTGCTTCATGTCACCCTTGCGGATCATCGGGCCGGCTTCCATCGAGGTGTGGATCTCGTCGCCGGTGCGGTCGAGGAAGCCGGTGTTGATGAACACCACGCGCTCCCTCGCGGCGCGGATCGCCTCCTTGAGGTTGATTGTGGTGCGCCGCTCCTCGTCCATGATGCCCATCTTGATGGTGTTCCGGGCCATGCCGAGCAGGGCTTCGACACGGTCGAACATCTCGACGGCGAAGGCGACTTCCTCGGGGCCATGCATCTTGGGTTTCACGACATACATCGAGCCGGCGCGAGAGTTCATCCGCCGTCCCTTCGGCCCGACATCGTGCAGCGCGATCAGGGCCGTCATCGCCGCGTCCATGATGCCTTCCGGCACCTCGTTGCCGTCGCGGTCCAGGATTGCCGGATTGGTCATCAGGTGGCCGACATTGCGCACCAGCATCAACGAGCGGCCAGGCACGGTCACCGTGCCGCCGGCGGGGGCGATGTAGGCGCGGTCGGGGCTGAGCTTGCGGACGAAACTCTTGCCGCCCTTGCTGATTTCTTCGGTGAGGTCGCCCTTCATCAGGCCGAGCCAATTGCGGTAGACGACGACCTTGTCCTCGGCATCCACGGCCGCGACCGAATCCTCGCAGTCCTGGATGGTGGTCAGCGCCGATTCCAGGATGACGTCGGCAATGCCAGCCGGATCGGTGCGGCCGATCTGGTTGTCGCGGTCGATGACGATCTCGACATGCAGCCCGTTTTTCACCAGGAGCACGGCTTGCGGATTGGCGGCGTCGCCGCGATAGCCGATGAATTGCCTGGGATCGGCCAGCGTCGTCGAGCCGGCGCCGGCGCTGAGCTTCAGGGCGGCGTTGGCAATCGACAGGCCGTTGACCCCTGCCCATTTGCCCGAGGTGAGCGGCACCGACTGGTCGAGAAAGTCCTTGGCCCAGGCGATGACCTTGGCGCCGCGCGCCGGGTTGAAGCCCTTGCCCTTCTCAGCGCCATCCGTTTCGGGGATGGCGTCCGTGCCATAGAGCGCGTCATAGAGCGAGCCCCAGCGTGCATTGGCGGCGTTGAGCGCATAGCGCGCGTTCATCACCGGCACCACCAGCTGCGGTCCGGCCACGACCGCGATTTCCGGGTCGACATTGTCGGTCGAGACGCTGAAGGCCGGCCCTTCCGGCACGAGATAACCGATCTCCTTCAGGAACGCCTTGTAAGCGTTCATGTCGATGGGCGCGCCATTGTCGCGATACCAGCCATCGAGCTTTTCCTGCATGGCATCGCGTTTTGCCAGCAGCGCCCGGTTCCTGGGCGCCAGATCATGGACGATGACCGAGAACCCGTCCCAGAAACGCGCCGCTTCGATGTCGAGGCCGGGCAAAGCTTGGTCGACGACGAAGTCATGCAGCTCGCGGGCAATGCGCAATCCGGCGATCTCGATGCGATCGGTCATCAGGCTACTCCAGATGAAAGGCTTTGCGGGCGTTTGGCATGTCAGGGGTGCAGGGTCAATTCAGCTTAGGGTGTAGGTGGGGCATTTTGGGCGGTTGGCCAATCTCCCCGAGGAGGGCGGAGATGGCTCTTCTTCCTCAAACCGCGATCCTCGGCCTGCCCGAGGCCACCGCCACGATATGCGCTTCGATGAACATGCGCTGCGCTTCGACAGTCGAGACCCGGAACTCCGTCGCCACATCGATCTCGGCGCTGTCGGTGCCGGCATCAAGAGCCCGCTGGGCGACAATGGCGCGCACATCGGCCTCGGCGGCCGCGATCGCCGCAGCCTCGTCGAGGAAATCGCGCACCATCTCACCCGAGGCAAGCCGGAACAGGCCTTCCTTGGGCTGGCTGACGCGGGCCTCCGCCGAAACCCTGACCTGGCCGACGACGGCGCCGAGCGCGTTGGCGACGTCGGTATCCCGGGGCACGACGCAGTCATTGCCGACCAAGGGCGCCAGGCCGGCATAGTGCAGCGGCGCCGAAGCGCCGAGCCCGATGACCGGCCGGTCGAGCGCGACGCTGAGGCGGGCGATGCCGGGGTGAGCGTCGACGGCGCGCTGCACCAGCGCGTGCGCCACCGTCGCCGCGCCGTCGAGCCCGTCCTCGGCAAAAGCGGTTTCCAGGATGTATTCGGCCGACCAGCGCGTCAGGGTCAAGAGCACCCGTTCAGAGATCACTTCCGGCGAGGCCGCGATCGCCTGGCCACGGCCGTCGCGCCTGCGGGCGAACAGTTCGGCGCCAAGGCGGGCGGCGGCGGCATCCCAGTTCGCCTGTTTGCCAAGCACGTGCGCGGCGTCCGACGGGGTGAAGCCCGAGATATGCACCAGCCCGCGCGAGACCAGCCGGTTCAGCGTGGCATTCTGGGCATTCGAGGTCAGCAGCCTGTCGAGGGCAAGCGGCGTCGCGCCGATCGCTTCGTGGAGCTTTGCCTCGGGGGCGGTCAGCCCTGCGGCAAGCCTGTCGGGCACGCCGGTGCGGACCGCGAAGCGGCCATCCATGCGGCCTGTGTTGGGCGCGCGCAACTGGCGTTCGAGTTCTGCGGTCACCGCCTCGCCATGCGCCATGCCGGACAGCGCCAGCGGCACCAGGCGGCGCGGCCCGAGCAGGATTTTCGGATTGAGCGCGCCATCCTCCAGCATCACTTCGGAATCGCCGCCGAGGCCGAAAGTGCGCATCGCGACCGCCTCGACCATGGTGCGGAAACCGCCGACGGTGGCGCCTTCCGGATCGAGCCGCGGCCGGCCGCCATCGAGCACGGCAACGTCGGTGGTGGTGCCGCCAATGTCGGAGACCACCGCGTTGTCGAGCCCGGTCATGTGGCGGGCGCCGACCAGGCTGGCGGCGGGGCCGGAGAGGATCGTCTCGATCGGCCGCTGGCGGGCAAACGCCGCCGAAACCAGCGCGCCATCGCCGCGCACCACCATCAACGGAGCGGCGATGTTGCGGGCCTGAAGGAACCCCTCGGTCGCCGCCACCAGCCGGTCGATCATCGAGATCAGCCTTGCATTGAGCAGCGTGGTGAGCGCCCGGCGCGGACCGCCGAGCTTGGCCGACAGCTCATGGCTCGCCGTAACCGGGAGGCCGGTCCTGTCGCGGATCAGCTCGCGGGCGGCGATCTCGTGCGCCGGATTGCGGGTGGCAAAATAGGCACAGACGGCAAAGCCGGACACCGACACGCCGAGTTCCGGCAGCATCGCCTCCAGCCCGGACAGGTCGAGCTTGGCGGCATTGCCATGCACATCATGGCCGCCCGCGCAAAACACCACCGGGTCGGTGCCGAGTGCCGTCTTCAAACCATCGCGAGCAAGATCGGCCTCGGAAAAGCCGATCATGACCAGCGCCACGCGGCCGCCCTGGCCCTCGACCAGCGCATTGGTGGCGAGCGTCGTCGACATCGAGACCAGTTTGATATCGGCCGGATTGGTGCCCGCCTTTTCCAGCACAGCATCGACGGCGCCCGAAATGCCGACGGCCAGATCATGCCGCGTGGTCAGCGCCTTGGCCTTGGCCAGCACCTTGCCCTTGTTCGGCCCCTCCCGCGGACCCTCGGTCTCGGACCACAACACGGCATCGGTGTAGGTGCCGCCGGTGTCGATGCCGAGGAAGAGAGGGGCAGACTTGGTCTTGGCGGTCATTTTGGGCGAAAGTCCGGGCAGATTGTTTGGTTGCCTGCCCTTAGCCGATACCGGCTTGCGGATAAAGCCGGGAGAGATAGGCCACAAGCGATCTCCCCCCTCGTGGGGGAGATCGGCTACCCATCTATCCCACAAACCCAACCTTCTTGTGGCTGCCATCGCAGAACGGCTTGTTGGCCGAGTGGCCGCAGCGGCACAGGAAGACCTTTGTGGTGCGGTCGATCGTGTGGCCGGTGCCGGTGACGATCTCGACATTGCCTTCGAGCTTGAGCGGGCCGTTCGTGGTCGGCGTCGCCTGCAGCGGTCCGTCGCGGACCTCCAGCGCCGGCGTGTCCTTCAGCGCCGGTTCTCCGGTGGCGGCAAAGCCCGCCTTGATATGGCTGTTGTCGCAGAACGGCTTGTTCTGGGAGGCGCCGCAGCGGCAAAGCGTGGCGCGGAAAAACGTCTCGGCGCCAAGCACGATCTCGGCATGCACCGCCAGCGGGCCGTTTTCGCGCAGCCGCACGGTGTTGACCACGGGCGGCTTTTCCGGCGGGCCGCCATCCTTGCGCGCATAGGTGATCGCGCCCGAGGGGCAGTTCTCGGCCAGTGCGACGATCTTCTCGACGCTGGCCGCCTCGGGATGGATCCACTGGCCCGGCGCGTTGGGCACGAAGACATGCGGGTCGCCGAGCACGCAATTGCGCGAATGGATGCAGCGCTTGCCGGAAAACCCGACGTCGATTTTTTCGCCCTCGACCGTGCCGGCCATCGCGGTGCTCCTGTTGCCTGGAGTACGCCGCTCCTGAATGCACAGGCGCGGCGTGCCCTTGGTATGGTCTTGTTTCGACGCATGTCGTCGCGCCAAAACCGGAAGCCGGTTTTGGGCGGCATGCATGGCCAAGCTATGGCTCGAACAGGAAAACCGTCAAGCTGGCAAACCGGTCAGGGGACCAGGTCGATCTCCTCGGTCTCGCCGCCGCTGCAGGTGTAGCAGCAATCCTCGCATTTTTCCTTGTTGCCGGGGCCGACGCCCCAATATGTACCCTCGTCGCCATCGACCCAGGCCCCGTAGCAGATCGATTCGCCTTCGTTGCAGGAAATCGGCAGCTGCTTGGTCTCGCCGTCGTCGAGATAGAAATCCTTGCCATCGCCCGGCCAGACATAGTCGCGGTCCTGACTATAGAGTTCCAGACGCATGGCATTGGGATGGCTGTTCTTGACAGCGAAGGTGACGTCGCCGGCCTGGGCGGCTGGCACAAACAGGACAGCAAGCGAAAACGCGGCGGCGAGCCGGCGCACGGATGTGAACGACATGGAAAACCCCCGATGTAGAATCGGCCCCCACGGCCGATAGGGGATCATGGCACGACACGGCCCGCCGCTAAAGGGATGATGCCGGCGATTGTTTCCAGATCGTCGCGGCATTTCGCCTTAGCGCTGCCAGAATGGCAGCTTGGCGATCTCAGCCTTGGCCTGCAATTGCGTCAGGCCAATATCGTCGATCAGATGCGGACTGACCTCGGACATTCGTTTGAGGTCCCAGCGAAAGCGTGTCCGCTCGCGCCAGCTTGCCACCATGCTTAGCAGGGAGTGCGGATGCGACGATCGTTGGACGGGCACACCCGGCCGCACTGCCCGATGCTGGACCGATGCGATTGTATTGTTCATGGCAACCTCCATTGGGTTTGAGGGTCCCACACCGTTGGGAACCACCTCACCCGGAAAGAGATTGAATTCTGCAGGATACGAGCGGCGCCGTAATTAAGCCCTCCCAAATAGTTCTCAAAAGTTCCAAACTTGCGCTAACTGTTTGTTTTGACG
The DNA here is from genome assembly GCF_006440715.1 of Mesorhizobium sp. B2-7-3. Classification (NCBI taxonomy): domain Bacteria; kingdom Pseudomonadati; phylum Pseudomonadota; class Alphaproteobacteria; order Hyphomicrobiales; family Phyllobacteriaceae; genus Mesorhizobium; species Mesorhizobium sp. B2-7-3. Next base: position 338,531 of record NZ_VFTY01000001.1, read on the forward strand.
CCACTCTCGGGAGGGCTAGCCCCGCGTTTCCTGGCGAAACCGCTTCGCACTTTTCCCGGAATTGTCTATAGATGCGCCAATGCAGGGAGAGCGCTTCGCCTTTGGTCCGTTCGTGCTTGATCCGGGTGCGGGAACGCTGCTTCGGAACGACGATCCCGTTGCCGTTGGCTATCGGGGGCTAAAGCTGCTTGCGGCGCTCGTCGCAAAACCCGGCGAAATCCTGGGAAAAGCCGAACTGATGGACGCGGCGTGGCCGGGCACGGCCGTCGAGGAAGGCAACCTCACCGTCCAGATCGCGCAGCTGCGCAAGCTGCTCGGCCCGCCCGGCATTGTGGGTGAAGGGGGCGGGGAATGGATCACGACCGTTCCGCGCGTCGGCTATCGTTTCACGGGGGCCGTCGAACAGCTCGCCGGCGCCAAGCCGAAACCCTTGCCGCTGCCGGACAAGCCTTCGATAGCGGTGCTGCCCTTCGTCAATTTCGGCAACGATGCCGGGCAGGACTCTTTCTGCGACGGCTTGACCGAAGACCTGATCACCGACCTGTCCAGGATCTCCGGCCTGTTCGTCATCGCGCGCAATTCGACTTTTGCCTACAAGGGAAAGGCAATGGACGTGCGCGAGATCGCCAGGGAACTCGGCGTTCGTTATCTGCTGGAGGGCAGCGCGCGGCGCGATGCGGGGCGGGTGCGCATCAACGCGCAGCTGGTCGACGCGGCGAGCGGCGACCATCTATGGGCGGAACGCTTCGACCGCGGCCTGGACGATATCTTTGCCGTCCAGGACGAAGTGACCGCCAAGATCGTGGAGGCATTGCTCGGCCGGCTGCGCGCACCGCCGCCACGCAACCGGCCCACCAATCTCGACGCCTACGACCTGTGCGTGCGGGCGCGCAAGCTGATCGATGATTCGCCGCAGACCGCACGGGAAGCGCATCTGATGCTGACGCGCGCGGTTGCGCTCGATCCCCACTACGCCGAGGCCTATCGCTGGCTTGCCATGAACCACTGGATGGGATGGGTGCATTGGGGCGAGCCGATCGACCCTAACCGCCGCATTGCCCTGGAGCTGGCGCGCAAGGCGGTCGCGATCGATCCCAACGATGCCGGGTGCCACTGGGTGCTCGGCAATTTGCTTGCCTATGAGCATGAGTTCGCCGAGTCGGAGGCCGAATTCGCCAGGGCGTTCGAACTCGACCCGAACGAGGCCGATGCCTGGGCGACATTGTCCGACATAACGACCCTGGCTGGGCGGGTCGAGGAGGCCCTGGAGCAAATCCGCAAGGCGTTCCGGCTGAACCCGTTTCCACCGAGCTGGTACTATCTGACGCTCGGCCAGGCGCAATATGCGGCGCGCGACTACGCAGGCGCCGTCGAGACGCTGCGCCGGGACGAGACCTACCGCACCAGTTCACGCCGCTTCCTGGCGGCAAGCCTTGCGCAACTTGGCCGGCTCGAGGAGGCACGCACGGAGGTGGAACTGTTCCTCGTCGGCAACCCGCATTTCACGACCCGCCATTGGGTCTGGACGGAGCCCTTCCGCGACGACGCGACGCGCGAGCACTTCCTCGATGGCTTTGGCAAGGCCGGCCTTCCCGACTGACGCGCCGGGGTGGCTCCTGCACCGAAGCGCCGCTACGGCACCAGGTCGATGGTTTCGGTTGTGTGCTCCACGCAGATGAAGCAGCAGGTATCGCAAGGCTGGTCGTTGTCTGGACCGACTCCGGCGGAAATCTTGTCGTTGCCATCGACCCAGGCGCCATAGCAGATGCGTTCGCCCTGATTGCAGGAGATCGGCACTGATTTCTGCGAGCCCGGATCGACAAGGAACACCTTGTCGTTGCCCGGCCAGACGGTCTCGCGATCGCGGCTGAACAGCTCGACCGCGACCCCCTCCTTGCGCAGGTTCTTGACGAAAAAGGCCATGTCGGCGGCCTCGGCCGAATTGGCCAGGACCAGTGCCGCCAGCGCAAGCATGCGAAACAGCGTCACCGCCGACCTCCCCGAATCACCGCGGGCAGGTTCGCACGGCGGCCCGGAACTAGGAAGACACGTGGCCCTGCGCGGTGATCTCACGTCCCAGCCTCACCACTTCACGCACCAGCAGATCGAGATCGTCGCGTCGGGTGCGATGGTTGGTGATCGCCACACGCAACCAGTGCCCGCCATGCACGGTGGTGTCGGAGAGTGCAGCGATGCCTTGCTCCTGCAGCCGCAACATGATCTCGGTGTTGAGCGCCTTCAGCGCTTCGCCCGCCAAACCGGGCTGATAGCGGAAGCAGACGATGTTGATGGTCGGCGCCGCCGCAAGCTCCAGCGAAGGCTCGGCCTCGATCAGCCCGGCCAGATAGGAGACCTGCGCGATGTTCTGGTCGATCAGGCGGCCGAATTTTTCGACGCCATGTTCCTTCAGTGCCATCCACACTTTCAAGGCACGAAAGCCGCGCGACGTCTGCAGACCATAATCGTGCAACCATTCGCCGGAAGCGAGGCCGCGCGGCGTCGATTCCAGATATTCCGGCGTCACCGCGAAGGTCCGGCGGTGCGCGGCGGCGTCCCTGACCAGGGCACAGCCGACCTCGAAGGGCGAATGCAGCCATTTGTGGGGATCGAGCGCGACCGAATCGGCCCATTCGATGCCGGCGACGCGGTGGGCGTTTTGCGGGGCGATGGCGATCAGCGCGCCGATGCAGCCATCGACATGGAACCAGAGGCCTTCCTCGTGAGCGAGTTTGGCAAGCGCCCGCAGGTCGTCGATCGCCCCAGTGTTGACCGTGCCGGCATTGCCGACGACGCAGGCCGGTTTGAAGCCGGCTGCCCGGTCCTCGACGATCGCCGCGCGCAACGCGTCGATATTGATCCGCAGCCCGGCATCTGTCGGGATGCGGCGCAGCGCCCGATTGCCGAGGCCCAGCGCTTCCATCGCCTTGCGGTGGCAGGAATGGATCTGGTCCGAGCCATAGAAGCGCAGCGGCTTCTCGATGGCTGAAACGCCGTGCTCGCGCACGTCGACGCCGGCCTTGACGTTGCGCGCCACCGTCAGCCCGATGATGTTGGCCATCGAGCCGCCGCTGACCAGCGTGCCGGAGGCCGAGTCTGGAAAGCCCAGCATCTGCTTGCACCAGTTCACCACCTGGCCGTCCATCAGTCCGGCGGCATGGTTGCCGCCACCGAGGTTGGAGCCCTGTATCGCCGCGAGGAAATCGCCGAGCGCGCCGGTGAAGTTGCTGGACCCCATATACCACGACCAGAACCGTGGATGGATGTTGCCCATCGGATAGGACATCACGGTGCGGGAGACCTCGCCATAGACGACGGCAAGCGGTGCCGGCGAGCGCGGCAGGGGTGCGGTGAAAAGATCCCGCACCTCGCCGGGCATCTCCCGCCAGACGGGGCGCTCGCGCACCTCACGCAGGTAGTCTACCGCATCGTCGATGATTCGATGCGAGAAGGCCTGCACATCGGCCCAGTCGGCGGGGTCAAGCGTTTCCTCGGCCGCCATGCCGAGGCTTTCCTGCGCGATGTCCATGACAGCCTCCCGTCAAGCCGCCGGAAACTGGCAGCCGGGCGTCGAGCGCGAGAGCGCCAGCTCATCGGCATCCATTTCAGCCTCGACGCCGTCGAACAGCGGCGTCGACATGTAGCGCTCGCCCGTGTCGGGCAGCATGCACAAGATCACCGATCCGGCCGCCGCCTTCTCGGCGACCTGGCGCGCCACGGCGAAGGTGGCGCCGCCGGAAATGCCGGTGAAGATGCCTTCCTTCTGGGCCAGCGCCCGCGCCCATTTGATGCCCTCCGGACCGGCGATCGGCATCACCTCGTCATAGAGGCTGGCGTCGATCGCCTCCTGCAGCACGTTGGGGATGAAGTCCGGCGTCCAGCCCTGGACGGGATGCGGCTCGAAGGCCGGGTGGCTGGCGGCTGGCGCGCCATCGGCACCGCGCTGCTGCGCCTTGCCGCTGCCGATCAGTTGCGCGTTGGCCGGTTCCGAGAGCACGATGCGGGTGTCGGGCCGTTCGCGGCGCAAGACCCGCGCCACGCCGACGACCGTGCCGCCGGTGCCATAGCCGGTGACGAAGCAGTCGAGCCGCGAGCCGGCGAAATCGTTTATGATTTCGCGCGCGGTCGTCGACTCGTGGATGGCGGCATTGGCGGCCGTCTCGAACTGGCGGGCAAGGAACCAGCCATTGGCCTCGGCCAGTTCGACCGCCTTCTTGTACATGCCAAAACCTTTTTCGGCGCGTGGCGTCAGCACCACCTTGGCGCCCAGCATGCGCATCAGCTTGCGGCGCTCGACGGAAAAGCTGTCGGCCATGGTAACGACCAACGGATAGCCTTTCTGCGCGCAAACCATGGCAAGCCCGATGCCGGTATTGCCGCTGGTCGCCTCGACCACGGTCTGGCCGGGCTTCAGCGCGCCGCTGCGTTCGCCCTCTTCGACGATGTTGAGCGCCAGCCGATCCTTCACCGAGGCGCCCGGGTTGAAGAACTCGGCCTTGACGTAGATGGTCGCATGGGCCGGCGCGAGATTGTTGATGCGCACCACCGGCGTGTCGCCGACGGTGTCCAGGATGCTGTCGAACAATCGGCCGCGCCCCGCGGTGGTTCTGATTTGTTGTTTGTTCAACATCGTCGATCTCCTCGATCGTGTTCTCACGGGCCGGTTACAAACCGGCGGCCTGGGCGGCGAGGTTTCGACACCTTGCCGCGATATGACGTGCCGCTCATACGGCAAAGGTGACATCGGGCGCGAAAGCATCGCCACCGGATGCGCCGTGTCGGGTCTGTGATAGAGTAAGGGCCGACAGGCCAACGTGGGAACAGGCGTGGAAACCGACGTGGAAACCGCACAGGCGAGGCGGGACGGCAGGGCAACGGCCCCGTCCGTGCGCCTGCTCGGACCGCTGGCGATCACACGCGACCAAGTGCCAGCCACCCTGCCGGGCTCGCGCAAGCTGCGGGCGCTGTTGGGTTATCTGGCGCTGGCGCCGCACCCCGTCGGCCGCTCCCGCCTGTGCGAGCTTTTGTGGGATGTGCCCAACGATCCGCGTGGCGAGCTGCGCTGGTGCCTGAGTAAGTTGCGCACCGCTCTGGACGGGCCGGAACGGGGTCGGGTCGTCACACAAGGCGATACGGTGGCGCTCGATCTCGAGGATTGCCCTGTCGATGCGCTGGAGGTCAGCCGCGCCTGCTTCGAAGGCATCGCAACGCTTGGTGTCGAGCGCCTGCGGGCGCTGGCGAAATTGTTCGCCGGCGAGTTCCTTGACGGCCTGGAGCTCGAGCGAAGCCCGCTTTTCAACAGCTGGCTGACGGCACAACGCCGTCGCTTCGGTGCTTGGCACGTGGCCGTGCTGGAAAGACTCGTCGAAACCCTGCCGGCGGATTGCGACGAAGCGGTCGCTCATCTCGACAGATGGCTGGAACTGTCGCCGTTCGAGGAGCGCGCGCACCGGGCGCTGCTGGCCGGTCTGGCGCGGCGTGGCGCCGTCGGCGCGGCTGAGCAACATCTGGCGGCGGCCGAGCAGCTGTTCGGGTCGGAAGAGCTGGATTTCGCGCCGCTGCGCGCGGCCTGGCAAACGATCCGCGAGCGGCGGCCGGCCGGCTTGTCCATGGTATCGCAGCCGGTGGCCGGGCCGACCGTGGCCGAGACCGCCGAGCCGAGCCACGCTTCGCTGGCGGTGATGCCGTTTGCCGGAGAGGCGCGCGGCGGGCTCGCCGACGGCCTCACCCACGACATCATCACCCGTCTCGCCAAGCTGCGGGATTTCTTCGTGATCGCGCGCGGATCGGTGTTCGCGCTGGCCGACAAAGGTATTGCGCCCGAGGAGGCGGGCCGCCGGCTGAAGGTCGACTATGTCGCCACGGGAACGGTGCGCAGCATGGCCGGCCGCCTGATCGTCAGCGTCGAACTCGTCGAGGTGCGCACGGCCAGGATCGTCTGGGCCGAGACCTTCGAGCGCCGTCCGGACGACATCTTCGCCGTGCTCGACGACATTGGCGACAGCATCGTGTCGTCGATCTCGGCCGAGATCGAGACGGTCGAACGCAACCGCGCCCTGCTCAAGGCTCCCAACTCGCTCAATGCCTGGGAGGCCTACCACCGTGGCCTCTGGCACATGTACCGTTTCACGCAGGCCGAGAACGAAACGGCACGGCACTTCTTTGCCAGCGCCCTGCGGCTTGATCCGACCTTCGCCCGCGCCTATGCCGGCCTGTCCTTCACCCATTGGCAGAACGCCTTCCAGCGCTGGGGCGACCGCGATCGCGAAAGCGCGCTGGCCTTCGAGAGTGCCGGGCAGAGCTTGCTGGTCGATGACCACAATCCGGCCGCGCACTGGGCGATGGGGCGGGCGCTGTGGCTGCGCGGCGAACAGGACGGCGCGCTCGGCGAACTGGAACAGGCGGTCAAACTCAGCCCCAATTTCGCGCTCGGCCATTATGCGCTGTCCTTCGTCCATTCGCAGTCGGGCGACCCGCGGGCGGCGATCGGCTCCTCCGACCATTCGCGCCATCTCAGCCCTTTCGATCCGCTGCTGTTCGGCATGCTGGGGGCGCGGGCCATGGCGCACGTCCGGCTCGGCCAGTTCGAGGAGGCGGCCGGATGGGCGCTGAAGGCAGCCGCCCGGCCGAACGCGCACGCCATCATCCTGGCGATCGCGGCACATTGCCTGGCACTGGCGGGGCGGCTCGAAGAGGCGCGCGGCTTTGCCGCCGCCATCCGCAAGACGTTGCCGGACTACCGCGCTGACGATTTCATCGCCACTTTCCGCTTCGAGCCCGATGCCGAGGCGTTGTTTCGGCAAGGCGCCAGGCGGATCGGGCTCGGCTGAATTTCGTGCTTGAACACCTGCGTTAACGAAGTCGGAAGGAGTTGCTTAACCGTTGGCGGCTATGTGACCTCGCGGGGGGTCCATGGCAAAGTGAGTATGATGAGCGACAGCCCCGACAAGCGCAGCGAATGGCGCGCCATCCTTCATGTACAGGCCCGCATCGCCGTGCTGTTCGTTCCGGTCGTGGCCAGCCTGCTGCTCATCGCCGCCCTTGCCGGCAACGATCGCAAATCCGTTCCCGACGTCGACCGCACGGTTACCGGATCGGTGCGATAAGCAGGCCGAACCCGCTTTTCCACGGCTCTTCGAAGCACTCAATAGAAGCGCGGGATCGGGCCGTTCTGCGGGGTCGTGCGGTCGCCGAGGTCCAGAAAAACCTCGTCGACATAGCACCAGCCCCAGCCTTCCGGTGGGTCGTAGCCCTCGATGACAGGATGGCTGGTGGCGTGAAAATGCTTGGTGGCGTGGCGGTTGGGGGAGTCGTCGCAGCAGCCGACATGGCCGCAGGTGCGGCAGAGCCGCAGATGCACCCACCAGGAGCCGCTCTTCAGGCACTCCTCGCAGCCGAGCGCGCTCGGCGTCACGTCCTTGATCCCGGCGGCGTGTCTGCATTCATCCGCCATCACACTCTCCCGATCTATCTCTCAATTGAAGCATGATCTTTTCCGAAAACCGGTTCCCACCTTTCGGGATCATACTTGAGGCGCGTCGGCCTGGCTGCCGTCCCGCGCAAGAAATGCATGCAACGCCGCCACCACCTGAGCGCCCTCGCCGACAGCCGCCGCGACGCGTTTGACCGAGCCGGAGCGCACGTCGCCGATGGCGAACACGCCGTTGCGGCTGGTCTCCATCACGCCATGCGCCGATGCTATGTCCGATCCGGTGCGGATGAAACCCCTGGCATCCAGCGCCACGTCGGATTGGGCGAGCCAATCGGTGTTCGGGTCGGCGCCGATGAACAGGAAGAGATGGCGGATCGGCCGCGTCGTCGAGGCGCCGCTCGAGCGGTCGCGCCAGCGTACCGTGGCGAGATTGCCTGCCTCGCCGTCCAGCGCCTCGATTTCGGCGCCGGTCAGCACCTCGATGTTCGGCTGCGCCCTGATGCGCTCGACGAGGTAACGCGACATCGAGGCCTCGAGGCTGCCGCCACGCGCCAGCAGCACCACTTTCCTGACCTGGCTGGCCAGGTAGGCGGCCGCCTGGCCGGCCGAATTGCCGGCGCCGACCAGCGCCACTTCCTGGCCGCCGCAAAGCCGCGCTTCGATGGGCGAGGCCCAATAATGCACTGATGTGCCCTCGAACGCGGCGAGGTTGGCGACATCGAGGCGGCGATAGCGCGCGCCGCTGGCGATGACCACCGAGCGCGTGCGCACCGTCTCGCCGTCGCCGACCGCGAGCTGGTAGCGCGCACCGTCGGTGGCGGCACCGAGCAGCTTCACTTCGTCGGGGATGACCATCTCGACGCCGAATTTCTGCGCCTGGTTGTAGGCGCGCGCCATCAGCGCCATGCCGGTAATGCCGGTGGGGAAGCCGAGATAGTTCTCGATGCGCGCTGAGGCGCCGGCCTGGCCGCCGAAGGCACGGCAATCGAGCACGATGGTCGACAGCCCTTCCGAGGCCGCGTAGACCGCCGCCGCCAGACCGGCCGGTCCGGCGCCGACTATGGCGACGTCATAGACCTTGCTGGCGTCGACCGGCCGCAGCAGGCCGATGCAGCGGGCGAGGTCTTTCTCCGCCGGATTGAGCAGCAGCCTGCCATTCGGGCACAGCACGACCGGCAGGTGGTGGGGATCGACCTGGAAGTGCTCGAACAGCGTCTTCGCGCAAGGATCGGTTTTGGAATCGAGCACGCGGTGGGGCTGGCCGCTGCGGGCGAGAAAGCCTTGCAGGCGAAGGACGTCGCCATTGTCGGCAGGTCCGACGATGATGGGACCGATCGTGCCGCTCTCGAGCAGCCCGACGCGGCGCAGGATCAGCGCCCGCATGATGCGCTCGCCGAGATTGGCCTCCTGCACCATCAGGTCGCGCAGTCGCTGCGACGGGATGACGAACGCCTCGACCGGCTCGGCCGCCTGCGCATTGACCAGCGAGGGACGGGCCGAAAGCTGCGCCAGCTCGCCGGCGAAGCTGCCCGGGCCATGCGTGACGATCGTCTCGCGCCGGCCAAATTTGCCGTCCTGGGTGATATCGACCTTGCCCGCCAGCACCACGATCAGTCCCGGGGACACATCGCCGGCCTCGAAAATGTGCTCGCCGGCGGCATAGGCGCTGGCCTCGCCGAACCGGCGCATGCGCTCGATGTCCGCCTCGGCTAGGACGGGAAAAGCCTGGTCGCGGCGGGCGCCGAAGATCGCGGTGCTGGATTGAGACATGATTGCGAGCGTAGCGAAGGGGACGCGCGGTTTGAAGCGGTTTGTTCGGGGACTGGCCAGGAGGGCAGGTTTGGCTGATTGCCGCCGGGATCGATGTTGGGAAGATCTATCGCGCCCGACTTGGTTCATCTGTGGTATAAAAGACCCTAGGAGAGCATATGATCGAAGGCGAACAGGAACTCGTCGCCCGCGGCTGCGGTAAGTGGTCAGACCCGGACGTGCCCAAAGGCGGCTGGTCCTACGAGCACCTGCGCGACCTGGGGCCTGGCAAAGATCGGCACAAAATCTGCGAAATGTGCGAGGCTATTCATATCCGCTTTGTTCATGTCATGCGGCACCCAACTGGTCTTGAGCTTGAGGCCGGCTGTATCTGCGCCGGCCATATGGAAAACAATCTCGCAGTCGCAAGGGCGCGCGACGACGACCGCAAGCGAGCGGCCGAGCGTGTGACAAGCCGTGAGAAAGCCCTGGTCAAAGCTCGGATCCAACTCAGCGAGATCGATGGTGGAACAGAGAGCCACGACGACATGTCATTGTTGGTGATCACGAAGCTGGAGCGGCTGCGCAAAGTTGTCGCTCGTCGCGTTCGCGAAGCCGAGAAGGATGCGCGCGATCATTACTACATTGTAGAGCACATAGAGCATTCCGACTTTCTGGCCGAGGTGGAGCTTGCCATCAGCAGGGCCAAGGACCGGCTCAAGACGCTTTTGGCTCGGGCGCGGGCTGGGCAGCTCGCCTTGGAACTGGAACGTCCCGTCTGGTGGGAAACATCGAAGGGACGGCGCTTCACGACCTCGTACAACGACCGCGTCCAGATCTTCCGTCAAGGTGACGGGAAGTGGAGCGGACTATACCAACTGGCCGGTGACACCGACCCAACATGGGCCAAGCGACGTTACCATGACATGGAAGCAGCAACGGACGCTGCCCTTGCCGTGCTGAAGCAAAAGCTTCGCAAGGCCGGCCGTCTTCCCGAATGAGACTGTTCGGTGGGTCCTCCCCGGCTCTCAGGACCAACAGGAGGCAGTAACGCGCAGAGTGTCGGCAGATTCATGGTAAGAATGTATGCTGCCCGAATTAAACTATTTCAGCTCCGTCCAATCCACCAGCCCGTGGTCTTTGACCGGCTCGATCTGGTCGGGCACTGTGTGCTGACAAAATATGACAAGGTTACTGCAAACGTAGCGAGCACTTGGGACAAGAATCCCGGACGGATCATTCGCCTCCATTGATCCTAGAAAGTGGGCTGCCTCGCCGACCTGCTGACAAGTTGGATATTCAGCCTTCCGGTAAAGGTAGTCCAGACGTCCAAAATTTGCGATGTCGACCCCGAGACGGGCCAATAAATGACGATCGGAGAGGTCGTAAATTCCGTTGAGGGAGACCTCAATTTCATGGAGCGTGTAGCGTAGCTTGGAGGGGAAAACTGGTTGCCCCGCTTTGAGGTGAAAGTACATCTCAGCAATCGCACCCCTACGCTCCAGCGATGTGTAGAGAACTTCGAATTGCCCGGTGTCCCAGCGATTTCCGGCGGAGGAACCTTGGCAGGGATCCCGTCCCTCGCGAACGACGCGCCAAACACGTCCCTGATACGATGCAACAGGTAACTCTTCCATCGAGTCGATTAGTCGACTGTCGCGCGGAGGGAATCGGTTCAAGGTTAGAGATATCCATCAGAATCGAGTCGATTCAATACATTTAACACATCAATGGTACGGCCACTATGGATGAGATCAACCGCACGTTCATCCCCTAGCTGAGGGTGTCGCGAATACAGCCAAGTACGGATTTCTTCCTCAGTATAGTAATCCTGCAACCGCCTGACAACGTAAACAAGATCAGAGAGCACCATCTCATTACGCGGCTGAGGTCTGGCTAAGCCTGTACGCCAGCGGGAAACGGTGGCTTTCGATACTTGCGTCAAGTTAGCGATGTCCGTTCCTCGCAAGCCTCCAGCCTGCTCGATCTCCTCCAAGCTACGTGCGATAGAATTGGCAGTTGAGCTGCTCATGGCCTCTGTCCACGTATCTCATGTTCTTCAAGGCGCGATAGCCGCTGGACTGGGCGCGCTACGGGACCTAGTTCAACCATACGCTCAGACAGCTCTGTCAGAGAATTGGATTGGCGACTCAACTGCTTGTGATGATCTCCCATCCGTTTCATTAGTTTGTCCACATCCACGTCATTGGATTTCGCAATCTCCGGATTGGGGATTAAGTTCTTGATTTGTTGCATGCGCTCAACGGCCGGCTCGACTCGTCGTTCAACGAAATCCTTTGGCCTGTGCAAATTCGGCACGTTTGCCAAAGCTTCGAAATTGGTCACAGCCTCTTTGGAAGCGAGTATCTTAGGATCATTGGTAACGTCGCTTGGCGTTCGAACGCCCGGCAAGGCAACACTTGGAGACAAGAGACGCTTGGCGCTCTTAGCAGACAGCAATGTTTCGTACTCATTCAGCGTCAGAGACTTGTTGATCAACGAGAGATTTATTCTCGCCGCCCGCCCGCCCGGTTTATCTGGGTCGCGCTTCTTGGCAGGCTTGTCCCATGGTCGAGCATCAAAACGTTCGCATTCCGCGATACCATGAGCGAAGCCGGACGATGCTCCGAGTGCCATCACCGCCTCACCGACGAGACCACCCAGGTAGTCGTTAATGATGGGCTTTCCGAGGTTATGAAATTGCACAAGCGAAGAAATGAGGGCCACTAGAGGCTGAGCAGCGGAATCGTTGCCAAAGCCGGAAGCACGAATCCACAGATTGTCGAAAGGCAGATCAGATAGAGCCTGCATGATCTTCAATCGCATCTCGGGATCGTTCAGCATGAGATGCGGTAGGATCAATAAGTAATCTATCGCATTATGCTTGGCGCCTTCATGGTCAAGCGCCCTACGCAATTCAGAACAAGAACCGCGATCAATGTCCAGCCAATTGAGCCCATTTTCCGGGTGAAGGAAGTGGCCGGGGGACAATACAGCATCGACATCATATTCAACTGCGCAGCGCGCAATTTGGCCAAAGATGTCGCCGGGATGGCCCCGCAGAAAGCAAGGCGCGGTCACCAATTGACCCCCGGCCACCTGCGACCATGGCGCGTCTTTTGCGCTCCCGCCAAACTTGCTGAGCGCCGCTAATTCGGCGGCTTTGGTGTCGAGCACGATCTCTCTACCGGCTTCTTTGAACTGCTTAATCTCGCTCCTCAGGTATCGTAGGCGGGATGCATCAACGACAACTCGTTTCGCGGCAAGGTGCCCTTCAGCGAAAAGGCTTGCCGTTCGCTTGTGAGACACCTCCCCAAGCCGGACGAATTGCGCGAGCGGCTCCACCGGCGGTGACTTCTGCGGAAACTGAACGATGTCGGCGCTCATGGTCGCTTGTTCCGTATTGGTTTCACGATTTCAGTATATGAAACCAATACGGAACAGTCAAGGCATACCCCTTGTGCTGCGCCACGCGGTGTGGTTGAGCCCGAATTCCGCAGCCCTGTTCTGAGCTCCGGCCAATCATGTTATGCCATCGTCGCAATGGGCGGGACTGATTGGAAGGAAAGCTGGCAGTGGTAAAGCTCATAGAGGTTGCCCCAACCCCCGATGTATTGATGGGCGTAAAAGCTGTATGGGGTCGCTCAAGCGAGCCGGTTATGTGCTTTGGGTCCCATGGCAACGCAGCACTTAAAGACAGGGCTCATTTCTCTCTCGCCAGAACTACAGCGGAACGGTCAATTGATCAGCCATATTTCCTCACAATTGGAGGGGGCGATCAAGTCCCTGACGACTTGCGGGGCCGCGTGTTGGAACTTGTCAGATCAACCGGGGTCTACGGCGAGACTACCGCGTTTGTTCGCGACGACGAGTTGAAGGCCCGCCTTGCCCAATGGCCAGTGGCGGTTATCATCTCCGAAGTATACTCAGTTGTGAGTGAGCCCCGTCTTGTCCAAGATCTCGGCCAGCCAGATCATCGTATTCTTACCAATGCCTTCGACCGCGTTAAGCGAGATGACGCCCAGATCCGTCTGCTATGGGAGGTCCTAAAGGACCTGGAGATTGAGAGGCGATGGGAGATACAGCTCCCGTCTGGTTTTCGAGATTCGAGTCGCGTGCAGATGTTTGGCTCGATGTACCCACGCTTGGACAGCACCTCCAGCGAAGGCAAAAGAGTGTGGAAACTTCAGAGGGAGATGGAACGTGATGCTGCCCTAGCTCGAGCGACCAAGGCAGCGAACCGCGCGAGAAATGGCGGCGTTATAATCTGCGAGGCGTGCGGCTACTCAGATTCGCTTAGCATGATGTTTGATGCCCATCATCGTAGCCCCCTTTCAATCGGCCCCCGAGAGACCCGACTGGACGATCTGGCCGTGCTATGCCCAACTTGTCATCGATGGTCTCATGCAAAGGCGGAGGACAAGTTGTCGCCTATACCTGTGCATGAACTTGCTGAGGCTATGAGGCTGGCAAGGGTCAACCCGACGGCTACTGACGACTAATGTCAATCGATATGAATTGACCGGCTAACGAGACCTGTCCCTGCGATCGAGCTGCATGCGTGCGCAGCTCGGGCTGTGCAGGTAGAAGTGCAGGTGTCGGGGCAGGTCTTGCCGCCGCTAAGGCGCAATTCTGCGTCTTAGCGGCTGAAAAATGGTGCCCAGAAGAGGACTCGAACCTCCACTCCTTGCGGAACACGGACCTGAACCGTGCGCGTCTACCAATTCCGCCATCTGGGCTGGTGCGGGCTCAATAAGCGGGCAAGCGATTGCTGTCAACGCGCTTTTTTAAACCCGCTGCTCGCTTGCCGGCTTAGCCTTCCAGCACTTCCTTCGAAGCCACGGTCGAATCGGCGTTGAGCTGGTAGATCACCGGCACGCCGGTGCCGAGTTCCAGCTTGACGATCTCCTCGCCTGACTTGCCGTCCAGCGCCATGATCAGCGCGCGCAGCGAATTGCCGTGGGCGGCGACCAGCACCGTGCCGCCGCGCAGCACATGCGGCTGCAGATCGTGCAGGTAATAGGGCCAGACGCGGGCGCCGGTGTCCTTCAGGCTTTCGCCGGCGGGCGGCGGCACATGATAGGAGCGGCGCCAGACATGCACCTGCTCCTCGCCCCATTTCTGGCGCGCGTCGTCCTTGTTGAGGCCGGAGAGGTCGCCATAGTCGCGCTCGTTCAGCGCCTGGTCGCGAACGGTCTGCAAGTCGCTCTGGCCGACCGCGTCGAGAATGTGCTGGCAGGTTTTTTGTGCCCGGATCAGCGCCGAGGTGAAGGCGATATCGAACTTCAGGCCGCGCGCCTTGAGTTTTTGGCCAGCAGCCTTGGCCTCGGCATGGCCCTGCTCCGTCAGATCGACGTCGCGCCAGCCGGTGAACAGGTTCTTCAGGTTCCATTCGCTCTGGCCGTGGCGCACGAGCACGAGGGTTCTCGACATTTTTGCTCCTCTGGGGTCTGAGCATTCCAGGAAAAGTGTGTAGTGGTTTTCCGTCCTGCGTAAGAACGAAGATGGTTCAGGGTCGTTTCAGGCAAGCCCAAGCACGTCCCGCATCGAATACAGTCCCGGCTTCTGGCCATGCGCCCAGAGTGCGGCCTTGACGGCACCGCGGGCGAAGATGGCGCGGTCCTCGGCATGGTGCGACAGCGTGATGCGCTCGCCGGTGCCGGCCAGGATTACGCTGTGGTCGCCGACCACCGAGCCGCCGCGCAGTGTGGCAAAACCGATCGTGCCGGTTTGTCGCACACCCGTATGGCCGTCGCGCGAACGCACATCATTGCCGGCCAGCGCGATGCCGCGCCCGGCGGCGGCCGCTTCGCCGAGCAGAAGCGCCGTGCCCGAAGGCGCGTCGACCTTGTGCCTGTGGTGCATTTCGAGGATCTCGATGTCGAAATCGTCGGCGTCGAGCGCGCGTGCCGCCTGTTCGACCAGCACCGCCAGCAGATTGACGCCGAGGCTCATATTGCCAGACTTGACGATGGTCGCGTGGCGGGCGGCGGCAGCGATTTTCGCGTTGTCGTCGGCCGAACAGCCTGTCGTGCCGATGACATGGACGATGCGCGCCTGCGCCGCGTAACCGGCGAACTCGACCGTCGAGGCCGGGGTGGTGAAATCGAGCACGCCGTCGGCCCTGGCGAAGACCGGCAACGGATCGCTGCCGATCGCCACGTCGATGCGGCCGACGCCGGCGAGTTCCCCCGCATCCTTGCCCAGGTGAGGCGAATCCGGGCGCTCGACCGCGCCGATGACGCGGGCGCCCGGAATGGCGTGGATGGCGCGGATCAGCGTCTGGCCCATGCGGCCGGCCGCGCCGACCACCACAAGGCCCATATCGCCGGCCGGCTCGCCTGATGTGGTCTCGCTCATGGCGTGCTCCCGGCGATGTCCTGGGTCTCTAGTTCCTGAACCGAAGTTTCGGCCGGGGCGCTGTCGTCGACAAGCCCCAGGCCCTTGACGCCCTGTATCCGGTGGAAACGGGCATAGACGCTGTGCGGGTCGGCCATCAGCGAGGCATGCGTGCCCTCTTCGACCAGATGGCCCTGTTCCAGCACGATGATGTGGTCGGCATTGACCACGGTGGACAGGCGGTGCGCGATGACGATGGTGGTGCGCCCTTCCATGACCTTGGTGAGCGCCTGCTGGACGCGCGCTTCGGCCTCGTTGTCGAGCGCCGACGTCGCCTCGTCGAGCAGCAGGATCGGCGCCTGGCGCACAATGGCGCGGGCAATCGACACGCGCTGGCGCTGGCCGCCGGAAAGCGTGGCGCCATTCTCGCCGACCGGCGTGTCATACCCTTGCGGCTGCTGGCGGATGAACTCGTCGGCCGCGGCCAGTCGCGCGGCCTGTTCGATCTCGGCATCGGTGGCCGAGGGGCGGCCATAGCGGATGTTGTCGCGGATGGTGCCCTCGAACAGATAGGGCGCCTGCGAGACATAGGCTATCGAGCCGCGCAGCGACTGTTTGGTGACCTTGGAAATGTCCTGGCCATCGATCTCGATCGTACCGCTCTCGACGTCGTAGAAGCGCTGCAGCAGCGCCACCAGTGTGGTCTTGCCGGCACCGGAGGCGCCGATGACGGCGGTCATCTTGCCGGCGGCGGCGACAAAGCTGAGGTCCTGAAGGACAGGCGTCTCCTCGACATAGCGGAAGGACACGTTGTTGAAGCGCACTTCGCCCGTGGTGAAGTTTGCTTTGGTGGCGCCAGGCGCGTCGCCCTGCTTCGGCTCGAGGTCGAGCAGCTCGTAGATCATGCGTGCATTGACCAGAGCCCGTTCCATGCCGACCTGCATGCGTGCCAGGCGGCGCGCCGGATCATAGGCCAGGATCAGCGCCGTGATGAAGGAGAAGACCGCGCCAGGCGGCTGCCCGAGAACCAGAGCCCGGTAACCGGAATAGGCGATGACGGAGGTGACGGCGAAGCCGGCCAGCATGTCGGAAATCGGCGACAGCCGTTCGGAGACGCGGGCAATCTTGTTCGAGCGCTGTTCGGCGTCGCTGGCGAGCTTGCCGATGCGGCTGGACAGTTCGTCCTCCATGGTGAAGGCCTTGACGATGGCGATGCCTTGCGTGGCTTCCTGCACGGCGCCGATCAGGCGCGAATTGATCAGCACGGATTCGCGGGTAATGCGCCGCACGCGACGGGTGAGGTAGACGACGGCCCAGATCAGCGGCGGTCCGATCAGCAGCGAACTGAGCGACAGGACCGGATCCTGGTAGACCATGACGCCGAGCAGGCCGATCAGCGTCACCGCGTCGCGGGTGATCGAGGTCAGCGTCAACGACAGGAGGTCGCGGATGCCGCCGACGTTTTCGTTGACCTGCGCCGCCAGCCGGCCGGAGCGTGTATCATTGAAGAAGCCGACGCCGAGCTTCATCAGGTGATCGAAAATGCGCTTCTGGTAGCGCGCCACCAGATTGTTGCCGATCTTGGCCAGCGCCACCGCCTGGCCATAGCCGGCAAAGCCGCGCAGCAGGAAGGCCGCCATGAAGCCTGCGCATATCCACACGATCGCGTCGCCACGCCGTTCGTAGAAGATCTGGTTGACCATCGGGGCCATGATCCAGGCCGTGAAGGCGGTCGTGCCCGAAACGATCAGCGAGCAGGTGATGACCATCACATAAGTCCAGCGATAGTCGTGGCTGTTCTCAGCGAGAATGCGGCGCAGCACCGCTGTGACCTCGCCGGGCCGGGCTTTCAGCTTGTTTGGAGTTTGAAGTGTCAAATCAGAGGGCTTTGTCGGTTTCGCTTCCCGTGGCCGGGCAATTCGGCACCCCTATTAACGCCAAGCCGCCGGCTTGCCTATGCCTTGGGGTGACTAACTTCGTCGCGCCAGCGCCGGCCCGATGTCTGGACGCCGAACAGCGTGGGGTTCCTGGCATAGGCGGCAAGGCCGAGAAGGGCGGCCAGCGGATGGGTGATGACGTAGACCGGCATGGTGCGCATCAGCGCGCTGTGCGGCGCCTTGTCTTCGAAGGCGGCGCGGAAATTGCCCTCCTTCAGCGCCGGCACGATCTTTTGCGCGATGCCGCCGGTGAGGAACACGCCGCCCCGGCTCATGAACACCAGCGCCAGGTCGCCGGCGGTGCGGCCGAGGCAGGTGACGAAGGTCTCGAGCGCTTCCTGCGCCACCGGATCGGTCTTGGTCAGTGCCGCACCGGTGACTTCGGCCGGCGTGGTGAAGGGCGACGGCTTGCCATCCGCCTTGGCCACGGCCCGGTAGACGTTGACGAGACCGCGTCCGCACAGGATCTGTTCGCCCGAAATGCGGCCCTCGAGCTTCTCGATATGCGGGAAGACCTCGAAATCGCGCGGCGTGCGCGGCCCGATGTCCATATGGCCGCCTTCGCCGGGCACCGGGATCCAGTGATGCAGCGCGTGGATCAGCCCGGCGACGCCCAGCCCGGTCCCGGGGCCAAGCACGACGCGGCCGGCATTGGGTTCCGGCGTGCCGCCGCCGATCTTTTCCATATGCTCTTCGCCAAGCGCCACGACGGCCAGAGCCTGCGCCTCGAAATCGTTGAGCACGACGATGTCGCTCAGGCCCAGATTGGCGAACATCTGCCGCGGCTTGACCACCCAGGGACAGTTGGTGAGCTCGATCTCGTCGCCGTCGACCGGGCCGGCCACGGCCAGCACCGCCGAATTTGGCCGGACCGACGAGCGGTCGAGCACCGCCGCCTGGATCGCCTCGTCGATGGTGTTGTAATTGGCGGTCTGGACGATGATCGGCTCGCCGGCCTCGGAATTGGCGTCGAGCACGATCGAAAACCGCGCATTGGTGCCGCCGATATCGCCGATCAGGATCGGAAACCGCAGCAAAGTCTCGTCATCGCCCGTGCTTGGCATGCTCTCGTCCGTCCCCGGCGCCCGCGACGGCATTCGCCGTTCCTGCGTTGACTAGCGCATGAGTTTGAAAAGGGAAACGGTTTTCGGTCCCCTTGGCGCGCAGGGAGAAGTTCTGCGGCCAAAACGGCCACTGTTTCGTGAAAACGGGCGGCTAAACCATTGAGCCTGCGGGTGGCGCGCCAATCACTTCACGGGCGGCCGTGGCCGCGGCACCGGTACGCCGACCTCGGGTGTCGCGGTGAAGGCGTTCACCGCGCTTGGCAGGCCGGCGGTGCCGCTTGCCGTGACGGCGGGCAGCGACGGCGCTTCCGGCTCAGGCACCGCCACCGCGACCGGCACGGCGACGCCGTGATAGGTCGCGGCCTCGGCCGAGGCAGGCCCCGGCGCGTCGAGCACCGCGCGGCATTCCCTGGGCAGGTTGGCCATCGTCATCAGGTCACGTGCCTTGGGCGCATCCGGGTTCTTGTTCGGTCGCCACGGCTCCTGCGTGAACCACCAGGCCAGCGGCTTGCCGCAGCCATCATCCTCCGGCGTTGCTTCCTGCGCCTTGCAATTGGGCGAGCCAGGCTGGCAGCCGATGCGCATGTGGAAATGGTAGTCGTGGCCCCAGAACGGCCTGATCTTGCGTAGCCACGAGCGGTCACTCTTGACCGTGTCGCAGAGCTTTTTCTTGATGCCGGGATTGACCAGGATGCGCTCGACCTCCGGATAGCTCGCCGCGCGCTTCAAAAGCCGCGTGTGCGCCGGCGTCCACAGCGCGTCTTTCACAAGATGCGTCTTGTCGTCGACCATCAAGGTGGCGCTCATGGTCTCGCGCTGCGCCCTGGTCATGGTGCGGTCGGGCATCGGCGTCAGCCAGATGTCGGCGTCGAGCCCGATCTGGTGCGAGGCATGACCTGATAGCATCGGGCCGCCGCGTGGCTGCGCGATGTCGCCGATCAACAGGCCCGGCCAACCGTCGGCGACGGCGTCGCGCGACAATCTCTCGATCAGCGCGATCATCGCCGGATGGCCCCAGCGGCGGTTGCGCGATGGCCGCATCACCTGCCAGGTCGGACCATCCATGGGAATGGCGACGCCGCCGGCAAAACAGCCCTTGGAATAGAAGCCGAAGGATTGCGGGGCGGTGGCCGTCGGCAGCTTCTCGGCGCCGAACAGGTCTTTCGCCCGCTCCTCGGCCGCTGCCGGCTGCGCGGCCAGGCCTGCCAGAGCCAGCGCTGCCGCCAATACCGCATTTCTGGGGCAAAGCGACCGCATCGATGATTTCATGAACCGCACCCCCGTGCCTGCAATCGCCGAATCATACCACGCCAAGCGCCACGCTTCGATCATCCTATCCCTTCACGCCCCTCATCGGGCTGCGCGGCGCACCGTCACGCCAGTCGCCGCTTGCCCACATATGGTCGAAAGCGGCGCGATAGTCGGGAAAGCGAAACCGATAGCCCGCCGCCTTGATCGCCGCATTGGCGACCCGCTTGTTCTCGCCATAGAAGGACCGCGCCATGGGCGAAAGTTGGGCGGTGTCGAAGGGAATTTCGGGCGGCGGCTCAACGCTCATCAGATGTGCGGCGTAGGCGACGACATCCTGCGGCGGCGCCGGCTCATCGTCGGTGACGTTGAAGATGCCGCCTCTATTGCCGCTGATCAGATGCCACAGCGCGCCTGATATGTCGTCGCAATGGATGCGGTTGAACACCTGGTCCGGCTTGACCAGCCGCCTGGCAGTGCCGTTCTCCAGATTGACCAGCGCGTTGCGGCCGGGACCGTAAATGCCGGACAGCCGCAGGATCGCCACTGGGCGCCCGATGTCCTCGCCAAGCCTCTGCCAGGCCCGCTCGGCCTCGACCCGCATGACCGAGCGCTTCGACACCGGCCGGCAGGCGGCCGTCTCGTCGACCCAGGCGCCGCCATGATCCCCATAGACGCCAACGGTCGAGAGATAGCCTATCCATTCCAGCGCCGGCATCCCTGCGATTGCCTGGCGAGCGGCATTCAACACCGGATCGCCGGCTTCTTCCGGACCGACCGAAACCACCAGATGCGTGGTTTTCTCCAGCGCAGCGCCGATTTCGTTCGTCAACTTGCCGTCGAACAGCAGTGGGACGATGCCGGCCTGGCGCAGCGCTTCGAATTTTTCCTCGGAGCGTGTCGTGCCGAAGATGCTGGCGGTTCCCCTATTGGCGCGGGCAAAGGCCTTTCCGGAATAACCGGCACCGAAAATGAAGACCTGTTTTCCGCTCATGCATGTGCCCTGTTTGGCCGCGCCAGGCGCCATTCCTCGCGCACCGCCGCGTCGTCCTCACTGTTCAAGCCGTTCGCGGCCCGTTCGGCATATTCGGTTTCCGGCACCAGCCGCGCCAGCGCCCATATTGCCGCGCCCCGCACCAGAGGAGAAGCATCGCCGAGCAGGCCCCGGACGACGCCGGCAAGCGCGCCGTCGCCGGAATTGCCGGCGGCGATCAGCACGTTGCGGACGAAACGGTCGCGGCCGATGCGTTTGATCGGCGAACCGGAGAAGCAGGCGCGGAAGCCGGCATCGTCGAGGGCCAAGAGATCGGCGAGCGGCGGCTCGCGCAGATCGTCGCGCGCGGCGAGCTTGGCCTCGGACGCGGCGCGGGCGAATTTGTTCCAAGGACAGGCGGCGAGGCAGTCGTCGCAGCCATAGATGCGGTTGCCGATCTTTTCCCGAAATTCATGCGGGATCGGCCCCTTGTTCTCGATCGTGAGATAGGAGATGCAGCGCCGCGCATCGAGCCTGTAGGGCGCGGGGAACGCGTCGGTCGGGCAGGCGTCGAGGCAGGCGCGGCAGGAGCCGCAATGGTCGATCTCGGGCTTGTCCGGTTCCAGTTCGGCCGTGGTGAAGATGGTGCCGAGGAACAGCCAGGAGCCGTGCTCGCGGCTGACTAGGTTGGTGTGCTTGCCTTGCCAGCCCAGCCCCGCTGCTTCCGCCAGCGGCTTTTCCATCACGGGCGCCGTGTCGACGAAGACCTTCACGTCGCCGCCGGCGCGCGCGACGATCTTGCCGGCGATCTCCTTCAGCCGGCCCTTCATGACCTCGTGATAGTCGCGGTTTTTCGCGTAGACCGAGATCGCGCCGCGATCGCGCCTGGCCAGCACGTCGCGCGGATCATGGTCCGGCCCGTAATTCATCGCCAGCACGATGATCGAGCGCACGTCGGGCCACAGCGTGGATGGCTCGCCGCGGCGCGCAATCGTCTCGGCGATCCAGTCCATCGAGCCGTGAAAGCCGTCGGCGACGAATTCGGCCAGGCGGGCCGGCGCCAGCGGGATGGCATCCGGGGTGGTGACGGCAACCGCGTCGAAGCCGGCGCGCCGCGCCTGCGCGTCGATCAGCGCGCGCAGTTTCGACGCGTCAGAAGTCGAGATCCGCATAGTGCGATACCGGCGACAGGCCGCGCACGCGGTCGGTCAGGAGCGGCCGGAAGGAGGGCCGCGACTTCACCCGCGTGTACCATTCGCGCGCGGCGGGGTGTTCGCGCCAGTCGATCTCGCCGAGATAATCGAGCACCGACAGCGTCGCGGCGGCCGCCAGATCGGCATAGGTGACCCTGCCGCCGGCCAGCCAATGACGGGTGCCCGCCAGCCAGTTAGTGTATTTCATGTGCTGGCGGATGTTGGCGCGCGCGGCGCGGATGGCGCCTGAATCGGGCGAGCCGCCGCCCGCCGTTTCCGGCATCACCGGCTTCAGCACGCGTTCGCGCACCAGATGGCGCGTCACTTCGCTTTCGGCCTTGTTGAGATACCAGTCGATCAGCCGGCGGATTTCGGCGCGCTGCATCGGGTCCTCGGCGAACAGCCGCTTGTCGCGCTTGAGCACGCCCCGCGTCTCGTCGAGATATTCGGAAATCACCGTCGCGCCGATGATCGGCACGTCGCCTTCGGCCAGCAGGATCGGCAGTGTACCGGCCGGATTCAGCGCCAAGAACTCCTTGCGCCGCGTCCACGGCTTTTCCTCGATCAGCGCCAGCTCCTCGCCATACTCGCCAAAGGCGAGGCGGACGAAGCGGCAGGTGGCGAACATGGGATGGTGGAAAAGCGTCAGCATGGTTCCGCGATGATAAAGCGCACTGGTGTCGTTCAGAATCCGGAATTCGCGCATCGCGCTCGTTCCAGGTATGGCGAATTCCGGATTGCCACACTGGCGAATCGCAGGGCGCACCGGTAAGTCTTGGCCGCCCGGCTAGCGGGCCGTCAGGGGTGTTGCGACCTATAGGGGGACTTCGGCGCCATGACAAGCAAGCCATTCTGTTAGCCGTCACGCCAATGCCGAGGTAGAAATGGAAAGCCAGACCATCGTCGAAGCCCTGCTGCTTGGCCTGCTGGAGGGGTTGACCGAATTCATCCCGGTGTCCTCGACCGGCCACATCCTGCTCGCCGGCCATTTCCTCGGGTTCCAGTCGACCGGCAAGGCCTTCGAGATCCTGATCCAGCTCGGCGCCATCCTGGCGATCCTCAGCGTCTATTTCCGGCGCCTGTGGCAGATGCTGCTCGACCTGCCGCATGACCGGCTGACGCGGCATTTCGTCATCGGCATCCTCATCGCCTTCCTGCCGGCGGCGATTATCGGCGCGCTGGCGCATGATTTCATCAAGACGGTGCTGTTCGAATCACCCCGACTGATCTGCATCATGCTGATCATCGGCGGCGTCGTGCTGCTGGTCGTCGACCGCATGAACCTCAAGCCGGTCTATCGCGACGTCGAGCGGTTCCCGACCAGACTCTACCTGCAGATCGGCCTGTTCCAGTGCCTGTCGCTGATCCCCGGCACGTCGCGTTCGGGTTCGACCATCGTCGGCGCGCTGCTTCTGGGTGTAGACAAGCGGGCGGCGGCGGAATTTTCCTTCTTCCTCGCCATCCCGACCATGGTCGGCGCCTTCGCCTTCGACCTGTTCAAGAACCGCAACGTGCTGACCTCGGCCGATCTGCCGATCATCGCCATCGGCTTCGTCGCCGCTTTCGTCACGGCCTTGGTCGTGGTGCGCTACCTGCTCGACTACGTCTCGCGCAACGGCTACTCGCTGTTCGGCTGGTGGCGCCTGGTGGTGGGGATCGTCGGGCTGGTGGCGTTGATGATCTGGGGCTGAACGTGCGTTGTTGCAGGCCCCTCACCGGGATTGCCAACCGAATTGAGAGGGGCAATTCGGGGCAACCCGACCTCTCCCCTAGCGGCCGGATGAGGGGGGCTGCCTCGCACGGATTTCTGTCAACTCCTTCCGTAAAACGCATTCGGGACATGCACCGGCCAGCGCCACGGCAGCACGGCGACCATGTCGAAGCGCATTGACAGCCTGCCATAGTCGGGCTGGCGGGACAGCCAGATATCGGCAGCACCCTCGATGCGGCGCTCCGATTCGTGACCGATCGCCTCCATGGCCTCTATCAGCGTGCGGCGCGCCTTGACCTCGACGAACAGGACGAGGTCGCCGCGCCGCGCAATCAGGTCGATCTCGCCGAAGCGGGTGCGGTGGCGGCGCGCGAGAATCCGGTAGCCCTTCAACATCAGCGCGGCCGCCGCCAGCCATTCGCCGCGATGGCCGCGCCGGTAGGCCTTTTGGCGGCTGGCGCTCGGGCGCTCAGCCACCGCTGGTTTCTCGTTGCTCGGCCATGACTTTTGGACAAACGGAACCGTTTGTCCGAGAAAACCGGTTTCCGCTTTTCGCGATCATGGTCTGTCCTTGAGCTCGAGCAGCCGCCGATATAGCGCCTGCTTCTGGCCGCCGGTCATTTTTGCCGCTTCCGCCGCCGCCTTGGAGGCGGGCATTTCAGCGGCGAGCGACAAAAGCAGGCGATCGATGTCTTCAGGTTCGTCGGCCTTGGCCTCGGCGCAGCCGACGCAGACGACGATCTCGCCCTTGGGGGTATCCGCCGCCGCGTAGTGGTCGGCGAGCGCCCGCAGCGTGCCGGTGCGCATCTCCTCGAACGTCTTGGTCAATTCGCGGCCGATGGCGGCCTTGCGCTCGCCGCCGAGCGCCTCGACCATGGCGCCGAGCGACTCGGCCAGCCGGCGCGGCGATTCGAAGAAGATCAGCGTCGCCGGCACGGCTCTCAGGGCCTCCAGCCGGGCCAGGCGTTGTCCCGATTTAACCGGCAGGAAGCCGGCGAACAGGAAAGCGTCCGACGGCAGGCCCGACGCCGTCAGCGCGGCAAGCGGCGCCGAGGGGCCGGGGATCGGCACGACGCGGATGCCGTGGTCGAGCGCCTCGCCGACCAGCCGGTAGCCGGGATCGGAGACCAGCGGCGTGCCGGCATCCGAGATCAGCGCCACGCTCTGGCCGGCTTCGAGCGCCGCGACCAGCTTCGGCCCGGCCTCGCCCGCATTGTGTTCATGATAGGCCGTGGTGCGCCGGCGGATGCCGTAGCGGTCGAGCAGCACGCGCGACACGCGCGTGTCCTCGCAGGCGACAATGTCGGCGGCGGCCAGCGTCTCCAGCGCGCGCAGCGTGATGTCGGCGAGGTTGCCGATAGGCGTCGCCACCAGATAGAGCGCCGGATCGAGCGGACGGGCCGCGATCTCGGTCTGCCCGACCACATAGCTGCGCTTGCCCGTTTCGCCAGTCACCGATGCCGTCTCCGTTCAGCCTGTTGGCTTGCCAAACCCATTTGGCATGGCTGGCGCCGGCTTGCAAAACTCACACCGATGTAAGGCAGTCGCCATTCCTTCGCCACAGTAGGGAACGAAACCGGTTTTGGTAGATTTAGCCCCTGATTCCCAAGGGAGGACAGGATGGACAGCCTGACGATACAGGACGCTTTCGAGCCCTACTATGCCGGCCGCGGCCGGATTGCCGCACGCCAGGACAAGCGGCTGCCGGCCCGGGACGACACCAGCCTGACCAAGCAGGCCGCGATTGCCTTGCCGACGGATGTCAGGCTTTCCGACAACAAACCCGACAGCACGACGGAGCACTGACCGGACGATGCCCAATCGCTTCGATATTTTCATCACCCGTCTCGAAACGAAAACCGCGCGCCACGGCGTGCCGCTATCTCCGATAGGCGACCAGCACCGAGGGCGCCGCGACAAGGACAACGCCAAGCCGGTGCGCTCCGGAGAGTCCCACGCCGAGAAGGATCGCGGAAAGCATCGCCACAAACACGACGCCTGATCTGGTTCAGATCGGCGAGACGACAGTTCATCGTCGTGGGCGGAGCAAGGCGCGACGCAGCGCATGCCCGCGAGCAACACGGGCCTCGGTCAGCCGAAAGGCACTCAGCCTCCCAGCGCCCGATCCAGATCGGCGATCAGATCGTCGCCATCCTCGATCCCCGCCGACAGCCGCACCAGCGAATCCGATATGCCGATCTCCGCCCGCTTCTCGGCGGGAATGGAGCCATGCGTCATCAACGCCGGGTGCTCGATCAGGCTCTCCACCCCGCCAAGACTTTCGGCCAGCGTGAACAGCTGCGTGCGTTCGAGAAAGCGTTTGGTGCCGGCAAAATCGCGATCGAGCACAGCCGTGATCATGCCGCCGAAGGCATGCATCTGCTGGACCGCGATGGCGTGCTGGGGATGGCTGGCGAGGCCGGGATAGATGACGCGGCGCACATCTTTTCGCGCTTCCAGCCATTGCGCGATTTTGAGGCCGTTGGCGGAATGACGCTCCATCCTGAGCGCCAGGGTCTTCAAACCGCGCAGCGCTAAGAAACTATCAAACGGGCCGGATATGGCTCCGATGGCGTTCTGCAGGAATTTCAGGCGATCGGCCAAATCCTTTTTGTCGCCGACAACTGCGACGCCGCCGACCATGTCGGAATGGCCGTTCAGATATTTCGTCGTCGAATGGACCACGATGTCGATGCCGAGCTCCAGCGGCCGCTGGATGTAGGGGCTGCAGAAGGTGTTGTCGGCGACGGACAAGATCCCCTTGCGCTTCGCCAACGCCGCGACGCCTTCGAGATCGACGATGCGCAGCAATGGATTGGTCGGCGTCTCGACCCAAAGCATTTTTGTTTCCGGCCGGATCGCGGCTTCAACCGCGGCCAGATTGGTGAAATCGACGAAGGAAATTTGCAGATTGGCCGAGCGCTTGCGCACCCGCTCCATCAGCCGGAACGAGCCGCCATAAATGTCGTCGGTGGCGACGATATGCGCGCCGGCATCGAGCAATTCGAGCACCGTGGCGATCGACGCCAGGCCGGAAGCGAATGCGAAAGCCGCCGAGCCGCTTTCGAGATCGGCCACGGCGCGCTCGAAGGCGAATCGCGTCGGGTTCTGGCTGCGGGCATATTCGAAACCCTTGTGCACGCCGGGCGACTGCTGGCCATAGGTCGAGGTGGCGTAGATCGGCACCATCACCGCACCGGTGAGCGGGTCGTGGCTCTGGCCGCCATGGATGGTGCGCGTCGAAAACGCCAGGCGGTTCTTTCCGGATGTTGTCATCGTGCGCGCCTCAGATGGTTGATCAGGTCGATGCGGGTAATCAGGCCGACGAACTCGTCGCCGTCGAAGATGATGGCAACCTCGTTGCGGTCGAACACCGGCAGCAGCGCGTCCAGCGTCTGGCTGGCCTGCAGCGTGTGCAGGTTCGAGGTCATGGCTGTGCGCACCGGGCCGTTGAAGCGCTCCCAGCGCCCGTCATAGGGGCCGTCGACATGGGCAAGGATGTCGCTCTCGTCGACGATGCCGACGAGCTTGCCGTTGTCGAGCACTGGCAGTTGCGAGACATCGGAGCGGCGCATGCGTCCATAGGCGTTGAGCAGGCTCTCGTCCGGCCCGACATAGACGGTGTCGCCAGTGCGGTGAGTGCGCATCACGAGGTCACGCAGGTCGCCATGCTGTTCGTGTTCGGCCAGTCCCTGTTCCGCCAGCCAGAAATCGTCGAACACTTTTGACAGGTACTTGTTGCCGCTGTCGCAGACGAAGGTGACGACGCGCTTGGGCACCGTCTGCTCGCGGCAATAGCGCAACGCCGCCGATAGCAGCGTCCCGGAGGAAGAACCGGCCAGGATGCCTTCCCGGGACAACAGATCCCGCACCGCCAGCATGCTCTGCTTGTCCGTGATGGAATAGGCCTTCTTGACCAAAGACAGATCGGCATTGGGCGGCACGAAATCCTCGCCGATACCTTCCACGGTCCAGCTTCCCGCCTCTTCCATCTTGCCGGTCTTGATCAGCGGCGCCAGCACCGAGCCGACCGGATCGGCCAACACCATCTCCGTCTTCGGCGACACCTCGGCGAAGTAGCGGCCAAGTCCGGTCAGCGTGCCGCCCGAGCCGACGCCGACCACCACCGCGTCGACATCCCCGTCTAGCTGCGAGAAAATCTCCGGGCCGGTGGTCGTCTGATGCGCCAGCGGGTTGGCCGGATTGGCGAACTGGTTGGCGTAGAAGGCGCCGGGCAGTTCGGCGGCGATTTTTTCCGCCATGTCCTGGTAATATTCGGCATGGCCCTTGCCGACATCGGAACGCGTCATGCGCACTTCCGCGCCGAGCGCGCGCAGATGCTGGATTTTCTCGCGCGACATCTTGTCGGGCACGACCAGGATGATGCGGTAACCCTTGGGAATGCCGACCTGGGCGAGGCCAAGGCCGGTATTGCCGGCTGTCGCCTCGACGATGGTGCCGCCGGGCTTCAGCTTGCTCTGTTTTTCGGCCGCCGCGATCATCGACAGCGCGATACGGTCCTTGATCGAGCCGCCAGGGTTCTGGCTCTCGAGCTTGATGAACAGCCGGCATTTTCCGGTGTCGAACTTGGTCAGCTCGACGATGGGCGTCTGCCCGATCAGATCGAGCAACGACGCATAGGGCGGCCGGAGGCGCGAGAGCGCCCTATCCGAGGAGCCACTGTCGGCCGTGGTTTTTCTATGCTCACTCATGTCGGAGCCTCCATGGGTCAACCCTACCGTCTTTTCCAGCCGATCGCAGTTGGAAAGAAGATAGATCGTGCCAATCCGGTGGCCAGACGGGGAATGAAATTCCATGGGGCCGTCATCCAGGCGAGGCGGTGCCGTCCGAAACGCCAGCGAGACAGCGCCAAGCCGTGGGACTGGACGGCGGCATGATCCGGTCCAGCGAAGGCGTCGCAACCTGATCACCGGCCAGCAGAATTTTCCGGCGCCGAGACCGCGCGCGCCGTATGTGAGGCATTGGGCTGAACGCCATCCCTCCGGCTGGTAGCTGGAGGGACTTCAGTCTTAGTTGAGCAACAGCTAATATATATGTAGCTTGGTCGTGCGGGGGACGATCCCAATCGAAGCCTAACCCGCGATGGCCGGTGCGACCTGCTTCCAACCCAAGCATCCCCGCACCGGCCATTCTTTTGGTCCGAGGGCATAGGAAAGCACTGGCTCGAAACCGGGCTGGGGAGGCATTGGGGCACTCGACGGAAGGAAGATCGCGCCTTTTGGCAGGCCGATTTCGCACCCCCATTACCGCGGCCCATATCAAACCACGTATATCTCGATTGACTAAAGTAATGGAACGTCCAATGGACAAGCACGGAACGTTCGAAGACCCCTCGGACCAAGGCCTGCTAGCGCGCAAGACTTTAGTCCTGCCGTTTTATAGTTAAGAACGGAAGTTGTTCAGACCGACATAGGGCCGCTCAGGACGAATACCAGACTACGCCCAGCCGAATATGGTGCGATCACGGAAGACGCTCGCCGCTTAAGGCGGGCACCGCTTGCCAAAGACAATCGCCGCCTGGGGTTGTCTACCCCAGCAACCGCTTGCTCAGCCTGGCGCACTGGACTCGGATATCGGGAATGGCGTCGATCTCGAAGAAGGTGCCGCGCGTCAGCGGGCCGACGGCGAGGATTTTTCGCGAAACGGTGCCATCGGCGGCGATGATCTCGCAATTGGGCGAGACGTCGAGGCCGATGCGCAGCGGATCCGGCCGCGCAAGGCCGCGGTCGACCAGCGAGCGCACCACGCTGTTCGACGAGGTCGAGATGTCGCGCACGATACCGGAGCAATCATAGATGCGGGCGACGCCGAATGTTTCGAGGCGCTGGGTGTGGCGCGACTGGACCTCCACCGCGAAGCCGTCGCCCGGCATGACGCCGACGACGCGCCCGGCGAGCGGCCGGATGCGGCCCGATTGCACGGCCTCCGTCACCCTGGCGTAGACCTCGGGTGCCATGCGGTGGCGATGGATGTCCCACCAGGCCTTGGTGTGCTCGACGAAGCGGCGCTTGGCCGAGGCCGGCCAGTTCTGCCAGATCTTCTGATTGAAGGGGCGCAGGCCGTCCACCACGTCGCGCCAGTCGACGCCGGCCTTCTGGTTCTGACGGATAAGGTCGCGGAACCAGCCGACGAAATAGGAGAGCTGGGTACCGAGCGGGATGTCGGCGACGTCGAGCTTGATCGGATTGCCCTTGCGGTGCGGCGAGGGCAGCAGGCCGCGCCGCGACACCGCGATGATGTCGCCGCGATGGCCGCGCTGCTCCAGGGAAAGGAATGCATCGACCATGCTCAAGCCCGTGCCCAGCACCAGGATGCGGCTATCTGGATCGAGCGCGGTGTCGGCTTCCGAGCCCATCCGGATCGCATGGCCCTGCGCCGGCTGTTCGTCATGGCCGGTGGCGAGCACGGCAAGATGGGCGACCACGCTGGTGCCGTTGGCCAGCGCCACCTCGACCCCGGACGCCGTCGGCGTGATCGACAGGCTCTCCTCACGGATCAGGCGCAGCCGGCCGCTCTCGCGCTCGCGCGTTTCCAGGTCGTCGAGCAATTCCTTGAGATAACGCGCGTAGAGGCTGCGCGGCGCATAGACCGGAACCTGCTCTGGTGTCGCAAGCCCCCGCTCCAGCAGCCAGCGCCAGAAATTGCCGGGATCGTCGGCATAGGCGCTCATGCCTGCGGCGCTGACATTCAGCACATGCGCCGACAGCAGCGTCGAATAGGCAATGCCCTGGCCAAAATGCGGGCGTTTTTCGATCAGCGTGACGCGCAGGTCCGGATTGGGCGATTTGAGCAGATGCGCGGCCAGCACGACGCCGCTGGCGCCGCCGCCGACGATGATGATGGAACGGGTCGGGTTGGTTCGCCCGGTCATGCGCAAGCGAGCCCCATGCGAAGTGCCGGCTTCAGGCCTGGACCTTCACCGCGACCGACAGGTCGTTCCGCACCACCGGCAGGTCGTCCCTCGCGACCGGGAGGTCGTCGGCAATGTCGCGCATCTCGGCGAGGCTGCGCTGGTCGAGCACCTCGGCGATCGCCTGCCGGACTTCCAGCATCAGATGTCGGACTTGGCATGTCGCCTCGTTGCAGTCTTCACAGCGCTGATACTGTGTGCGGCTGGCGCAGGGGATCGGAGCCAGCGGACCGTCGAGGACGCGCACGACGTGGCCGACCTTGATCTCGTCGGCGGGCCGGGCCAGGCGATAGCCGCCCTCCTTGCCCTTCCGGCTCTGGACGAAGCCGGCATTGCGCAGCTCGCCCAGTATAGCGTCGAGGAATTTCTTCGGGATGTTGTTGCCGGTCGCGATATCGCCGACGAAGGCGAGCCGTCCGGCCGGCATGTGCGCGAGATGGACGAGCGCCTTGAGGCCGTACTTGCCTTTTTTGGTGAGCATGAACCGAACGTTTCTCTGTCGTGCGATGGCCTTAGACCATCCGTTGCGAAACGCCTCGCGTGCCTCCCCGCCGCGCCGAAGCCTCCACGACACATAAATTCCAGTGACATGATATACAAGCCAATTGCGATTGATCTTGTTGGATTTTCAACTCGTTGCGGCGATTTTAGGCCCGCCTTGTGATTTCGAGGACACAGACGCCAGGCTTGCTCGCATGACGGCCCGCGGCTGGGAACCGACGACGCCAGCGATCTCCACGATACGCTTGGGATGGCCTGTCATCGGCACCTCGCATCTATGTCCATAAGGTTACTATACTTAAGTGCCGGCACGTGGAACCTCATTCTAAATTCCGCGCCATTCGAAGCATCAGTTGCTGGAGGCAGGGGAAACCCGGAATTCTCGTTTGAACCTGTCTGTATCTGCAACGGTCGAGGTCGAGCCCTCGGGCAAAGTTGGTGGGCCCGCCGCTCTTGGACGACGGCAACCGTCACTTCCGCCGTGGCGGCCCGCCGCCAGTGGCTTTTTTCCAACAAGCTCTCCTTCCTTGGAAGGATTTAACTCTACAAGAACCATGGAATTAGCGAACTATGGACATGCAATCCGGTTTTCCCTTTTCATGGAGCCCTTTGATGCCCACCATTTCGCGACGCATTCTCCTTCTGTCGTCGGCCGCCCTCGCCGGCGCCGCCTTCCTCAGCCCGGCGCTCGCCGAAGACCTGAAGATCACCATCGGCTACCAGACGGTGGTCGAACCCTCGAAAGTGCCGCAGGCCGATGGCGCCTATGAAAAGGCGACCAAGGCCAGCATCGACTGGCGCAAATTCGATTCCGGCGCCGATGTCATCGCCGCGGTCGCCTCCGGCTCGGTCGATATCGGCTATGTCGGCTCGAGCCCGCTGGCGGCCGCCGCCAGCCGCGAACTGCCGATCCAGACCATTTTCGTCGTCGGCCTGATCGGGCAATCCGAGGCGCTGGTCGCCCGCAACGGCGCCGGCATCGAGAAGGTCGCAGACCTCGCCGGCAAGAAGGTCGCCGTGCCGTTCGTGTCGACGACGCATTACAGCCTGCTTGCCGCGCTCAAGCACGAGAATGTCGATCCGAAATCGGTCCAGATCCTCAACCTGCGGCCGCCGGAAATCGCCGCCGCCTTCGCGCGCGGCGACATCGACGCCGCCTATGTCTGGGACCCAGCGCTGGGCCAGATCAAGACATCCGGCAAGGTGGTGCTGGATTCCTCGCAGGTCGCCGCCTGGGGCGCGCCAACCTTCGACGCCTGGATCGTGCGCACCGACTTCGCCGAGAAGAACCCGGAAGCCGTGCGCGACTTCGTCAAGGTGACGGGCACCGCCTATGCGGACTATCTCGCCAAGCCCGACGCCTGGTCGGTGTCGTCGCCGCAGGCCGCCGCGATCGCCAAGCTCACCGGCGCCAAGCTGGAAGAGGTGCCGGAGCTGCTCAAGGGTTATGTCTTCCCCACCCTGGAAGAGCAGGCATCCGGGAAGTTCCTCGGCGGCGGTACGGTCAGTGCGATCGCGGCGGCATCCGCCTTCCTCAAGGAGCAAGGCAAGGTCGACGCGGTGCTGCCGGACTATTCGAAATACGTCACTTCGAAATACGTCACCGAGGCGCTGGCCTCGAACTGACGCCTCGCACACGCGGCTCTCCTTCCCTGACGCCGCGTGTTGCCTGTCCCGAAGCCGCAGACGAGGCGCGGTTTTGGGGCCGGCGGATATTCTTCCAATCGGCGAGGGCCCATGCCGCATCTCGTGCTCGACAAGATCTCCATCCACTATGACGGCCAGCCGGCACCCGCCGTCGAGCACGTGTCGATCGGCGTTGCCAAGAACGATTTCGTCGTCCTTGTCGGCCGCTCCGGCTGCGGCAAGACCTCGCTGCTCAACGTCGCCGCCGGCCTGGTCATACCGGCGCGCGGCAGTGCCACGGTCAATGGCAAGCCGATCACCGGGCCCGGTTCGGACCGGGCCGTGGTGTTCCAGAACGATGCGCTGTTTCCGTGGCTCACGGCGCGCGAGAACGTCGCCTTCGCGCTCAGGCTGCGCGGTGTAAGGCCAGCCGAACGGGCGCGCCGCGCCGATGAACTGCTGGCGCTGGTCAAGCTCGCTGAAGCCGGCGACAAACGCATCTGGGAGCTGTCCGGCGGCATGCGTCAGCGTGTCGGACTTGCCCGGGCGCTCGCCGCCGAACCCGAATTCCTGCTGCTCGACGAGCCGCTCGGCGCGCTCGACGCGCTGACGCGCGAGCGCATGCAGACGACGCTGCTCGACCTTTGGACGGCAAGCCATGCCGGCGTGCTGATGGTGACGCACGGCATCGAGGAGGCGCTGGTGCTCGCCACCCGCATCGTCGTGCTGGCGCCCGGCCCGGGCCGCGTGGTGCGAACCTTCGAGCCGGGCTTCTCCAGGCGTTACGCGGCGGGCGAGCCCATTCGCGCCATCAAGGCCGATCCGGCCTTCGCGGCGGCGCGCGGCGAACTGACCGACGCGATCTTCGAGGGAGAGGCGGCATGACGATTTCCTCCTACACCGAACGGCCCGGTTCAAGGACAGACGAAACCGACGGCCTGTCGGTGCCCTGGTCGAGGCCACGGGCGAAACGGACGGGCGTTTCGGCCCGCATGGTCAGCGCCGCCACCATCCTGGCGGTGCTGGCGCTCTGGACACTGTCGGCCCGCCTGCAACTGGTGTCGCCGGTGTTCCTGCCCTCGCCGCTTGCCGTGTGGAACAAGTTCATCGTGGTTATCAGCGACGGCTTCGTCGACGCGACGCTGCCGCAGCATGTCGTCGCCAGTCTGGCCCGCGTCTTTGCCGCGCTGGCCGCCGCCATCCTGGTCGGCGTGCCGGTGGGGCTCGCCATAGGCATCAGCACGGTGGGGCGCGGCATCTTCGATCCGCTGCTCGAATTCCTGCGGCCGATCCCGCCGCTGGCCTACCTGCCGCTGGTCATCATCTGGTTCGGCATCGGCGAGCCGTCGAAAATCCTGGTGATCGCCATCGCCATGCTGGCGCCGGTCGCGCTGTCGACCGCCTCGGGCGTCCGCGGCGTCTCGCGGGAGCGCGTCAACGCCGCGCGTTCGCTTGGTGCGACTCGACGCCAAGTGGTCCGCCACGTGATCCTGCCCAGCGCCCTGCCCTCGATCCTGACCGGCCTGCGCATCGCGCTCGGCGCCGGCTGGTCGACACTGGTCGCGGCCGAGCTGGTGGCGGCAACGCGCGGGCTTGGCTTCATGATCCAGTCGGCGGCCCAGTTCCTCGTCACCGACGTGGTGATCATGGGCATATTGGTGATCGCCGCCATCGCCTTCGTGCTCGAATTCACCATCCGCCGCATCGAGCGCGTGCTGGTCCCATGGGCGGGGCGGGAATGATCGGAAAAGGAGAATGACGATGACCCATTCCACCGCCGTGTTGTTTGCCCATGTCGGCGCCTGGCTGCTCGGCCTTGCTTCCGACGAGAACGCGGCAAGAGACGACAGCCCGCGCTCGCCGGCGCCGGTCCATCTCCGCGCCGGGCGCGATCGCCTGCCACCGCGCGACGAGAGTTTTTAGTGGGCCTGGCAGTACTGGTCGCAGTGAACGCAGTCGCATCGGCCGGCGCGCTCAGCAGCGGGCGTGCTTGCGCGAAAATCAACCATGCCCACGGTTCGCCCATACCAGCCCGGCCAGGCCGACCAGCATGGCGGCGAGGCCGATATAGAGCCATTGCGATTGGCCGGTCATGAAGCTGCCGCCGACCACGCCGATCCCTTGCAGCGACCACAACGCACCGATCGCCAGCACAATCAACGCCAGCAGATTTTTGGTCAGTCTCATTGTCGGATCTCGCTTTCCCAGTCGATCGAGAGCGGCGCCACAGCCGCGATGAAAGAGCCAAAGGAAGTGGCTCGATCCCAGCGGTTTCTACTTGGAGATTAATCCCGGATCTTGTCAAACGGATCTCGGATATCGGCACGAACATCATCGATAACTGATAAAATCTGGTCCGAAAATCCCTGACAAACTGTTACCCCCTGACTCCAAACGTGTGATCTTGCCATGGAACCGCCAGATCACTGCCGCATTTCCTGCCTTATTTCCCACCTAACGGCTTGGGTCTGTCAAAAACGGAGCCATCCCCCAAATATGAAGACCACGAAACAGACCGCGCTTGTCGCGGTAACGATCGCTGCTGGCCTGATGGTCGGCGCCTCCGCCACTTCGGCAACCGCCGCCGCCGGTCAGTGTGGCCGCGCTTCCTGGTACGCGCTGCACTCGAGGACCGCATCGGGCGAGCGTATGAACCCCTCGGCGATGACCGCCGCCCACCGCACGCTGCCTTTCGGCACCAAATTGCGGGTCACCAACAAGAACAACGGCCGCAGCGTCGTCGTGCGCATCAACGATCGCGGTCCCTTCATCAAGGGCCGGGTGCTCGACCTGTCGAAAGGCGCCGCCGGCCAGCTCGGCTTCATCGGCTCCGGGCAGACCTCCGTCTGCATGGCGCGCGTCTGATCTGATCGTCTCCTGACCATGATCCCTTCCGACCGCAGGACCATCATGGTCAGGTCGCCGCGAAAGCCTGACACATATCCTACACATTTCGGCACTGCACATTGAGCCGGCTGGGCCGGCCGTACCGGGTTTTCAAGGCTTTCGGCGAAAGAAGCATTTGGTCACGCCACGTGACGTATTGCATCGCAGCAATTAGTTGTTAACTTCCCCGCGAGACATCTAGGGCTCGGCGCTGATCGTCGTCCCTTCGGTCGCGGGGTAACGTATGTTCTACCAGCTCTACGAAATGAACCACGCGGCCCTGCAGCCGGCGCGGGTCTATGCCGACGCGGTCCGGTTGTTCTACTCCAACCCGCTCAACCCCGTTTCGCATACGCCCTGGGGCCGTTCGATCGCCGCCGGCGCCGAACTGTTCGAGCGCACCACGCGCCGCTACGGCAAGCCGCGATTCGGCCTGGCCAAGACGGTGGTCGACTGGAAGAGCGTCGCGGTCACCGAGAAGACCGTCTGGTCGAAGCCGTTCTGCAATCTCGTCCGGTTCGAGCGCGCCGTTCCCCCCGGGCGCAAGGCCGACCCGAAGCTTTTGATCGTGGCGCCGATGTCGGGCCATTATGCCACGCTGCTGCGCGGCACGGTCGAGGCGATGCTGCCCTATGCCGATGTCCATATCACCGACTGGGTCGACGCCCGCATGGTGCCGCTGGCCGATGGCAGCTTCGATCTCGACGACTATATCGACTACGTCATCGACATGCTGCACACGCTGGGTCCGGACACGCATGTGATGGCCGTGTGCCAGCCTTCCGTGCCGGTGCTTGCGGCGGTGGCGCTGATGGAGGCGAAGGGCGATCCCTTCGTGCCTTCGACGATGACCCTGATGGGCGGGCCGATCGACACCCGCCGCAACCCGACCGCCGTCAATCTGCTGGCCGAGGAAAAGGGCATCGACTGGTTCCGCGACAACGTCGTCATGCGCGCGCCCTGGCCAGTGCCGGGCTTCGGCCGCGAGGTCTATCCCGGTTTCCTGCAGCTTTCGGGCTTCATGAGCATGAACCTCGACCGCCACATCATCGCCCACAAGGAATTCTTCATGAACCTTGTGAAGCACGATGGCGACAATGCCGAAAAACACCGCGACTTCTATGACGAATATCTGGCGGTGATGGATCTGACGGCGGAGTTTTATCTGCAGACGGTCGACACGGTCTTCGTGCGCCATGCGCTGCCCAAGGGCGAGATGACGCATCGCGGCACCAGGATCGATCCGTCCGTCATACGCAACGTTGCCCTGTTCACGGTCGAGGGCGAGAACGACGACATTTCGGGTCTTGGCCAGACCAAGGCGGCGCAGGATTTGTGCGTCAACATCCCCGCCGACAAGAAGGCCCACTACATGCAGCCGGCAGTCGGCCATTACGGCGTCTTCAACGGCTCGCGCTTCCGCTCCGAGATCGTGCCGCGCATCGTCGACTTCATCACCAGCTATGGCCGCCAGAACCGCGTCGCGGTGAAGCCGAAGCTGGTGCGCACCGCCAAGCGGTAGACGGTTTGAAACGGAACCGGCCGCCGGTCCGATTTGTTGCACAAGTGCCGCTCTGCCTCCCCGCGGGTAACCATGCTGCAAATCAGGCCGACGTCGTAATTGACACGGAGTGTAAATCGCCCTTAACGTTTCGTTAACAACAGGGCGAGCGGGGACAATGAATTCCTCAACCATGCGAAGGCTGCGCGTATGCGCGGCAGCAGGGCTGGCGTTAACGGGGGGCTGGATGGCACCGGCCTGGGCTTCGGGCGCCATGGCGACCGGGGGCCTCACCTCGCAGCCGATCGGCCACTACGATTTCTGCAAGCAGCGTCCGGGCGAATGTTCGATCCGCCCGGCCAATCTCGCGCCGGCGGTGCTGACCGACGGGTTGATGCGCAAGATGGTCAACGTCACCGCCAGGGTCAATGCCGCCGTCAAGCCGATGAGCGACATGGACATCTACGGCAAGGACGAGGTCTGGGCCTATCCGGACAAGGGCGTCGGCGACTGCGAGGACTATGTGCTGGAGAAGCGGCGCCAGCTGTCCCACATGGGCATGTCGCTCGCCGATCTCCTGATAACCGTGGTCCGCAAGCCCGACGGTGAAGGCCACGCCGTGCTGACGGTGCGCACCGACGGCGGCGACTATGTGCTGGACAATCTGACCGACAAGGTCAAGTTCTGGGACCAGACCGGCTACCGCTTCCTCAAGCGCCAGGCGATCGACAACACCGGCCGCTGGGTCTCGATCCGCGGCGGCCAGCAGGTTCTGGTCGGCTCGGTGCAGTAGGGCCATAGCGGGGCACCTGCCTGAGGCGGCGCCACCCCGGCGCTGCCATACCGTTACATTCTGCACGTTGCGAAGCTCGCAGATCGCGGCATGGATCCTCGGGGCTGCGCGTCCGCTTCGCTCCCGCTCCGCCCGTGGATGATGAACCGTGGAGGTTCCGCAATCCCTGGGGCCTCTGCCATTGCCGCACTGCCTTGACCCACGGCTCCCTTTGGGGACCCTCCAGAAAATTTCCGCATCCCTCCGTGAACCATTTCCGTTCGCCCGGCGACACACAGCCGTGAACCGAACCAACCCAAATCATGGAGACTTCAAATGACTGCTTTTCTGCGCAACACGCTTCTCGCCGCGGCCGCCGTTTCGGCCCTGACCGGATCAGCTCTGGCCGGGCAGACCATTCCAAGCTGCGCCAACACCAACCTCAACGATTTGTGGGCCGGCCGCTGTTGCGGCGAGGCCGGCGCGTCGGACTGCCTGGGCGGTGGCAATGGCGGCCAGGGCCATGGCGACCATGGTCGCGGCGGCAATGGCGGCAGCACGGCCGGCAAGAATTGATCGCACCACGGCTGCCCGCTGGCTGCTCGCCGGCGGGCACTGTCTTCTACGATCGCCGGCCCAATGCCGTGCGGATCGACGCGGTGATGCGCAGAAGCTCGGCCTCGTCGAGTTTCTCGATGGTCTCGGCCAGAAGATTGGCAAGTTCGGTGGCGGCGGGGGACAGGCCTGACGTATCGAGTTTCACCCGCGGATGCGAGGTTTCGGCCAGCCGCGCCAGTTCCTCGGCATCGTCCCAGATGATGTTGAAATAACCGATGATCTTCTGGATCAGCGTCCAGGTCGGCGCGCCGCGCCGGCCATGCTCGAGCGCCGAGAGATAGGCGGCGCTGACGCCGATCGCCGCCGCCATGTCCTTCTGGCTGACGCCGCGCTCGGCCCGCAGCGCCCGCAGCCGCTCGCCGAACGGCGTCACGAGCGCGCCCGCCGCAGCCTGATATAAAGCGCTCCCGAGCCGCCATGGTTGCGGGCGGCATGGTCGTGGCTGGAGACCAGCGGCCGGAACGCCGGTGTCGACAGCCAGGCCGGCACGGCGCGACGCAAGATGCCATCGCCGCCCGAGGAAGACCCCTTGCCGGTGATGACCAGCACATAGCGGACGCCGCCGGCATGCGCCCGGTGCAGGAACGAGAACAGCAGCGAATAGGCCTCGTCCTGCGTCATGCCGTGCAAGTCGACGCGGCCCTCGATCGGCAGCCGGCCCTTTTGCAGCTTGTCCAGCGTCGGCTCGTCGAGCCGGTGCGTGACATGCTGGACCTTCGGTTTTGCCGCGCCCGGCGCATTGGCGGCGGGCTGGACCGGCTGCGCCGGTGTCGGCCTGGCATCGACGGCCATGTCCGGAATGTCGACGGCGGCGCGGCCCTTGAGCGGCTTGGCGGTGCGCGCCACCAGGTTCCACAGCACCCGGTCGTCGTCGCTGAGTTTATCCCCGCGCTTGCTCATCTCGCGCCCCCGGCCAGCGCGCGCGGCACCAGCGCATAGAAATCGGCGGCGTCGCGCACCACGCCGGCGATCTCGCCGGCGGCATCGCCCGAGCCGGCGAACAGGTCGCCCCGCGCCGGCCCTGTTATGGCCGAGCCGGTGTCCTGCGCGATCATCAGCCGCCGGAACGGGTTTTTGTCGAAGGCGGTGAGCGTCGGCGCGTCGATGTAAAAAGGCGTGCCGAATGTGTGCAGCAGCCGGTCGACGGCCATCGAGCGGCCCGGCGTCAGCGGCACCTTGGCGGCCGCGATCGGACCGAGCGCGGCATCATCCACTGCAGCCTCGCGGAAGAAGATGTAGGAGCGGTTTTGCCACAGGATCTCGTCGACCCGCCCAGGATGCGCCTTGAACCAGGCGCGGATCGACTGCATGGTCACGTCGGCCAGCGGGATTTCGCCGAGCCCGCTCAGGATTTTGCCGGGACCCGTAAAGCGCTGGCCTGACTTGGCGGCGTAGGTGACGCGGCAAAGCCGCCCGTCGGTCATGACAAGCCGGGCCGCGCCTTGGACATGGATGAAGAAGGCATCGACCTTGTCGGCCAGCCAGGCGATCTCCAGCCCCTGGCCGGCGAGCGCGCCGCGCTCGATCGCGCCACGGTCGGGATATTCGGCCAGCCCATCGACGGTCCGGCGCGCGAAGGCGAGGTAAGGATCCATCCCGGCGGGCCGGTTGGCGTCGTCGACATCGACGAGATCGGCCGGCCGCGACAAGAGCGGCACGCGGAAACGCTCCGTCCGTACTGGCGATGCCTCGACTTGCGGTTCGTAGAAACCGGTGACGAGGCCGGCGCCAGTTTCGGGCCGCACCAGCATGGGGACAAAATGGCGCTCGAAGAAGGCGCGCGCTTCGGACGAACTGGCGGCGGGGGCTTTACGTGCTTGCGCATAGGCCTCGGCGAAGCCGCTGAAATCGACGCCCAGCGCGCCGCTGCGATAGGGTTTTACCGGCACATGGAAGGCGGACCGGGCAAAGGCGGCGAAAGCCGGCAGATGGTCGTCGTCGCCCCAGCCGGGCAGGTCGCCGAAGGACCTTTCAACAAGGAGAGGCGACAGCGACACCGGAGCCTGCCTTTGCCGGACTCAGTCTTCTTCTTCGGTGGCGACGAGCTTCCAGTTCGGATCGCGCGAGCGTGTGTCGCGGGCGAAGGTCCAGACATCCTTGACCTCGGCCACCGTCTCGGGATCGCCGTCGATGACCGTACCGGCCTGGTCGCGCGTCGCCGAGATCAGCTCGCTGATGATGCGCAGCGTCACATGCGCCTCGCCGCCCTTCATCTCGGCCGAGACGATGTCGGCCTTGTCGATGCCGACGAAGGAGGACTGGATCTTTTCCGACTTGGCCTCGCGCTCGCCGATCGCGGCGACGAAGCCGTCATAGACCTCGCGCGACAGAAGGTTCTTCAGCGTTTTGCGGTCGCCGTCGGCATAGGCCATGACGATCATTTCGTAAGCCATCTTGGCGCCGTCGACGAACCCCTTGGGATCGAAGGAGGGGTCGTTGTCCTTGATCGCGCGCAGGCCCTTGTTGAGATCGGTGTCGGGCTTGGCGAAGGCGTCGATGGCCGTATAGGCGTCGGCCGGCGCCGGCTCGCCGGGCGCCCGCTTGCGCGGCAGCGAAACGACGTTCTCGGGCTTCTGCGTGGCGTCCTTGTCGGTGCGCGCCGCCGTGTAGGGGTCAAAGGGCGGCCGCTCGCTACCGGTCCGGCGGCCCAGCACGTTGCGCAGCTGGAAGAAGATCACCACCGCCGCGATCAGGAAGAAAATCGTGCCGAAGTCGAAGAAGCCCATATTTTCCGCCAATCAATCCCTGCCTCTAGGCCGGACCGTCCAGCCCAGCAGGCCGCGGTCGCATAGCGTTCACCATTCAAAGCATATAGAACGCAAGGCGCAATCATTCAAATCAAAGGCAGGCATACCTATCTAACAGCCTCCGTGCCAGCGGCGATTGGCCGCCAGCGGGACAAAACAATCGAATGATCGGTAAAGACTTGCGCATTTCGCTGCTTCCCCTCTTCCTCCTCGCGCTTCCGCTGCTGGAAATCGCCGGTTTCGTCGTCGTCGGCCGTGAGGTCGGCGCGCTGGCGACAGTCGGCCTGGTGCTGGCCTCGAGCTTCGCCGGCGTGCTTTTGCTGCGCCACCAGGGTTTCGGCGTCATGACCCGCATCCGCACCGAGATGGCCGCCGGCCGCGACCCCAGCGGCCAGCTCGCCCATGGCGCCATGATCGTGGTCGCGGCGATCCTGCTGATCATTCCCGGTTTCATCACGGACATTGTCGGCCTTCTGCTGTTCCTGCCGCCGGTGCGCGACCTTGCCTGGAGCAGGCTGAAGGGCCGCATCGTGGTGGCCAGCAATTTCTCCACCGGCGGCTTCCGCCGGCAGCGCGACAAGGTCATCGACCTCGGCGACGGCGACTATTCGCGCGAGGACGACCTCAAGCGCGGCCCGGACCACAATTCGCCGTGGCGGCGGCTGAAGGACGATTGAGACTGCATCGATATTCAGGTGATGCCGGTCTGCAAAGGGCGGCTTCCTGCGCTTCCGGTGCTCACGTACTTCAAGTACGCTCCGCTCCGGTTCTCGGAAACCACCCTTTTCGCCTCGGCCTGACCTGAATCTCGATGCAGTCTGGGTCCGCTCCGGTCACACGGCGGCAAACCTTGTCTTGTCATGCCGGCCATGGTAGCGAACGCCCGATTTCAATTCGGTCAGCCCCGATTCAATTCGGTGAGCGAGACTGCCCAGGGGAAAAGGATAGTGGCTCATGGCCAGCAATGATGACGCGCCGGTCGGCGCCAATGGCAACGGCAACGCGGCACAGCCGTCGCTCAACGTGCTGGCCCAGTATGTGAAGGACCTGTCCTTCGAAAGCCCCGGCGCGCCCAACTCGCTGCGCGGCCGCGACAAGGCGCCCGGCATCGCCATCAACGTCAACGTCAACGCCAACCCGCTCTCCGACAAGCAGTTCGACGTCAATCTGACGCTGAACGCCAAGGCCTCCTTCGACCAGGAAGTGCTGTTCAACGTCGAGCTGGTCTATGGCGGCGTCTTCGCCATTTCGGGCTTTCCGCAGGAGCACATGCTGCCGATCCTGTTCATCGAATGCCCGCGCCTGCTGTTCCCCTTCGCCCGCCAGATCATCGCCGAGGCGACGCGCAATGGCGGCTTCCCGCCGCTGATGCTGGACCCGATCGACTTCGCGCAGATGTTCCAGCAGAAGCTGGCCGAAGACCAGGCCGCGTCCTCCAAGACCCAGGTGAGCTGATCCTCGGCTGACAGGGATCGCTTGAAAAACCCGGCCTCGCGCCGGGTTTTTTGTTCTGGTGGATTGACCGATCGCGCCATGGGTCGACCCCCACTCCGTCGAGCTTCGCTCGACACCTCTCCCCCGATCGACGGGGTAGAGGAAAGGCGCGACCTCGCCAAGCGCGTTCCTTCCTCTCCCTCCGGAGGGGGGAGAGGTGGCTCGGCGAAGCCGAGACGGAGTGGGGGAAGCCGCTGGTGAAACGCGAAGCCGCAGGCAAACGCTTCGCTCTTGCTCGCAATCCGACCGATCCCCTGCGGGAAGATGTCTGGCAGACAAGAGGTGGTGAAGCAATGCGACGGGGCAGCCATCCCAAGCGCCCAGGTCCGTCCACCCCCTGCGGAGCATCGCACAAGTCCTGCGGATTCCAGAACATTCCGCCACGTCACCCAGCCCTATCATTCCCTCTCAGGCAATGGCGCCCCGGCGGTCGCAGCCGCGCCGCGTCGGCTTGTCCGCCGGGGCGAGCCTGTTTCCGTGCAGGCCGTCGTCCCAAAACCGCTGGGCAATTTTGGGCATGCACCAACAAAAGAGGGAACGACGATGAAATTCATGCTGACCGACCGCAAACTTCACCCGCGCGCCAAACCTGTCGCCGACGATTTCAGGACGGGCGGCATCAGCCGCCGCGAATATCTGGCGCTGATGGCCGGCCTCGGCGTCAGCGCCGCCGGCGCCTTTGCGCTGGGCGGCATCGCCCCGACGCCCGCCCGAGCCGCCGAGCCGAAGAAGGGCGGCGTGCTGCGCGTCGCCATGAACGTCAAGGGATTCAAGGATCCGCGCACCTTCGACGGCGTCGAAATGTCCAATGTCGCGCGTCACTGCAACGAATATCTGGTGCGCTGGAACACCGACTTCACCTTCGAGCCCTGGCTGCTCGAAAAATGGGAGATGAGCGACGACGCCAAGACGCTGACGCTGCATGTGCGCAAGGGCATCACCTGGTCGAACGGCGACGCCTTCAACGCCGACGACGTCGTCCACAACCTCACCCGCTGGTGCGAGGCCGGCGTTGCCGGCAATTCGGTCGCCGCGCGCATGGGCGCGCTGGTCAATGCCGACACCAAGAAGGTGGTCGATGGCGGCATCGAGAAGGTCGACGACTACACCATCAAGCTCAACCTGCCGAAATCAGACATTTCGCTGATCGCCGGCATGGCCGACTATCCGGCGTTGATCATGCACCGCTCCTATGACGGCGACGGCGACCCGATGAAGGCGCTCGCCATCACCACCGGACCGTGCGAGCTGGTGAAATGGGACGCCGAGACGG
Source organism: Mesorhizobium sp. B2-7-3 (assembly GCF_006440715.1). Taxonomy (NCBI): domain Bacteria; kingdom Pseudomonadati; phylum Pseudomonadota; class Alphaproteobacteria; order Hyphomicrobiales; family Phyllobacteriaceae; genus Mesorhizobium; species Mesorhizobium sp. B2-7-3. Next base: position 382,523 of record NZ_VFTY01000001.1, read on the forward strand.
CCGCGGAGGTCAAGCGCAGGGACAAGCCCTGGTGGAAGGGCGAGTTTTACCTGGATGGCATCCAGTGGATCGACTACGGCTCCGACCCTAACGCCATGCTGTCGGCGTTCGAATCCGGCGAGATCGACACCGATCACGAAACCGCCTCCGACGCCGTCTCGCAGACCGACAAGATGGGGCTGAAGAATTCCGAGATCGCCACCGGCTCGACCATCGTCGCCCGCTTCAATGTCGCCAACGCGCCCTATGACGACGTCAAGGTACGACGCGCCGCCCAGCTCGCGGTGGACAATTCCGCCGTGCTGAAGCTCGGCCTCGATGGCCGCGGCAAGCCCGCCGACAACCACCATGTCGGCCCCATGCATCCCGAATATGCCGATATCGGCCCCGCCAAGCGCGATGTGGAGGCGGCCAAGAAGCTGCTCGCCGAGAGCGGCAAGGCGGACCACGAATACGACCTCATCTCGGTCGACATCGAATGGCAGAAGAGCACCGGCGACGCCATCGCCGCGCAGATGCGCGAGGCGGGCCTCAAGATCAAGCGCACCGTGCTGCCCGCCGCCACCTTCTGGAACGACTGGAGCAAGTTCCCCTATTCCTGCACCGAATGGCTCGGCCGCCCGCTCGGCGTCCAGGTGCTGGCGCTGGCGTATAAATCGGGCGCCGCCTGGAACGAGAGCGCCTATGCCTCGAAGGAGTTCGACGCGCTGCTCGACAAGGCGCTCGCCATGCCCGACCCCAAGGCCCGCAAGGAGGTCATGGCCAAGATCGAGCAGAATTTGCGCGATTCAGGCATCATCATCCAGCCCTACTGGCGTTCGGTCTACCGAACCTACCGCAAGGGCATCGAAGGCTGCGAACAGCACCAGGCGCTGGAGCAGCACTTCGAGAAGGTCTGGATTGAAAGTTGAGGTTTGGCCGGTCTTGGTTCCTCTCCCTCCGGAGGGGGGAGAGGTGGCGCTGCGAAGCAGCGACGGAGTGGGGGACGGCGTCCGCAAAGTCAAAATCGGGTCGGGGTTGGGGATAGCGGCTAGTCCAGCGTGCGCCTATCGCAGGTCAGCACCGCCCTCACTGTCCTGCCGGCAGGCAGGTGAGGGGCAGCGCCGACGCTGACTTTCCCGTCGCGGGCGGAGGGAGATACCTGCGAAGGTCCGCGCCGGGCGGGGCGGAGCGCCTTTGGCCCACACTCAAATCATTCAGGGAAGATGGCCGGCGCGCATGCCGGTGAGACAATTGCCTGAGCCCCGCGCCGGCCACTAGCGACCTTACAAAGGTCCGCCGCCCGATTTGTGTACCGGCCCCGCGCCGCGCGATCAACCGAGGTGGCTGCTTGGTATGAATTCGTACCAACCCTGCCGTGGGATTTGTCGCGGGAGAGCGATGGGCGGCAGCAGGCCTGCCCTTTCCCGGGAACGTTCTAGCGCGGGCAGACCGACACTGGACACGCGACAGCCGTCACGGCCGAAAGCCTCTCGCGCTTGCTCAGCATCGGCTTTGCATAGATCTTTTTCACGGATAGTCCCCCAATTGCCCGCCTCCAATGACGCATGTGTGGAGCTGACGTCAATACGGCGGCCGTGGTTCGGGGGGACCGTTACTATTGCCGAGGTCGGCGCCGCCCCTCACTGTCCTGCCGGACGTTCGTCGTTCGAAAAGCCAAGCAATTGGCTTTTCGTCCGCTGCGCGGACCACTTGTCAACTCCCCGTAAACGGGGCGAGAGGGGCAGGCCGCAACGCCGGTGCTTTTCTTGCAACGATGGCGATTGGCGAAAGTGTCAATGACAGCGCCCCTCTCCCCGTCCCTATACGGGGAGAGGATGCCGGCAGGCAGGTGAGGGGCGGCGCCCGCGCCTGGAACCGAGCCGCTAAACGTGCCGAGAACCCCTTAGCAAAGTCCAGATCCACCCAACAAAAGTCAGCACCAGGAACGGATAGCCTGCCGCCGGCAGCGGCGAGGAGGTTGGCAGCAAGGGCGTGCCCCACAGCACCATGCCCACAGAGGCGAAGAATAGCGCGGCGGCGACGAATGCGGTGAACCGCATCCACAGCGCGAAAGTGGAGGGCACACTGACCATGATGAGGGCGGCCGCCCAGAGCGAGACGCCGCCGACATAGGAAGGCACGCTGGCCTCGAGCCCCGCCGCATTGCCGGCCAGAAGCAGGCTTTCGCCGGCGAGGAAGGTCAGGAAGCCCGCGGCAACGTAATCATTGCCCAGCCGCTGGTATTTCATGGTGAGCAGAGCGGTCGCCACCACCAGCGCCACACCGTCTATCGCCCAGAGGGTTTCGCGCAGTGAAGCGCTCGCCACGAAGGTGCCAGCGAGGCCGAAGATGCCGCCGATGGCGAGGCCGAGAGAGGCGATGATGTCAGAGGTGGTGCGCATGTGGTGTGTCCCCGAGCTGGGGAAGAGGATACGCGAAGGCGGGCGTATGGTGAAGATACTGGGCTGCATCTCGCTATCCGATCCGTCTACCTAGACCCGGATGTCGAGGGCTTGACACCTTAGCCGTAGAAGTAATCTAGTGACGCCTGGCGACTGAGTACTGGGGGGAAATATGCTTCATCTATCCGTTGATCGACGGATCGCGGAGTTGCATCGCGCGGGTGTCCTCGATCAATCTATAATCGACGTATTAATACCTCACGGTCGGCCTCACGACTTCGAGTCGTTTCTCTACGACTACAAGACTTTTGTCGGTCAGGACAGCGGATCGCATGCAGACGCGCGCATGGACTCCCTTATAAAAGACTTCGCTGCCTTTTATAACTCCATGGGCGGATACATAATTTCTTTATTTGATACAAACCATACAGATTCTTCGGTATATAACTTTCTATCGAACAACGATCAGCTGAACCAACGGCTGTCAAGTTTCATAGGCAAGAATATAGGCGTTCGCATTTTTGTAACCGCCGGCGCTGTCGACAGCGTCAAACGCGACATCATTCTGACGTTCGTCCCAAAGCGGCCTATAAATGAGAAGCCGCGACCGTTCATCAAGAACGGCTTCAACTACGGCGCGCCAGACAAGCCCAAATTTGTATTCGCAAAAGGTGGGCTATACTGCCGATATGAGCATGAGTGCAAGCCAGCCAACGAGGATATCGAATTACTAAACTTTCTATATTCTGACAGAGACAACTCAAATGCCTTACAAGTCGGGGCAAAGACGGAAAATAACCTCCCGCCCAAAGATCCAAGTCTCATCCAATTTGTTGGCAGAAAGGGTTATCTCGAAGCCTTGTGGAATTGGATCACCGAGGCTAGGCGCCCAATGAAGGTACTGACTGCTGCAGGTGGCCTTGGAAAGACCACTGTGGCCTACGAGTTTGCGACCCAACTCCTGGACCGGCCAGGAGCTGGGCTCGAAAAGATAGTATGGCTGTCTGGAAAGAAAATTACCTTTGCCCCACTGCTAGGCAAGCTCGTTCCGACCACCCGCTGTGACTTCGAGAACATCGACGACCTCCTTGATAATTTCTTGATTCAGGTGGGCTTTACGGAAGACGAAGTTCGCATAGCGTCTGATCGGGAGGAGAAGATCTCAAAATGTATAGAAGCTTTTTCCACGATATCGATTCTTTTGATCATAGATGACGTCGATTCTCTTCCCAAGGAGGAGCAGAACGACCTCTATTCCGTTATTTCTCAGATAATAATTTCGGCGAACGTGCAGAACGACAATAGCCGCGTCCTTTTCACATCGAGGCTAGAGCTGTTAACGGGTAGAGAACAGCGGATCGGGATGTCAGGATTTGAGGGGGAGGACTTCGTAGAATATCTTGAAGTGAACCTGGCTTATCTAATTGAGGACGCAGGTCATGCGAAGCAGATACGGCTTAATCGGGATAAACTTCTGGCGGCATCTGCAGGATCACCAATTTTTATAACTTCGATTATTCGCCTAGTCTCATTGGGGCATGAACTTGGTCGGGCGGTGAGTGATTGGCGTGGTAAGAATGGTGAGCAAATACGATCGTTTGCATTTGAGAAGGAAATTGACCAGCTTTCTGCTACACAGAAAGAAATACTATTCGCTATGCAGTTACTTTCCCGTGCGCGAACTGATGAAGTCAAAGAGATTTGTGAAATAACATCGGTGGAGCTTGAGCAGGATCTCGCCACCCTGAAGAACTATCATCTGTACGCTACCAAGGGCGATCCGGTGGCGGGAACTATTTTGGAGGTGCCGGAACCTATTCGTCTTATGCACGACATCACCCAGAACAAACTTCCGGAGGCGCGAAGGAAGCATATTGAGAGGGCGTGCATATCTGCGCGGAAGAATAATGAAGACCCGGCTAGGCGGATAGCTCTAATAGTTTCTCAAACAGTCCGCCACTGGAAAGCTCAAAATTATGAGGTGGCTGAATCATACCTTTCTAAGGAAATATCGAAGTATAATAAAACGGGCGATCTCTATTGCCTAAGGGGGCGAACCCGCATGTCGGTTCGAGGGCGCAAACCAAGTGAAATAGAGAGAGATTTTGAGTCAGCTGACAAATATGGTTGCAATGCCTTCGATCTGCTAAAGTACTGGTATATGCTTAAGATCATAAACAAAGACTGGCGCGGATTATTTAACCTACACGTTCGGAAGAAGGATACCGCGCAGTTCTTTCCGATATTTAATTGCTGTCATGTCTTTGCCGCTGTTAAGATTGCTGATCGGACCTTGGAGACTGAGAGGGCCTCGAAAGGGAGCGGGGTGGACGACGCGATTAAGTACTACACCCAGGCCTTGCAGTTGGCTGACGGCTATATAACGGACAGGCAGGCGATGGGCTATTTCCATAACTTGCGATGTCTTATGCATGAGGCAGCTACTGGAGCAGTCAACGCGTTACAGATGCAAGAGTCCTCCGATCGGAAGGATCTCGATGTGTTCCGGCTCGTGGTAAAGTGCCTGAAGTACCAGTTTGCGCCGTCGTACTTTTTGCGCATCGGGCTTAAAGCCGCCGAGAGTTGGGCCAAGAAGGCTGGGGCGAAACACGAACGAAATTCAGTTAGCGACGAGCTTCTGCAAATCAAACGTTATTTAGCTGCCCAGCCCTACCAACGGACGCGTCTCATGGCGGAGTGCGACCGAGTCACCAAGATCGTAATGGGTTGAGCGTCCTCAATCCCCCATCTTCAGCGCCTGGATAAACGCCTCCTGCGGGATATCCACCTTCCCAAATTGGCGCATCCGCTTCTTGCCTTCTTTCTGCTTGTCGAGCAGCTTGCGCTTGCGGGAGACGTCGCCGCCGTAGCACTTGGCGGTGACGTCCTTGCGCAGCGCCGAGATGGTTTCGCGGGCGATGACCTTGCCGCCGATCGCGGCCTGGATCGGGATCTTGAAGAGGTGGTGCGGGATCAGCTCCTTGAGCTTCTCGACCATCTGGCGGCCGCGCTTTTCCGCCGCCGTGCGGTGCACCAGCATCGACAGCGCGTCGACCGGCTCCTCATTGACCAGGATCGACATCTTCACCAGGTCGCCCTCGCGGTAGTCGGTCAGGTGATAGTCGAACGAGGCGTAGCCTTTCGAGATCGACTTCAGCCGGTCGTAGAAGTCGAAGACGACTTCGTTGAGCGGCAGGTCGTAGGTCAGCATGGCGCGTTTGCCGACATAGGAGAGGTCGGCCTGGATGCCGCGCCGGTCCTGGCAGAGCTTTAGAATTCCGCCGAGATAGTCGTCGGGGGTCAATATGGTGGCGCGGATCCACGGCTCCTCGATGGCAGAGATCTTCACCACGTCGGGCATGTCGGCCGGGTTGTGCAGTTCCTTCATCGAGCCGTCATTGAGGAGCAGCCGGTAGACGACGCTGGGCGCGGTGGCGATCAGGTCGAGGTTGAACTCGCGCTCCAGCCGCTCCTGGATGATTTCGAGATGCAGCAGGCCAAGGAAGCCGCAGCGGTAGCCGAAACCGAGCGCGGCGGAGGTTTCCATTTCATAAGAGAAGGAGGCGTCGTTGAGGCGCAGCTTGCCGACGGCGGCGCGCAAATCCTCGAAATCGGCGGCGTCGACCGGGAACAGGCCGCAGAACACCACCGGCTGCGCCGGCTTGAAGCCGGGCAGCGCGTGCGCGGTCTGGCGCTTGTCCTCGGTGATGGTGTCGCCGACGCGCGTGTCGGCCACTTCCTTGATCGAGCCAGTGAAGAACCCGAACTCGCCGGGGCCGAGCTCGTCGACATTGATGCGGGCGGGCGTGAACACGCCGGTGCGCTCGACCAGGTACTTGGCGCCGGTGCCCATCATGCGGATGGTCTGGCCCTTCTTCAGCACGCCATCGATGACGCGCACCAGCACGATGACGCCGAGATAGGCGTCGTACCAGCTGTCGACCAGCATGGCTTTGAGCGGCGCCGTGGCATCGCCCTCGCGCGGCGGCGGCAATTGGTGGACGATGGCTTCCAGCACGTCGGGAATGCCAAGGCCCGTCTTGGCCGAGATCAGCACGGCGTTGGAGGCGTCGATGCCGATCACCTCCTCGACCTGCTCGCGGATGCGCTCGGGCTCGGCGGCCGGCAGGTCGACCTTGTTCAGCACCACGACGATCTCGTGGTTGTTGTCGATGGCCTGGTAGACATTGGCCAGCGTCTGCGCCTCGACGCCTTGCGAAGCGTCGACCACCAGCAGCGAACCCTCGCAGGCGGCGAGCGAGCGCGACACTTCATAGGCGAAGTCGACATGGCCGGGCGTGTCGATGAGGTTGAGGATATAGTCCTCGCCATTGTTGGCGCGGTATTTCAGCCGCACCGTCTGCGCCTTGATGGTGATGCCGCGCTCGCGCTCGATATCCATCGAGTCCAGCACCTGCTCCTTCATGTCGCGCAGCTCCAGCCCGCCGGTGGACTGGATCAGGCGGTCGGCAAGCGTGGATTTGCCATGGTCGATATGGGCGACGATGGAAAAATTCCGGATGTGGTCGAGGGGCGTGCTCATGCCGCGCGCTTTAGCAGGGGCGGCAAGCGGCGGCAAGGCTTGGCGCCCAAGGGCTGCCTTGCCGCTCACAAAGCGGTGAGATCAGCGAAAAAATCGAAAAAACCGGCCTACGGGCAAAGAATGCATAAACTTTGATGGGTCACATTAGAGCTTGGTTCGCCGGCTCGTGGTAATTGCACGCTCGCTAATGTCTGTCGGGGGTTTGAAATGTTCAGGATTTTGCGCGGCTTTGCCCGCTCCCGCAGCGGGTCGATGATGCCGCTCTTCCTGATGAGCCTGATGCCCCTGATCGCGGTCATCGGCTTTTCGGTCGACTATACAAGCGCGGTCCAGACCAAATCCAACCAGCAACAGGCGCTGGATGCCGCGATCCTGACGATCACGACCATGGACATCACGTCGACGCTGGCGCAGCGCCAGACGCTGCTGCAGGATTCCTTCGCCGCGAACGGTGGACAAGGCACCGCGACGCTGACCAACTTCGTGGCCGGCAACACCACCACCGCCACCACGGCGCAGGCCACGGCGAGCTTCGCCATGCCGACCGTTTTCATGAGCATCGCCAGGATCAACACCGTACCGATCGCCGTCGCCTCTGCGGTCAGCAAGCCGCCCGCGCTGGTTGCGGCTACCTTCAAGGTCTCCGGGGTTTCGGGTTACTGGAACAAGACAATGACGCTTTACGGCACGCAATTCGGTGCGACGGTGGCCAAGCCGCTGATGACGATCGACTATACCTATGGGAACACCAAGGATCCCAAGGGTTACGGCACGACCAATGTCAACGTCCTCACCACCGATTCAGCCGGCAAGACCGTCACCACACTGGTCCAGAAGCAGGTCTGCACCGTCGGCAACAATCCGCCAAGCGGCGTGACCCTCAAGACCGATGCGAGCGGCACGAAATACTACTGCGTCGATACGATGTATCCGGCCAACAGCGCCGGCGCGGCGATCGACGTCAGCGCGATGGGCGGCCTCTATTTGCAGATGGACGTACCGTCGGGCAACCCGAAAAAGCTGATCTCAAACGATCCAACGACGTCCAACCGGCTCTATAGCGGTTTGAGCGCGACCACCCTGACCGAGACGGCCACCGGTCAGCCTGTCGACATCTTCAGCGTCGTGCCTTGCGGCGCGACAGCCTACCAAGCTTGGGAAGATGGCGGCAACTCGGTCCCGGCGCCAGTCAGCAACGCCGACTTCTTCTACAACGTGACCGGCAAATGCGACTACAACAAGCGGCCCTCGGAGACGGCGCTGACACAGTGACGCTGCCGATCTCCCCTCGTGGGTGAGATTGGAGCTGGCGACCGTGTTCGCCAATCTCTGACGCCCGCAGGGCAGAGCGCTCTTCAATCACAAACCGGTGAGCGTTGTAACGAAGCCGTCCGTGGCGGCGAAGTGGGGATATGAGCGGCGCATCGTGGCGTCGTCCCCACGGAGCAAGCCGATGTCGCCAGTCCTACCAAGCAGGTTTTTCGTACTGTCCGGCCTCGCCGCGCTGGCGCTCGCCGGATCGCTTGCCGGCGCCGTCGCCCAGCCGCTCACCGTGGTCGAGCTGTTCACCAGCCAGGGCTGCTCGTCCTGCCCGCCGGCCAACGCCAACCTCATCAAGGTCAAGGACCGGCCCGGCGTGCTGGCGCTGTCGTTCAACGTCACCTACTGGGATTACCTCGGCTGGAAGGACACGTTCGGCAAGCAGGAATTCACGCAGCGCCAGGTGTCCTATGAGCCGCCGCTCGGCCATGACGGGCCATTCACGCCGCAAGTGGTGGTCAACGGCCATGCCGACGTCGTCGGCGCCGCACCCGGCGAGATCGAACATCTGATCGCGGCCACGGCCAAGACCGGCGGCCCGTCGCTGGCGCTTGAGGGCGGCAAGGTCGCGATCGGCGCCGGCGCCGCTCCGGGCGGCCATGCCGATGTCTGGCTGGTGCGCTACACCAAGGGTGTCGTCGAGGTGCCCGTGGCGCGCGGCGAGAACACCGGCCGCACCTTGCCGCATGCCAATGTCGTGCATGCGCTGATAAAACTCGGCAGCTGGAGGGGCGACGCCAAGACGCTCGATCTGCCGGCGGCCTCGGGCGGCCTCAGCACCGCCGTGCTGGTGCAGTCGCCCGGCGGCGGACCGATCCTGGCCGCCGCCGCCAACTAGATCGCGTTCGAGCAGAGATTTGCCAAACAGAGATTTGCGCCGCCGCATGAGCAGCGGTGCAAGAGCCCGGCCGCCCAAAGGGCGTGCCATCAACCCGTAAACCCAAGGAACCGACCATGACCACTTTCTCCCGCCTGACGCTGCCGGCGCTCGCCCTCGCTTTGTGCTCCACGGCGCTGTTTGCCGGCGGCATCGCCCGCGCCGACGATGCCACCAATGCGATGAAGCCCGCCGCCAACGCCATGAAGCCGGCAACCGACGCGATGAAGCCGGCCGACCCGATGGCGACCAACGCCATGAAGCCTGCCACGGATGCGATGAAACCGGCGACCGACGCGATGAAGCCGGCAACGGATGCCACCGGCAATTGAGATTGGTGCGTGGCCTTCTGTCCCTGGCGGGCTCCCTGTCCAGCCGGGGACAGTTGCTGGAGCAGCCCCCGGGAAAGGCTTGAAGCGGTTTGCTTCGGGAACGGGGTCGAAACAGAAAGTCCGGGGGCGCACGCGAATGTGAGCCTCCGCCGCAACTCACGCATCGCGCCACCGTAGCTGATCCAATAGACTGATCCCAATGGAAGCCATGAGGAGTGCAACCATGCCCACTATCAACAAACGTTCGACAGGCTTTGTCCGGGGGGCGCTCGCCGCACTCGCCCTTGCCGTCGCGGGCGCTGCTTTCTGGCTGACGCCGGCCATCTCCGCCGAGGATGCGGTGAAGATCCCGCCGCCGGCGATCGACGAAAAGGCGGCCACCGGCACAGAGAAGGCGATCTTCGCCGGCGGCTGCTTCTGGGGCGTGCAGGGCGTGTTCCAGCACGTCAAGGGCGTCAGCAAGGCGGTCTCGGGCTATACCGGCGGCGCCAAGGACGACGCCGTCTACGAGACGGTCGGCACCGGCCGCACCGGCCACGCAGAGTCCGTCGAGATCACCTATGATCCGTCCAAGGTCACCTACGGCCAGCTGCTGCAGGTCTATTTCTCGGTCGCCCACAACCCGACCCAGCTCAACTACCAGGGTCCGGACTCGGGCACCCAGTACCGCTCGACGATCTTCGCCGAAAACGACGCCCAGAAGAAAATCGCGCAGAGCTACATCGCCCAGCTCGACAAGGCCAAAGTGTTCGGCGAGCCGATCGTCACCACGCTGGAGACCGGCAAGACCTTCTATCCGGCCGAGACCTACCACCAGGACTTTTTGACGCTGAACCCGACCTATCCCTACATCGTCTACAACGACCTGCCCAAGGTGGCGAATTTGAAGACGCTGTTCCCGGCGCTTTACAGCGAAAAGCCGGTGCTGGTGCTGTCGGCGAGCAACTGAGATTGCGAGGCGCTCGCCTCGAAATGCCGGCGGGACAGCGGGGGCACCTGCCGGGATCCCTCAATCATACGTCAGATCCGTCGCCTTGCCGCCGAACACGCGGTAGGCATAGAACGAATAGAAGATGATGACCGGCAGCACCACCACGGTGCCGGCCAGGATGATCGCCAGGCTTTCGGGCGCCGACGCCGCCTGCCAGATGGTCAGGCGATCGGGCACCACATAGGGATAGAACGACCAGGCCAGGCCGGCAAAGCCGAGCGCGAAGATGGCGGCCAGCGTCAGGAACGGCGTCAGCGAATGGCGATCGTCAGGCCTCGGCAGATGGAAGCTCTGCCGCCACAGCCAGGCAAACAGCAGCGCCGACAGGATCGGCAGCGGCGACAGATAGAGCATCTCGGGCCAGACGAACCATTTGGCGAAGATGCGCGGGCTGGCGAACGGCGTCGCCAGCGACACGGCGGCCATTCCGAGCGCGGTCAGCACCAGCGCGGTGCGCAGCCAGAGCACCGCCTTCTTCTGCAGCGCGCCTTCGGTCTTGTAGATCACCCAGGCGGAGCCCATCGCCGCGTAGGCCGCCGCCAGGCAGAACGCCACCAGCACGCCAAAAGCCATGCCGCCTGGCCCGACATTGAGGCCGAGCACGTAGACGCCCAGCATATAGCCTTGCGCCAGCGAGGCGATGAGCGAGCCAAGGAAGAAAATACGGTTCCAGCGATGTTTCTTCCCCGCCGGCACCTTGGCGCGGAAATCGAAGGCGACGCCGCGCAGGATCAGGCCGACCAGCAGGACGAAGACCGGAATGTAGAGAGCCGTCAGGATGACGCCATGCGCCAGCGGAAAGGCGACCAGCAGCAGGCCGACGGCCAGCACCAGCCAGGTTTCGTTGGCGTCCCAGAACGGGCCGATCGCCGCGATCATGGTGTCCTGTTCGGTGTCCTCGGCGGCGGCGAAGAGGATGCCGATGCCGAGGTCGAAGCCGTCGAGAATGACGTAGATCAGGATGGCAAGGCCCATCAGTCCGGCGAAGATGAGGGGGAGCAGGGTCGGCCAGTCATAGGTCATCTTGCTCTCCTCAGGCCCTGATTTCGGTTTGCTAAGCTAGCGCAGCCCCTCATCGCCCTGCCGGGCACTTCTCCCCGTATAGGGACGGGGAGAAGCGGGCTGGCCGCAACGCCGGCGCCATCCATGCAACGTTGGCGATTGGCGAAACCATAGGACTCAGCGCTCCTCTCCCCGTCCTTATACGGGGAGAGGATGCCGGCAGGCAGGTGAGGGGCGGCGCGGGCCTGCAATGAAAACATGCTCACTCCCCCGCGGCCGGCTGCGACAGCGGTGCGTTGAGAACACCCGGCAGCGGCGAGATGTCGCCGTCCTTGGCCGCCTTCAGCGCCAGGTGCACCAGCACGCCGAGATAGGCGATCAGCAAAAGCACGTAGAGCAGGAGATAGATGGCGAGCGTCAGCGCCACATGGCTGCCGGCCACCGGCCCGACGGCGTCGGCGGTCTTCAATACGCCGGTCACCAGCCAGGGCTGGCGGCCGATCTCGGTCGTGTACCAGCCGGCCAGCGTCGCCAGCCAGCCCGACAACGCCATCGGCACCATCAGCATGGCGAGCGGCTTTGGCAGCGCGTGCCGGCGCTTGAGGAAGAAGGCGGCCGACCAGGAGACGGCGAGCATCAAAAGCCCGGTGCCGACCATGATGCGGAAGCTCCAGAAGAGCGGAAAGATCGGCGGATGGTTGCCGGGATAGTCGTTCAGCCCCGGCACTACACCGTCGGTCGAGTGCCGCAGGATAAGGCTGGCCCCGTCCGGAATCGCGACCTCGAACTTGTTTTCCCTGGCCGCCTCGTCGGGCAGCGCGAACAAAACCAGCGGCACGTTGGGACCGGTGTTCCAGTTGGCCTCCATGGCGGCGATCTTCTGCGGCTGGTGTTCCAGCGTGTTGAGTCCATGCTGGTCGCCGGCCAGGATCTGGATCGGGATCAGGATCGCAGCGGTGAAGACACCGGTGCGCAGCGCCTTCCACATCGATTCCGAACGGTCGCCGTTGAGGTAGCGCAGCGCCGACAGGCCGGCGATCAGGAACGACACCGTAAGCCCCGAGGCGAGCAGCATATGCACCAGCCGGTAGGGCATGGACGGGTTGAAGACGATGGCCCACCAGTCGACTGCGTGCGCGACGCCGTCGCGCATCTCGAAGCCGGCCGGCGTCTGCATCCAGGAATTGAGCGCGATGATCCAGAACGCCGATAGCGTCGTGCCGCCGGCGACCAGCACCGTCGCCAGCGTGTGGATGCGGTTGGAGACGCGGCGGAAGCCGAACAGCATGATGCCGAGAAAGGCCGCCTCGAGGAAGAAAGCGGTGAGGATCTCGTAGGCGAGCAGCGGTCCGGCGATGTTGCCGACATGCTGCATGTAGCCCGGCCAGTTGGTGCCGAACTGGAAGCTCATGGTGACGCCCGAAACCACGCCCATGGCAAACGACAGCGCGAACACCTTCACCCAGGTGAAATAGGCGCGCATCCAGGCGGAATCATTGGTCGCGTTGTAGCGCAGCTTGAAGAACAGCAGCACCCAGCCAAGGGCAATGGTGATTGTCGGAAACAGGATATGAAACGAAATATTCGCGCCGAACTGCATGCGCGACAGTATGAGCGGGTCCATGGCGGGCTCCGGCTGTAAATACTCGCGAAGGATAGGCCCGAAGCGGGGTCAGGTCAAAGCGGCCTCCTGCCGCGAGGCTGAACGCCACAGGACAATTTTACCGGATGGACGCGGCGCATCCCAGCCAGCTCCGCGCTTCGATGTCCAGAACTGGCAGCAGGGCATTGACTTGCGGTTGCACTGGGCGACAACAGGCCTATATCAAGTCACCTCTTTCAGGCAGCCGTTTTCAACCATGCCCTCCATATTGTCCATTTCCGGGGTCTCCAAGACCTACGCCACCGGCTTCACCGCGCTCAAGGAAGTCAGCCTCGATATCCAGCGCGGCGAGATCTTCGCGCTGCTCGGCCCCAATGGCGCCGGCAAGACGACGCTGATCTCGATCGTCTGCGGCATCGTCAACCGCTCGTCGGGCACCGTGACCGTCGATGGCCATGACATCAACAAGGACTATCGCGCCGCGCGCAGCCTGATCGGGCTGGTGCCGCAGGAACTCACCATCGACGCGTTCGAGAGCGTCTGGGCGACCGTCAATTACAGCCGCGGCCTGTTCGGCAAGCCGGCCAATCCGGCCTTCGTCGAGAAGGTGCTGCGCGACCTGTCGCTGTGGGACAAGAAGGACGCCAAGGCGATCACGCTGTCGGGGGGCATGAAGCGGCGGCTGATGATCGCCAAGGCGCTGTCGCACGAGCCACGCATCCTGTTCCTCGACGAGCCGACCGCCGGCGTCGACGTCGAACTGCGCCAGGACATGTGGGCGATGGTCCGGCGGCTGCGCGAGGACGGCGTCACCATCATCCTTACCACGCACTATATCGAGGAAGCCGAGGCCATGGCCGACCGCGTCGGCGTCATCAACCGCGGCGAGATCATCCTGGTCGAGGGCAAGGCCGAACTGATGCGCAAACTCGGCCGCAAGGAGATGAGGCTGGAGCTGCGCGCGCCGCTCGGCAGCGTGCCCGACGGGCTCTCGCGCTACGCGCTCGAACTGTCGCCGGATGGCACGCAACTCACCTACACATACGACAACCAGAGCGACCGGCCGGGCGTCGCCTCGCTGATCAGGGATCTCGAGGCGGCCGGCATCCAGTTCCGCGACCTCGATACCAAGAACAGCTCGCTCGAAGAGATCTTCGTCAATCTCCTGAGGCAAGAGCCATGAACCTGCGTGCGGCCCCTAATTTTCGCGCGGTCTGGGCGATCTACCGGGTCGAGATGGCGCGTGCGTTCCGCACCGTGCTGCAGAGCATCATCTCGCCAGTCATCTCGACGTCGCTCTATTTCGTCGTCTTCGGCTCGGCCATCGGCTCGCGCATAACCGAAATCGACGGCATCGCCTACGGCGCCTTCATCGTGCCGGGACTGATCATGCTGTCGCTGTTGACGCAGTCGATCTCCAACGCCTCTTTCGCCATCTATTTCCCGAAATTCGTCGGCTCGATCTACGAGCTTTTGTCGGCGCCGGTCTCTTACCTGGAGATCGTCATCGCCTATGTCGGCGGCGCCGCGACCAAGTCGATCATCCTCGGCCTGATCATCCTGGCCACCGCCTCGCTGTTCGTGCCGCTGCACATCGAACATCCGTTCTGGATGCTCGCCTTCCTGATCCTGACGGCGGTGACCTTCAGCCTGTTCGGCTTCATCATCGGCATCTGGGCGAAAAGCTTCGAGCAGCTGCAGCTGGTGCCGCTGCTGATCATCACCCCGCTGACCTTCCTCGGCGGCAGCTTCTATTCGATCCACATGCTGCCAGGCATCTGGAAGACGATCACGCTGTTCAACCCGGTGGTCTACCTGATCAGCGGCTTCCGCTGGAGTTTCTACGGCAAGGCTGATGTCTCGGTCGTCGTCAGCCTCGGCATGACGCTGGTGTTCCTGGCCGTCTGCATCGCGATCGTCGCCTGGATCTTCCGGACCGGCTACCGGCTGAGGAACTGACGCGGCCCTAAAGTCGTGAGAGAGGCCTCAAATGGCCTTGACCAGCCGCAGCAACCCCAGCATCTCGATGTAGGTCCCCTCGCGAAAGGCGATATAGACCGGTTCCTCGGCGCCGTGGAAGCGGCGCTTGAATGCCGCCTGTCCCTGCAGGTTGAACCTGCGGCGGTTGACCCAGGGCGAGTCGTAGGCGCGCTGGAAGGCGTTGCGCCAGAACTCGCTTTCGGCAAATCCGCTCGGGCCGACATCGAGCAGCGGCGACAGGCCGAGCGTCACCACCGAAATGCCTTCCTCGCGAAAGCGGTCGACGGCAAATTTGGTCAGGCCGATCTCGGCATGCGGCGAGGCATCGATGTGCTTGCGCTTGAAGGCGGTGGTGTAGCCGATCACCTTGCCGTCGGCGAACATCGGATCGAAATCGAGCAGGGCGACGAGGTCGCCGTCGGGGCCGTGCAGCACGAAACGGCGCATATCGGTGCCGAGCTGATCGTAAAACGGTCGGTTGAGGAAACCCATCTCCCATCGCTTGACGATACGGTCGCCGCGCCAGTTTTGAGACAGCCGGGAGATCTCGTCGAGGTGGATCGTGCGTTTGTCCTCCTCGAACGAAAAGCCCTTCTTCAACAGCCAGCGCTCGGAATAACGCACCGTTTCGTTGCGCTTGCCGGAAAAATCATGGTCGGGCAGAACGAGGCGCGTGTCGATGCCCAGCCGGTTGATCTTGTAGCCAAGGCCGGCAAGGACCTGGGCGGTCTGTTCGCCGATCTGCACGAACCACGGGCCGCCGGCGCTCTCGACGAAGCGTCTGATGTAATCGGGCCGCCGATCCGGCGCCGCCACCGGATCGCCGAGCGCGAAATGATGCCTCATCTTGGTGCCGAAGGCGATGTAACCGTCGGCATCGCCAAAATAGGAAAGCTTGCTTTGCACGGCGGTGGAATAGGCGAGCGAGAAGTCGCCATGACGGCGCACCAGCGCCAGCCGTTCGACATGCGTCAGCGCCCGGCGCTCGACCTTGGGCGAGGCCCCCTCGAGGAGGTTGTCGAAATAGATCCGCAAGGAGGGCATGGTCGAGATTCCGCGTGCCGTCCATGGCGCGACGTGTCCGACGACACGCAAGACGCGCCACGGCGTCTTGATTTTTCGCAAGGTAGCCGAAATCGGGTTGCCGGTTTCGAATGCCTGCGTCCGTGACGAGATCCGCCAGCCCCCGGACCTCGAATCAATCACTTTGCCGCGACCTGATTATCGCCGATGCCGCGGATATGCCATATAGGGCTGGATGTATTCGGACGGAAGCGGGTAATGCGCTCCATGTCGTGGTTTTGACGCGGTGCCGCGACCGGCTGTTTCGGCCGGGCGGAAATGCTCCAGACGCGAAGCCGCCTCGGCGCGGGACCATCGAAAATCGGCATCGAGTTGCCGTTCGGGTCCTGCGCGCGATCAAACTGTTACAGCGGCCTGCGAGCCTTCAGGGGCCGCCGCGAGCGCGAATGGGGTTCGAGAGTGAATGGCTGATACGACAAGCAGATCGATGGTGGAGCAGGCGGTGACGGTCGAGCCGGCGATCGTCGTTGGCGCCGGCGCCGCCGGGCTGGCCGTCGCGAGGGCCTTGATGAAGGCCGGCGTGGCGACGGCGATCCTGGAGAAGGAAATCCGGCTGGCCGAGCCCTGGCGCCGGCGCCACGAGCAGCTGCACCTCAACACCCACCGCGATCTCTCGGCACTGCCTGGCCTTGCCTATCCCAAGGGCACCCCTGCCTTTCCGCACCGGGACGTCGTCATCCGCCATATGAACGATTTCCATGAGGCGAACCGTTTGCCGGTGGAGTTTGGCGTTTCCGTCGAGTCCATCACGTTCAGGGGCGATCACTGGGTCGTGCGCACCAGCGCCGGCTCGCGCCTGGCGCGCCATGTCGTTGTCGCCACCGGCCGCGACCGGGAACCCTTCACGCCGCAGTGGACGGGCATGCAGGCGTTCGCGGGCCGGATCATCCACTCGGCGGATTTTGGCGATGCCCAGGCCTATGCGGGCAAGAAGGTGCTGGTTGTGGGCGCCGGCAATTCGGGCTTCGACGCACTCAATCATCTGGCCGGTGTCGATACCGCCGCTGTCTGGCTGTCGGCCCGCAACGGCCCCGCCCTTTTGCCCAAGCGCGTCGGCAAGATCGCCGTGCACCGCCTCTCGCCGCTCATGGCGCGCCTGCCGCTGCGCGTCGCCGATGCGGTGATGGCGGTGACGCAGCGCCTGGTATTCGGCGATCTCACCAAATTCGGCGTGCCGCCCGCGCCCGCGGGCGGCGCCAGCCGCCTGACCTCGGACTATACCGCGATCGCCGCCGACGATGGCGCCGTCGATGCCATCAAATCGGGCAGGATCGTGGTGGTGCCCGGTGTACGGGAGTTCACCCGCGACGGCGTCATCCTGGCCGATGGCAGCCTGATCGCTCCCGACATCGTCATTGCGGCGACGGGCTACCGCACTGGGCTGGAGCGGATGGTCGGCAATCTCGGCGTGCTCGACGAGAAGGGCGTTCCGCTCTTCAACGGCGGCCAGGCCGATCCGAAACTGCCCGGCCTGTGGTTCACCGGCATGCGGCCGAGCATCCGCGGCTGCTTTGCCAATGCCGGCATATTGGCCAAGGCGATAGCTGCGCGGATCGCCGGCTCATCCCGCCCCTCCGGCGCCTCACGCTGAGCGACCGCATAGGACAACATTTGCCGTCGGCGTCACGCCGATTTCGGCTCCAGCCGCCGGAAACCGACAGCCTCGGTCAGCATCTCCTCGTCGACCATGCCGGC
The DNA here is from genome assembly GCF_006440715.1 of Mesorhizobium sp. B2-7-3. Lineage (NCBI taxonomy): Bacteria > Pseudomonadati > Pseudomonadota > Alphaproteobacteria > Hyphomicrobiales > Phyllobacteriaceae > Mesorhizobium > Mesorhizobium sp. B2-7-3. Next base: position 400,333 of record NZ_VFTY01000001.1, read on the forward strand.
ATTGTAGAGGGCCAGCAAGGTGAGCGCCAATTCACGCGCCTCGACGGATTCGGGATGCGCTTGCCGTCGGCAGCAGGCCTCGTCGAAGACACGTTGCAAGGTGGCCACTTCGTCAGGTTTGAGCAGGCCACGGTCGTAGATCGACTTGGGCATGGCGATGATCTCCTGATCACGATCTAGGGCGCCACGTGTAAATTGCCAATCTTTCCCGAGGCTTGAATATGATATCGCACAAAAGAGAGGCCCCAGATCGCCGGAGCCCCTCTCATTTTTGTCTCGCCCGACCTCAGACGGCGATCTTGCCGCCACCCTGTTTGGTGATGGCGACCACCGCCGGCCGCACCGGCATGTCGGGCCTGAAATCGGGCCAGCGGGTCGACAGGTCCTCATAATAGGAGGGCCGGCCGAACGCTTCCCAATCCTCGCCGCCGTCACCCGGATGCTGGACGGCGACAAAGGCGGTCTGGTCGTCCGGCGCAAACAGCGGGCCGCACATTTCGGCGCCGATCGGCACGCGGAAGAACAGCTTCGAGGTCGCCCGCGCCGATCCTTCCGTGTCCACCGCCCACAGGCCGTCCGTGCGGCCGGTGGCCTTCGGGCCCTGGCCGTCGGTGGCGACCCACAGGCGCCCGGCCGAATCGACCGCGCAATTGTCGGGCATGCCGAACCAGCCATTGGCCGTCGTCGCGGTGGAGAAGGTGGCACCGACGGCGGCCACCGATGGGTCGCCGCATTTCAGCAGCACTTCCCACTTGCCCTTGGTGGCGGCGAAATCGCCCTCGTCCTCGACGATTTCGATGATGTGGCCGAAGGCGTTTTCGGCACGCGGGTTGGCGGCGTCGACCTGATCGGCCTTGCGCTTGGAATTGTTGGTCAGCATGACATAGACCTTGCCGTTGCTGGCATTGGGCTGGATGTCTTCGGGCCGGTCCATCTTGGTGGCGCCAAGGAGGTCGGCGGCGCGACGTGTCTCGATCAGCACGTCGGCCTGGCCGGCAAAACCGTTTTCCGCCGTCAGCGGCCCCTGGCCGAACACGATCGGCATCCATTCGACCGAGCCGTCCTCCGCGAATTTGGCGACATGCAGCGTGCCGTCGTCGAGCAGATCCTTGTTGGCCGCGCGGTCGCCGGCGTTGAACATGCCCTTGGTGACGAACTTGTAGACATAGTCGAAGCGCTCGTCGTCGCCGAGATAGAAGACGACGCGGCCATCCTTGGCGACGATCGATTCGGCGCCCTCATGCTTGAAGCGGCCCATGGCGGTGCGCTTGCGCGGCACCGAGGCCGGGTCGTTGACATCGACCTCGACGATCCAGCCGAAGCGGTTGGGCTCGTTCGGCTCCTTGGCCAGGTTGAAGCGGTCATAGTGCGCGCCCCATTCATAGGCGCCTTCCGGAATGCCGAGGCGCTTGTAGTTGGCGGCCTCCTTGTGGCCCTCCGGCAGCTCGCCGGAGAAATAGCCATGGATGTTCTCCTCGGACATCACATAGGTGCCCCAGGGCGTGACCCCGCCGGCGCAATTGTTGATGGTGCCGAACACCTTGACGCCGGACGGGTCGGCATTGGTCTTGACGCGGTCATGGCCGGCAACCGGGCCCGACAGCGCCATCTCGGTGTTGGCGGTGATGCGGCGGTTGAGCTTGCCGTCGCGAATTACCCGCCATTTGCCGCCATCCTTGCGGATCTCGACGATGGTGCCGCCATGGGCGGCCATCTCGACATCGACCTGCTCTTTCGAGAGCGGCGCCACCTCGGCCGACTTCTTGCCGTCCTTCTCGACAATCTTGACGATGCCTGGGAACATCAGATGCGGGTTGGTGTATTCGTGGTTGACCACCAGCAAGCCATGCTCGGCCGAGCCATCGAGCGGGATGTAACCGACATAGTCGTTGTTGTAGCCGAACTGCCTGGCCTGGGCTTGCGCCGACTGCTTCGTCGGGTCGAATTCCGGCGAATCGGCAAACAGCGGATCGCCCCAGCGCAGCAAAACGTCGGCGTCGTAGCCCGGCGCGACGTGGTGCTTATCGTCGATGCCGGCCTCCAGCTCGTCGAATTTGAACGCTGAGCCTTCCGCGGCGCGGGCATCGTCGGCGGCGATCATGGCCAGCGGGCTGACGGTGGCGGCGATCGCCGAAACGGCAAGCGAACCCTTGAGGAAGCCACGGCGCGAGAACCGCGCAGCGATGATCTCGCCCATGGTGCGGTTCTCGCTGGGATTGTTGGCCGGGCCTTCGTTTTCCTCGAGCAAGCTGGTGCGAAATCGGGCGTCGGGGGAGCGATGTTCGGTCATGGGAACCTCTGGTGGGTTTTGGCTGGAGCTTCCGGCTTACAGTCGGCTGATCACATCTTCGTGACATGGTATCTCCGCTGCCGCTCGCTCACGAGACCGATTTTTCACGCCTCGCCTGGGACTTTGGTCCAAGCTTGCGCCTGCAAAGGTCCTGGGGGACAAACGCAACGGTCGGAGGTCGCTTCCGGTCACCACGTCTTTCGGCGATGTTGTTGCACTGCAACGTTGGGGTGAGCGCGCCGGCTCAATCGACGGAGATCAGTATGCGTGGATCGATCACGGCCCGTTGTTGCCGTCTGGCTCTCAGATCGGCGGCCGTTCTGGCGCTGACCATCGCTCCCTATGGAATAGCCTTCCATGGCTTCGTGCCTGGAATCGATGCCGCGACCGCACATGCCGACAAGGGTGGCAACGGCGGTGGCGGTGGGAACGGCGGTGGCGGTGGGAATGGCGGTGGCGGTAACAGCGGTGGCGGTGGCGGCAACAGCGGCAATGGAGGAAACAGCGGCAACGGCAATAGCGGTAACAGCGGCGGCGGGAATAGCGGAAAGGGCAAGGGCCAGGGCAACCAGAGCACAAGCCATGTCAACGCCACGACCGGCGACACGGTCGACGTGGACGGCAGCAACATTACAGTTCAGCACCCTGACGGCTTGACGGAAACGATCGAGAACGGCCGTTTCAGCATGAAGGATAAGCTCGGCCGCACGATCGTCGATCGCCGCGCCACACCGGCCGACGCCAGCCGTCTCAAGGCTCTTTGAATTTCGGCCCTATGAATTTTGGCCTTGTGAAGCTGGTCAACAGGCAACGACCGGCTTCACACGTCACCTCCGCCGCCCCCCGGCGGAGGTGACCTCGTTTCGCGGCGTTCCACGATGGCTACGAACGGTCCCTGTCGCGGTCGCGAAACTCGCGCATGATGAGGGCCGCTTCAGTACGATTTCGCACGTTGAGTTTCGACAGCACCCCCGTCATGTGATGCTTGACGGTCTTCTCCTGCAGCTCCAGGCGTAAGGCGACTTCCTTGTTGCTCAGTCCCTCCGCCACCAGCCGCAGGATTTCGGTCTGCCGGCCGGTGAGTTGCCGCAGCCGGTCCGCCACGCCGTTGGCGGGCTGCAAGGACTGCACGTCGGAAAGCAGCCGGGCCGACAGCATCGGCGAAAGATAGCTTTCGCCGGCCGCCACGTTGCGCAGGATATCGGCAAGCGCACGCGATCCGACGCCTTTGAGGACATAGCCGAGCACCCCGGCGTTCAAGGCCTTGGTCACATCGGCATTCGCCTCTGAAACGGTCAGCATGACGATCTTCTGGGCGGGATGGTCGCCAAGGATGCTGGCAACCGCGGCCAGGCCGCCGCCCGGCATTGAAATGTCGATGAGCAATATGTCGGGCTGCATGGTCGAGGCGATGCGCTCCGCGTCCTGCGCGGTCGCACCTTCGCCGACCATCTCGAAGCCGCCGATCTCCGACAGGCTGCGCGTCACGCCTTCGCGGAACAGCGGATGATCGTCGACAATGGCAATGCGGATGGCGCCGATCATGCTTGCTCCTCGACCGAAAGACGGATCACCAGCTTCGTGCCTTTCGGCCCTGTGAGTGTTTCGAATTGGCCGCCAATGCTTTCAACCCGCTCCCTGAGGCCGGCAAGGCCCAACCCCTCGGCCCGCGCCGGATCGAAGCCCGGTCCGCCGTCCGATACTTCAACGAAAAGCCTACCATTTTTCATGCCTGCACGCACCGCCTGATCCTTGCCCCGTCCGTGGCGATAGGCATTGTTCAGCCCCTCCTGCACGAAGCGATAGATGCTGATCTTCTCAGAAGCGCCGGGCTCCGGCAAATGTCTCGGCATCGTAAGCGTCACCGATGTGCCCGTCCGGCGCTCGTGTTCTTCGACGGCCAGCCGCAGCACGTCCGCCGCCGCCGCCGTTTCTATCTGCGGCAGGACCAGGCCGGTGCAGATGCCGCGTATCTCGCGCATCGCATCCTCCAGTGTCTTGCGGATCATGGCGATTTCGGTCGAGCGGCCTTCGCTGCCATGCCCGTCGCCGGTAAACACCGGACTGTCCATGCGCAGCGCGGCCAGCGCCACGAGCTGGGCAGGGCCGTCATGCAGGTCGGCGCCGATCCGGCGCAGATATCTTTCGTTGAGCGCGGTGGCGCGGCGGGACGCCCGCTGCACACGATGCCGCAAGGCGCTGTTCTGTGTCACCAGGCCCTGCAGCTCGGACACCTGGCGGCGCAGCGCCCCGCGCTGGTCGTCGATAATGCGGCTGCCGCGCAGGACGATGCCCGACAGAAGCAGGAATGCCGTCAAGGTGGTCCCGGCCACGACCAGCCAGCTCGACAGCAGGGCGGAAGCCAGGGTAGCCTTGAAATCGCTGGCGACCTCGTAGAATTCGGTGACGGCGACCACTTCGCCGGACCAGGGCTCGCGCACTGGATTGTAGATCTCGAGCAACGGCACACCCGCGGCCCGCTCCTTGTCTTCGTTCTCGTCGAACGTATCGAACTGGGCAACGACGCTGCCCTGGAAGGCAGAACGCAGATTGTCGTTCAGGTCGAAGCGGCGACCCGTCAAAGCCGAGTCCTTCGCATAGAGGATCGTGCCGTCGCGGCGCCAGAGCCTGAAGGATGCCAGGCGTTTGCCGAGCGCGCCCTGGCCGAGCGTCTCGTCGAGCGCCTGCTTGACGGATGCGCTGAGCTCCTCGCTCTTGCGCAGGTCGGGCAGCAGCGGCGCAATCACGCTGTCGACATAGAGCGCCGTCGTGGCGGCCGAATTGCGAGTGACGCCGTCCCGGATCTGCGTCGTCACCCAGGTCCCGACGATCACCATGACGACCAGCAGCCCAAAACCGCCGGCAACGACGAATTGCAGGGCAAGGGAAAGCTCGCTCCAGCGCCGCGCCAAGTTCTGAAAAATACGAATCATGAACCCCTGACCGCCCCTCTATCGACAGGCTGGGCGATTCCGGCACATTGAGCTTCAGTCTCGCCGTTGCCAAGACCCTCGTTTGAACGACGTCGCTTGACGTTCCGGCACGCTTCGGAAACAAGGTCGGCGATATCAGGCAAAGGGCGCTTCGAGGGGGACGGGACGTTGAGTTTTTCGGGACTTCTGCAGCTCGGCTTTTCGACGGTGATCTTCCTCCTGGCGGCGACCGCCGCCAAGCAATGGGGGCTGGCGCCCAGCCTCGGCAAGATCCTGCTGACGCTGGCGCTCTATTCGCTGGGCAATCTGATCATGCTGCGGTTGATCCGCGAGTTCGGCATGTCGGTATCGTTCAGCCTCTCGGCGGTGATCCAGCTGGTTTCGGTCAATGTCGTTGCGCTGGTGTTCTTCGGCGAGCGCGTCAACGCGTTGCAGGCGGCCGGCATCGCGCTGGCAATCGCGGCCGTGGCGCTGATCACGTTGGGGCCCTATCTGCAAGGGCGGATGTAACGGTGCCGATGAAGAACGCCGCGAAAGCTCTGCTCAACCGGGTCGAATTCCCGGTGCTGCTGGCCGGCCTGGTCATCGCCGGGGGGCTGTGGGCGTTCGAGGAATTGATGGAGGTGGCACGGGCCACCACGCCGCACGCCTTCGATACCGAAATCCTGCTTGCATTCCGCCAGACCGGTCAACCGGCGATCCCGATCGGTCCGCCATGGCTGGAAGGCGCGATGCGCGACATCACCAGCCTCGGCAGCTCCAGCGTTCTGGTGCTGATCACGGCGGCGACGATCATCTATCTGCTGTTGATCCGCCGCCCGGCGACGGCGCTTCTCATGTTCGTTGCCGTGGCGGGCGGCCAGATGCTGTCGAGCCTGCTGAAAGTCGGCGTCGACCGGCCACGCCCGGAACTCGTTTCGCATCTCGTCAACGAGACGTCGCTTTCCTTCCCAAGCGGCCATGCCATGCTGTCGGCGGTGACCTACCTCACGCTCGGTTCGCTGGCGGCGCGCTTCCTGCCGGGCCGGACGACCAAGGTCTACGTGCTGTTCCTGGCGGTGCTGACGACAGTGCTGGTCGGCGTCAGCCGCATCTATCTCGGCGTCCACTGGCCCTCTGATGTGCTGGCGGGCTGGTGTGCCGGCTTCGCCTGGGCGATGCTATGCTGGTTGGTGGCGAGGCTTCTGCAACGGCGCAAGGCGGTGAGCGAGGAGCCTGACTGAGTCAGATCAACCTGTTGATGAGGTGCCCTCCGCAGCCCGTCAGTACCAGAATCGTCGACAGCAAGCCTGCCGATATCACCAAGGTCTTGAAAACGTTCACCCGCGTACCCCCTGCTCTGATGCATGCCACCCTACCTGAAACCTTAGCCGGTATCGAAGAAAATGAGCATCAGGTGGCAGTGGTTACGTCCTAAACTGATATAATGATGCTTGAAACATGATAATGATGGTATTATACGTTATGTCAGCAGGCTCAGACGGGGATTCCGGCCGATGATCACTGCCGCGCAGATGCGCGCCGCAAGGGCGCTGGCCGGCATCGACCAGAGGACGCTCGCCGAGCGCGCCGGCGTCTCGCTTCCCACCATCCAGCGCATGGAGGCGAGCGGCGGCGTGGTCAGGGGCGTGGTCGATACGCTGATGAAGGTCATCCAGGCTCTCGACGAAGCCGGGGTGGAACTGATCGGCGAGAACCAGGCCAGCGAGCGCGGCGGCAGGGGCGTGCGCCTCAAGCCCGCCATGCCGCCGGAACCCAAGGCCGGGCCGGAATAAGTCGCGACGGCGACCGCCGACAGTCCTGCCGACGATCCCGCCGCTTTTGCAGGGGCAGTCCATGGATCAATCGCGTCAGGCAGTGCATCAGGCGGTGAAGCCGACATTCTCCGAGCTGTTCACGCCGAAGCTGGTGACGGTCTGGCGGGAGGGCTACCGGCTGCCGCATTTCAAGGCGGATGTCATCGCCGGGCTGACTGTCGCCATCGTCGCGCTGCCGCTGTCGATGGCGATCGCGATCGCTTCGGGCGTGACGCCGGAGCGTGGCCTCTACACTTCCATCGTCGGCGGCTTCATCATCTCGGCCTTGGGCGGCAGCCGCTTCCAGATCGGCGGCCCGGCCGGCGCCTTCATCGTGCTGGTGGCGGCGACGGTGGCGCGCGTCGGCCTCGACGGCCTGCTGCTGGCAACGATGATGGCCGGTGTGTTCCTCATTGCCATCGGCTATCTCCGGCTCGGCACCTACATCAAGTTCATTCCCTATCCGGTCACCGTCGGCTTCACCGCCGGCATTGCCGTCATCATCTTCTCCGGCCAGATCGTTGAACTGTTCGGGCTGACCTTGCCGGGCCGGGAGCCCGGACCGTTCGTGCCCAAGCTGATCGCGCTTGGTGAAGCAGCCGGCACGATCAACCTCGCGGCGACCGGCGTGGCGGCGCTGACCATCGCGACCATCGTCTTGCTGAAGCGCTGGCGGCCGAAATGGCCGGCCATGTTGATCGCCATCGGGCTCGCCTCGCTGGTCGTGGCGCTGTTGGCGTTGCCGGCCGAGACGATCGGCACGCGCTATGGCGGCATTCCGCGCAGCCTGCAATGGCCTGGCATGCCACCCGTCAGCTTCGGCAGGATGCTCGACGTCTTGCCGGACGCCATCGCCTTCGCGCTGCTCGGCGCCATCGAATCGCTGCTGTCGGCCGTCGTCGCCGACGGCATGACGGGCCGGCGGCACCGCTCGAATTGCGAGTTGGTGGCGCAGGGCTTCGCCAATGTCGCGTCCGCTTTGTTCGGCGGCATCTGCGCCACCGGCACCATCGCCCGCACCGCCACCAATGTGCGGGCCGGCGCGCACGGCCCGGTTTCGGGCATGGTCCATTCGGGAATCCTGCTGGTGCTGATGCTGGTGGCGGCGCCGCTTGCCAGCTACATCCCGCTCGCGGCCCTTGCCGGCGTCCTGGCGGTGGTCTGCTGGAACATGGTCGAGAAACAAGCCTTCGCCACGCTGCTCAAGGCATCGCGCGGCGATGCGCTGGTGCTGATGGCGACCTTCCTCATCGTCGTCTTCCGCGACCTCACCGAGGGCATCATCGTCGGCTTCGCGCTCGGCTCGATCCTGTTCATCGACCGCATGGCCAAGTCCGTCGCGGTCGAGGCGGACCTTGCGCAGGACGATGTCGCCGACAGCGTCGGCGGCGCCCGCGCCTATGATTCCGCGGAGGCAAGCGACGCCGACACCGTCGTCTACCGCATCTCGGGCGCCTTCTTCTTCGGTGCCGCGTCCACTGTCGGCAGCGTGCTCGACCGCATCGCCGACCAGCGCCGCAACTTCGTGCTCGACTGTTCGGCCGTGCCGCTTTTCGATTCGACGGCGGCCAATGTCATCGAAAGCGCGGCCCACAAGGCGGGGCGCGCCGGCGTGCGCTTCATCATTTCGGGCGCCTCGCCGCAGATCCGGCGTATGCTGATCAATCACGGCGTCAAGCCGCCGCTGGTGACCTATGCCGCGTCGATCCGCGACGCGCGGGACCAATTGGCGGGGAGACAAGAGGCGAAGCAGCCGTCTCTCAACGATTGAGCGATGCCGGGCCGCTGACGAACGGACTTTCCCTGACGTAGAACCGCAGCAGGCGGTCGGCGTCCTTCGAAATGCCGATCCTGATGCCCTGTCCGATCGCGCCGGGCTCACATTCATCGTGGGCGAGCCACAGCGGGCCTTTCCGGCACAGGGCGATCCCGTCGAGCGAACGATCGATCCGCAACGCCGCCGCCAGCCTCCCGGGCCCGCGCGCCAGGTCGCGCAGGCGCTCGACGCCTCGGTTCAGCCGCATGATCGCGACGCCTTCCAGCGGTTCCAGCGCCCGGATCAGCACGCCGGTTCCGACCCCTTTCGTCTCGCTCGAGACATTCAGCATGAAGGAGGTGCCATAGGCGAGGTAGACATAGGCGTGCCCGGCTTCGAGAAACAGCGACCGGTTGCGCTGCGTCATCCCTCGAAAGCCGTGCCCGGCCGCGTCACCGACGACATAGGCTTCCGTCTCGACGATCCGTCCGCTGACCCTGCCTTCGGGCAAGTCGCGCACCACCAGCTTGCCTAGGAGAAACCGGGCGAGGGCGGCCGTATCGTCCGGCAGCTCCTCTCGCGCGAGCGGACGATGCTTGTCGCTGTGGCTCACGGGATCCATCGGGCCGCTCTGATCTCCCGGTCGTCCATGGCACACCTCCTTGACCATTGCCGTGGAGGGACCGTCCTACCACGCTCCATCCACGGCTGTCAGCGAAGGTCGTGCGGACGCCAGCGCTCATTCGATCTTGAGCGCCGCGACCTCGCCTTCGTTCATCAGCGGCACGTAGAGGATCGACTTGCCGTCGGTGCCGATATCGGCGCTGCCCGGCTTGAAATGCGCCACCGCTTCCGGCCCGCCGCCGGTCCGGTATCGGTAGAGCGTGCCGGTCATGTAGGCCGTCGCATAGATGGTGCCGCCAATGGCGATGACGCCGTCGAGGTCGGCGAAGTTTTGGGCGCCCGCCAGCGGCGTCACCGCCTTGCTGGCGATGTCGACCGCCAGGAGCCCGCCCGGCTCGGCCGTGCTGAAGTCGGCCTTGATGCCCTTGCCCCAGGAGGCCACGATCAGCCTGTCGCCATCGGCGAAGACGCCGTTGGGCGAGGCGAGCAGCGGATCCTTGACGAACAGCTCCGGCCTGTCGCCGTCGATGCGGTAGATCGTGTCGGCCAGCATGTCGGTGACGTAGACCTTGCCGGACCGATCCGACGTCATGTCGTTCAGGAAAACGGCATTCGGGACCACGATGCTGGCGATGAGCTTGCCGCTGGCGAGGTCGATGACACGGATTTTGGTGATGTCGGCGACATAGAGCTTGCCGCCCGATATGGCCATGCCCTTGGGCGCGTCCATGCCGTCGGTCCAGTGCTGGCTCACGATCTTGCCATCCATTGACAGCAGGCTGAGGTAGCCGTTGCCGTCGACGTCGCCCGGATTGCCCACGATGTTGGAAACGATGATGCGGCCGTTGGTGGCGTCGTACAGCGCCGATTCAGGCTGTTCGAGGCCCGTTGCGCGCCAGAGTTCGTCGGCCTGGGCGGCCTGGGCGGCGGCAATGCCGATGGCGGCGATGACGGCGGAAGTGACGACAATGTTCATGGCTGCTCTCCTGTGAATGTCGGCGAACAGCTAGGATTTTCGATACTTCTCGGGAAGCCGGATTGAAGCTAGTATCGAACATCGATACGAAACTGCCGGCAAGAGGCGCATCCCATGAACGGCCCAATCTTCGAGGCGCTGAAACGGACACTGAAGGCCAAGGGTGTCACCTATCGTGAGCTCGGCAAACGGATGGGCGTTTCCGAGCCGACGGTGAAGCGCATCTTCCATGAGAAGAACTGCAAGCTCGACCGGCTGGTGGAGATCTGCGCCGCCGCCGGCGTCGAACTGGAAAACGTGCTCGGCTCGATGAACCGCGGGCCGGGGCCGGTCAACCACATCGCGCCCGAGATCGAGCGCCGGCTCGCCGGCCGGCCGGCGCTGCTGTTCGTCTTCGTCATGCTGTCGGAAAAATTCACGCCTGAAGGCATCATGCGCTCGCAAGGCCTGAGTGAGGCCTCGATGTTCCTCTATCTGCGCGACCTCGAGCAACTCGGCCTGATCGCGCTTGGCCGTGGCCTGTCGGCGAAACTGCTGGTCGAAACCCCGATCCAGTGGAATTTCGAGGGACCGCTCAGGCCGCTGTTCGAAATGACCAACAAGAATTTCATCGGCTGGGCCATCACCCATATCGAGAAGGAGGCGACCTTCGTCAGCTTCTCCAGGCGAATGCGTCCGGAGACGGCGGAGATGGTGCGGCGCGAGGCCGAGGAACTGGCCGACCGGGCGAGACTGCTGGCCCATCACGACCAGCACACCACGCCCGAGGACGGGTTGATCGGCTACAAATGGACCTTTGCCTTTGGCGCCACGCCATTCGAGGCGATCATGCCGATCGGGCCGCATCCACGCGACGCCGGGGCGCGGATGGAGGACCAGCCTTCCCTGGCAAAAGGCCGGCGGCCGCTACCCGCTTAGACCGGCCGAGGTCCGCCGCCCATCAGCCGGCACTGGCGGCAAGATCATCAGCGGACGAGGCGCCGGCGAGATCGTCGCGTGCCTTGCGGGCGAGCTTTTTCGTCGCGTGCCTGGGGCTGTCGCCGAACAGTTCGGCGGCCTCGGCGAGACAGGCTTTCCTGAGGCTCTTTTCCGAGCGCTTGAGCAACTTGCCGAGAAGTTTTGTGTCCTCGGGCGGCCCCAGCGGCTCGCTATCCGCCTCGAGCAACGCGCGCATGACGAACACATCATGCAGTTCACCGAGCCGCTCGCCCAGTTCATCCACGGCCTTGCGCCTCGCCTTGATCGGGGTCGGCCACAGCCTGCCCAGCAGCGACAGGTGCATGCCATGCGTCTTGGCCGCCTTGCGCAGGTCATGGAAATCGTCGGCCTCACCGCGCGTGCCGGCCTTGTCGAGCGCCTTCCTGGCGCGGCGCAAGGCGACGCGGGCGCCTTCGGCAAGCACGTCGGCGGCCTGTTCCGGCTGATCGGGCAAAGCAAGGGTTTCAATGCGCTTCAAGCCGTCTTCGCAGGCGGCGGTGGCCGCCCCGATCGCCGCCTTCAGGCCGGCGCCTTCGTGCAGATCATGCTGGCGTGCGATCAACCTGTCGCGCACGGCATCAAGCCCGCCATCGACGCTTTCCCTGGCGAAGCCCGCCGCCAGCCGATCGATGGTTTCGATCAGGGCCGTGGCTTCACGCGGACCGGCAAGCAGCCCCGCGACATTGCGATAGCACTGGTTTTCCGTGGTGCAGAATGTTTCGTCACCGGAACGAACCAGGCGCAACAAGGCACGCGCGCTTTTCAGCCGCTTGCGGCACTTGTGCAGCCCCTGTTCCGGCCGGGTGTGCGCGGTCTCCAGATGCAGCAGGGCCTTGCCGATCTCCTCGGCAAGGATACGCCTGACCTCGCCGGTCAGCGGCAGGCGCGGATCGATACGAAAGCTCATGCGGCGATCTCCGGTATCCCCCCGAGGGCGAGCGACGCGTTGTAGAATTTCTGCTCGCCGGTCACTTCCCGGCCGAGCCAGTCAGGCAGCATTTCGTCCGGAATCTCTTCCGGCGTCTCGAGCTCGGCCACCACAAGTCCCGCCAGTGCACCGCCAAAGACATCGACTTCATAGAGATAGCCGCGATGCCTAACATGGTGACGTGTCTTCTCGATGACACGTCCGATGGCGAAGTCCAGCATCTCCACCGCCTCCGCCAGCGGGATCGGGTATTCGAATTCGTCGCGCTCGCGCGCGCTGCTGCCGAATTTGAGCGTCAGCCTGGCGGAGGCGCCATCACTGATGCGGATGCGGACGGTTCGCCCGGGTGCCGTGGCGAGATAGAACTGGAGAATGCGGATATCCGCTTCCGCCAGATCCCGCCATGCGGTGCTGGAGACCAGGAACTTACGCTCGACTTCCTTGCCCATGGCCGCGCACTAAAGCGGTTGCCGCGCGCGATGGCAAGACAGCGCCGCACACAAGTTGACCTTAATCAATCGATTGATTAAGGTCCTTGGCATGATCAAATTGCCAGATGCCAAGAGATCCCGCCGCGAGACCTCCCCGGCAGAGCCGACGCGCGCCGCGCTTGTCCAGGCGGCGTTGAAACTGTTCGGGCGGCAGGGCTTCGACGGCACCTCGACGCGCGAAATTGCCGCCGAGGCGGGGGCCAATATCGGCTCGATCGCCTATCATTTCGGCGGCAAGGAAGGTCTTCGCGCCGCTGCCGCCGACTTCATCGTCGAGACCATCCAGGGCGTCGCAGGGCAGGCACTGGGCGCCGGCGAGGGGCTCGGCCACGGACAGGCGGCGGCAAGCGATCCTGAGGCGGCGCGCGCGCAGCTCTTCACGGCACTCGAGCGGATGGTCGGCTTCATCGTGGCACAGCCGCAGGCCGGAGAGATCGTGCAATTCGTGCTGCGCGAGCTGTCGCATCCGACGGCGGCGCTCGACCGCATCTATGACGGCGTCTTCGAGCCGACCCACCGTCGGCTGTGCCAGATCTGGGAGCAGGCCACCGGCGAGCCGGCCGAGAGCGAACGCACCCGGCTCACCGTGTTCACGTTGATCGGCCAGGTCATCTATTTCCGCATCGGCCGCGAGGCTGTCATGCGCCGCATGGGCTGGCGCGACATCGGCGCCGCCGAGGCTGCCAAGGTGGTGGCGGTCACCACGGACAATCTCGGCGCCATACTGGCCGCCCGGAAGGGACCAGGGATGAAGGGATCAAAACAATGAGCTTTCTGTGTTCGCTGCCGCTCGCCGCGCAATTGTTCGGTGCCTGCGCGCCGGCGGCACCGCTCGCCGTCGGTTATGTCGAGGGCGATTATGTGCTCCTGGCGCCGATCGAGGTGGCGCAGGTCGAGACGGTGGCGGTGAAGCGCGGCGACCGCGTCACGCCGGGAGCCACCGTGGTGACACTCGAAAATGCCGACGCCAAGATCGCGGTGGCGCAAGCGCAGGCGGCGCTGGCCCAGGCGCAGGCGCAGTATGCCGATCTCCAGGTTGGCAAGCGGCCGGAAGAGATCGCCGTGCTGAAGGCCGAGGTCGACATGACCAAGGCACAGGCCGCCGACGCCAAGCGAAAATTCGACCGCGCCAGCGACCTGTTCAAACGCGGCGCCGGCACGCAGGCTGATTTCGACACGGCTTCCGCGACGCTGGAGACGGCCAATGCGCAGGTCGGCCAGGCGGAGGCCAACCTGGCGGTCGGCGGCCTGCCGGCGCGTGCCGAAACGATCAAGGCCGCCGACAATCAGGTCAGACAGGCGCAGGCGGCACTGGATCAGGCGCAATGGCGGCTCTCCAAACGCGTGTTGGCGGCGCCTTCGCCAGGCCGCGTCAACGACGTCATCCGCAATCCCGGCGACACGGCGGGCCCGACCGCGCCGGTCATCTCGGTGCTTCCCGACGGCGCGGTGAAGCTCAGCGTCTATATTCCGGAAAGCGCCTTCTCCTCGGTCAAGGTCGGCAGCCTGCTCAGCGTCCATTGCGACGGCTGTGGCCCGGAGGTGAAGGCGCGCGTCAGCTATGTCTCGCCCGATCCCGAATTCACCCCGCCGGTGATCTACTCCCTGGAAAACCGGCAGAAGCTGGTCTACCTCGTCGAGGCGCGGCCGGAGGGCGATGCGGGGCCGCTGCAGCCCGGCCAGATCGTCGATGTCGATCTCGCGGACATGGGAAAATGAACGCCATCGACGTTCACGGCCTGGTCAAACGCTTCGGCGACAAGACCGTCGTCGACCATGTGACGATGTCGGTAGCCGAGGGCGAGATCGTCGGCTTCCTCGGCCCCAACGGCTCGGGCAAGACCACCACCATCCGCATCATGTGCGGCCTGCTGACGCCGGACGAGGGTGAAGGCACGGTGCTGGGCTTCAACATCCGCACCGACAGCCTCAGGATCAAGCGCGAAGTCGGCTACATGACGCAGAAATTCTCCTTCTACGAGGATCTGACGATCGGCGAGAACCTCGAATTCGTGGCGCGGCTCTACCGGCTGCGGCCGGTCGAGGACTATGTCTCGCGCACGCTGGAGGAGCTCGGCCTGACGACGCGCCGCAACCAGCTGGCCGGCACCTTGTCCGGCGGCTGGAAGCAGCGGCTGGCGCTGGCCGCCTGCATCATGCACAAGCCGAAACTGCTGCTGCTGGACGAGCCGACGGCCGGCGTCGATCCGAAGGCGCGGCGCGAGTTCTGGGACGAGATCCATCGCCTGGCGAGCGGCGGGCTGACCGTGCTGGTCTCCACTCATTACATGGACGAGGCCGAGCGCTGCCACCGCATCAGCTACATCTCCTATGGCAGGATGCTGGCCACCGGCACCGTCGCCGAGGTGGTGAAGAATGCAGGCCTGACCACCTTCGTGCTGCAGGGTCCAAAGCTCGACGAGGTGGCGCAAGCGCTGCAAGGCCGCCCCGGCGTCGACCAGGTGGCGCCGTTCGGCGCGACGCTGCACGTCGTCGGTTCCGACCGCGAGAAGCTCGAGGCCGCGCTTGCCGACGTCGAGAGAGAGCACAAGGGCGTAACGGTGACGCCGGGCGAAACCAGCCTGGAGGATGTCTTCATCCAGTTCATGTCGGGATCGAAGGACAACATGGCATGAACAGCGTCTTTTCCTTAGCCAGGCTCGGCGCCCTGCTGATCAAGGAGTTCATCCAGATGCGGCGCGACCGCATCACCTTCGCCATGATGCTGGGCGTGCCGCTGATCCAGCTCGTGCTGTTCGGCTACGCCATCAACAACGACCCGAAAAGCCTGCCGGCGGCCCTGGTGGCGACCAGCAGCGATCCTTATACCCGCGCCATGGTCGCGGCGCTGCAGACCACCGGTTACTACCGCTTCGACCATGTCGCGCAAAGCGCCGAGGAGGCCGAGTTCCTGATGGCGCGCGGCGACGTCGCCTTCGTCGTCACCATCCCGGCCGATTTCGCCCGCCGCGTCGAGCGCGGCGACAAGCCGCAAATCCTGATCGAGGCCGACGCCACCGATCCGGCGGTCGCCAGCGGCGCCATCTCGACGCTCGGCACCATCGCCGGCCAGGCGCTGCTGAGAGCGCAGGGCATGCAGGAAGCCGCAGCGGAAGCCGCCAGGGGGCAGCTCGATGTCGTCGTCCACCGCCGCTACAACCCCGAAGGCATCTCGCAATACAACATCGTGCCCGGCCTGCTCGGCGTCATCCTGCAGATGACCATGGTGATGATGACCTCGATCGCGCTGACGCGCGAGACCGAGCGCGGCACGATGGAAAATCTCCTGGCGATGCCGTCGAGCCCGCTGGAGATCATGATGGGCAAGGTGCTGCCCTACCTGGCGGTCGGCGCGGTGCAGGTGGTGGTGGTGCTGGCGGCGTCGAAGCTTCTGTTCGCCATCCCGTTCACCGGCTCGATGACGCTGCTTCTGTCGGCGGTGCTGGTGTTCGTGCTGTCGCTGGTGCTGCTCGGCTACACGATCTCGACGATCGCACGCACGCAGATGCAGGCGCTTCAGCTCACCTTCTTCTTCTTCCTGCCCTCGATCATGCTGTCGGGCTTCATGTTCCCCTATCGCGGCATGCCGGACTGGGCGCAGACCTTCGGCGAGATCTTCCCGCTGACGCATTTCCTGCGCATCACCCGCGCGGTGATGCTGAAGGGCGCGGAACTGCCGGCGGTGGCGACCGAGATCGGTTGGCTGGCGGTTTTCGTGGCGCTGTTCGCCGGCGTGGCGCTGGTGCGGTTCAGGCGCACGCTGGACTGACGAGAGCTGACCTGTGCCGCCCTACGCCGCCATGATCCCGGCATAGGTGCCGAAATCGACATTGCCGCCGGACAGCACCACGGCAACGCATTTGCCGGACAGCTCGATCTCACCCGATGACAGCGCCGCCAGCGCGACGCAGCCTCCGGGCTCGACCACCAGCTTCAGATAGGCCATGGCGTCGCGCATCGCCTGCCTGACGGCATCCTCGGAGACGGCGACGGCGCCGGCGAGGTTGCGGCGGTTGATCTCGAAGGTGATCGCGCCCGGCTCGGCGGTGAGGATGGCGTCGCAGATCGAACTGTGGCCAGGCTCGTTCGAAACCCTGGCGCCCGCGGCCAGCGAGCGGCGCGTGTCGTCGAAATGCTCGGGTTCGACAGCCCAGATCGCGGTGCCGGGCGAGGTATCCTTCACGGCGACCGAGATGCCGCTGGTCAGGCCGCCGCCACCACAGGGGATGACGACCGCGTCGAGGCCGACACCCAGAGCCCGCGCCTGCTTGACCAGCTCCAGTCCGATCGTGCCCTGGCCGGCAATGATGGCCGGATCGTCGAAAGGCGGCACCAACGCCATGCCCTTGTCGAGATAGGGGCGCACCACCGTCATGCGGTCGTCCTTGAATCGGTCGAAGGGCACCACCTCGGCGCCCATCCTGCGGACATTGGCGATCTTCATGTCAGGTGCATCCGCCGGCATGGCGATGACCGCCTTGACGCCGAACATGGCGGCGGAAGCCGCCACGCCTTGCGCGTGATTGCCCGAAGAGAAAGCGACGACGCCACGCGAGCGCTCCGCCTCGCTCAGCGTCGACAGCTTGTTGTAGGCACCGCGGAACTTGAACGAGCCGGTGCGCTGCAGCGTCTCCGGCTTGAACAGGATGCGGCCGCCGAAGCGCCTGTTCAGTTCCTGCGATTCGATCAAGGGGGTCTCGACGATCAGGCCCGAGAGGCGCGCTGCGGCGGCATGGATGTCGGCGATGCCGGGAGGGGTGGTCATGGCGGGTCCTGTGGCGATGCGATCCGGCCATGGTGCACGCAAAGGCGCGCGCGATGCCAACGAAAAGATGTGACCGGGACAAAGTTCGCGATTGTGATCAAGACACAAACACATCCTGCGTTGCGGCCGTCACGCCCGCATATCGAAATTCACCCCAGCAATGTCCGCTGCCGCTTGCTGCCGCCCAGCTTGCGCCAATTGTTGAACCGATGCGTGGCGGCGGCAAACGAGATCTTCATCTGCTGGGCGACCGAATAGCGCGACTTGCCCTCGTCGAACATGCGGTAGCAGCACTCGACGCCTTCCTCGGTCAGCTTGCCGTCGGGTGCCTTGTTGTGCGGGTTGGCGGGGTCGAATTTCTCGATCTGCTGCTCGACCAGCCCCTTCAGGCGCTGCAGGTCGGCCTCGATGCTGGCGATGAGATCGAGGACCGGTTTCGGGTCGTAGGGGTGCGGAGGCTTCTTGGCCGTCATCAGCTCGTTCCTTTTTTGGCTTGGCCCGATATATAGGTAAACATTCGCTGATAATGAAGAGGGATGCCCGGTGCCGGCTCAACTATTCTTGACCGCGGCCAAGCGCACGATTGACCAAGGACGTTGCAAACCATAGTTTAGAACAATTCTAAACTAGGGTGATTTCCTCATGCTTTCCCGTGTTTTCGGCTTCGGCCGCCGCTCCTTCGAATCGCTCTCCGAACAGGAGATCCTGGCGCTGGCCATTTCATCGGAGGAGGATGACGGGCGTATCTACCGGGCCTATGCGGACGGATTGTCCGAGACCTTTCCGCAATCGGCCAAACTCTTCGAGGCCATGGCCGAGGAGGAAGACGGCCATCGCGACTCGCTGATCGAACTCTTCCGCAAGCGTTTCGGCGAGCGCATTCCGCTGATCCGCCGTGAACATGTGAGGGGCTATTTCGAGCGCAAGCCCGACTGGCTGGTGCGGCCGCTCGGCATCGAGGCCGTGCGCCGCCAAGCCGAGGCGATGGAGCGGCAGGCTTATCTGTTCTATGTCGAGGCGGCCAAGCGCACCACCGACGCCTCGACCCGCAAGCTGCTCGACGATCTGGCCGCGGCCGAACAGGGCCATGAAAGCTCGGCGCATGCGCTGGAGCAGAAACACGTGCCGGGCGAAGTCAAGGTCGAGGAGGCGACCGCCGAGCAGCGCCAGTTCATCCTCACCTATGTGCAGCCGGGCCTAGCCGGGCTGATGGACGGGTCGGTGTCGACGCTGGCGCCGATCTTCGCCGCCGCCTTTGCCACCCATGACACCTGGCAGACGCTTCTGGTCGGTCTCGCCGCCTCGATCGGCGCCGGGATCTCGATGGGCTTCACCGAGGTCGCTTCCGACGACGGCAAGCTGTCGGGCAGGGGTTCGCCGATCAAGCGCGGCCTGACCGTCGGCGTCATGACGACGCTGGGCGGCCTCGGCCACGCTCTGCCCTATCTCATCCCGCATTTCTGGACCGCGACGGCGGTAGCCGCCGTGGTGGTGTTCTTCGAATTGTGGGCCATCGCCTTCGTCCAGAACCGCTACATGCAGACCCCGTTCCTGCGCGCCGCCTTCCAGGTGGTGCTGGGCGGCGCCCTGGTGTTCGCGGCGGGCGTGCTGATCGGGAATGCGTAAACAAAGTGGCGAGGTCAGCGCTGCCCCTCATCGCCCTGCCGGGCACTTCTCCCCGTATAGTGACGGGGAGAAGGAGGCTGGCTGCAGCGCTGGCTCCTTTCTTCCAACGCTGGCGATTGGCGAAACCGGGGATGGCAGGCAGGTGAGGGGCGGCGCCAACGTCAGCCCAATAGCTCTCACCCATTCACGGCCCGGCTGTCCGCTGGCGCCTCGTCCCTCTCGGCCAGTCCGTAGTCGCGCACCACGTGCGCGATCCGCAATCGATAGCCGGCAAAGATACCGCCGCGCCCGGCCCGCTGCGCCTGCCGGTGCTCTTCGGTGTTGCGCCAGGCCTTCACCGCCTCCTCGTCGCGCCAGAACGACAGCGACAGCACCCGGTCCGGGTCGGCCAGGCTCTGGAAGCGCTCGACGGAGATGAAGCCGTCAATGCCGTCGAGCAGCGGACGCAGGTCGGCGGCTATGCTCAGATAGGCCTCGCGCCGGCCCTGCGCAGGCTGCACCTCGAAGATGACGGCGATCATAGCTTGACCAGCGGCGCATGCGGGCCGGAAGCCAGTTTCAGGAACATGCGGTCCTCCTTGAGGATGAAGCGTTCGCGCTTGGCGAATTCATAGTTTGCCTTGCCGGCGGGGTCCGCGGCAAGCCGGGCGCGGTAGGCTTCGTAGGCGGCGAGGCTTTCGATGTTGTAGGCGGCATAGGCCGTCGTGGCCGAGCCCTCATGCGGCGCGAAATAGCCGATCAGATCGGCGCCGCAGCGCGGAATGGCCTGACCCCAGTTGCGGGCATACTCCTCGAAGGCGGCCTTGCCGAACGGGTCGATCTCATAGCGGATGAAGCAGGTGATGGTCATGGTCGGCTCCTTGGTGTTTAGCGGCGACAGTTCGGGCGGCGTCGAAACGTCGTGCCACCCGATCTGCTAGGCAGATGAGTTGGCGATCACACCTGCCAGAAGGATTTCGCGCATTCGCGGCGCACGTCCTCCCGTGTCAGGCCGAGGTCGCGCAGCAGGTGGTCGTCGATCTCCGAGAGGTCGCGGCGCTGCGAATGGCGGTCATACCAGCGGGCCAGCAACCGTGAGCGGACCCAGGTGACGAACGGGAACGATTGGCGGCGGGGCACCGGTTCGGGGGTGAAAGCGATTCGTGCGGCCATCCTCGTCTCCTTGATCCCGTCGGAGAATAATGGTTATCTGACAAGAATGCTTCGATGAGGATCAAACCATGCGTGAAGGACCCGACATTGCCCGCATCGCCAGCCTGGTCGGCGATCCGGCCCGCGCCAACATGCTGAATGCCCTGATGGGCGGCACGGCATTGACCGCGAGCGAACTGGCGCTGGAGGCCGGCGTGTCGCTGCCGACCGCCTCCTCGCATCTGTCCAAGCTGATGGAGGGCGGACTGCTGACCTTGGCCAGCCAGGGCCGGCATCGCTATTACGGTCTGGCCGGCCCGCAAGTGGCCGGCATGATCGAGGCCATCACCGGCGTGGCGGAAGCCGTTGGCCCCAGGCGCGTGCGGCCAGGCCCGCGCGACGGCGCGATGCGCGTCGCGCGCGTCTGCTACGATCACCTTGCCGGCGAGCAGGCCGTTGCGATGCTGGACCGCCTCGTCGAGAAAAACATACTGGTCCGCAACGACAAGGAGATCAGGCTCGGGCCATCCGCCGCATCGCATTTCGCGGCGATCGGCATCGATGTCTACACCAAGCCTCGGCGGCCGGTGTGCCGCGCCTGCCTCGACTGGAGCGTGCGGCGCTCGCACCTCGCCGGGACGCTGGGCGCCGCCATCCTCGACAAGATCCTTGCCGAGAAATGGGCGCGCCGCGAGAAGGACAGCCGCGCGGTGATTTTCTCGCCGCCGGGCAAGCAGGCGTTCGAGAGGGTGTTTTTGGGGTGAGAGTCCCGCAGCATTGAAAGTCGAGCTAGCCGCGCTTCAGCACCTTCCCCTTCTTGAAGAAATCCACCCACGGATCGGCTTCCGAGAGCCGTTTCAGCGTCGTCTTGTCGCCGATCGGGAAGGCGTTCGGCGGCAGGCCGGCCTCGATCTCGGCCCATGTCACCGGCATCGACACCGTCGCGCCCTTCTTGGCGCGCGAGGAGTAGGGCGCGACGGTGGTCGCGCCGCTGCCGTTGCGCAGGTAGTCGACGAAGATCTTCCCCGTGCGCGCCTTCTTCGACAGCGTCGCGGTGTAGCGATCCGGCGCGCCTTGCTCCAGCGCCCTGGCGAAATCATGGGCGAAGCCTTTGACCTCGGCCCAATCCGCCGACGGCTTCAGCGGAACGACGACGTGAAAGCCCTTGCCGCCCGATGTCTTGACGAAGTTGGGCAGCGACAGCTCGTCGAGCTTGCCCCTGATGTCGAGCGCCGCCTCGCGCACCGCCTTCACATCGACGCCCTCGTCGGGGTCGAGGTCGAAGACGACCTGGTCGGGCTGTTCAAGCTTGTCGATGGTGCAGCCCCAGATATGGATCTCGACCACGCCGAGCTGGACCAGCGCCGCGATGCCGTCGAAATCGCGGATGAACAGGATTTCCTCGCCATCCGTGGGGTCCTTGGTCTTTTCGATCTTCGCATGCATGCCGGGCGAGGCATGCTTCTGGAAGAAACGCTGGCCGCCAACGCCATCGGGCGCCCTGACAAGGCTGAGCGGGCGGTCGACCACGAATTGCTTCATGCGCGGCCATACCAGCGCGTAATGATCGAGCAGCGCCTGCTTCGAGATCTTTTCGTCGGGCCACAGAAGCTTGTCCGGGTGGGAGAGCTTCACGGTCGTTTTCGCCGCCGTTGCTGCCGTATTGGCGCTGCCTGCCGCCGGCTTGGCCTTGGCGGGGCTTTTGCCTGTCGCTGTTTTGGTTCCCGTTGCCCCTGTTCCCGTTGCCCCTGTTCCCGTTGCATTGGGCTTTTCCTGCACGACTTCCTCCGCCGGCTTGTCCTCGCGCAGCCCCTGGAACGAAGCATGGCGTATTATACGGTCCGACGTCCAGCTGCGAAACTCCACTTCGCCGACCAGTTCCGGCTTGACCCAGACCAGGCCCTTGCCCTTCGGCACGGCCGCATCGAAGGGCGAGGCGTCCGCCTTCAGCGCATCGAGCTTCTTCTTCAAGTCGTTGGCGCTCTTGGTGGAGAAGCCGGTGCCGACACGGCCGGCATAGTGCAGGCTGCCGCCTTCGAAATAGCCTACCAGCAGCGAGCGCAGGCCGCGTCCGGTCTTGTCCGACGGCAGATAGCCGCCAATGACGAATTCCTGCCGTGCCGTGCATTTCGATTTGACCCATGCCGGACCGCGCCCACTGCGATAGGGCGCATCGGCGCGTTTTGAGACGACGCCTTCCAGCCCCATGCGGCAGGCATGTTCCAGCATGATCTTGCCGGGTTCGGCAAAATGGTCGGAAAAACGCACCGCCGCGGTGTCGGACGGCTCGCCGAGCAGCGCCTGCAGGGCCTGCTTGCGCTCGACAAGCGGCTCGCGGCGCAAATCCTTGCCGTCGAGCCGCATCAGGTCGAAGACGTAATAGATGAAGCGGTTCGTCCGCTTCGCCGACAGATCCTGCTGCAGCAGCGCGAAGGACGACACGCCGCTGTCGGCCAGCACGACGATCTCGCCGTCGAGGATGGCGTCGCTGCATTTCAGCCCGGCGAGTTCGGCCGCGATCTCGCCGCCGAATTTTTCCGTCCAGTCCAGCCCGGTGCGGGTCAGGAGCCGAACGTCGGTGCCGGCGATCTGCGCCTGCATGCGGTAGCCGTCGAACTTCACCTCATGCAGCCAGTCCTGGCCCGACGGTGCGTCGCGCTCCAGCGTGGCGAGTTGTGGCTCGATGAAATCGAGCTTCTTGCCGCCGGTCTTGGCCTTGCCGGCGGCCGGCTTGTTCGAATGCCAGACCTTCGGCTTCTCGCCCTTGGCCGCCTTGCCTTCGCCGACCTCCTCGATCGTCAGGCCTGATTTCACCGATTTCGGCTCGTCTTGCAGAATATCCTCGCCGGGGCGTGCGGCGGCATCGTCCGACTTGATCAGCAGCCAGTTGTCGCGTTTTTCGCCGGGCCGCGGCCGCAGCCGCACCAGATGCCACTTGCCACGCAGCTTGTGGCCCTCGAGCTCGAAGTTGATGTGCCCCTTCGCCATCATCTTGGCCGGATCGCCCTCGGGCATCCAGGTGCCCTCGTCCCAGACGAGGACCGAGCCGCCGCCATACTCGCCCTTGGGGATGGTGCCTTCGAAGCCGGCATAGTCGATGGGATGGTCCTCGACATGCACGGCCAGCCGCTTTTCGTGCGGATCGAGGCTCGGACCGCGCGTCACCGCCCAGCTCCACAGCACGCCGTCATGCTCGAGGCGAAAATCGTAATGCAGCCTCGTGGCGGCATGCTTCTGGACGACGAAGATGCCGCCGGCCTTCTTGCCGCGCGCAACCTTGCCGGCCGGCTCGGCGGTCTTCTTGAAGTCACGCTTCGAATGATACTGTTCGAGGCTGCTGGCCATCTCGTATCCTCAGGCCGATTTGCGCTTCGGCGCAACGCTTTTCGCCTTGGCACGTTTGGCCGCCGGCTTGGCTTTCGCCGGGGACGACTTGGTTGGCGCCGAATCTGACGACAAGCTCTTCTTCAGCGCGTCGAACAGGTTGACGAAATTGGAGGGTTTGGGCGCCTCCTTGGCCTTGGGCGCCTTGTGCCCCGCCCTCTTGGCGCGGATCAGCTCGAGCAGGGCTTCCTCATATTTGTCGTCGAATTTCGAGGGATCGAACTTGGTCTTCTTCTTGTCGATGATGAGCTCGGCCAGATCGGTCATCTCCTGGTCGGTCTTCACCGCCTCGATGTCGCCGAAGACGGTCTCCGGCTGGCGCACCGTGTTGTCGTAGCGCAGCGTGGTCAGCACCATGCCCTTGCCGAGCGGCTCGATGACCACCGGACGCTCGCGTCGATAAAGGACGATGCGCGCCAGCCCGGCCATCTTCTTGCCCGCCATCGCGTCGCGGATGACGGCGAACGCCTCCTCCGAAACCTTGTCGGCCGGCGCGACATAGTAGGGGGTGTCGAGATAGATCTGCCGGATCGAGGATTTGTCGACGAAGCCGTCGAGGCTCATCGTGTGCGAGGTTTCGATCTGCACCGCCTCGATCTCGTCCTCCTCTATATGGACGAAGTCGCCCTTTTCGATCTCGTATCCCTTGATCTCGTCGCCGTCCTCGACCGGTTTGCCGGTCTCGGCGTCGACATAGATCCGCTTCACCGTATTGCCGGTCTTGCGGTTCAGGATGTGGAACGAGACCTTGTCGGCATGGGTGACCACGTTGGTCAGTTCGATGGCGCAGGTGACCAGCGAGAGTTTCAGATAGCCTTTCCAGGCCGGGCGCGGCGCCATGATGATTTCCCCGTGAGAAAGATCAGCTGGAACGGGCGACCACCCCGCTCGGTTCCAACCCGGTCGGGCCGGGGCCGGCGCGGTTGCCGCCGGCCCCGGCTTTCAGCCCCTATTCGGCGGCCTGCAGGTTGATCTTGCTTTCCGCGATTTCGGTCAGCTTGCGATCCGTCGCCTGCTCTTCCTTGAGATTCTTGGCCAGCACATTGGCGCAGTCGCTGCGGCCGAGCTGCTTGGCCCAGGCGATCAAGGTGCCGTAGCGGGTCATTTCATAGTGCTCGACGGCCTGCGCGGAGGCGATCAGCGCGGCATCCAGAACGTCCTTGTCGTCGACATCGCCGCTGACGTCGTCGGCCTCCTCGAGAATGCCGTCGATGGCCGGGCAGTTGACCTGCTTGGCCTTGACGCCATGCAGCTCGAACACCTGCTCGACGCGTTCGATATGGCCCTTGGTCTGCTCGAGGTGTTTTTCGAAGCCGGCCTTCAATTGCGGATCGGTTGCCTTGTCGACCATCTTCGGCAGCGCCTTCTCGATCTGCTTTTCGGCATAATAGATGTCGCGCAGCGTGTGCACGAAGAGGTCGTCCAGCGTTTTGATGTCCTTCGAAAAGAAGCCCATGATTTCAACCTTTCCATTGCTCTTGCTTGTTCGGGAGATCCCGGCCTTGCCTGGGCAGTGCCTGTGAGCCGGCGATGCCGGTTCTTGGAACTCAACGTCCATTGGTGGGGCCGGTTCCGAGCGCTCGCGGCCGCACGGCAGGAAATTCCCGGGCGGCACGAAAGTTGAAACACAAGCGCGCCAAGGCGACATTCAAACGAAACATATGTGATGCAAAAGTCACACCAACCGAAATGGTGACAAAAGGCGTCGAAACACCCCGAATCAGCCGCAATCCGGCCATGAAGCGACGGGTTTTCGACCAAAAATTAACATCACGTTCACTGAGTATTCACGCCTCGATGCTATCGTTCTCGCACTTCGGAAGGGACGTCCGAAAATCGGGACAGGGACCAGATAAAATGAACTTCCTCACGCAACTCATCGGCTATGCCGCCGCTATCCGCGAATTCGTCGCGCCGACCTATCGGCCCGAGCGCTATTACATGCGTGGCCCCGGTCCGGCCTGCGCCCGTCGCGGCACGTCGCTGGGCGCACACTGACCATGAGCTTCGAAAGCCGACACAACAGCCGCATCTGCAGGCCGGACGCCGACAGCCGCGCCACCGCCTATCGCGCCGAACGCCCTGTCCTGGCCGACCGCCGGCGTGCGGCAACGCCGCGTCTTTGATGCCGCCATCGGCTGGCTTGGTGTTATAGGACATAAGCAGCCGAGGCCAGCGTGACCGCGCGTCCGCGGACGAGCCATCCCACGCAAGCCGTCCCTCTGAACCCTTCGGTGCAGCCGCTGATCCTCTTCGAGAGCGTCGCGCCTGGTTGCGGCCAATCGGATGAATGCGCGCTACCGCGGCCGGCTCAAGCGATCGGCCACACAGGGTTGGAGCACAATCGCGCCGCCCGCCGCCTTACCCAGTTCGCGGCAATCCTGGGACGTGCACAGCGTCCAGCCACCGGCCGTCGCGCCGGAGGCCGCCAGCACGAGACGGGGCTGCGGCCCGACCTTGGGCGAATAGGCCCACCAGCCATCCTTCAGCACCGCACCTTCCGGCGGCTCCATGCCGGCACCCGAGCCTTTGATACGGGCCTCGACTACTTGCAGGCCGGAGGGCGTCACCTTCCAGTCTTCCTCCCAGCGCGTCCGCTCCACCGAATGCGCCCAGGACAATGTGAAGGCGGCAACGCCGAGCGTCACGCTCTTGCCGGCGGCGAGGATGCACAGGCTCATGCGGTTTCTCGCCTGAGCAGGATCGCCGCCGCCAGCCGGGTGCCGCTTTTTGCGTTCGCCGACCTTCGCTTCGGGATCATGCCCTGGCCGGCGCCTGCCGGGCACGCCAGACATGCCAGCCGATCCAGGCCAGCGACAGCGCCCAGCCGGTCTCATCGGTCAGCGGCACCGCCGCCACCAGCAGCACGCCGGCGGCGAAGGCGACCAGCCGTTCCCACCAGGCCATGCGCGTGGCAAGGAAGCCGACGGCGGCGGCGCCCCACAGCACGATGCCCATGCAGGCCTTGAGAACGATGTAGGCGACCTCGACGGGATAACCGAACTGGGCGGCGATCGGTCCGGCGTCCTGCAGCATCAGCGCCGGCGTGTAGACCGCCATGAACGGAACGACGAAGCCGGCAATGGCTAGTTTTGTCGCCTGGATACCGATCTTGAGGCCACTCTCCTTGGCCATGGGTGCGGCGGCAAAGGCGGCCAGCGCCACCGGCGGCGTCAGGTCGGCCATGATGCCGAAATAGAAGACGAACATGTGGCTGACCACCAGCGGCACGCCGAGCGACAGCAGCGCCGGCCCGGCCAGCGACGAGGTGATGATGTAGTTGGGGATGGTCGGGATGCCCATGCCGAGCACCAGGCAGGTCAGCATGGTCAGCACCAGCGACAGGAACAGATTGTTCTCGCCGATCGAGATGATCCAGCCGATGAAGGTCGAGGCGATGCCGGTCAGCGTCAGCGTGCCGATGACGATGCCGACGATGGCGCAGGCAATGCCGACGGGCAGCGCGTTCTTGGCGCCTTCGGCAAGCGAGTCGATGCAGATCCGCAGCGTCTCGCGGCCACCCTTGAAAGCAAGGCAGGCAATGACGAGTGCGGCGATGACAAGGCTGAGGATGTTGACGCCGAATTTCATGAAGGAGGAGGCGGCAAGCCCCAGCGCCAGCCAGAAGACGACGCGGAAGGCGAGCGGCCCGATCAGCGCCGCCAGCGGCGTGCCGAGGATCAGCACGATGGTCAGCGCCAGGCCCATCGTACCGGCGAAGACCGGTGTGTAGCCGGCGAACAGCAGATAGATCAGCGCCGCCAGCGGCAGCACCAGCGGCCAGTGCTGTCGCACCGCGTCCCAGGGGTTCGGCAGGTCCGCCTTGGCCATGCCGCGCAGGCCGGCCTTGCCTGCCTCCAGATGCACCTGCCAGAAACAGGCGCCGAAATAGAGCAGCGCCGGGATGATCGCCGCCTTGACCACATCGGCATAGGGGATGTTCAGCGTCTCGGCCATGATGAAGGCGACCGCGCCCATCACCGGCGGCATGATCTGGCCGCCCATCGAGGAGGTCGCCTCGACGGCGCCGGCAAAGGCCGAGCGGAAGCCGAAGCGCTTCATCAAGGGAATCGTGAACTGGCCGCTGGCCACCACATTGGCGACGCCGGAACCGGAAATGGTGCCCATCAGCGCCGAGGACAGCACGCAGACCTGCGCCGGGCCGCCGCGCCAGGTGCCGACCAGGCCGAGCGCGAAATCGTTGAACAGCGCGATCATCCCGGCGCGTTCGAGGAAGGCGGCAAAGACGACGAAGATGAAGATATAGGCGGCCGAGACATAGATCGGCGTGCCGTAAATGCCTTCGGTGCCGTAGGCGAAGGTGTCGACCAGCTGGGCGAAGTCATAGCCGCGATGGATGAAGGGCGGCGGCAGATGATTGCCGACGAAGCAATAGGCGAGAAAGATGAAGGCGATGGCCGCCAGCGGCAGCCCCATCAGCCGGCGCGCCGCCTCGAAGACCAACACCACCAGCACCGCGCCGACGATCAGGTCCGGCGTGGTGAGGAAGCCGGAGCGCCGGATGAGGTCGGTATAGAACACCCAATTGTACAGGCCGGTGCCGAAGCCGAGCACTCCCAGCGTCCAGAACGCGGCCTTGGCCGGCAGGCTGGTGGCGCGCAGATTGGCGATCAGGCCGAAGCCGAGCAGCAGCAGGAAGCCGACATGCATGGCCCGCACCACCTGGCTCGGCAGGCTGCCATAGGCGGCGATGTAGATCTGGAAGGCGGAAAAAGCGACCGCGATGGCGAAGGCCGCCTTGCCGGCGATGCCGTCGCCGAAACCCGGCGGCAGTCCTTCTACCTGCTCTTCGGCGACGGGGAGATGGAAGGTGGAGGATTTGCCGTCGACTGCTTCGCTCATCCGACGCACTCCAAAATGAGCGAATGATAGTGCGAGGCGCGTCGCGAAGACATCTCAGATAGTCCTCGCCTACTTCAGCAGCCCCTTCTCCTTGTAATACCGCTCCGCGCCCGGATGCAGCGGCACCGGCATGCCGTCGAGGGCCTTGGCCGGGTCGATCGCCTTGGCGGCGGCGTGCGCGGCGGCAAGCTGGTCGAGATGCTCGAACATCTGCTTGGTCATCTGGTAGGCGGTCTCATCCGAGACATCGGCCCGGGTGATGAGGAAATTGCCGACGGCGGCTGTCGCGACATCCTCTGCCTGGCCCTCATAGGTGCCCTTGGGAATGACCACCGACAGATAGGGCGAGCCGATCTTGGCGACGTCTTCGGCCGGCACCGCAACGACATTGATCGGCAAGGAGGTGGCGAGATCGCGGATCGAGGCGACGCCCAGCCCGGCCGATTGCAGCGTGGCGTCGAGCTGGCGGTTCTTGATCAGCTCGACCGATTCGGCGAAGGGCAGATATTCGACGCGGCCGAGGTCCTCGTATTTCAGCCCGGCGGCGGCGAAGATGGCCCGCGCGTTGAGCTCGGTGCCCGATGCCGGCGCGCCGACCGACAAGCTCTTGCCCTTGAGGTCGGCGAGCGTCTTGATGCCGGATTCCTGGCTGGCGACGATCTGGATGTAATTGGGATAGATGGCGGCGATGCCGCGCAGCTTGTCCAGCTTGCCGGGGAAGCCGGCCTCGGCATTGCCCTCGGCGGCCATCTTGACGGAATCGCCGAGCGCGAACGCGATCTCGCCCTTGCCCTGCTGCAGGAGGTTGAGGTTCTCGACCGAGGCCTTGGTCGCCTGCACCTGGGTGCGGGCGCCCTCGATGCCCTTGCCGTAGATTTCCGACAGTGCCACGCCGAGCGGATAATAGACGCCCGAAGTGCCGCCGGTCAGCACATTGATGAATTCCTGCGCGGTGGCGGACACCGCACCAAGGCCAAGGGAAAGCGCCATCGCGCCGGCAGCAATAAACGTCTTTCTGAAGTTCAACATCCGGTTTCCTCCCTGAAATATTGGCCGCATCGCCTCCCTGACGCGAACCGGGCGAGTTTAGACAGCGGAGGGGAAATGCCAACCCGCAATTCCGCTCGTTAGACGAATGGTTGAGAGTGTCGCCAAACATATGCCCGCTTGCACAAGGCGCGGCCGGAGCCGAAAGTTTTTCCAGCGCCTGTCGAAATCGGCCAAGGTCGCGCGACATACGTTCGGCCCGCAACGAAGCGGCCTTCGAAACCACGGGAGAAGACCCATGCGATACATGCTTATGATCTACGCCGACGAAGCCGCGATGGCGAACGTGCCGACCGAGGCGACCTATCAGATGAGCGCCGCCTATGACGCCTACACGGAAGCGCTGAAGAAGTCCGGCACCTGGCTGGCCGGCGACAGGCTGCGCCCGAGCCAGGCGACCACCCTGGTCCGGATGACTGACGGCAAGACCAGCGTGCTCGACGGCCCCTATGCCGACACCAAGGAGCAGCTTGCCGGCTTCTACATGATCGAGGCCGAGGACGCCGACGCCGCGATCGCCTGGGCGGCGCGCTGTCCGGCGGCCAGCACCGGGACTGTCGAGGTGCGGCCGATCTGGGAAATGGCCGACTATCTGCCCAGGAAATGACGGCGTGATGGACACACGCCCCGAAATCGCCCGGGTGGCCGCCGAGACGGCCGCCCGGCAGAGCTACGGCAAGCTGGTCGCCTGGCTGGCGGCGCGCACGCGCGACGTGGCTGCCGCGGAGGATGCGCTGGCCGACGCCTTTGCGGCGGCGCTTGAGCGCTGGCCGCGCACCGGCGTGCCGGAAAAGCCGGAAGCCTGGTTGCTCGCCGTGGCAAGGCGGCGGCGTGTCGATGCGGTGCGGCGGCGGCTGACCGGCGAAGCCGGCCGCGACCATCTCAAGCTGATTGCCGAGGAGGCGGAGGCGCGCATGACCGATGAGGACCTGCCCGACGAACGATTGCGGCTGATGTTCGCCTGCGCCCATCCGGCGATCGAACCCGGCGTGCGGGCGCCGCTGATCCTGCAGACCATCCTCGGCTTCGATGCCGCGACGATCGCTTCCGCTTTCCTGCTCTCGCCGTCAACGATGGGGCAGCGCCTGGTGCGCGCCAAGAGCCGCATCCGCGAGACCGGCATTCCGTTCCGCGTACCGGAGCGAGCCGAACTCGGCGAAAGGCTGGACGCGGTGCTGGAGGCAATCTACGCCGCTTTCGCCGAGGGCTGGTCCGACCCGGCCGGTACCGAGACGCGGCGCCGGAACCTCGCCACCGAAGGCATCTGGCTCGGCCGGCTGGTGGCCTCGCTGCTGCCGCAAGAGCCGGAAGCGCTGGGCCTGCTGTCGCTGATGCTGTTCGCCGAAGCGCGCCGCGCCGCGCGTCGCGACACGGCCGGAGAGTATGTGCCGCTCGCCGAGCAGGACCATGCACTGTGGGATCACGCCCTGGTTGACGAGGCCGAAGCGCTGCTCCGCCGTGCCGCCGCCATGGGCACGATCGGCCGCTATCAGCTCGAGGCGGCGGTCCAGTCGGCGCATGTGGCGCGACGACTGAGCGGCCGCACCGACTGGGCGGCGATCCGCGCGCTCTACGAAGCGCTGTTTTCGATCGCGGGATCACCGGTCGTGGCGATCAACCGCGCGGTGGCGATCGCAGAGACCGAGGGCGCCGTGGCAGGGTTGGCGGCTCTTTACGTGCTGGGAGACGACAAGCGGCTCAATGACTACCAGCCCTACTGGGCCGCGCGGGCCGGCCTGCTGGCCAGGCTCGGCCAGGCACCGCAGGCGCTCGAAGCCTATGATCGGGCGATCGGCCTAGAGCGCGATCCGGCGGTGCGCCGCTTCCTGCAGGCAAGACGCGCCGCTCTCATCCAATGAGCTCCCGGGCGCGGGCGGCCTTTCGGACCACCTCGTTCAGGCCGGCCACATCTCGTGCGACGTGTTGAGCGTCTTCATGAGCGGATGCTCGCGCAACCGCGCCCACAGGCGTTCGATACCGGGCCAGGCCGCCCGCGCCATGTCGATGTCGGGATGCCAGGCCACCAGCATGACGAGATAGATGTCGGCCAGCGACATCCGATCGCCGGCGAGCCAGTCGCGGTTGCGCAAGGCTGCATCGACGACGGTAAAACCGCGGTCCATCTCGGCGACCGCCGCCTGTTTCACCGCCTTCGACCCCTCGGCATCCGTCGTGTAGCGGTGGGCGTAGTAGAGCCGCAGCATCGCCGGGTAGAGCACCGAGGACATGAACGCCATCCAGCGCAGGAACTCCGCGCGCGCCGGTTCATCGGCGGTCGGCGCCAGGCCGGCTTGCGGGTGGCGCTCGGCGAGCAGGATGCAGATCGCCGCCGATTCGGTGATAGAGCGTCCGTCCGGCAAGGTCAGCACCGGCACCTGGTTCAACGGGCTGATGGCGAGGAAGGCCGGATCGGGCGCCTCGCTTTTCGGCACGTCGATCCGTTGGAAAGGCGCATCGATCAGCGCCAGCGCCGCCTCGACGACAAAGCCACCGCTGCCCGGACGCGTGTAGAGCTTGTACATGAAATCCTCCCCCGGCCCGAACCGGGGCGCGCTCGAGATTTGCACCGGAAGCAGGGGCTACTCAAGTCGGGTAAGGACTCCACGGCAGGTTTTTCAACGGGCCAGGCTCAGGACGCTAAACAAGCCACGTTAGCGCTGCTGTTCTTGGGTATCGAAGCCTAAGCTCCCAGCCCCTCGAACAGGATCGTCGACAGATACCGCTCGGCGAAATCGGGGATGACCACGACCAGGGTCTTGCCCTTGTTCTCGGGCCGCGAGCCGACGACGATGGCCGCCTGCAGGGCCGCGCCCGAGGAGATGCCGACCGGCACGCCTTCGAGGCGGGCGATGAGGCGCGCATTGGCGACCGAATCCTCGTTCGAGACCTTGACGATCTCGTCATAGACCGTGGTGTCGAGGATTTTTGGCGCGAAGCCGGCGCCGATGCCCTGGATCTTGTGCGGGCCGGGCTGGCCGCCCGACAGGACCGGCGAAGCATCCGGCTCGACGGCGACGACATGCAGCGCGGGCTGGCGCTTCTTCAAAACCTGGCCGACGCCGGTGATGGTGCCGCCAGTGCCGATGCCGGCGATGAAGATGTCGATCCCGCCCTGGGTGTCGTTCCAGATTTCCTCCGCCGTCGTCTTGCGATGGATCTCCGGATTGGCCGGGTTTTCGAACTGCTGCGGAATGATGGCGTTGGGGATCGTCGCGGCCAGTTCGTCGGCCTTGGCGATGGCGCCCTTCATGCCTTTCGGGCCTTCGGTCAGCACCAGTTCGGCGCCGAGCAGCGCCAGCATCTTGCGGCGCTCGACCGACATTGTCTCCGGCATGGTCAGGATCAGCTTGTAGCCCTTGGCGGCGGCGGCGAAGGCGAGCGCGATGCCGGTGTTGCCGGATGTCGGTTCGATCAGCGTGGTCTTGCCGGGGGCAATCTTGCCGGCCGCTTCCAGCGCCTCGATCATCGCTACGCCGATACGGTCCTTGACCGAGGCGATCGGATTGAAGAATTCGAGCTTGGCGACCAGATTGGCGACGATGCCCTTCTCCTTGGCGAACTTGTCGAGCCGTACCAGGGGCGTGTCGCCGATCGTGTCGGTGATGGAATCGTAGATGCGGCCGCGGCCGGGCACGCGGGCTGAAGTGACGGGCTTGTTCATTGGTTTCGCTCCCTGGATTTCAGGCAATTGGCAGTAGCCGACAGAATAGGGCTTTCAACCGCGCAAGATAGGCCGCGGCTGGAAAATATCCGAGTGGGGCACGTGCTGAAAACGCCTGGCCCCCGGAAAAGCATTTCCCGAAACAGCCGGGGCAGGGAATGGTTTGGCCGAAACGACCTACTGACGAGCGGCGATCGCCGCCGCCGCGCCAACCATGAAGGCGCCGGCGGTGCGGTTCAGCACCTTCAGCGCGCGCGGCGACTTCAGGAACCAGCGCGCCTTGGCCGCCAGCGCCAGGTAAGGCACCAGCACGACGAACAGGACGACGACCGTCAGCGCGACGAGAATGCCGTAATCGGCAAGCGCGATCGTCTTCAGGTCGACGATGGTCGGCGTGATGGCGAGGTAGAAGATCATCGTCTTGGGGTTGCCGAGCGTCACGGTGAGGCCGGCGACGAAGCTCGACAGCAAGCCGCCCTTTCCCTTCCTGGCTTCGACGGTTTCAGGTGTGATGCCGGCGGTCCAGAAGCGCCAGCCGAGGAAAGCCAGGTAGGCGACGCCGGCCCATTTGATGGCCAGGAAAACCATGCCGAACTCCTGCGCGACGAAGGCGAGGCCCAGCACCACGGCGGTCAGGTAGGTGAGATCGCCCAGCATGAGTCCGAAGGACATGGCCAGCGACGAGCGAAAGCCCGAGCCCAGCGCACGCGCGACCAACGCGGTGATGCCGGGGCCAGGAATGGCGGCGGCGATACCAAGAGCGGCGCTATAGGCCAGGAATCCGGTGAGGGTCATTGGCGTTGGCGTCCAAGGGCGGTCGCGCCCCTTGTCGCATGAGGCGGCCTCCAGGAGAACGCCCTGAGCGCGAAATTCGCTTGCACCAGACGGCATGGCCCGGTTCGCAAGGAAGGATCAGGAGCGGTCGCCGCTATAAGTCACGCGCCAGATCGTGCCGTTGCCATCCTCGGAGACGATCAAGGATCCGTCGCCGGCCGCCGCAACGCCGACCGGGCGGCCCCACACCTCGCCATTGGAAACGACGAAGCCGGTCATGAAATCCTCGTATTCGCCGGTTGGCTTGCCGTCCTTGAACAGAAGCCGGACCACCTTGTAGCCGGTCCTGTTGCCGCGGTTCCACGAACCGTGCAGGGCAACGAAGGCGTCGCCTCGATACGCCTGGGGAAAGCCGGTGTCGGCGGGCAAATCCTTGCCATCGTAGAAGGCGATGTTGAGCGGCGCCGAATGCGCCTGCATCAGCACGTCGGGACTGTCAGCCTTGCCGGCGAGATCGGACCGCTCGCCCCTGTGGCGCGGGTCCTCATTGTCGCCGATATAATACCAGGGCCAGCCATAGAAGGCGCCTTCCCTGACCGATGTCGCGTATTCGGCGGGCACATTGTCGCCGAGCCCGTCGCGCTCGTTGACGACACACCATAGCGCGCCGGTCGCCGGCTGGACGGTCATGCCCGAACAGTTGCGCAAGCCGGTGGCGACTGTGCGGCCGTTCTTGCCGTCGGGATCGAAGGCCCGGACCTCGGCCCGGCCCGCCTCGGAACCCCAACTGGCGCCGAGCGGCTTAGCCTTGACCCAGGCGTCGAGCCCGCCCCTGGGCCTCTTGCCCATGTCCTCGGCGACATTCGAGCCGGAGCCGACGGAAAGATAAAGTGTCTTGCCGTCGGGCGAGAAGGCGATGTCGCGGGTCCAGTGGTGGGTCGAAGGAATGTCGGCGACGATGGTTTGCGGCTCGCCCGAGGCCTTCAGGTCGCCATTGCCGTAGGCAAAACGCACGATGCTGTCGCTGTTGGCGACGTAGACCCATTGCGGGTCCTTGCCCGGGGGATAGAAGGCAATGCCATAGGGCCGGTTGAGACCGCCGGCAAAGATGCTTTTCTCCGCGGCTTTCGCGCTGCCCTTCGCCAGGCGATAGACCCGAACCTGATTGGCCTTGCTGTCGGCAACGAACAGGTTGCCGTTGGGTGCGATGCGCACGACGCGCGGATTGTCGATCCCCGAGGCGATCAACTCGGCCGAAAACCCCGGCGGCAAATGCGGCTTTGCGTCCGCCGGCATGTCGATCACGCCGGCGCTGTTGGAGGCGGATTTGGTGACATAGGGTTTCGGCAGGTCTTCCGGCTTGATCAGCCGGCGCACGCCGGGCCTGTCCGCCCGCCAGTCGCCGAAGGCGGCCGGGCCTTTGAGCACAGGCTGATCGGCTTGCTGGGCGAGCGCCGCGGTCGTGACAAACAGTGCGGACAGCGCCAGTCCGGCCAATCGCATCACTTCCTCCAATCCGTCATGAAGGAAAGCAACGATCGGTTTGCCCGTGGGTTCCGTTCGCACGATGCGCAAAACTTCTCGGATCAGGTCCCGGCAGCGTAAAAATCGTCGTCCAGGCGTTTTTCCAATTCAACGAGATCGGCCGGCAATGGCAGGCCCATGGCGCGCATCTCGCGCAGTTTTTCGCGCAGCTGTTCCTGAATTTCGTGCTGGTCCTCCGGCTGGTTGACCATCTCCTCGAGCAGCAGACTGATCTGGGCCTTGAACGATTCCAGCGCCATTCTTTTTCTCCTTTGCAGCCTGTCTGGATTTACGGTCCCGCCAGGAAAGTCGTTCGCGGTCGAATTCCGGCATGGAAACCAAAGCAATAATTCCTCGGACTCCTTACCTCAGCATGCGGGAAATCAGCTGTGCCGTATAATCCACCATCGGCACGATGCGGGCATAGTTCAGCCTTGTCGGGCCGATGACGCCGAGCGCGCCGACGACGCGGGCGTCCTTGTCGCGATAGGGCGCCACCACCAGCGACGAGCCCGACAGCGAGAACAGCTTGTTTTCCGAGCCGATGAAGATGCGCACGCCAGATCCCTGCTCGGCGAGGTCGAGCAATTGGATCAGCCCGTCCTGCGTCTCCATGTCCTCGAACAGGTGGCGCAAGAGTTCGATGTCGGCCTGGGCGGTGACGTTTTCCAGCAGATTGGCGCGGCCGCGCACGATGAGCCGGGCAGGCAGGCCGCTTTCGGCGCCCGCCCACACCGCAAGCCCCTTCTCGACGAGGTCCTGCGACAGCGTGTCGAGGGCGGCTCTCGTCTCTTCCTTGATGCGGGCGATCTCGGTGCGCGCCTCGGCCAGCGTGCGGCCACGAATATGCGCGTTGAGGAAATTCGAGGCCTCGTGCAGTTGCGAGACGGTGATGCCGGCGGGCAACTCGACGACACGGTTTTCGACATCGCCATTCTGCGACACCAGCACCGCAAGCGCCTTGGTCGGCTCCAGCTGGATGAATTCGATGTGCTTCAGCGCCACCTCGTTCTTGGCCGCGAGCACCAGGCCGGCGCCGCGTGACATGCCTGACAGCATCTGGCTGGCCTCGGTCAGCATATGCTCCAGCGTCGCGCCGGAGCCGGAGGCCCGCACCTGCGCCTCGATGGTACGACGCTCCTCGTCGGAGAGGTCGCCAAGCTCCATGAAGGCATCGACGAAGAAACGCAGGCCAGCCTGGGTTGGCAGGCGCCCGGCCGAGATGTGCGGCGCGTAGATCAGCCCGAGATGCTCGAGGTCGCTCATCACGTTGCGGATGGTGGCGGGCGACAGCGAGGACGGCAGGATGCGCGACAGGCTGCGCGAGCCCACGGGTTCGCCGTCCCGCAGATAGGAATCGACGATGCGCCGGAAGATGTCGCGCGAGCGCATGTCGAGCGACTGAAGAGCCAGCGACTGCGAGGCGGGATCGACTGCCTTGGTCATTCGGCTAAAAACCTCCGGTTCAAGGATATAGACTTCGGTGGGCCGCGCGCAACCCGGTGTCTGTGTCGGATC
Source organism: Mesorhizobium sp. B2-7-3 (assembly GCF_006440715.1). NCBI lineage: Bacteria > Pseudomonadati > Pseudomonadota > Alphaproteobacteria > Hyphomicrobiales > Phyllobacteriaceae > Mesorhizobium > Mesorhizobium sp. B2-7-3. The sequence continues at coordinate 437,398 of NZ_VFTY01000001.1, forward strand.
GCTCGGCCATTTTCCTTTGCGCCATGGGCTTGGTGGGGCTACAAGCCGGCCACGATTCAAAAAATGACAAGAAAGCAGGCCGAATGCGCCCCTCCAAACGCCAATTCGACGAAATGCGCGCCATATCCTTCGAGCGCGGCGTCTCCAAGCATGCCGAAGGCTCGTGCCTGGTGAAGTTCGGCGACACGCATGTCCTGTGCACCGCCAGCCTTGAGGAAAAGGTGCCTGGCTGGATGCGCAATTCCGGCAAGGGCTGGGTGACGGCCGAATATGGCATGCTGCCGCGCTCGACCGGCGAGCGCATGCGCCGCGAGGCCTCCGCCGGCAAGCAGGGCGGCCGCACGCTGGAAATCCAGCGGCTGATCGGCCGTTCGCTACGCGCCGTGGTCGACCTGCAGGCGCTGGGCGAACAGCAGATCACCGTCGACTGCGACGTCATCCAGGCCGATGGCGGCACCCGCACCGCTTCGATCACCGGCGGCTGGGTGGCGCTGTATGACTGCCTGCGCTGGATGGAAGCGCGGCAGATGGCCAGTGTTTCGAAAGTGCTGAAGGATCATGTCGCGGCGATTTCCTGCGGCATCCATGACGGCCAGCCGGTCATCGATCTCGACTATATCGAGGATTCCTCGGCCGGCACCGACGCCAATTTCGTCATGACCGGCAAGGGCGGCATCGTCGAGATCCAGGGCACCGCCGAGGGCGAGCCCTTCTCCGAAGAGCAGTTCGCGGCCTTGATGGGCCTGGCCAAGAAGGGCATTTCCCGGTTGGTCAGCCTGCAGCAGATGGCTGTGGCTTAGTTTATTCATGCGGAGCCTGGGCACCCCCCTCTGCCCTGCCGGGCATCTCCCCCGCAAGGGGGGAGATCGGATGTTGTCGAGAGCTTCGCCAATAATCAGCATAGAATACCATGAGCTGGCGCTCACGCTGCCGATCTCCCCCCTTGCGGGGGAGATGGCCGGCAGGCCAGAGGGGGGTGCCTCGTGACTCCCTCTGCCATTCTTGAATCCGCCCTCTATGTCACCGACCTCGCTGAAGCAGAGGTCTTCTACACCGATATCCTCGGCCTCACCCTGCTTGGCAAGGTAGAAGGCCGCCACCTTTTCTTCCGCTGTGGCCCGGGCGTGCTGCTGATCTTCAACGCCGAGGCGACCAAGATTCCGCCGGCGTCCGATGCGCGGCTGAAGGTGCCGCCGCACGGCACGGTCGGCGAAGGCCATCTGTGCTTTGCCGCAAACGCCGCTGAAATCGACGGCTGGAAAGCCCATCTCTTGGCGAAGAAAATCGCCGTCGAAAGCGAATTCGAATGGCCGCAAGGCGGCCGTTCGATCTATATACGCGACCCTTCGGGCAATTCGATCGAGTTCGCCGAGCCGAGAATCTGGGGCCTTTGATGCATTCGCCAAACCTCCATACGCTTGATGGCAAGAAGATCGTCGTCGCCAGCCACAATGAAGGCAAGCTGCGCGAATTCGCCGAGCTGATGGGACCGTTCGGCTTCGAGGCGAAATCAGCCAAGGCGTATGGCCTGCCCGAACCGGACGAAACCGGCACCACCTTCGAGGAAAACGCCTACATCAAGGCCTTTGCCGCCGCAAAGGCGACCGGCCTGCCGGCACTGTCGGACGATTCCGGCCTCTGCGTCGACGCGCTCGACGGCGCGCCCGGCGTCTATACCGCGAACTGGGCCGAGACTCCGGACGGTTCGCGCGATTTCGCCATGGCCATGCAGCGCACCGAAGTGGCGATGCAGGAAGTCGGCGCGGCCACGCCCGAACGGCGCACGGGCCGCTTTGTCGCCGTCATCTGCCTCGCCTTTCCCGACGGCGAGGCCGAATATTATCGCGGCGAGGCCGAGGGCACGCTGGTCTGGCCGCCGCGCGGCGAGCTCGGCTTCGGCTACGATCCGGTGTTTTTGCCCAATGGCTTCGACAAGACCTTCGGCGAGATGAGCGCGGAGGAAAAGCACGGCTGGAAACCCGGCCAGGCGACGGCGCTGTCGCACCGCGCCCGCGCCTTCCAGAAATTCGCCCAAGCCCGGCTTGGTTCGGTGAGGCCTGGCTCGGCATGATCGGACCCGGCACCACCATGGCGCTCGACCGCGGTCCCGGCTTCGGCGTCTACGTGCATTGGCCGTTCTGCGCCGCCAAGTGCCCGTATTGCGACTTCAACAGCCATGTCCGCCACCAGCCGGTCGACCAGGAGCGCTTCGCCGCCGCCTTCGAGGCCGAGTTGGCAACGATGCGCCAGCGCACCGGGCCACGCGAAGTGACCAGCATCTTTCTCGGCGGCGGCACGCCGTCGCTGATGAAGCCGGAAACCGTGGCCAGGGTTCTGGACGCCGTGGCCAGGAATTGGACAGTGCCTGACGGCATCGAGGTGACGCTCGAGGCCAACCCGTCCTCGGTCGAGGCGGAGCGGTTTCGCGGTTACCGCGCCGCCGGTGTCAACCGCGTCTCGCTCGGCGTGCAGGCGCTGAACGACAAGGATTTGCGCTTTCTCGGCCGGCTGCACAATGTAAGCGAAGCCTTGCACGCCATCGGGCTCGCGCGCGAAATCTTTCCGCGCCTGTCCTTCGACCTGATCTATGCGCGGCCCGGGCAGACGCCGGAGGATTGGCAGGCGGAACTCGAACAGGCGATCGGCCATGCCGCCGACCACCTGTCGCTCTACCAGCTGACCATCGAGGAAGGCACGCCCTTCCATGCGCTGCACGCGGCGAAGAAATTCGTCGTTCCCGACAACGACCACGCCGCCGATCTCTATGCACTGACGCAGGAAATCACGTCGGCGCACGGCCTGCCGGCCTACGAGATCTCCAACCACGCCAGGCCGGGGGCCGAAAGCCGGCACAATCTGACCTACTGGCGCTACGGCGAATATGTCGGCGTCGGCCCCGGCGCGCATGGCCGCTTCGTCGAGAACGGCCATCGTGTGGTGACCATCGCCGAACGGATGCCGGAAACCTGGGCCAATCTGGTCGAGGCCAAGGGCCATGGCATCACCGGCGGCGAGCTGCTGACGCGCTCCGAAGAGGCGGACGAGTTTCTTTTGATGGGGCTGAGGCTCGCCGAAGGCATCGACCTCTCGCGCTACGAGGCCTTTTCCGGGCGCGAGCTGTCGAGCGCTCGGCTGTCGGTGCTGCAGGGCGAGGGGCTGGTGGCGCCGATCGGCAACGCCCGCCTGCGTGCCACGCCGGCCGGAATGATCGTGCTCGACGCCGTGGTCGCGGACTTGGCGCGCTAAACCTTGAAAAACGTCCTCTTCGTCTGCAGCCAGAACCGCTTGCGCAGCCCGACCGCCGAACAGGTGTTTTCCACGCGGCGCGACATCGAAGTCGCGTCGGCTGGCACCAATCATGACGCCAACACACCGCTGACCCACGAACTCGTCGGCTGGGCGGACATCATCTTTGTCATGGAGAAAACCCACCGGACGAAACTGCGGAAGCAGTTCAAGGCCAGCCTGAAGGCGGCCAAGGTGATCTGCCTCGATATCCCCGACGATTATGAATTCATGGATCCGGAGCTGATCGCGCTTCTGAAGGCGCGCGTGTCCCGGTATCTGGACTGAGCGCTTGCGTTCGCCCCTTCGCCTTCGGCCGAACACCGTTGACCCCGAAGCCTATCTGCCCGAATTGTAGCCCCCGATCCTCCCGGCTCCGGACGTCATGGCCACGCGCGAACCACCCAAACCCACGGACGCCCCGCTCACCTTCGCGGTGCTGGTGTTCCCCGGCTTTCCGATGATGGCGTTCAGTTCCGTCATCGAGCCACTGCGCGCCGCCAACATACTGGCGAAGCGGGAATGCTACCGCTGGATCATCGTCGGGGCGACCCAAGATCCGGTCGAGGCCTCGAACGGCGTCGTCATCCAGCCAGGCTTTTACGCCGAGGCAGCGCCCAAGGTCGACCGCATCGTGGTCTGCTCGGGCGGCGATGCCGACCATCTCGTCGCCGAGGACGCCGCGAGCTGGATCCGCCGCAGCCTGCGCGCCGGCGCGCATATCGGGGCGGTGGCGGACGCGGCGTTCTTCCTGGCACGCGCGGGCCTGCTCGACGGCCATGCCTGCACCTTGCACTGGACCAGCCAGGCCGCCTTCACCGAGGCGTTCCCCAACATCGAGCTGCGCCGCGATCTCTACGTGATCGACCGCAAGCGTTTTACCTCGGCCGGCGGCGTCGGCAGCCTCGACATGATGCTGGAGATCGTCACCCGCGACTACGGCGCCGAGCTTGCCGCGGGCGTCGCCGAGTGGTTCGTGCACAGCCAATTGCGCTCGAGCGTCGACCGCAAGCTGATGCCGCTCAGGCTGCGCACCGGCGTGCAGAACGAGCTGGTGCTGTCGGCCATCGCCATCATGGAAGACGCGGTGGAGGAGCGGCTCGGCATGGCCGAGCTGACGGCGAAGCTCGGGGTTTCCTCCGACAAGCTCGAACGCTCGTTCCGCTCCGAACTCGCCATCTCGCCCAACGGCTATTATCGACGGCTCAGGCTGAAACGCGCCGCCGACCTGCTGGCGCATTCGACGCTTGCCGTGCGCGACGTGGCGCTGGCCTGCGGCTTTGCCTCGATGTCGAGCTTTGCCCGCGCTTTTCGCGAGGAGCATGGCCATGCGCCGAAGCTGGCGAGAAGGCGTTAGCGCGAGCGTTGACGCGGGAGGCGTTGGCGGGACAGCGCCCCCCTCTGTCGTGCAGCGGTATCCCGCACAACCCACGCGGTTTTCCGCACAATTGCCCCGATCCTCCTGCGCCATGCTCTGGCCCTACACCCAGCCAAAGGCCAGACACCATGAGCATCGTCGTTTTCGACCCCGACAGCACCGAGGACGTCGACTTCAAGGACCGCATGCGCCACCCGGCGGCGGCCGATCCGGCCGGCGGCATGTGGCTGTCCGACACCGAGCCGTCCTTCATCGATGCCGACGCCCTGCGCAAAGGCCGGCTCAACAAACTGCGCGGCTGGATGCGCGAGGCCGGCTATGGCGGCGTCGTTTTGTTCGACCCCTACAACCAGCGCTACGCCACCGGCTCGCGCAACATGTTCGGCTATTTCCTGCGCAATTCGACCCGCTACTTCTTCATCCCGGCCGAAGGGCCGATCGTGCTGTTCGAATACCCGCAGAGCTACCATGTCTCCATGGTGCTCGACACGATCGATGAAGCGCGTCCTTCCAAGCTTGTCTGGTCTTCCGTGTCGGGCCGCGACGACGAGACCGCCGGGCCCTTCGCCGACGAGATCGCCGAGTTGCTGAGAAAGCACGGCGGCGGCTCGATGAAGCTCGGGCTCGACCGCTGCAGCCATCTGCAGGCCCTGGCGCTTGAAAAGCGCGGCTGCGAGGTTCGCGATTGCCAGGGCGAAATTCTCGCCGTGCGCGCGGTGAAGACGCCCGAGGAAGTCAAATGCCTGCAGGTGTCGATGGCCGGCGCCGAGGCCGCCGTCTATGCGGTGCGCGAGGCGATCAAGCCCGGCGTTTCCGAAAACGATCTGTTCGCCATCATGTATGGCGAGGTCATCCGCCAGGGCGGCGAGTTCATCGAGACGCGGCTCTTGACCTCAGGCCAGCGCACCAATCCGTGGTTCAACGAAGCCAGCGGCCGCAAGATCAGGCCCGGCGAACTCTTGGCGCTCGATACCGACACGATCGGCTGTTACGGCTATTATTCGGATTTTTCGCGCACCTTCCGCTGTGGGCCGGGCAGACCGACGCCTTATCAGAAATCGCTCTACCGCATGGCGCATGATCAGGTTCAGCACAATATTTCGATCGTGAAGCCCGGCATGGCATTCCGCGAGATCGCCGAGAAGGCGTGGAAAATTCCGGACCGCTTCGTCGACCAGCGCTACACCTCGGTCATGCACGGCGTCGGCATGCATGGCGAGACACCATTCATCGCGCATGCCATGGATTACGAGACCTATGGCCGCGACGGCCATATCGTGCCAGGCATGGTGGTGAGCGTGGAAAGCTATATTGGCGAGAAGGGCGGCCGCGAAGGCGTCAAGCTGGAGGACGAAATCCTGATCACCGAGACCGGCACCGAGCTTCTGTCGCGCTTTCCCTATGAGGATGAGTTTCTGGAGAAAGAGGTTTGATGCCTTCTGCCCACCTCGCTGACGTGACCTTCGCGGCCGACGGGGCCTCCTATCGCTTCGTCATCCTAGGGCGAAGCAAGGAGCGCAGCGACGCGGAGACCCTAGGATCCATGCCGCGACACAGAAGCGCAGCAATGGTCCGAATTCTGCTCCGTTGCACCAGTCGATCAACGTCACGGCATGGATCCTCGGGTCTCCGCGACGGAGCTTCGCTCCTGCTCCGCCCGTGGATGACGAAGGTGGGGAGGCGCCGGCCAATCGCCAGGGCCTGCGCCAGCGCGCGGAAAGGAACCGTGTTGGCCCGGACCCTATCCGCATGAAAGCCCCCATCTCTATCAAGCGCGGCACGGTGGCCGCTGTGTTCATCGATCTGCAGGAAGAGCACCGGCGGGACAAGCGCTACCTTGTCGAGGGCTATGAAAAGATCCTCGCCAACGTCCAGCGCCTGCAGGCGGCGGCGCGTCAAAACCATGTGCCGCTTCATCACTGGGCCTATATCGTCGATCTCGACAGCCAGGACCGGCCCTTTCATCCGGTCGGCGAAGACGGCAAGTCGGCCTTTTCCGACAAGAGCGACCCGCTGACCGAGATCTGCTACGAGGTGGCGCCGGCGAATGGCGAGGCGCTGCTGATCAAGGCCGAGGCCAGCGCCTTCCGCTCCGGTCCGGCCGGCGATCGGCTCAAGGCTTCCGGCATCGAATGGCTCGTCATGGCTGGCGTGTGGACCGAGGCCTGCATCGACGCGTCGGTCAGGGATGCCGTGGCAAGGGGCTTTCGCGTGCTTTTGGTCAAGGATGCCTGCGGCAGCGGGAGCGCGGCCATGCACCAGACCGGCATCCTCAACCTTGCCAACCGGCTCTATGGCGGCGCGGTTGCCGACACCGACGGCGCCTGCCGGCTGCTGGCCGGCGAGCCGGTCACCGTCTGGCAGGTCGAAGGCTCGGTACCCCTGCGCTTCACTTTTGAAAACGCCGCGCGTCTCTATGCCGAGCTTTGACGTGCCGCTCGGATTGAAATGACCAGCCGCGGCAAATATGGACCATGGCTCGACCCGGCGCTCTGGGCCTATATCGACAGCGTCAACGCCTGGTACCCGCCGGAGATTGCCGGCCTGCCCATCGACAAGCAGCGCGCGGTCTATGCGAGGATGTGCCGGGCCTTCCACCAGGGCCGTCCGCCCGGGGTCAAGGCCACCGACAGCCTGGTCGCCGCTTCGAACCATGATATCCCGGTCCGCCGTTACCGGCTCGCCAGCGCCACACCGCGCGCGACAGTGCTCTATTTCCACGGTGGCGGTTTCATCCTCGGCGGGCTCGAAAGCCATGACGACATCTGCGCCGAAATCTGCGCCGGCACCGGCTTCGACATTGTGTCGGTCGATTACCGGCTGGCGCCCGAGCATCTTCATCCCGCCGCCTTCGACGATGCGCTGGCGGCTTTCGAATGGGCGGCGGCGACCAGCGAGCCGCCGCTCGTGCTCTGCGGTGAAAGTGCGGGCGGCAATCTGGCGGCGGCGGTGGCACAGGCCACGCGTCGCCATCCGCGCGCCGCGATCGGCCAGGTGCTGATCTATCCCGACCTCGGCGGCAACGAGGCGATCGGCTCCTACGTGGAACACGCCGATGCGCCGCTGCTGTCGACAAGCGACGCCGCCTTCTACCGCGACGTCCGCTCGGCCCGGAAGCAATCGCCCGGCGATCCGACCTTCTCGCCGCTGCGCGACCGCGACTTTTCCGGCCTGCCGCCGACGGTGATCATCACGGCCGAATGCGATCCGCTGTCGTCGGACGGCGAAGTCTATCGCGACCATATCCTGGAGGCCGGCGGCAAGGCCTGGTGGCACGAGGAGCCCCGCCTCGTGCACAGTTTCCTGCGCGCCCGCACGACCGTGCCGGCCGCTGCGGAGGCTTTTGCGCGCATCATTGCGGCCGCTGCCGCGCTGGGCCGGGGGGAATGGCCGTACTGAGGCCGCTCCTCGGATGGCTTTATGAGGACAGCGCCTGGGCTGCTTCCTGGGGGGAGGCTTTCAGCCACAGCGCCTTTTCGCCCAGCGTCGCGACCATGGCGGCGTGCGCGGCGCGCTCCGCTTCGGTCAGGCGGGGCAGCAGCGGCGCCGGACGCTCGGCAACGATGATCTCAATATGCCTGACATTGTTGCCGCCCTGGGCCGGCGCGGTGGCGCTGTCGAGGATCAATGCGGCCTGCTTGCCGCCGATCAGCTCGATATAGACTTCTGCCAACAATTCGGAATCGAGCAGGGCGCCGTGCTTGGTGCGCTTGGTGTTGTCGATGCCGTAGCGCCGGCACAGCGCGTCGAGCGAATTGGGTCCCATCGGGTGCTTGCGGCGCGCCAGGGCCAGCGTGTCGACGACAAGCCCGTTATCGACAGGCGGGTGGCCAAGCCGCCCGAATTCGACATTGAGGAAGCCGATATCGAAGGTGGCGTTGTGGGCGACCAGCTTGGCGCCTTCCGTGAATTTCAGCCATTCCTCGGCAATTTCGGCGAAGCTCGGCTTGCCCGCGAGATCGGCCGCGCTGATGCCGTGCACGGACTGCGCCTCGGCATGGATCGCGCGGCCTTGCGGGTTGATATAATGATGGAAGGTCCTGCCGGTCGGAAAGCGATTGACCAGCTCGACGCCGCCAAGCTCGATCACGCGGTCGTCGCGCGAATCGAGGCCGGTGGTTTCCGTATCGAAAATGATCTCACGCATCGAATCAGGTCGCTCCTGGGAGGAGAATCGCCAGACCGGAACAAAATGGCAATGGGCAATGCTGACGGCCTGCCGTCAGGAGCCCGACTTATCCCTTGATTTCGGCAACAATCGAAGCAACCGCCGCACGCGCGGCGGCCAGCCCCTCGCCGGTGTCGATGACGAAATCGGCCAGCCGGCGCTTTTCGGCATCCGGCACCTGCCTGGCCAGAATCGACGCCAGTTTTTCCTCGCTCATGCCGGGCCGCGCCAGCACGCGTTGGCGCTGGACTTCGGCCGGCGCCGTCACCAAGACGACCTTGTCGACGCGGCCACGGCCGCCGGTTTCGAACAGCAGCGGGATGTCGAGGACCACGAGCGATTCGCCCGCTTCACGATGCCTGGCCAGGAAGGCATCGGCATCGGCACGGACCAGCGGGTGGATGATGGCTTCGAGTTTTTTCAGCGCCGCGGCATCGCCGAGCACGCGAGCGCCGAGTTTTGCGCGGTCAACGCTTCCGCCAACCGTGGTGCCGGGAAAGGCGGCCTCGACCAGCGGGGCCGCCTTGCCGGCATAGAGGCGGTGCACCGTCTCGTCGGAATCATGCACCGGCACGCCTGCTTCGGCGAACATCCTGGCCGTGGTCGACTTGCCCATGCCGATCGAGCCGGTGAGGCCGAGCACGATCATGATTTCGGCACCCGGGATTTGGGCACCAGATCGGCAACGATGAGTGCGCGCAGTTCAGCCGTCACCTTCGGCCTGACGCCGAACCAGCGTTCGAAGCCGGGCACCGCCTGGTTGAGCAGCATGCCGAGCCCGTCGACCGTCTTCAGCCCCCGTGCCCGCGCGGCGGCGAGCAGGGGGGTCTCGAGCGGCACATAGACGATGTCGTTGACCACGGCGTGGGCGGGCAGACCCCTGGGGTCGGCGGCCAGATCCCCGTTGCCCTGCATGCCCAGCGCCGTGGTGTTGACCAGCAGGCCGGCGTCGCGCAGCAATTCGCCGGTCGCCGCCAACGGATGCGCGGACACCCCGGCGCCAAAGCGGTCGCGCAATTCGATTGCCCGGGCGAGCGTGCGATTGACGATGCGGATATCACCGAGGCCGCGCGCCTTCAGCGCATGGATGACGGCACGGGCGGCGCCCCCGGCACCCAGCACCACGGCAGGGCCATTGGCCGCCCAGCCCGGAGCGTGGTCGTCGAGATTGGCGGCAAAGCCGTGGCCGTCGGTGTTGCCGCCCCACAAAGTGCCGTCCTCGAACCAGAGCGTGTTGACGGCGCCGATCTCGTCGGCCGCATGGTCGCGGCGCGCGACCCCGGCAAAAGCCGCCTCCTTGTGCGGGATGGTGACGTTGCCGCCTCGATAACCGTTCGCCTGCAGCGTCGCCAGGAATTCGGCGAAATTTTCGGGCGCCACATCGATCGCCTGATAACTGCCGTCAATGCCATGCTCGGCCAGCCAGTGACCGTGGATCATCGGCGAGCGCGAATGTTTTATGGGGTGGCCGGTGACGAAGGCCTTTTTCGGGGTTTCAGCCATCGATGGCTCCCAGTGCGCGCAGTTCCGCCAGCAACGGCAGCAGCGGCAGGCCGACAATGGTAAAATGGTCGCCTTCGATTTTTTCGAATAGCTGGATGCCTTCGCCCTCGACCTGGTAGGCGCCGACACTCGACAATGCCTTGACGCCGACCCGGGCCAGATGCCGGCCGATGAAGGCGGGGTCGAGCTTGCGCATGGTCATCGAGGCGATGCCGACATGGCGCCACAGCACCTTGCCGTCGCGCACCAGAACGGCGGCGCTGTTGAGCTGATGGGTCTTGCCCGACAACGCCAGGAGATGGCGGCGCGCGCCCTCCATGTCCGCCGGCTTGTGAAAGACCTCGTCAGCCAAGGACAGCGTCTGGTCGCAGCCAAGCACCAGTGCCCCGGGTCGGCGCTCGCTGACTTCGGTGGCCTTGGCTTCGGCGAGCACCAGGGCGACGTCCTCGGGCGAGGCGCCGCTGTCCTGCAACGGCGCCTCCAGCGCCCGCTCGTCCAGCGTCGCGGGAACCGCCTCGATGTCGACGCCGGCATCGACCAGCATCGCCTTGCGGAACGGACTGCCTGAAGCGAGGATGATTTTTTCTGTCATTTTGCACTCGGGCGCAGACACAGGCGCGGTTGGAGTGTGAGCTGTTTTACTTTGTAAAGTTAGCGCCGCCCCTCATTGTCCTGCCGGACATTTCTCCCCGTATAGAGACGGGGAGAAAGGGCAGCTTCAACGCGGGCCCTCTTTTCGGCCACGCTGGTGATTGGCGAAGCCATCGATGACAGGCCCCCTCTCCCCGTCTCTATACGGGGAGAGGATGCCGGCAGGCAGGTGAGGGGCGGCGCTAACCTTCCGCGGCAAGCCTCGGAAAACCTCTTGGCTGATCTATCGCGTCTTCCCCCGCAGGGCAACGATCGCCGCCGCCGTTTCCTCGATCGAGCGGCGGCTTACGTCGATCATCGGCCAGCCGTGGCGGGTGCAGATCTGGCGGGCATAGGCGAGTTCCTCGTTGATGGCGGCGCGGTCGACATACTCGGTCGGCACATAGGTGCTCGAATTGCCGAGGATGCGGTTCTGGCGCACATGCGAGATGCGCTCGGCGGTGGCGATCAGCCCCACGACCAGCGGCGCCCTGGCGCTGACCAGACTTTCTGGCACCGGCACGCCGAGCACGATCGGGATGTTGGCGGTCTTGATGCCGCGGTTGGCGAGATAGATGCTGGTCGGCGTCTTCGAGGTGCGTGAAATGCCGATCAGCACGACATCGGCGTCATCCATGTTTGCCGGCAGCTGGCCGTCATCATGGTCCATGGTGAAGTTGAGCGCATCGATGCGCCGGAAATATTCGGCGTCGAGAACATGCTGGGCGCCGACGCGGCGGCCGGCCGGCGTCCCGAGATAGGACTGGAAGACCGTCAGCACCGGCTCCAGCACGGACACACAGGGCAGGCCCATGGCCGCGCAGCGTTCGTCGATGCCGCGTGCCAGCTTCTGGTCGACCACCGTGTAGAGGATGATGCCCGGCTCCTCCTCTATGTCCTCGAACACCTTGGCTATCTGCTTTTCGGTGCGGATGAGCGGGTAGATGTGCTCGATGGCGCGTGCATCCTTGTATTGCGCTGAAGCCGCGCGGCCGGCGGCGAGCAGGGTTTCGCCCGTGGCATCGGAAATCAGATGCAGGTGGAAGAAGCTCTGGGGTTTGTTCACAGGGATCACCTGGGGCTGTGGGCGGATGTGGATAAGATCGGACGGGCCGACGGGCCGGCCTGAGGCGACTGTATCAGATGCCGGTTTGTCCACAATTCGATGCGCTGTCAGCTTCTCCTGGCGGCTGGGGACAAGTCCGTGGACGAAGCATTTTGCCTTTTGCTCGTCCACAGGGCAGGTCTCCAGGGCATCAGACCTAGCGCATTGACTCCAGTGGCGGATTCCTGATTGTCCCCAGAACCCTGCCAGCCGGGATCGGGAGTGCGCGACAATATGCTTGCTGGCGTTTTGGCGGCCAAAGCGGGACAGGTGACAACCACCACAACCAACAGACTCTTAGAATCAGAAGACTCTTTTAAAATAAGATATTTGATTAAGAGGAAGCCGGGAGAGGCGAGCGCTCGATGCCTGCAAGACGGATCATGCTGGATGTGCTGAAAGGCGAGGCGGTGTTTCCTCCTCCGCTCTGGATGATGCGACAGGCCGGGCGCTATCTGCCGGAATATCGTGAGACGCGGAGACGGGCCGGCTCGTTTCTTGATCTCTGCTACGACCCCGAGCTTGCCGTGGAAGTGACGCTGCAGCCGATCGAGCGCTTTGGCTTCGACGCTTCGATCGTGTTTTCGGACATCCTTGTCGTTCCCCATGCGCTTGGCCGCGACGTGCGCTTCGAGGAAGGGCGTGGGCCGCTCCTGACGCCGATTTCGGCGGCCGAGATTCCGGCGCTGGGAAGCGATGTGTTTCACGTGAATCTCGAACCGGTCTACGAGACTCTTCGCCGGCTGCGGGCGAAATTGCCCGACGAGACGGCGCTGATCGGCTTTTGCGGCGCGCCGTGGACGGTGGCGACCTATATGATCGCCGGCCACGGCACCCCGGACCAGGCGCCGGCGAGGCTGTTCGCCTACCGCAAGCCGGCGGCGTTTCGGCAGCTGCTGAAAGTGCTCGCCGACCATTCGGCGTCCTATCTGATCCGGCAGATCGAGGCCGGTGCGGATGTCGTGCAGATTTTCGACTCATGGTCGGGGGTGCTCGACGATGCCTCGTTCGAACGCTTCTGCGTCAAGCCGGTGGCCGAGATCGTCAGGCAGGTTCGGGCGGTTCATCCCGGCGTGCCGATCATCGGTTTTCCCAAGGGCGCCGGCGCCCGCTACCAGAGCTACCGCGAGAAGACCGGCGTGACGGGGCTGGGCATCGACTGGACGGTGCCGCTGGAGGCCGCGAAGGCGTTGCAGCGGCAAGGCGCCGTCCAGGGCAATCTCGATCCGTTGCGGCTGGTCGCCGGCGGGCAGGCGTTGGCCGATGGCGTCGAGGCGATCCTCCAGGCGCTGGGGAATGGGCCGCTGATCTTCAATCTCGGCCACGGCATCACGCCGGAGACGCCGGTGGCGCATGTCGAGGCGATGGTGAAACAGGTTCGGAGCGCCGCACGCTGATGGCTGACAGAGATAACACCAACAGCACCGGCCAGGCGGTGAAGCGCATGGTCGTTGGCATCGCTGTCCTGATCGTTCTCACCGCGCTTTTGTTTTTCTTCGCGCCCGAAAGCTTCTATCCCTGGGCAAAGGCGATCCATATCCTCGCCGTCATCTCCTGGATGGCTGGGATGCTTTATCTGCCGCGGCTGTTCGTCTATCACGTCGATGCGCAGAAAGGCTCCGTGCAGTCGGAGACTTTCAAAGTGATGGAGCGGCGTCTGCTGCGCGGCATCATCAATCCGGCGATGATCCTCACCTGGGTGTTCGGGCTGTGGCTGGCCTGGAAGATCTTTGCGTTCCAGGGCGGCTGGCTGCATGCCAAGATCGGCCTGGTGCTGATTTTGTCGGGCGTTCACGGCTATCTGGCCGCCGCGGTGCGCAAATTCGCCGAGGACCGCAACGAAAAACCGGCAAGGCACTGGCGGATCGTCAACGAGATCCCCACATTGCTGATGATCGCAATCGTGATCCTGGTCGTCGTGAAGCCCTTCTGAGGCTTCATCGGACCCGCTCAAAAGGCGGCTTGCTCTTTCAGCCGACCGACGATACAAGACGGGTCTTCCTTCCCGTCATGCGCCGCCCGTCATTGCTTTCGGCCGCGCCCGGCATTTGTCGCACCCCGCCGATCTTTCCCCCAAAGCCTACCCAGAGTCCGTCTAATGCAAGAAATGAAACTCACTGAGTTCAAGAACAAGAAGCCGCCAGAGCTGATCGCTTATGCCGAATCGCTCGAGGTCGAGAACGCCAGCGTCATGCGCAAGCAGGAACTGATGTTCGCGATCCTGAAGAAGCTCGCCGCCCAGGACATCGAGATCATCGGTGACGGCGTGGTCGAGGTGCTGCAGGACGGTTTCGGCTTCCTGCGCTCCGCCAATGCCAATTATCTGCCAGGTCCCGACGACATCTACATCTCGCCGTCGCAGATCCGGCGCTTTTCGCTGAAGACCGGCGATACGGTCGAAGGGCCGATCCGCAGCCCGAAGGAGGGCGAGCGCTATTTCGCGTTGCTCAAGGTCAACACGATCAATTTCGACGATCCCGAGAAGATCCGCCACAAGATCCACTTCGACAATCTGACGCCGCTCTATCCGACCTCGCGGCTGAAGATGGAGGTCGACAATCCGCCCGGCAAGGACATCTCGCCTCGCGTCATCGACCTGGTGGCGCCGATCGGCAAGGGCCAGCGCGCGCTGATCAACGCACAGCCGCGCACCGGCAAGACGGTGCTGTTGCAGAACATCGCGCACTCGATCACCGCCAATCATCCGGAATGCTACCTGATCGTGCTGCTGATCGACGAGCGGCCCGAGGAAGTCACCGACATGCAGCGTTCGGTCAAAGGCGAAGTCATCTCCTCGACCTTCGACGAGCCGGCGGTGCGCCACGTCCAGGTCGCCGAAATGGTCATCGAGAAGGCCAAGCGGCTGGTCGAGCACGGCCGCGACGTGGTGATCCTTCTGGATTCGATCACTCGCCTGGGCCGCGCCTACAACACCGTCGTGCCGTCCTCCGGCAAGGTGCTGACCGGTGGTGTCGACGCCAATGCGCTGCAGCGCCCGAAGCGTTTCTTCGGCGCCGCGCGCAACATCGAGGAAGGCGGCTCGCTCACCATCATCGCCACCGCGCTGATCGACACCGGCAGCCGCATGGACGAAGTCATCTTCGAAGAGTTCAAGGGCACCGGCAACTGCGAAATCCAGCTCGACCGCAAGGTGGCGGACAAGCGCATCTATCCGGCCATCGACATCCTCAAATCCGGCACCCGCAAGGAAGACCTGCTGGTGTCGCGCCAGGACCTGCAGAAGATCTTCGTGCTGCGCCGCATCCTGGCGCCGATGGGAACCACCGACGCGATCGAGTTCCTGATCGACAAGCTGAAGCAGACCAAGACCAACGGCGATTTCTTCGATTCGATGAACACGTAATCGAGGCGCGGCAGAGCCTTATCTTCGTCATCCTCGGATCAAGCCCGAGGATGACGAATCACTTTCGCCGCAACAATCCTTCCAATTCGTCAGCATCCGTAACCACCGGCAGGCAGACCTGGCCGGTGCACAACCAGGCGCCGGGCCGGTTGGTCGGAGGCAGGATTCCGACGGGGAGCAAGGGTCGATTCGCCGCCGTACCGATTGGCACCACGATATCGACGCGACGCGGATCTGGGTTTCGATTCGCCACCGGAATGAGCTTCGGATCCTCCAGCCCGTCCACGATGACCAGTTTCAGCGGCTCGAGGGCAAGCGCGCAGGCATTGACGATACCCGCCTGGCCATAGGCCTGGTGCGCCGCTCGGCCGGCAGCATGCTCGGCCGTTTTCCACGCCTTCTCCTGCAAGTCGAGGTTGCCGGTAATAGAAGCCAGCCGGACCTGCGCCTCGATAATCTGGCTGGTGGCCGAGGGGATGGCCTCGTCGACATCGCCCCGGATGCGGATCGGCACGTCGGTGCTGTCCGAGGCGGTCAGATAGTAACCCGTGCCTTCCGCGTCGGCGTGCCAATGGTCGAGCTGTTCAAGGAACTGGCTGGCCTGCTCGACATAGCTCCAGTCCTCAGTGGCCTCGAACAGCGAGATCGCCGCGTTGGTCATGGCGGCATAGTCGCTCGACAGTGCGGGAAACAGTTTCCGGACACCAAGCATGGAATGCGGCAAGCGACCGTCGCGGCCGGCTTTGCCGATATGGGCAAAGGCCTTGGCCGCGGCCTCGATCCAATCCGGTCGCGCCAGCGAACGACCCGCCTCGGCGAGGGCGGCGATCATCAGGCCGTTCCAGTCGGTAAGGGTCTTTGCGTCCAGGCCCGGCCTGACGCGTTGTTCCCGGACAGTGAGAAGCCTTGTCTTGAGCGGGACAAGCCGCTCCCGGTCGGCAACACCAAACGCCTGCTGGGAGAGGGTCTGATGGAGCACCGGCTTACCTTCCCATCCGGGCGGGCTGGAAAGGCTGAAGTACTTGAAAAACAACGTTGAATCGTCTCCAAGAACAGATTCGATCTCCCCCCTGCTCCAGGTGTAGAACAGGCCTTCCTCGCCATCGCTATCGGCATCGAGGCTGGCGGCGAAGGCGCCGCCTTCGACACGCATTTCGCGCAGCAGCCAGTCGACCGTGTCCTCGATTCGGACCCGGAACAAATCATTGCCGGTCGCCGCGAGGGCCCAGTTGCAGAAGCGGATGAGCTGCGCATTGTCGTAGAGCATCTTCTCGAAATGGGGCACCAGCCATTCGGCGTCCGTCGAGTAGCGGCTGAGCCCGCCGCCGATGTGATCGTAGATGCCGCCGCTCAGCATATGTTCGAGGCTGACGAGGACGTCGTCGCGATGCGCGGCATTGCCGTCGCGCAGCCAGGACAACCACAGCGTCTGCATGAACGGCGCGTTCGGGAATTTCGGCGCGCCGGCGAGGCCGCCGCGGTCGCGGTCGATCATGCCACTGACGCGGCCGGCAAGGTCGGACAGCATATCGCGATCGAGAAGTGCCTTGGAATGCGTGGCCGAGAGCCGCGCCTCGACATGCGAAGTCAGGCCGTCGGCGCTCTGGTGCAGGCTTGCCCGTTTCTCGCGCCATGCCTTGTCGACCGCTTCCATCACCTGGATGAACCCCGGACGGCCATAGCGCGGCTCGCGCGGGAAATAGGTGCCGCCCCAGAACGGTTTGCCATCGGGGGTCAGGAACATGGTCAGCGGCCAGCCGCCTTGCTCGCCCATCGAGGACAGGGCCGCCATATAGATCTGGTCGATGTCGGGGCGCTCCTCCCGGTCGACCTTGATATTGACGAACAGACGGTTCATGACGGCGGCGACGTCGTCATTCTCGAAGCTTTCATGGGCCATGACATGGCACCAGTGGCAGGCGGCATAGCCGATGGAGAGCAGGATTGGCCTGTCCAGGGCTTTTGCCTCCTCGAGCGACGCCGGTGACCATCCGCGCCAATGCACGGGATTGCCGCTGTGCTGCTGCAGATAGGGGCTGGCCTCTTCGGCAAGCAGGTTTTGCGCGGGCAATGTCACAATGGCCAACTTTCAGGAGCAATCCGGGACGGTGATGAGGCGAAAGCTAGGGCGGTTCGGTAGAGCGGGCAAATGATTTCAGGCGATTCTATCGTGGCGCTGTCGAGCGGCCGGCTTCCGGCCGGCGTTGCGGTGTTGCGCATATCCGGCCCGCAAACTCGATTCGTAATCGAAACGATCGCCGGCGGCATGGTTAAGGCACGATCCGCGGTCCTGCGTAGGTTCAGGGCTCCAGATGGAACCGTGCTCGATAACGGCCTGGTTCTGTTCTTTCCCGGTCCGGCGAGCTTCACCGGCGAGGATGTCGCCGAGTTCCATGTTCATGGCGGGCGTGCCGTGGTGGCCAGGATACTGGAAACGATCGCTGGTTTCGACGGCGTCAGGCATGCCGAGCCGGGGGAATTCACGCGCCGCGCCTTCTTCAACGGCAAGGTCGATCTGGTCGAGACTGAGGCGCTGGCCGACCTCGTCAATGCTGAAACCGAGGCGCAGCGGCGTTTTGCCATCCAGAACGCCGGGGGCGCGCAGAGCGCGCTCTACCTCGGCTGGCGTCGGCGCCTGATCCATGCGCGGGCCATGATCGAGGCCGAAATCGACTTCGCCGATGAAGACGATGTACCGGGTTCCGTTTCGGATACGGTTTGGTCCGATGTGAGGTCGATGATATCGGAGATCGACCGCCACATTGCCGGCTTCCATGCCGCCGAGATCATCCGCGACGGCTTCGAAGTCGTCATTCTCGGCGCGCCCAATGCCGGCAAGTCCAGCCTGTTCAATGCCTTGGCGCGGCGCGATGCCGCTATTGTAACGGATGAACCCGGCACCACCCGAGATTTGCTGGAGGTGGTGCTGGATCTCCGAGGCTTGCGTGTCCGACTGACCGACACGGCCGGGTTGCGGGAAGCGCCTGGCAAAATCGAGGCGATCGGCATCGAGAAGGCAAGAGCCAAGGCGGATCGCGCCGATCTGCTGCTGCTGCTCGAGGACGCCGCGGACCCCAAGGACGCCGGTCCGCTGCCGATGCCGACGCCGGCATTGCGCGTCGGCACCAAGCTCGACCTGCTCGATAGGAGAGCGACCCAGGATGCAACTGGGCGCTACGAGTTTGGTTTATCGGTGGTCGACGGGACGGGTGTGGATGGATTGCTGGCGGAGATCGGTCGCCGCGCTGCCGAGGCGGCCGGCGTTAGCGGCGATGTGCTGCCGTCACGGCTACGCCATGTCGAGTTGCTCGACGCGGCGAACCGGCATCTGCACCGCGCCGCCGATGAACGCATGCCTCAGGAATTGCGCGCCGAAGAGCTGCGCCTGGCAGCGGATCGCCTGGGACGGATAGTGGGCGCGGTGGACGTCGAAGACTTGCTCGACGTGATCTTTTCCCAGTTCTGCATAGGAAAATGACTCACGTGAAACATGATGGCTGCCGGAGCTCGTGCTGACTCACGTGAAACAATCAGGCGGTGATTCAAGTGAAACGCCGATAAAAGTGGGGTTTCGCTGTTTCACGTGAAACGCCTGTGCGGAAGTTTTCTTGACAGTCCCGCCTCGCGGGGACATGTGTCGCTCATCTTCTTTGAGTCCGGGACCTATATGGAATGACCGATCACTATGATGTGGTTGTGGTGGGCGGCGGCCATGCGGGTTGCGAGGCGGCCAGCGCCGCTGCGCGCGCTGGCGCGAGAACCGCGCTGGTGACGCTGCGTTTCGACACGATCGGCGTGATGTCGTGCAACCCTGCCATCGGCGGGCTCGGCAAGGGGCATCTGGTGCGCGAGATCGACGCCATGGACGGGCTGATGGGCCGTGTGGCGGACGCCGCCGGCATCCAGTTCCGCCTGCTCAACCGCCGCAAGGGCCCGGCGGTGCGCGGCCCGCGCACGCAGGCCGACAGAAAACTCTATCGCCTTGCCATGCAGGAAGCGATTCGGCAGCAGAACGATCTCGAGGTCCTGGAGGGCGAAGTTCTCGATTTCGAGATCTCCGATGGAAATATCGTAGCGGTTCTCCTGGCTGACGGCCGCCGGCTTGCCTGCGGCGCCGTGGTGCTGACGACGGGAACCTTCCTGCGCGGCCTCATTCACATCGGTGAAAAGAAGATCGTCGCGGGCCGCATGAACGAGAAGGCCAGCATGGGGCTGTCGGCAACGATGGACCGCGCCGGCTTCAAGCTCGGGCGGCTCAAGACCGGCACGCCGCCGCGACTGGACGGACGAACCATCGATTGGGCGTCGCTGGAAAGCCAGGCGGCGGACGAGAATCCCGTGCCATTCTCGCTGATGACCGAGCGTATCGTGACGCCGCAGATCGATTGCGGCATCACCCGCACGACGACAGCCACGCATGAGCTGATCCGCGCCAATCTTGGCCGCTCGGCCATGTATTCCGGCTCGATCGAAGGGGTTGGGCCGCGCTATTGCCCGTCGATCGAGGACAAGATCGTCAAGTTCGGCGACCGGGACGGGCACCAGATCTTCCTCGAGCCGGAGGGGCTCGACGACCACACCGTCTATCCCAACGGCATTTCGACCTCGCTGCCGGAAGACGTTCAGCTGGAGATATTGAAGACTATTCCCGGTTTGGAGCATGCGGCCATGCTGCAGCCTGGCTATGCCATCGAATATGATCATGTCGATCCGCGCGAACTGCATCCCACACTTGAAACCAGGCGCGTTGCCGGGCTTTTTCTGGCCGGGCAGATCAACGGCACGACCGGTTATGAAGAGGCCGCCGGCCAGGGCCTGCTCGCCGGCCTCAATGCGGCGCGGCGGGCGGCGGGCGGA
Organism: Mesorhizobium sp. B2-7-3; assembly: GCF_006440715.1. NCBI lineage: Bacteria > Pseudomonadati > Pseudomonadota > Alphaproteobacteria > Hyphomicrobiales > Phyllobacteriaceae > Mesorhizobium > Mesorhizobium sp. B2-7-3. The sequence continues at coordinate 457,688 of NZ_VFTY01000001.1, forward strand.
GCACCGATCGTGCTCAGCCGCACCCAGGCCTATATCGGTGTGATGGTCGACGATTTGACCAGTCGCGGCATCAGTGAACCCTATCGGATGTTCACCTCGCGGGCCGAGTTCCGGCTCTCGCTGCGCGCCGACAATGCCGATGAGCGGCTGACGCCGCTGGCGCAGACACTGGGGATCGCCTCGGCGGAGCGGATGCAGCGTTATGGCGATGTCATGCAGCGGCTGGATGAAGCGCGCCAGATGGCGCTTTCGCTGGCCATGACGCCGAACGAGGCGGCACGGCACGGTTTGGAGATCAATCGCGACGGCGTACGCCGGTCCGGCTTTGAATTGCTGGCCTATCCCGGTGTCGATGTGGCTTGGCTGGCGGGGGTTGAACCGAAATTTCACGATATCGATGCCAGGACCGCGGAGCGGCTCGAAACGGAAGCGAAATATTCGGTTTATCTGGATCGCCAGAGCACCGATGTCCAGCAGATCCGGCGTGAAGAGAGCCGGCTGATCCCGGACAGCGTCGATTTTGCCGGGGTGCCCGGCCTGTCCAATGAGCTGAAGCAGAAGATGCAGGCGCGGCGGCCGCGCTCCATCGCGGAGGCGCAGCGCATGGAAGGCATGACGCCGGCGGCGTTGGCGATCATCGTCGCGCATGTCCGCCATTGGGAATCGGTGCAGAAAGCCGAGCAGAGGGATGTTGCGTGAGTTCCTTCTCTCGCGAGCGCCTGCAGGAGGCCGCCGGCCCGGTTTCACGTGAAACATTCGATCGCCTGGTGGCGTTCGAAGCGATGTTCCAGAAATGGAACCGCAGCATCAATCTCGTGGCGCAGTCCACCTCGGGCGATGTCTGGCAGCGCCACATTCTGGACAGCGCGCAACTTGCTGGGATAGAGCCCGATGCCAGGCATTGGGTCGACATCGGTTCTGGTGGCGGGTTTCCCGGGCTTGTCATGGCCTTTCTGCTCGGCGACCGCCCGGGCGCCAGCATCGATCTGGTCGAAAGCAACCGCAAGAAAGCCTCGTTCCTGCAGACCGTCGCCGGGCAGTTCAGCCTGCCGGCGCGGGTCGTGGCGCGCCGCATCGAGGACAGCCATGTGCTTGTTTCGAAGCCGGAAATCGTCACCGCACGGGCGCTGGCACCGCTTTCGGTGCTGCTGGACCTGTCGGCGCCGTGGCTGACCTCGGGCGCGCGGGCGCTGTTCCACAAAGGCCGGGATTATCGCGCCGAAGTGCAAGAAAGCGTTAACCGGTGGACCTTCGATCTGGTAGAACATCCAAGCGTGACCGACGCCAGCGGCGTCATCCTCGAATTGTCCAATGTGCGACCTGCCTGACCGAGACGGGTCTGAGTGTTCGGCGACCCAAAGATGAATTTCTGGCATAGACCCATGATGAAGAACGGCCCTCGAATCATCACCGTAGCCAACCAGAAGGGCGGCGTCGGCAAGACCACCACCGCCATCAATTTGGCCACAGCGCTGGCGGCAATCGGCGAGAAAGTGCTGATCGTCGACCTCGACCCGCAAGGCAATGCCAGCACCGGTCTCGGCATCGACCGCAAGGACCGGACGGTCTCGTCCTATGACGTGCTGACGGGCGAACTGGACCTGGAAGCCGCCGCCATTGCGACCGCGGTGCCAGGCCTTTCCATCGTTCCTTCGACGCTGGACCTGCTCGGCATCGAGATGGAGATCGCCTCGGCACCCGACCGGGTGCTCAAGCTGCGCAACGCGCTGCGTGCCGCGACCGAGCGCGGGGCACCCTTCGGCTATGTGCTGATCGATTGCCCGCCCTCGCTCAATCTTTTGACTTTGAATTCAATGGCGGCGGCCGATTCCGTTCTCGTGCCGCTGCAATGCGAGTTCTTCGCGCTGGAGGGTCTCAGCCAGCTGCTCGAAACCGTCGAGCAGGTGCGTCGCTCGATCAATCCGGACCTCACCATCCAGGGCATCGTGCTGACCATGTATGACGGCCGCAACAATCTGGCCAACCAGGTGGTGCAGGATGTGCGCGAGCATATGGGCGACAAGGTCTACGAGACGATCATTCCGCGCAATGTGCGGGTGTCCGAAGCCCCGTCCTATGGCAAGCCGGCAATTCTCTATGACCTGAAATGCTCGGGCAGCCAGGCCTATCTGCAATTGGCCTCTGAAGTGATCCGCCGCGAGCGCAAATTGCGCGCCGCTTGATTAGAACCGATGCACATTTAACAGCCGATTCGATGCCGAAACGATCTGAAATAGACGTGGAATAAAGATGAGCGAAGATCTATCGAGGAAAAGACTGGGTCGCGGGCTGGCAGCACTGATCGGCGAGATCGATCGCCCGGCGGCCCCGGAAAAGCCCGGCATGAGCGCCGACGGCAAGGTGCCGATCGAGTTCATCAGCGCCAATCCGAAAAATCCGCGCCGGCATTTCGGCGATGCCGAACTGACCGACCTTGCGCAGTCGATCCGCGAACATGGCGTGGTGCAGCCGGTCGTGGCGCGGCCTTCGCCGACGCAGGCCGGCCGCTACGAGATCATTGCCGGCGAGCGGCGCTGGCGGGCGGCGCAGCGCGCCGGCCTGACCGAGATCCCGGTCATCATCCGCGACGTCAACGACCGCACGGCGCTGGAACTGGCGATCATCGAGAACGTACAGCGCGCCGACCTCAATCCGGTCGAAGAAGCGCAGGGTTACCAGCAGCTCATCGACGACCATGGCTACACCCAGGCCGATCTCGGCCAGGTCATCGGCAAGAGCCGCAGCCATGTCGCCAACACGTTGAGATTGTTGAAGCTGCCCGACGTGATCCGAGACATGCTGGTCGACGGCGCGCTTTCGGCCGGCCACGCCCGCACGCTGGTGACGGCTGAGGATCCGGCCGGTCTCGCCAAGCGCATCGTCGAGGAGGGGCTTTCCGTGCGCCAGGCCGAAGCGCTGGCGCAGATGCCGGCCGGCGCCAGTTCCAACGCCACCAAACCAGCCGCGCCTGCCGCCGAAAAAGACGCCGACACGCTGGCGCTGGAAAAGCTGCTCACCGACACGACCGGCATGATCGTGACGGTCGACCACAAGGGCAAGGGCGGGGTGCTGCGGGTCGCCTATCGAAGCCTGGAACAGCTGGACGAGCTGTGCAGGCGGCTGAAGCAGGATTAACGTTTAGCCGGCAAATTATGCGGTACAGCGTTACTCCCGGCGGTCGGCGCCGCCCCTCATCCCCCTGCCGGGACCTTCTCCCCGTATAGAGACGGGGAGAAGAGGCTGGGTGTGCGACGCCGGCGCCTTTTTGCGACGCTGGTGATTGGCGAAAGCAGCGACAAGAGCGTCCCTCGCCCCGTTCACGGGGAGAGCGACTGTCTTGGCAGTCAAGCTGTTTGCCATGGTATGCCGGCAGGCAGGTGAGGGGCAGCGCCGGCGGAACTCAGCTGGCACGGAGGGTCCGAATCCCACAAGGGGGGAGATTGGCCAATTTCTCTACCGCTGTCCCAGCCTCGCGCTTTCAACCGCGATGCCGAGCAGCGCCTGCCTTGCGAGCGCGACGGACAGGTCGGGGCGCCGCCGCGTCTGCAGCACGGCCTGATGCAACCGGGTCAGCGCGCGGCCGAGCGCTTCGCTGTTCCAGCGCTCCAGGGTCTTCTCCACCAGCTTGCGCCTGGAGAAAAAGACCGGCGGCCGCGCGGCGGCAACGACGGAAGCGGCGTTGCGGCCGCCCGTCTCCATCTGGCCGCGCATGGCCTGGATCTGCTGTAGCTGCCGCATCGCCGAGGACAGCACCTGGAAGGGCTGCCCGCCGCCCTGGCAGTGGCGCGTGAAAGCGGTGTCGAAGTCGCCGACCTTGCCTTCGAGCAGCGCGTCGACGGCATCGTCGTAAGAGGCGCCAGACACGTCGCCGGACATGGCTCTCACCTCTTCCAGCCCGATCTCCTTCAGGCCGTGGGCGTAGAGGACGAGTTTTTCGATCTCGCCGCGCGAGGCCAGCCGATCGCCACCGAGATTGCGGCGCAGCGCCTGCCGCGCCTCCAGTGTCATCGCCATGCCGGCCTTGCGCAGTTCGTCGTCGATGACCGTGTCGATGTCACGGGCCTCATCGGCGTAGCAAGGCAGCGCCATGGCATTGTCCGCGCCCTCGACCACGGCGCGCAGCCCGACGCCTTTCTTCAGATCGCCGGCCTCAATGAGAATGATGGCGTCGCGCACCGGCTCCGCCGTCAGTGCCTTGACGTCGTCGGCCAGTGCTTTCTGGCCGCTGGCATTGCGCACCCAGAGCAGCCGCCGGTCGGAAAACATCGGCACGGTGCGGGCCTCGTCGAGCAGGCGGCCCTCGTCGCGATCGACCTCCGAACCCTCGAGCCTGACCACCGAGAACGGGTCGTCGAGCGGCAGGCCGGTCTTTCCGGCAAAGGCCTTCGCCCGCTCGGAGACAAGGCCGCGATCGGGGCCATAAAGCAGGACGATCGAGATGCGCGGATCAGGCCGCGCCAGCCAACCGTCGACCTCGAAAGCTTTCTTCTGTGCCATGGAGGGTGGTTAGCATGATGCTGGGATGGAGTGAACGGCTTCCAGCTCGGATCGCCAACCTTGGCCCATTCCTCTCCCTCCGGAGGGGGGAGAGGTGGCCCGGCGAAGCCGGGACGGAGTGGGGGAAGCCGGTCCTCAAATCCGCAGGCACTGGCACTCATCACAGCGCCTCATTCAGGGCGAGGCGTCGTCCCGGCTTGAGATAACGCCCGAGCCAGGTCGCCCCCACTCCGTCGAGCTGCGCTCGCCACCTCTCCCCCGATCGACGGGGGAGAGGAAGGGCGCCAAGGTTGGCGAACCCCAATTTCCCCTGCCTGCGGAGGCACAAAAGGAGGCGTGGAACCAAGTCTCGCCAGCCAATCACTTTATCTGGCGACAAACACGGCACAACCATGCGCCAAATTGCGCGCGGCCGCCCAACATCGACAAGAAATTTCGCGGACATATCTTCATCTTGAGTGGGGGAGGCCGGAGCGGCCGGCGCGGCCGGAACCGACACCCTGACGCATTCGCACTGGCGGCGCGGATATGCAAATATCCCTGCCAGGCAACATTGGAGGACTCGAGGTCATGGCCGATGCTGGGATGTTGCGGTTTCACGTTCCGGAGCCGGAAGTGCGGCCGGGCGGGACGCCTGATTTCTCCAATGTGACCATCGCCGAGGCCGGCTCCGTGCCACGCCCCGATATCGACGTCGATCCGCGCACCATCCGCGACATGGCCTTTTCGATCATCCGGGTGCTGAACCGCAATGGCGAGGCCGTCGGGCCGTGGGCCGGGCTGCTTTCCAGCGAGGAATTGCTGGAAGGCCTGCGCAACATGATGACGCTGCGCACCTTCGATGCGCGCATGCAGATGGCGCAGCGCCAGGGCAAGACCTCCTTCTACATGCAGCATCTCGGCGAGGAAGCGGTGAGCTGCGCCTTCCGCAAGGCGCTCAGCCCCGGCGACATGAATTTCCCGACCTATCGCCAGGCCGGCCTGCTGATCGCCGACGGCTATCCGATGGTCACGATGATGAACCAGATCTATTCCAACGAGGCCGATCCGCTGAAGGGCCGGCAGCTGCCGATCATGTATTCGTCGAAGGAGCACGGCTTTTTCTCGATCTCGGGCAATCTGGCCACGCAGTATATCCAGGCGGTCGGCTGGGCGATGGCGTCGGCGATCTCCAACGATTCCAGGATCGCCGCGGCCTGGATCGGCGACGGCTCGACGGCGGAATCCGATTTCCATTCGGCGCTGGTGTTCGCCTCTACCTACAAGGCGCCGGTGGTGCTCAATGTCGTCAACAACCAGTGGGCGATCTCGACTTTTCAGGGCATCGCGCGCGGCGGCTCGGGCACATTCGCGGCCCGGGGGCTCGGCTTCGGCATCCCGTCGCTGCGCGTCGACGGCAATGACTATCTGGCCGTGCACGCGGTGGCCAAATGGGCGGCGACAAGGGCGCGGGAGAATCTCGGGCCGACGCTGGTCGAATATGTCACCTACCGCGCCGGCGCCCATTCGAGCTCGGACGATCCCTCCGCCTACCGGCCGAAGACCGAGTCCGACGCCTGGCCGCTCGGTGACCCGGTCGTGCGGCTGAAGAACCATCTCATCAAGCTCGGTGTCTGGTCGGACGAACGGCATGCGCAGGCCGAGGCCGAAATCCTCGACACGGTGATCGCGGCGCAGAAGGAAGCGGAAAGCCACGGCACGCTGCATGCCGGCGGCAAGCCGTCGACACGCGAGATGTTCGAAGGTGTGTTCGCCGAGATGCCGCCGCATCTCAGGCGCCAGCGCCAGCAGGCGGGAGTCTGAGCCATGCCAAGACGGACCATGATCGAGGCCATCCGCGACGCCATGGACGTGTCGATGGAGCGCGACGACAAGGTCGTCGTGTTCGGCGAGGACGTCGGCTTCTTCGGCGGCGTTTTTCGCGTCACGCACGGGCTGCAGGCCAAATATGGCAAGAGCCGCTGCTTCGACGCGCCGATCAACGAATCCGGCATTGTCGGCTCTGCAATCGGCATGGCCGCCTATGGTCTGAAGCCCTGCGTGGAAATTCAGTTTGCCGACTACATGTATCCCGCATACGACCAGCTGACGCAGGAAGCCGCAAGGCTGCGCTACCGCTCGAACGGCGATTTCACCTGCCCGATCGTTGTCCGCATGCCGACCGGCGGCGGCATTTTCGGCGGCCAGACGCACAGCCAGAGCCCGGAAGCCTTGTTCACCCATGTGTCGGGCCTGAAGACGGTGGTTCCATCCAACCCCCATGATGCCAAGGGGCTTTTGATCGCGGCGATCGAGGACCCCGATCCGGTGATCTTCCTTGAGCCGAAGCGGCTCTACAACGGCCCGTTCGACGGCCACCACGACCGGCCGGTGACGCCATGGTCGAAGCATGAGCTCGGCGAGGTCGCCGACGGCCATTACACGGTGCCGCTCGGCAAGGCCGCCATCCGCAGGGCGGGCGGGGCGGTCACGGTGCTGGCCTACGGCACCATGGTCTATGTCGCGCAAGCGGCCGCCGAGGAGACCGGAATCGACGCCGAGATTATCGATCTGAGGACGCTGCTGCCGCTCGATCTCGATACGATCGTGGCTTCGGTCAAGAAGACCGGGCGCTGCGTCGTCGTGCACGAGGCGACGCTGACCTCGGGCTTCGGCGCCGAGCTTTCGGCGCTGGTGCAGGAAAACTGCTTCTATCACCTGGAGGCGCCGGTCGCCCGCGTCGCCGGCTGGGACACGCCCTATCCGCATGCGCAGGAGTGGGAGTATTTTCCCGGTCCCGCGCGTGTCGGCCGCGCTTTGCTTGAAACATTGGAAGCCTAGAGTGGGGGAGGCCTGAGATGGGCGAACACATCATCAAGCTGCCCGATGTCGGCGAGGGTGTCGCCGAGGCCGAGCTCGTCGAATGGCATGTGAAGATCGGCGACATCGTGCGCGAGGACACGGTGCTCGCCGCCGTGATGACCGACAAGGCGACGGTCGAAATCCCGTCGCCCGTCGATGGCGAAATCCTGTGGCTGGGCGCCGAGATCGGCGACACGGTGGCGATCGGTTCACCGATCGTGCGGCTGAAAGTGGCGGGCGACGGCAATGTGAAACCCGGCAAGGAGGCTGAACCGGCGACCGGGGCCGAGCCGCCCGTCAGGCTGCCGAGCCCGAAGCCCGAAGCCGCTTCGCCGCCCAAGCCGGCAAAACCCGCCGAGACACCGGCGAAACCCGCATCGTCGTCGTCGGCGCCGAAAACCGTGACGCGCTCCTCGGCTTCGGGCGCGCCGCGTCCGGAAGGCGAAAAGCCGTTGGCCTCCCCCGCTGTCCGCTTGCGGGCGAAAGAGGCGGGCATCGATCTCAGGCAGGTGGCGGGGACCGGTCCGGTCGGCCGCATCGGCCACGAGGACCTGGAGGCGTTCCTGGCGCGCGGGCCGCAATCGGCCAGGGCGCCGGGCCTCGCCCGCGACGACACCGTCGAGGACATCAAACTGGTCGGCCTGCGGCGCAAGATCGCCGAGAAGATGACGCTGTCGAAGTCGCGCATCCCGCACATCACCTATGTCGAGGAGATCGACGTCACTGCGCTCGAGGAATTGCGCGCCGCGCTCAACAAGGAAAAGCGTGTTGCCAAGGGCGGCGCGGAGAGGCCGAAGCTGACCTTGCTGCCGTTCCTGATGCGGGCGATGGTCAAGGCGATCGCGGACCAGCCCCAGCTCAATTCCCTGTTCGACGACGAGGCTGGTATCATCCACCAGCATGGCGGCATCCATATCGGCATTGCCGCGCAGACACCGTCGGGCCTGGTGGTGCCTGTCGTCAAGCATGCCGAGGCGCGCGACGTCTGGGACTGTGCCACCGAGGTGGGCAGGCTGGCGGAGGCTGCGAAGTCAGGCACGGCGACACGTGACGAGCTGTCCGGCTCGACCATCACCATCACCTCGCTCGGCGCCATGGGTGGGATCGCGACGACGCCTGTGATCAACCACCCGGAAGTGGCGATCATCGGCGTCAACAGGATGATGGTGCGGCCGGTTTGGGACGGCACCCAGTTCATCCCGCGCAAGATGATGAACCTGTCGTCGAGCTTCGACCACCGCGTCATCGACGGCTGGGACGCGGCGGTGTTCATCCAGCGGATCAAGGCGCTGCTGGAGACGCCGGCGCTGATTTTCGTGGATTGAGGGAGATGTGATGCGTTCTCGAGTTTCCATTGGCGGGCGCCGCGCAGCCCCTCATTGCCCTGCCGGGCATTTCTCCCCGTATAGTGACGGGGAGAAAGACGCCGTTATCCATGGTTTCGCCAATCGGCAGCGTTGCAGACGAGGGCGCCAACATCGCGGCCAATCCCTTCTCCCCGTCACTATACGGGGAGAAGGTGCCGGCAGGCGGATGAGGGGCAGCGCTGGGTTGGATGGGAGGACGTTGACGGCTCTCACGACAAGGAAGCTGCCAACATGAAGGAAATCTCCTGCAAGCTGCTCGTCATCGGCGCCGGTCCGGGCGGTTATGTCTGCGCCATTCGTGCGGGACAGCTCGGCGTCGATACGGTCATCGTCGAGGCTGCGAAGCCCGGCGGCACCTGCCTCAATGTCGGCTGCATCCCGTCCAAGGCGCTGATCCATGCGGCGGAGGAGTTCGAGAAGGTTTCGAACATGGCCGGCGGCAACAGCCCACTCGGCATTTCGGTCACCGCACCGGTGCTCGACCTGGCCAGGACCATCGCCTGGAAGGACGGGATCGTCAGCCGGCTCAATAGCGGTGTCGCCGGCCTGCTGAAGAAGGCCGGGGTGAAGACCGTGCATGGCTGGGCGAGGTTTCGCGATGGCAAGACCGTCGAGGTCGAGACCGAGACCGGAAGCCAGGTGATCCGGGCCGAGACGATCGTGATCGCCACCGGCTCGGCGCCGGTCGAGTTGTCTTTTCTTCCCTTCGGCGGGCCTGTGATCTCGTCCACCGACGCGCTGGCCCTGAGTGAGGTTCCCAGGAAACTCGCTGTCGTCGGTGGCGGCTATATCGGGCTCGAACTCGGCATGGCCTTCGCCAAGATGGGTGCGGGGGTCACCGTGGTCGAAGCCTTGCCGCGCGTGCTGGCGCAGTATGACGCCGAGCTGACCCGGCCTGTCGTCAAGCGGCTCTCCGCGCTCGGGGTCGAGGTGATGCTGGGCGCCAAGGCCAAAGGGCTGTCGACAGACGGCGATGCCCTGCTGGTCGAGACATCGGACGGCAAGAGCACCAAGGTCGCCGCGGACAAGGTGCTGGTGACGGTCGGCCGCAAGCCGGTGACGGAAGGCTGGGGACTCGACCAGATCGATCTCGACAGGGCCGGAAAGTTCATACGGATCGACGACCAGTGCCGGACCTCGATGCGCGGCGTCTTCGCCATCGGTGACGTCACCGGGGAGCCGATGCTGGCGCACCGGGCGATGGCGCAAGGCGAAATGGTCGCGGAGATCGTCGCCGGCCACAAGCGCGGCTGGGACAAGCGCTCGATCCCGGCCGTCTGCTTCACCGATCCCGAGCTGGTGACGGCGGGTCTGTCGCCCGAAGAGGCCAAGGCGCAAGGCGGCGAGATCAAGATCGGCCTGTTCCCCTTCGCCGCCAATGGCCGTGCCATGACCAAGCTCGGCGAAGACGGGTTCGTCCGCGTCGTGGCGCGCGCCGACAATCACCTGGTGCTCGGCATCCAGGCCGTCGGTCAGGGTGTGTCGGAACTGTCGGCGGTGTTTGGGCTGGCGCTGGAAATGGGCGCCAGGCTGGAGGACATCGCAGGGACGATCCATGCCCATCCGACGCAAGGCGAAGGGTTTCCGGAAGCCGCGCTCAAGGCGCTGGGCCACGCGCTGCATATTTAGAGCTCCCCCTCTCCCGCGTCAGGCGTAAAGGGGGAGGAGTTGCTCGATTGCCCCAGGCTCCTTTCCTCTCCCTCCGGAGGGGGGAGAGGTGGCGCTGCGAAGCAGCGACGGAGTGGGGGAAGCCGGTCCTCAGACGCACCGCCGCTGAAAACTCATCACAAGCCTCAATCAGTCAGGACGAGGCATCACCCCGGCTTGAAATAACAAGCCCGAGCCAGGTCGACCCCCACTCCGTCGAGCTTCGCTCGACACCTCTCCCCCGGTCGACGGGGGAGAGGAAAGGCGCCGTCGCTCACCCCGCCAGCCGGCTTACCATTTCATGCTGGGCATAGGCGCGGCCGAAGCGGTTGGCGAGGAAGGCGTCGAGCGCGATTTCCTCCTGCTTGACGAAGCCGGTCGCCGGCAGCGATCCGTCCGCCAGCATGTCGAGCACGGCGCAGATGCCAGACGCGGTGGTGATCTGGATGGCGCTGCGCACCGTCTGGCCGATGCGCCGGGAATAAATCTTGTTGGCGTAGGTCTCCTGCAGCAGGCGGCCGTTCCTGCGGCCCGAGACGGTGACGAAGACGATGACCACGTCCTGCAGCGTCGCCGGCAGGGCGCTTTCGAAAATATCCTTCAGGACGTCACGGCGGTGGCGCAGCCCAAGGTCGTTGAGCAGCGCCTTCATGATCGCGGCGTGGCCGGGATAGCGGATGGTGCGGTAGTTCAGCGTGCGTACCTTGCCCTTCAGCGTCTCGGCCAAGGTCCCCAGTCCACCGGAGGTGTTGAACGCCTCGTAGGTGACGCCGTCGAGCGAAAACTCCTCGCGCTCCTCCAGCGGCGGCACTTCGACCAGCTCGCCCTCGACGATCGCCTCGCAAGGCTCGCAATATTCGTTGATGACGCCGTCGGTGCTCCAGGTCAGATTGTAGTTCAGCGCGTTGGACGGGTATTGCGGCAGCGCGCCGACGCGCATGCGCACGCTTTCCAGCGTGTCGAAGCGGCTGGCGAGATCGTTGGCGACGATCGAGATGAAGCCGGGCGCCAGCCCGCATTGCGGGATGAAGGCGCTCTTGGCGGTACGGGCCAGCTCCTTGACCCGCCTGGTCGAGACGACGTCCTCGGTGAGATCGAGATAATGCACGCCGGCGCTGGCCGCCGCCTCGGCGATGCGCGTGGTGAGGTGGAAGGGGGCGGCGCTCAGCACCGCGAACTTGCCGGCGAGCGCGGCTTCCAGCGCACCGGGCGCCGCGATGTCGAGTTCCAGCGTCTCGACACCGACAGGGACTTCCGCCGCGGCGAGCTGCGCCGCCGAGCGGTCGAGGAGAGTGACCTGATAGTCGCCCGTCGCGGCAAGCATTTCGGCGATGGTCGAGCCGATTTTGCCGGCCCCGACGATAATGATTTTGTTCATGTTCAAATTCCCCTGCGATCTGCGTTTCCCAAAAACCATCGCAGCTTGCCTGTCGAAAGGAAGCGTGGAATTCTGCAAAGTGAACCCTATCTTTTACCGATCTGCCGAAGGGCTTCGTCGAAATGCTCAGTGATGCCGAACAAGCCCTGCTCTCGCTGCTGCGCGCCAACGCGCGCGCCTCGACGGCCGAACTGGCGCGGCGGCTCGGCGTGTCGCGCACAACGGTGCAAAGCCGGATCGAGCGGCTGGAGCAGCGCGGCATCATCACCGGCTATGGCGTCCGGCTGGCGCCGGACTATGAGCAGGGGCTGGTCAGGGCGCATGTGCTGCTCACCGTCACGCCGAAGCTCGCCGACAAGGTGGTGCGCAGCCTGCAGGCGCTGCCGCCGGCCAGGACGCTGCACTCCGTCAGCGGCAATTTCGACATGATCGTCATCGTCGACGCGCCATCGATCCGCGACCTCGACACGCTGCTCGACCAGATCGGCGCCATGGAGGGGGTCGAGCGGACATCGTCGTCGATTATTTTGTCGACACGGATCGACAGGTGACGTTACGGCCATCTCCCCCCTTGCGGGGGAGATGGCCGCGACGCCGGCTTTCGCTAACTTCCGAAGTTAATCCATCACCAGGGGAAAACTCACCACCACGGCCAGGCCCGGCCGGCGGTCCTCGAGCGCAATGGTCGCGCCGTGCAGCTCGGCGATGGCCCTGACAAGGCTGAGGCCGAGGCCGCTGCCGGGGGTCGAGCGGCTGTGGTCCAGCCGGTAGAGACGCTGGAACACTTTTTCGCGCTCGCCGGCGGGAATGCCGGGGCCATTGTCGGCGACGCCGGCAAGCACGCGGCCGTCCCGGCGCGTCACCGAGAGTTGGATGGATGTGCCGGGAGGGCAATGGCGCAGCGCGTTCTCGACCAGATTGGCGAACATCTGCGTCAACAGCTCACGGTCGCCATGAATGCGGTCCGTGGTCTTGTCCAGTTCCGCAGCCGACAGCACCTTGCCGTCGTCCTCGGCCACGCCGGCGTAGATCTCGGCGATGGTCCCGAGGATCTCGCCGAGATCGACGTCGGTGAAGCGCGCCTTGCGCGCGCCGGCCTCGATCTGAGCGATGCGCAGCAGCGCGTCGAAGGTCTCGTTGATCTGGTGGCCCTCGGCGCGCGCGTCGGCCAGATCGTCGGAGACGTCCTGGCGCCGTGCGGCCTTGTCGGCGGCGCTCTCCAGGGTCATCTGCAGGCGGTTGAGCGGCGTCTTCAAATCATGCGCGATGTCGGCGCTGACCTGCTTCATGCCCTCGACCAGCGCCGACAGGCGGTCGAGCGCGGCGTTGACCTGGCTGGAGACGATGTCGATGTCATCGTCCTTGCCGGTCAGCGGGATGCGGGTGTCGAGGCGGCCATGCGAAACGTCGACCATCGTGGCGGCAATGCCGTCGAGACGGCGCTGGACGCGCGAGGCGAGCAGGGCGCCGCCGGCGACGGCCAGGCCGGTGATGATCAGCGTCGCCCAGCCGAAGCTCATCAGCATGATCGTTTCCAGCTCCTCGGTCTCGGAGAGGCTGAAGGCGATGGTCAAAGTGTTGGCGCCGACCGGACCGGAATAGGCCCGGTATTCGGTGTCCGGCGGCAGGCCCGGCATTTCGGCCCCGAACATCGAGAAACCATCGGGAAGCCCCGCCGCGGTGAAGTTGCCCGCAATACGGTTGCCGGCGGCGTCGGTCAGCGAAAAGAGCTGCTCCTTCCCAGGGCTGCGCGCGGAGTGGTTTTCGACGGTCTCCACCAACTCCCTGAGATCCTTGTCGGCATAGGTCGCGGCGATGACGGCATAGGTCTCGCTGATGGTGTCGTCGAGCTGCTCGGCAAGGTCGGCGCTCATCATCTGGTAGACGATGGCGCCCGCCAGCACGAAGGCCAGCATGAACAGGAAGGCGAACGTCAGGGCAAGCCGGAATGGCGTGCTGCGCAGCAGGCGGGTCCGGGTCACGGTCATCGGAAAGTCGCGGTCATGGGAAGTTCGCGGTCATGGGAAGGTCGCGATCACTGGGAGAGCGGCGCGTGCAGGCTGTAGCCGGTGTTGCGGATGGTGTGGATGAGCTGGGTACCGAACGGCTTGTCGACCTTGGTCCGCAAGCGGCTGATATGGGTTTCGACGACGCTGGTCTTGGGGTCGAAGTGGAAATCCCAGACCCGCTCCAGCAGCATGGTGCGGGTGATGACGCGGCCCTCGCCGCGCATCAGCACCTCGAGCAGGCTGAACTCCCTCGGCTGCAGGTCGATCGGCTGGCCCTGCCTGACGACGCGCCGCATGATCAGGTCCATTTCGAGGTCGGCGACCCGCAGAACGGTCTTCTGTTCCTGCGCGGCCGGCCGCCGGCCGAGCGCGTTGATGCGGGCAAGCAGCTCGGAAAAGGCGAAGGGCTTGACCAGATAGTCGTCGCCGCCGGCCTCGAGCCCCTCGACGCGGTCGTCGATGCCGCCGACGGAGGTGAGGAAGATCGCCGGCGTGCGCACGCCGGCGGCGCGGACGGCCTTGACCATCGACAGGCCATCGAGGCCCGGGATCATCCGGTCGGCGACGATCACGTCGTAGCCGCCGCCGGTCGCGGCGAAAAGCCCGTCATGACCATTGCGCAGGAGGTCGCAGACATGGCCGGCCTCGGTCAGGCCGCGCACGATATAGTCCGCCGTCCTGTGGTCGTCCTCGACGAGAAGTAGCCGCATCGCTGTTCCCTGGCTGCCGGTACCGGCGACAGGTTATCACCGGCTCGGGTCCGTTCCTAGGATCGTCGCCAACTGGCCAGGCCTTGCGGCGTCCGACCGCGGTTCACTCCGAATCCAGCAGGATGTCGTCCATCTCATCGGCATTATTCCTGAGCGTCATGTAGAGAACGAGCGCAATGATGCAGCCGAGGAAGATCAGGCTGGTGTAGGTGGTGCCGAGACCGAGGCCGCCATATTCGGCTGGCTGCGACAGCCAATCGCCGAAGGAGGCACCCAGCGGACGCGTCAGTATATAGGCGAGCCAGAAGGCCAGGATGGCATCCAGATGGATGAGATACCAGGCGAGCGCGATGAGCGCGATGACGCCGCCGAACAGCAGGCCCGTGGTCAGATAGCCAATGTCGAAAGTTTCGGCGACCAGATCGCCGGCGGCGGTTCCCAGCGAGAAGGTGAAGAGAATCGCCAGCCAGTAGAAGATCTCGCGCCTGGTCGTGAAGATGGTGTGGATCGAAAGCGTCCGTTCGCTCGCGTACCAGACCGCGAATGTCGCCGCGAGCACAACGGAAAAGGCGATCGTCGTGGTCTGCAGGCGCACGCCGAAATTGTCGACGAGGTTGTCCGTGATCAACGTGCCGACGACGCTGATCAGCACCACCGCCAGCCAGTAGGCCCACGGCACGTAGCGTTTGTGCGCGAACTGCAGAGCGAGGGCGACGACCAGCACGCCGGTCATGATCAGCGAGGTGACAGTCAAGCCGAGGCCGAGGTTGACGGCGAGATAGTCCGCCGCCGTCTCGCCCATGGTCACCGCCATCAGCTTGACCAGCCAGAAATCGAGGGTGGCGTCCGGCACCCTGTTTTGGCTCGGTGCGGGGGGTGTGTGGGGTGCGAGCATGGCTGATGTCCCGATGCCGATGGTTGCGCCGGCGGCGGAAGCGATCCGGCATTCGGATGATAGGCAAGCGACTTCTCGCCAGCCTGTCCGGCGCCATACAAATGCGTAAGGATGGCGGTGGCTGGCCCAAAAGGCCTTTACGAATGCCTCGCGATGCGCTGATAGAGGGTGAGCGCCTTGTATCCGCCATCAATGGCGTGCCCCAGTGGCCGGGCCTGCACCAGAGTGCCCAGGAAAACGCGAAAATGACCTACGCTTCCCTCAAGCCGGTTTCACAGGCTTTCGACCAGCGCAAGCGGCTGATATTCATCCGGGTCGCGGCGGTGCTGGCGGTGCTGCTCTTGTTCCTGACCAAACCGGCGCTCAGCGAAGGCTCGAACGGCCACGAAACGCTCGAATTCCTCGGCTTCTGTCTGGTGCTCGGCTGCGTCGCCGGCCGGCTGTGGAGCATCCTCTATGTCGGCGGCAAGAAGAATGAAGAGCTGGTCTCGACGGGACCATTCTCGATGAGCCAGAACCCGCTCTACTTCTTCTCGACGGTCGGCGCGGTCGGCATCGGCCTGCTCTACGGCTCGGTGGTGGCCGCCGCCGCGCTTGGCGTCGCCAGCTTCCTGATCTTCCGTGTCACGGCGCGCAGGGAGGCCGAATATCTCCTGGGCAAGTTCGGCCCGGCCTACAGCGCCTACATCAAGGCGACGCCCCGGTTCTGGCCAAACCCGCTGCTCTACCACGACAATGACGAGCTGCGGTTCTCGACCCGGGCGCTGAGGCGCACCTTTTTCGACGGGCTCTATTTCCTCGCCATCTTCCCCGCCATCGAGCTGATCGAGTATTTCAGGGAGACAGGCGTGCTGTTCCCGGCCTTCATCACGCTGTACTGAGTAGCTCGCCTCGGGAAATTTGCGCGGCTGATCGGCCATCGCGACTGTCGATGGCCATTCATGGAAATCGAAACTAGCTTCCCAGCGGATAAGGCATGTAGCCGACGAAGCCGGCTATCTTCCAGCTCGCGCCGACCTTTCGGCAGAAATACAGTGTCTGCCATTTCAGCCGGTCGACGCTGCCATCCGCCTTGGCGACGCTGCCGTCGAACTTCTTGTGCAGCACGGCGCGGTCGCCATCGACATCGATGTCGCGCAGATTTGTGACGCGAAACAGCGCCTCGCGCAGCGGCTCGGCGAATTTGGTCGCCGCCGTTTCCTTGGCCTGGCGCAGCCACTCGTCGCGGTAGATCTCCAGCCGCGGGAATTGCAGCCGCCAGGCATCGGCATTGGCCAGGAAGTGCGCATGCATGCCGAAGAAGCTTTCGGCGATGAAGTCGTTCTCGACCATGGCCCAGTCCTGGCCGATGAAGGCGTCGATGTCGCGCCGCACCAGCAACTCCCACAGCGCGTGACGGTCGGCGTCGCCGGAAGGGAACGGGTTCTTGTCGAAGGTCATTGTCGGTTTCTCCGCTCTGGAAATGCGCCCGGCCCGTATGGCGTTGAGCCCGTCCGGCAACGCGCACGATGCAAGCGCATCTGTAATAAAGCAACACGGATTTCGAACAATGTTGCTTTCCAACAAGGGCCTCTATCGGGATTGCCGCGATCGCGGTAAACCTCGTCGCAAAGCGGGCGCCACCTCGGTGTCCGGCCATGTCACCGGAGGAGCCGTCCCTTGCCCAAGCAGACTTTCGGAACATCCCATGTGCCGCTGTCGCCCGCCGTGCGGGCCGGCGATTTCGTATTTGTCTCGGGCCAGGTTCCGGTCGGCGGCGACGGCATCGTGGTCAAGGGCGGCATCACGGAGCAGACCGAGCAGGTGCTCGCCAATGTGAAGGCCGCGCTGGCGCTCGCCGGCTGCACGATGGACGACGTGGTCAAGACCACCGTCTGGCTCGAGGACGCGCGCGACTTCGGCGCCTTCAACGCTGTCTACGCCAGGCATTTTCCGAAGAACCCGCCAGCCCGCACCACGGTCGAATCGCGGCTGATGATCGACATCAAGATCGAAGTCGAGGCCGTCGCCTACAGACCGGCCTGAGACGGCAACGCGGCCAATCGGAGGTTCCAACAATGCAATTCGACCTCCTCGTGAAGGGCGGACGGCTGACCGACCCGGCGGCCGGCATAGATGCGCCGCGCGATGTCGCCATCGCCAATGGCCGCGTCGCCGCGATCGACGCCGACATCCCCGCGACCAGCGCCGCCCAGGTGGTCGACGCCACGGGGTGCATCGTCGCGCCCGGCCTGGTCGACCTGCACAGCCACGTCTATTGGGGCGGCACTTCGCTCGGTGTCGACGCCGACAGGCTCGCCGCCAAGAGCGGCACCACCACCTTCATCGACGCCGGCAGCGCGGGCGCGGGCAATTTCCTGGGCTTCCGCCGCCATGTCATGGAGCGTTCGAAGGTGCGCATCCTGGCCTATGTCAACATTTCCTTTGCCGGCATTTTCGGCTTCTCGCAGACGGTGTCGGTCGGCGAATGCAGCGATCTCCGTCTCTGCGAGCCGCGCGAGGTGGTGGCGGCGGCGCGCGAGCACGCCGACATCGTCGTCGGCGTCAAGGTTCGCTCCGGCAAGCATGCCGGCGGCACAAGCGGCATCGCGCCGGTCGACCTGGCGCTGGAGGCCGCCGACAAGGCCGGCCTGCCGCTGATGGCGCATATAGACGAGCCGCCGCCCGGCCGCTCCGAAGTGCTGCCGCGCCTGCGCCGGGGCGACATCCTCACCCACTGCTTCCGGCCCTTCCCCAATGCGCCGGTGTTCGCCTCCGGCACGGTGCGGCCCGACATGCGGCTGGCGCGCGAGCGCGGCGTCATCTTCGATCTCGGCCATGGCATGGGTTCGTTCGACTTCGAGGTCGCCCGCGCCATGCTGGCCGAAGGGCTGGCGCCCGACGTCATCTCGAGCGACGTACATCTCTACTGCGTCGACGGGCCGGCCTTCGACATACTGGTCTGCATGTCGAAGCTAATGGCCCTCGGCATGCCGCTGGTCGAGGTTCTGCGTGCCGCGACGCAGGCGCCGGCGCGGGCGATCGCGCGGCCGGACCTCGGCACGCTGACGATCGGCACCGCCGGCGACGTGGCCGTGCTGCGGCAGCGGTCAGGCCGCTTCACCTTCGTCGATGCGGTCGGCGCCTCGCTGGTCGCCGACCAGCGGCTGGTGTCGGAAGGCATCGTCGTCGGCGGCATTTGGTGGCCGAACGAGGCGTCCGACGATGTCGGCGAGACCGAGCGCTTCGTGGCCCATGTCGGGCATACCCATGTCGAGGTGGCAGCCAGGCATTTCGGGCATCGGTAGGATTAACCGATATCGAGGAGGCTGCGCGATTGACGAGCGGCTTCCCCCACTCCGTCTCGGCTTCGCCGAGCCACCTCTCCCCCCTCCGGAGGGAGAGGAAGGGAGCCAAGGCCGGTGAACTTGCGCCTTTCCTCTCCCCCGTCGATCGGGGGAGAGGTGTCGAGCGAAGCTCGACGGAGTGGGGATCGACCTCTCACCGAAGCATGCTTCCGCCTTACCGCCCGGCGTTGCTGACCGCCCCATAAACCGGCGTCTCGATCCCTTCCATCCGTGCCTTGATCTGCAGCGCGACATATTTCGAATAGAAGCGCGACAGCGCGAGATTGCCGCCGTGGAACCACAGTGCTTCCTGCGCCGTCGGCTTCCACATGTTGCGCAATTCGCCTTGCCAGGGGCCGGGGTCGCCCTTGACGCCGGAGCCTAGGCCCCAGCAGGGGCCGACCTTGTCGGCGACCTCGCGCGAGACCAGCGCCGCCACATTCTCGTTCATCGACTGGTAGCCGGTGCAGGCGACGATGGCGTCGGCCTCGAGCTCGCTGCCGTCCTCGAACAGGATGCCTTTCGCCGTCAGCGATTTTATCGCGACGCCGCTGCGGATGCCGACCTTGCCGTCGATGATCAGGTCCGAGGCGCCGACATCGATGTAGTAGCCGGAGCCGGTGCGGTAGGCCTTCATCAGCAGGCCGGTTTCGTCGTCGCCGAAATCGAGCGCGAAGCCGGAGGCGGCCAGACGCTCGTAGAATTCGGCGTCGCGCGCGCGGATGACGTCGTAGAGCGCGCGCTGGCCCTTGGGCACCAGCGCGAACGGCGTCGAGGCGACGATCATGTCGGCCTTCTCGGTGGTGATGCCGCGTGCCAGCGCGTCCTCGGAGAAGATCTCGAAGCCGACCTGCATCAGCGTGTCCGACTTGACCACCGTGGTCGGCGAGCGCTGGATCATGGTGACGTCGGCGCCGCTCTCCCAGAGATCGACGCAGACGTCGTGGCCGGAACTGGCCGCGCCGATGACGGCGACCTTCTTGCCGCGGAATTTCTCGCCGCTGGCATACTGGCTGGAGTGCAGCAGCTCGCCCTTGAACTGGTCGGAACCCGGCAGATCGATCTTGCGCGGCGGACCGTAGGCGCCGGTGGCGAAGACGATGTGCTTCGGCTTCAGCGTGATGCGCTGCCCGACGCGGTCGACCACCACGGTCCATTCTTTCTCCGCCTCGTCGTAGCTGGCGCTGAGGCACCTGGTGGCGACCCAGTAATTCAGCTCCATGACACGCGTGTACATTTCCAGCCAGTCGCCCATCTTGTCCTTGGGCGTGAAGACGGGCCAGTTGTCGGGGAACGGTATGTAGGGCAGATGGTCGTACCAGACCGGATCGTGCAGCACGAGCGTGCGGTAGCGGTTGCGCCAGGAATCGCCCGGCCGTGCGTTCTTCTCGATGACGATGGTCGGCACGCCGAGCTGCCGCAGCCGTGCGCCGAGCATGATGCCACCCTGGCCACCGCCGATGACCAGGCAATAGGGTTGCTCCGTTACGCCGAGTTCGCGCGCCTCGCGTGCCCGCGCCTCCGACCAGGTCTCGCGTTCCGGGTCCGCCTTGTGGCGCACGCCCAGCGGCCGCGCCGCGCCCTTGCGCTCCTCGTGTCCCTTCAAGTCGGTCATCGCCGTGAACAGGGTACGGCAGCGGCCATCGCGCAGCCGCATGATGCCTTGGCCCGTGGCCGCCGCCGTCTCGAAGGTGAACCAGGCCTCGATCGTGCCTTCATCCGAGGTTGCCTCGCCGGTGAGCTGCCACGCGCCAGGCTTCGTGGTCGCCAGCGTTGCTGTCAGCATGTCTGCGATGGCCTCGCGGCCTTCCATCGTGGTGACGTTCCAGGTGAAGGCCAGCAGGTCGCGCCAATAGCAATCGTCGACGAACAGGTTGCTTGCGGCCGACAGGTCGCCGGATTCAAGCGCCTGCGAAAACGAGCCAAGCCATGCGGCCGCCTGTTTGGATGGTGACTTTTCGAGCATTTCTTCCCTCTTGCATACGTCCGATCCGTGTATTGGGACGGTAACCGTCGAAGTCGGCGCTGCCCCTCATCCGCCTGCCGGCACCTTCTCCTCGTATAGTGGGGCTCCTCGTATAGTGACGGGCTCCTCGTATAGTGACGGGGAGAAGGGACTAGTCTCCCAGCGGCTCCATTTCCTTGCCCGTGCGGTGGATCTGGGCGTTGTATTTGATGCGGCGCACGGTCTCGCGGGCCGGGCCGTCGAGCTTGTAGGCCGAGGCCACCGCCAGGAGGTCGATCATCGCCAGAAAGGCGAAGCGCGAGGCCGTCGGCTTCAGCGTGTCGGGATATTCGGGCACGGCAACCGTCAGCCTGACGTCGCAGGCGCGGGCGAGCTCGGTATCGGGTGCCGTCACGGCGATCGCGTTGGCGCGGTAGTGCTTGGCGAGTTCGACCGCCTCGATCACCTCGCGCGTGCGCCCAGTCGCCGAGATGGCGACCACCAGGTCGCCGGGCTTCAGCGTCGAGGCGGTCATGCGCATCAAATAGGGGTCGCACTGGGCGCTGATCGAGATGCCATAGCGAAACAGCCGGTACTGAGTTTCCTGCGCCAGCGCCGAAGAGCTGCCGCCGAGCCCGAACACGGTGACCTGGCGGGCCCGGGCGATCAGCTCGGCGGCCTTTTCCAGCTCACCCGGATCGAGCTGCCGCTCGGCTTCCTGCAGCGCCCGGCGCGCTTCGCCGAACACCGCGTTCCAGAACGGCATGGCGGCGTCGCCCTCCCTGGCCGGCGACGTGTCCAGGTAGAGCGCGCCGACGACGAGGCTCTGCGCCAGCTTCAGCTTGAAGTCGCGCACGCCCTCGCAGCCGATGGCGCGGCAGAACCGGGTCACCGTCGGTTCGCTGACGCCGGCGCGCTGAGCCAGCGCCGCGTTGGAGGCGTCGACGGCATATTTGACATTCTCGAGCACGACATCGGCGACGCGGCGTTCGGCCGGGCGCAATTCGCCGTAGCAATCCTTGACCAGCGAGATGATGTCGGGAATGCGCCGGACGGGTTCGCCCCCGGTTCCCTCTTCGTCCGCGATCGGATGGCTGGCAGCTTCGGTCATGAAGGCGGTGTTCCCTAGCCCGTTTTCGACCTGACCTCTTATCATGTTTGCACGCTGTCGTTCCATGCGCAGGACGGCGCTGCAACCGATGCGTGCCGCGAGGGCATTCGCGTGTGCGCCTGCCAAATCATGTAGGAAAGCAACACGAATTTCAAGGCGAAGAATACAACGTCAAAACAGATAGTTATTCCTAGTAGTCGGTTCTCGTCCCATGCTCGCCGTCGTCGACGCTTGACAGCAAAGTAGGATAGTTACACACTGATTTTTGACAGTCTGATGACCTTTGGATCATCACGCAATCTCCGAGGGGCGGATGAACGCGGGCGAGATAACAACGCCGAAGCTTGGCGTGCAGGCAGCGACCAAGATCTATCACACGGCGTCCGGGGACCTCTTGGCGCTGGACCGCTGCAGCCTCGACGTCAGAGCCAATGAAATCGTCTCGATCGTCGGCCCGTCCGGTTGCGGCAAGACCACGCTTTTGTGGTCGATGTCGGGGCTGCACGGCCTGACAAGCGGCGCGATCAAGCTCGACGGCAAAGAGATTTCCGGGCCGCATCCCGATATCGGCATCGTCTTCCAGGAAGCCAACCTCCTGCCCTGGCGCAATCTCGACGCCAACATCCGCTTCCCCTTCGAGATCAAGGGCGAAAAACCGGACCGCGCCTGGATCGCGCATCTGCTTAACCGCGTCGGCCTCGACGGCTTCGGCGGCAAATTCCCGCGCGAGCTTTCGGGCGGCATGCAGCAGCGCGCGGCGATCGTGCGGGCGCTGGCGCTGAAACCCTCGGTGCTTTTGATGGACGAGCCGTTCGGCGCGCTCGACAGTTTTACCCGCGAGGAGATGAACCGGCTGGTCGAGGAGATCTGGCTCGACACCAAGACCACTATCGTCTTCATCACCCACTCGATCGAGGAAGCGATTTTCCTCTCCGACCGCGTCGTGGTGCTGAGCGCGCGGCCGGGCCGCGTCGCCAAGGAATACCGCGTGCCGTTCCCGCGGCCGCGCTCGCTGGAGATCATGGCGACGAAGGAGGTGTTCGACCTCACCAACCGGATCAAGATGGACATTGTCGGAGAGCGTACCAGACCGAAGGCGCCGGAGCGCCCGAGCGCCGAGATCGTGAGGATCAGGCCGTGAGCGACGCCATTCCCGAATTTTCGAAGCCCAAATCAGGCGATGGGCAAGACGTCAGCCTGACCAACCTCTCGGCCTTCGCCAGCGGCCCCGGCATCAAGTCGGGCAAGGAGGTGGCGGCCATTCTCGCCGTCGCCGTCATCATCATCGGCGGCATCGAACTGGCGTTGCGGCTGTTCCATGTGCCGCTCTACATCATGCCGCCGCCGAGCTCGATCGCCTATGCGCTGTTCGACGAGTTTCCGCTGATCGCGCCGCATCTCGGCTATACGCTGGTCGAGCTGGTGTCCGGCTTTGCCATCGGCGCCGCCGTCGGTCTGGTGCTGGCCGCCGTCATCACCCAGTTCCCGTTCGCGGAAAAGATCGTCGCGCCGTATATATTGCTGCTGGTCACCACGCCGATGCTGGCGCTGGTGCCGCTGCTCATCTTGCGTTTCGGTTTCGGCTACACGCCCCGTATCATCGCGGTGGCCCTGGCCGCCGGGCCGATGGTGATGATCAATGCCGCCACCGGCTTTCGTCGCGTCGACAGCGCCAAGATCGCGCTGGCGCGGTCCTATGGCGCCAGCACCTTGCAGATCTTCTGGAAGATCCGCGCGCCGATGGCGCTGCCGATGATCCTGGTCGGGCTGATGATCGGCGCCATCTTCGGCCTGCTCACCGCCGTCGGCGCCGAGATGGTCGGCGGTGGCTTCGGCCTCGGCAACCGGCTGACCACCTATTCGTCGATGATCCAGATGCCGCAATTCTTCGCCGTGGTGCTGATCCTGTCGATGCTCGGCATCCTGATCTACGTGCTGTTCTTCCTCATCGGCAAGAAATGGGCGAGCTGGGAGGCTTGACGCAGAAGCAATGACCACGCCCGGGAGGCGGGCGGCAAGGCAGACTGACATCAAACAAAAAAGGGGAATGCCATGACCAAGGACAATTGCATCCAGCAGGCGGGAATGAGCCGCCGCACCTTCCTGCAGGTGACCGGCGCCGGGCTGGTGACGGCGACCGCGCTCGGCGCCACCGGCCTCAGGGCGAGGGCCGAGGCCTATGGAAAATTCACCTGGATCTCGCCGCGCGGCACGCTCGAAGTGCTCGACGACTATCCCTACTGGGCGGCCAAGAAGGCCGGCTATTTCGACGGGCTCGACACCGACATGCAGCCGGGACCGTCCGACGGCACGGCGACGGTGAAGTTCGTCGATGTCGGCCAGGCCGATATGGGCTTTCCCTCGCCCGGCGTGTTCTCCTTCGCCATCCAGAACGGCATGAAGCTGAAGTCGGTGTTCCACATGGGCGCGCGCGACACGTTCAGCATCGCCTTCCGCAAGGGCGAGGGCTCGAACGACCTGAAGAAGCTCGAAGGCAAGACCATCCTGCTTGGTTCCGCAGCCTGGCAGTCGATCACCGATCCGCTGCTTGCCGCGCAAGGCGTCGACATCAAGAAGGTCAAGTATGTCGAGGCCGGCTGGCCGACCTGGGGCACCGCGCTTGCCGGCGGCCAAGGCGACGCGGCGCTGTCATGGGAAGGGCTGCGCGCCGAATGGATCGCCAAGGGTCTCGATTTCGAATACTGGCTGGGCGTGAAGAACTCGAAACTGCCGGCCAACACCTTCGTCGTGCGCGCCGCCGATCTCGAGGATCCCGACAAGAAGGCGTTCCTGGAAAAATACCTGCGCGGCTGGGCGATGGGCCTTGAGTTCGGCTATCAAAATCCGCGCGCGGCGGTCGAAGCGGTGTTCGAGCAGTTCCCGACGCTGGCCAAGAACCTCGGACCGGAGCTCGGCACCACCTCGATCCTGCAGCAGATCAACGTCTTCCGCGGCGACATGGACAAGCGCGGCGGCTGGGGGTCGCACGACATGGCGAGCTGGCAGGGCTTCTTCGACGAGATCCACAAGATCGGCCAGATCACCAACCCGGTGAAGGCCGAGGATGTCTGCAGCAACGACCTGATCCCGGCCGCCAACGACTTCGACAAGGCCAAGGTCAAGGCCGACGCAGACGGCGTCAAACTGTCGGAAGGCTTTGCCGCGCTCGATGTCGAGAAGATCAAGGCGCACCTGTTCGATTCGGCAGTGAAGTAGAAGCGCGCAAGCGAAGGCCATGACGACGCCACTCCTCATTGCCCTGCCTTGGCTCCTTTCCTCTCCCTCCGGAGGGGGGAGAGGTGGCGCCGCGAAGCGGCGACGGAGTGGGGGAAGGCGGTCGCTAAACGCGCAGTCGCTGCGGGACAGGCACAATCTGGCGAAGTAACCTCAGGCGGGCGGCGAAGGTCGACCCCCACTCCGTCGAGCTTCGCTCGACACCTCTCCCCCGATCGACGGGGGAGAGGAAAGGGCCGGGCAACGAGCGGCGGCGCTGACCTGAGGTGATTGTCCGGATAAACACGCGGCAACCGGTCGCCGCGCACAATTCAATCCAGAACCTGGGAGATAACGGTGGCCGACAAGGTGAAAGTACTGGTGGTGGGTCTCGGCAATATGGGTGCGTCGCACGCCAGTGCCTATCATCGCTCGGCGGGGTTTGAGATCGTCGGCATCATGAGCCGCTCGATCAAGAGCAACACGAAAATCCCGGCCGAACTCGCCGGTTATCCGCTCTACGAGGATTTCGACCTGGCGCTGAGGGAGACCAGGCCGGATGCGGTCTCGATCAACAGCTGGCCGAACACCCATGCCGAATACGCGCTGAAGGCGATCGCGGCGAACTGCCACGTGTTCATGGAAAAGCCTTTGGCCACCAACATCGAGGAAGCCGAAAAGGTGGTGGCGGCCGCGCGGGCGAAAAACCGCAAGCTGGTGCTCGGCTACATCCTGCGCGTCCACCCCTCGTGGATCAAGTTCATCGAGGTTGGCAAGACGCTCGGCAAGCCGCTGGTCATGCGGCTCAACCTCAACCAGCAAAGCAGCGGCAGCGCCTGGCACTGGCACAAGAACCTGATCGATTCGCTGATCCCGATCGTCGATTGCGGCGTGCATTATGTCGACGTCATGTGCCAGCTGACCGGCGCCAAGCCGGTGCGCGTGCATGGCATTGGCGCCAAACTATGGGCCGAAGCCGACAAGCAGAATTACGGCCACTTGCATGTCACCTTCGATGACGGCTCGGTCGGCTGGTACGAGGCCGGCTGGGGTCCGATGATGAGCGAGACGGCCTACTTCGTGAAGGATGTCGTCGGCCCGAAAGGCGCGGTCTCGATCGTCGCCGGCCAGCAGGCGAGCAGCGCGGCCGAGTTGGCCGAAGTGTCGAACTCCGCCGACATCGACCGGCACACCAAGACCGACGCGCTGAAGATCCATTATGCCGCCGTCGACGGCGACAAGAATTTCAAAAAGCCCGACGAGATCGTCAGCATGGAGGACGAGCCCGGCCACCAGGAACTGTGCGACCGCGAGCAGGCGTTCTTCCTGCGCGCCATAAGCGAGGACCTCGATCTGACCGAGCAGATGGACGCGGCGGTCAACAGCCTGCGCATCGTGCTCGCGGCCGAACAGAGCATAGAGCTGGGACGGACGGTCGAGCTGGCCTGATGCTATCCGGTTGCTGGCGCTGGAGGCGGCACCGGCAGCGCAGGAATTTCATCCTTCTCCCCGTCACTATACGGGGAGAAGGTGCCGGCAGGCGGATGAGGGGCGGCGCCTACATTTGTAATTAGCCGGTAGCGACAGCTCGCGCATTCCTAAGCGCGATGTCGAGGCAACGCAAATTTGGGAGTGAGACATGGTCACCGACAGTCTTTTGAAAACCTATGCCGAGTCCGACGCACTTGGCCTCGCCGCGCTGGTCCGCGGCGGCCAGGTTTCGCCGGCGGAACTGGTCGAGGCGGCGATCACGCTGGTCGAGCGGTTGAATCCGTCGCTCAACGCGGTCATCCATCGCCTCTATGACATGGCGCGCGCGCAGGCCGCGACGGTCGACACATCAGCACCCTTTGCCGGCGTACCATTCCTGCTCAAGGAACTGGCCTCGTCCTGGACGGGTGCGCCCAACACCAATTCCTGCTTCTACCTCAGAGATGTCGTCGCCGATTTCGACACCGAAGTCGTTCGCCGCATGAAGGCGGCGGGACTGGTGCTGGTCGGCAAGTCGAACGCGCCCGAAAACGGCTGGTCGATCACGACGGAACCAAAACTCTACGGCACGACGAAAAACCCGTGGAAGGAAGGCATCACGCCAGGCGGCTCGAGCGGCGGCGCGGCCTCGGCTGTCGCCTCGCGCATGGTGCCGATCGCGGAGGCCAGCGACGGCGCCGGCTCGATTCGCATCCCCGCCTCCTGCTGCGGGATCGTGGGCCTGAAACCGTCGCGCGGCCGCGTCAGCCTGGCCCCGTTCGGCGACTATTGGTATGGCGGTGCCTACTTCCTCTGCTGCTCGCGCACGGTGCGCGACACGGCGGCCTATCTCGATGCGGTGGCCGGTGCGCTGCCCGGCGAGCCCTATACGCCGCCGGTGCCGGATGCCTCCTGGCTCAGCCTGTCGGCGCGTGCGCCGAAAAACCTGCGCATCGGCTTCACCGTCACGCCGCCCAACGGCACCGCCATCGATCCGGAGGTGAAGGCGGCGGTGCTGGCGACCGTGGCCGCATTCGAGCGGTTGGGGCATGATGTCGAGGAGCACGACATGCCGCTCGATGCCAATGGCGTATGGGCAACCTACACCAACATGACCTGCGTCCAGACGGCGGCGACCTTCGACTCCCTGGAAACGGTGATCGGCCGGCCGGTGACGTCAGGCGATGTCGAGGCGGTGACCTGGGCGATCATCGAGCGCGGCCGCGCCACCAGCGGGGTCAGGCACATCTCCGATGTCGAGCAGCTCCGGCAGGTCGGCCGCGATATTGTCGGCGACCTCAGGGCCTATGATCTCTTCGTCACGCCCACGTTGACCCAACTGCCGCGCCCCTTCGGCTATTACGACATGTCGGAGACCGACATCGACCGCTACAACGCCAAATGGACGGATGCCGTCTTTGCCTTCCCCTTCAACATCTCCGGCCAGCCGGCGATCTCGCTGCCGCTCGGCTGGTCGCACGGCGGCGTGCCGGTCGGCGTGCAGCTGGTCGGCCGCTACGGCGACGAGGCGACGGTGCTGGCGGCGTCGGCACAGCTGGAACAGGAAATGCCATGGAGGGACAGGCGGCCGCCGGTGAGCGCTTAGGGGCCTGTACGGAGGTTTGATCGCTGGACGGCAAAACCTTTCCCGTCGTCATCCTTGGGCGTAGCAAGGAGCGCAGCGACGCAGCGCAGACCCCAGGATCCATGCCGCGACATCAAAGCGTTCCCGGCGGTCCAAAATTCTGCTCCGCTGCACCCCACGGAAAGGTCACGGCATGGATCCTCGGGTCTCCGCGACGGAGCTTCGCTCCTGCTTCGCCCGTGGATGACGAAGGTGGAGGGACCTCAGCCAATTTCCGGAGGTGCAGATCTCAAGCCTCCACTACCCAATCACCTCCAGCCGTCGCGGCAGCCGGTTCATCGCGACCGGCCCATCCGGCGTGATCAGGAACTGGTCCTCGAGGTTGAAGCTGGCGAGGCCGTCGATATAGAGCGGGATCTCGAAGGCCAGCACCATGCCGGCCTCGATCACGACCTCGCTGCCGGCCGATATGAACGGCCATTGCTCGGAAAAGACCGACTGCCCGACGCCGTGGCCGAAGTGGCCGCGGCGGTAGGAGCGCAGGCCTTGGCGCGCTAGGCTGTCGGTGGCGACGCGGTGGACATGGGCAAGCGTGTTCCCGGGAACAAGCTCGGCCAGCCCGTCGTCGAAGGCGCGCTCGGCAATGGCGTGCAGTTCGGCCTGATCAGCCGAAGGCGGGCCGAAGGTGAAGTTGCGCGACATGTCGGAGGCGTAGCCACCGACCGTACAGACCATGTCGCATTTCAGCGGATCGCCCGCCACGGCCCTGGCGTCGGCGCCCTTGGCCCGGGCGCCCAGCGTCACATATTCGGCCGTGATGACCGGGTGGGACAAGCCGGCCGCCGCCGTGGCTACGCCCTGCCGGTAGAGCGCGACGAGATCGCTCTGGCGCATCCCGGCCATGGCATCGACCTGCAGCCGCTCCAGGCCGGCTTCCGACAGGATGATGCCTTGCCGCAGCAGGTCGATCTCGCGCTGCGACTTGAGCGCGCGCAGCCGGTCCAGCACAAGCGAGCCGTCCACAACAGGGCTATCCGGCAGCAGCGCCTGGATGGCGGCAAAATCGGCGGCGGGAATGAAGTCGAGGTCGACGCCGAGCGTGGCGCGCTCCAGCCCGAAATCGGCGAGGATTGCCTGCAGCTGTCGCACCGAGCCGGCGAGGTCGAAGGTGGCGGGACGCGCGAAATCCGGCGCGCGGCCGGGCAAAGCCTGGCCAGCCTCGATACGCTCCGCCAGGGGCAGCCCGGCAGGCCCTGTCTCGACCGGCGCTGCTTCGATCCAGATCGGGTGCGAGCGCACGACCATCTCGGGCGCGGCGGTCCGCAGTTGCGTGGCATTGAAGTCGGCGACCACGACGCCGATCGGCAGGTCCTGCCTGGCCGGGACGACGACGAAGCCGGCGCCGGCGCGCCGGAACAGTCCGGCCGGACCGATCGAAGCGCCGGTCGCATAATGGAAGGCCTCGGGCGCTGAGAGCACCAGCGCGGCGATGCCGGCGCGTTGCATCAACTGCGTGGCGCGCTGCCGGTCGACAAAACCCGTCATGTGTTTCTCCGCATGTCCGAAGCGACAACGGAGCATCGCAGGTGCGGACAATCAAGACGGTTGCTCGTATTGACGTACTGATACCTTGAGTGCGGAGCGGAGACGCCCACGACTTCGTCATCCTAGAGCGGAGCAAGGAGCGCAGCGACGCAGCGCAGACCCTAGGATCCATGCCGGGACTCCGGAGCGTTGCCACGGTCCAGATTCTGCTCCGCTGCACCCGCCAGCACGGTCGCGGCATGGATCCTCGGGTCTCCGCGACGCCGCGCCGCGGCTGCTCCGCCCGTGGATGACGAAGGGATAGGATGTCGGCCACGGTTGCCGGCGACCCGCTACTTGATCGATTCCAGCTTGGTCAGGGCGGCGGTGAAGCCGGCCAGCGACACCGGGATGGTGACCGGCTTGCGGGTGACGGACTCCATGCCGATGTTCAGATTGGTTCCCGACTTCATCGCCTTGACGAGGTCCGGCGGCAGCGGCGTGGCGGCATAGGCGCCGTTCTGGTCGCTGGTCTGGATGGCGATGGTCGTCTTCTGTCCCTGGTCGATCTGGTAGCTGGCGCCGGACGGCAGGAAGAGGCCGTGCGGCAAGGCGAGCAGCATGGCGAGGCTGCCATTGCCGTTGTCGCGGCGAACGGTCACCGTAAGCACGCGCTGTCCTGTCTTCGCCTCGGTCAGGTTCTGCGACACCTGGCATTGAAGTTCGGAGCTCGCCGAGCCGCTGGAGCAGTTGACCGCCCAGGGATTGGCGTCGGCCGGCTTTGACTGGGCCGGTTGGGGCTTGGCGGCTTCCTCGGCAAGTGCGGGTCCGGCGCCCGACAGGATGAGCCACAGGGCGCCAATACCTGCGGCCAAGCTCAAAGTATTAGCTATAGCTAAAACAACTCTCATGTTCTTTTAGGCCCCACCGGTATTTCCCGCAGTAGGGCTTGATACAACACTCCAATCCAGCCTGAAAGCCAGGAATCCACCGAAGCAAGCCGGCAAATCTACTGTGCCCATATTGCCACAGACAGGCACTTTGGTGGGCCACAGCAGCAGTTTGATCATTGGGGACTCGCTATACAATGGATTTCCATTAAACATCGGCACGCGGGACGTGTAGTCCCAGAAGGACTCGCCAGGGATGGGAACTACCGAGAAGTCTCGGCAAGTTGGTGAGATGGCGGCGCGTGGGGAGGGGTTCCACATGCGCGCCGGTTATCGCCGTTCGAGCATTGCAAGGCAGCTCTGGAAGACGACGGCGCTTACGTCGCTGGCGCTGGCGCTCTCGGGCGTGGCCGCCTATGGCGACGATGCCGGGCTCTGGCAGCCGCAGGTCCGGGCCATCATCGGCGCCGACAACAATGGCGGCAACGCCGCGCTCGAAGGCTTCATCCCGATCAAGCAGAGCGCCGAATCGGTGCTGTTCCTGGATGTGCGGGCCAAGCACGATTTCAAGGACGCCTTCGGCCAGGATATCGGCCTCGGCATCCGCCGCATCGTCAACCCGGACCTGATGCTAGGCGGCTATGCCTATTTCAATGCCGAGAGTTACGGCGGCACCCAGTTCACCGGGGGCACGCTGGGCGTCGAGGCGATCACGCCGAATTTCGACGCGCATGTGAACGTCTTCGTGCCGATCAAGGGCGACTCGACCGACCACTCGACCAGCTCGACCCTGTCGATGGTCTCCAACCAGCTGATCGAGCAGATCTCGGTGCTCGACCATCGCGACTACGCGGCCTGGGGCATCGAGGGCGAGGTTGGAGCGAAGGTGCCGCTCAATCTGCCCGACAAGCATTCGCTGCGACTGGACGTTGGCGGCTATCATTTCGAGGATCCGCACGGTGATGACGGCAGCGTCACCGGCGCCAAGGCCGGCATCGAATATGAGATCGGCGATGTCTTCGGCACCGGAACGTCGCTGACCTTCACCGGCGAGGTGCGCAACGACAATCGCGACGACACCCAGTTCGCCGGCAGCGTGCGGCTGAATATCCCGTTCAATCCCGGCGGCGGCTCGGACAGCACCGCGGCCATCGGGGCGGATCCGGTCTATCCGGTCAGCGAAGGCCTGCGCAAGCGCGTCAACGAGCGGGTGCGCGGCGATATCGGCGTCCGCATCCAGAGCCAGGACAAGACCGGCGGCACGACGACCCGCGTCGCCATCAACGCCGCCACCAATGCCGCGTTCGGAAAGTTCTATTTCGCCGATGGCGGCCTGGCCGGCGCCGGCACGCAGGCCGACCCGACGACATTGGACGATGCCGTCACCAAGGCCGGCAACGGCGGCTTCGTCGTGGCGCTCGGCGGCAATGGCAACCTGACCACCGCGGGCGTGACGCTGGCCGCCGGCCAGACGGTCATCGGCGGCGGCGAAAGCGTCACCGCGAAGCTTTTCGGCGGCGGCACCGCCACCTTCAACCTCGGCGGCAGCGACGGCACGATCCAGGGCACCAATGTCGCCAACCCCGTCATCACGCTGGGCAATGGCAACACGCTGAACGGCATCACCATCACCGGCGGCGGCGACGGCATTTTCGGCAACAACGCCACCGGCACGACGCTGACCAACGTCACGGTAACGAGCACCGGCGGCAATGGCGCCGAGTTCACCGGCAATTCGACCAATGTCAGCGCGTCCAATTTCACCGCCACCGGCAACGGCCTCGACGGCCTGCATATCGAAGGCGACGGCACCTACAATTTCACCGGCACGACGCTGCTGTCGGGCAACCAGGACGACGGCCTCGATATTACGGGCAAGGGCACCTACAGCTTCGCCATCCTCAACGCGCAGGACAATCAGGATGCCGGCATAACGGTGAAGGGCACCGCCGTCGGCGGCAGCTTCACCACCACCGGCGGCCAGGTGTCGGGCAACACGGCGCTGGGCGACGACGGCGTCGGCATCTTCATCGACCCGATCACCGCGCATGTGGTGCTGGATTCAATCTCGCAGACCGGCGGCACATCGGGCGTGGTGCTCGACCATGTCTCGGGCAGCTTCACGGTCAACGGCGCCACCACGATCTCCAACACGACGGGACCGGCGATCGCCATTTCCGATTCGCCGGCAACGATCCGCTTCGGCGACATCAACATCACGGCGCCGGGCGGCGACGGCATGTCGTTCAGCGGCGTCAACGCGGCGGTGGTTGCCGGCAACATCGTCATCTCCGGGCTCGGTCTCGGCCATGCCGGCCTCGACTTCTCGGGCAGCCAGACGACCTTCACGGCGCTCTCGGCCAACATCAGCGGATCGGGCGCCGGCTCGATCGGCATCGATCTCGCCGACACGACCGGCGGCGCTTCGATCATCATCACCAATGGCGGCACCATTTCGGGCGTCGACACGGGCGTGCGCCTGGGCATCGCCGGCTCGCTGGCCCACTCGGCCAATGCCCAATTCAGCTTCGGCGGCGGCTCGATCGCGGGCGTCACCGCCTCGCTCGACGCGCGTGGGCTGAACCAGACGCTCGGCCTCTATGCGTTCGGCTCGACGACGTTCAGCGGCCCGCAGCTGTTCGACGTCCAGAACGTGATCTTCGTCGGCGCGGCAGCCTCGGGTGCCGGCGACGGCTCCTCGCTTGCGGACCTGGCGTCGATCGGCACCGCCGACGGCATTACCGACGCCAACGCGATCTTCGTGCTGGTCAACGACGCCGGCAACACGCCGATCAATGCGTCGGGCGGCTTCTCGCTCAGCGACGACCAGACGCTGGCGTCCTTCGGCAATGGCCGCTCCTTCTCGCTCGGCGGCGTGCCGATCAACGTCACCGGGACCAACATCCAGCACGACCAGGTCGTTTCGGATCCCGGCACCGGGGCGGCGACGCTGACCAATTCGGGCGCCGGCGACGTCGTCACGCTGGGCAACGGCAACTCGCTGCTGGATTTCAACATTTCGGGCGGCAGCGGCGCGGCTATTGGTGGGACGGGCATTGCCGGTCTGACGGTCCAGGGTGTGTCGGTCGGCGTCGTTGCCACGGGCCTGTCGCTCGACAATTTCGGCGGCACAGGCACGCTCACCAATTTCGATATCACCAGCGCCGGCGCGGGCGTCAGCATCACCGGCGGCACCACCGGCACGCTGACTTTTGATGCCGCGAGCTCCATCACCGGCACGACCGGCGTGGCGTTCAACATCGATTCCTCGACACCGAACCTCATCTATAACGGCACGATCAACCAGACCGCTGCCGCGAGCGCGGTCAAGATCAACGCCATAAACGGCGGCTTCGCCAGGTTCGGCGGCAAGATCACCGCCAGCACCGGCGCGGCCAACGCCATCGACCTGACCGGCAATGTCGGCGGTGCGATTGCTTTCGTCGGCGGTCTCGATCTGACAACCGATGGCGGCTTTGCCTTCAGCGCCGTCAATGGCGGCAATCTGACGGTGTACGGGGCAAGCAATACCGTGGCGACCGGCCTGGGGCCGGACGAGAAGGGCATCCAAATCGCCGGCATGACGATCGGCCTGGCCGGAGTGAACTTCTCCAGCGTCACCGTGGACGGCTCGGGCGGCGGCGTTTCGACCGGCATCGCCATTTCCAACACCAGCGGCGGCAACGTCAACTTCGGTGGCGTCGACCTGTATCGCATCAGCGGCGTCGCCATCAGTCTCGACAATGTCGCCAGCGGCAGATACACCTTCCAGGGCACGACCAAGGTCGACACCGTGGTGGGTGGAGGCTCCGGCTTCCTGGTTCAGAACAGCGCCGCGACCGTCGGCGTCAGCAACCTCGTAACGACGAATATCGCCGGCGCCGATGCCAGCCTGACCAACAACACCGGCACGATCGACATTGGCGGCACCATCACCAATTCCGGCACGGGCGATGGCGTCGTCGTCTCCGGCGGCAGCGCGGCGATCACGATCGGCGCGACCATCAACAGCTCGGCGACAGCGCCCGGCACGGCCGTCAGGGTCGACGGCATCACCGGCGGCTCGGTCGCCTTCACCGGTCCGGTCACCTCAACCGGCGCGGGCAACCTGTTCGCCATCGGCTCGACCACCGCGCCGACGGGTGGCACGATCAGCTTCACCGACTCGGCGCTGACCGCCAGCGGCGGCGGTGGCGCGATCATCGCAGGCTTGGGCGCGGCCGCGACCTTCAACGCCACGTCCCCAATTTCGATCACCAACGCGGTCGGCAACGGCCTGTCGGTCTCCAATGTCGCCGGCAGCGCCACCTTCGGCGCGGTCACCGTGTCGGGTGCAACCGGCAATGGCATCGACATTTCAGGCAATTCCGGTTCGGTGACTTTCGGCACCACCAATGTGACGCTGGGCTCGGCGGCCAACACCGCCGGCATCAACTTCGGCGGCACCAACGCCGATGTCAGCTTCGGCACCACCAGTGTGACGATGGGCGCCGGCGCCAACCAGACGGCAATCGACTTCAGCGGCTCGTCGACGACGGCCGATTTCGGCGTGACCACCATCACCGGCACCGGCGAGGCCACCTCGCGCGGCATCGACCTGTCGTCGACGACAGGCAACAAGACCATCACCTTCCTGCGCGGCTCAAGCATCAGCGACGTCCATATCGGCGTCGATTTGTCGTCC
The DNA here is from genome assembly GCF_006440715.1 of Mesorhizobium sp. B2-7-3. Lineage (NCBI taxonomy): Bacteria > Pseudomonadati > Pseudomonadota > Alphaproteobacteria > Hyphomicrobiales > Phyllobacteriaceae > Mesorhizobium > Mesorhizobium sp. B2-7-3. Next base: position 492,780 of record NZ_VFTY01000001.1, read on the forward strand.
GGCCTCACCACGGCGACCACCGCCAACGCCAACTTCACCTTCGGCGACGGCACTTCGGCCGACGGACTGCAGTCGTCGATCAGCGCGGCGGCCGGCGGCTACACCGTCAACACGGTCGGGCTCGACCCGACGCTCGGCAATTATGATTTCGACGACGTGTTCTTCACCGGCAGCGCCAATCTGCCCTCGGCGGTCGGCGCGGTGACGATGGTCTCGCAGTCGGGCGGCGTTATCGCCGTCGGCACGTACGGCCTCAGCCAGTCGGTGACCACGATTTCGCTTGCCGACGCCGATCTCATGACCGGCACGCAGACCTTCGCCTTCGTCGGCACCGTCGATCTCAGCGCAACGCCGTTCACGCTCGATTCCGGCCAGTCGATCACCGGCTTCGGCAACAGCAACGTCATCGCCGTGTCCGGCACCTTCCAGCAGGTGAACGTGCAGGGCAATCTCGGCGCCACCGGCGGCAACGTTACCGGCGACGAGGGCGTCGTCACCGGCACCGCGGACGCTATGCATCTGCTCGGCAGCAATCAGGTGCGCAACACCGCCTTCGACTTCACTGGCGCCAGCGGCTCGGTCTTCCTGCTCGACCAGAGTGCGGCCGGCTTCGACAACACCGGCGGCATCACGATCCAGGGCGTCACGGTCAGCAATGTCGCCGTTGGCCAGACGGCGTTCAAGGTCGACGGCCTCACCAGCAACGTCTCGATCATCGACAACAACATCAACGTCGCCGGGACGCTGCTCGACGCCGATGGCGGCGACGGCAACATCACGCTGACGCGCGGCAACCTGCCCAATGGCGGGCCGGCCGGCACGCTGACCGGCGGCGGCGTCTCGATCGTCAACCGCACCGGCGGCCTTGTCGATTTCACCGACAAGGCGACCATCGGCGGCAATGGCGTATCGCTGACCAACAACAGCGGCGCGGGAATCACCTTCGCCGATCTGGACGTTTCCACCAATGGAACGACGGCCTTCACCGCCACCGGCGGCGGCACGATCACGGTCGACGCGGGAACGATCAATGCCACGGGCGCGCAAGCGGCGTCGCTCGACAGCATCACGGCCGACATTCATTTCACGTCCACCAGCGCGACGTTCAGCGCCGGCAACGGCATCGACCTGCAGAACCTGGCCGGCACGGCCGCTTTCGGCACCGGCACGCTGACCAACACCGGTGCGGGCACGTCGTTCAATGTCGGCTCGGCGACCGCCGCCAGCGGCGGCACTGCTGATATCTCCTATGGCGGCACGATCGCCACCAACGGCAGCGGCGCCGCCGTCTCGATCCAGAGCATGACCGGTGGCTCGGTGGCGCTGTCGGGCAATTTGACAGACAGCAATGCGGCGGCCGGCGGCAACATTTTCGTTGCCGGCAACGATTCCATCACCATCACCTTCTCGGGTACGACCAAGCAGATCAGCTCGGGCGCCGCCGATGGTGTCAATCTCGGCCTCCCCGGCGGTTGGCCTTCGGGCACGCCGACCCCCAACACGAACTCCGCCATCAACTTCACCAATGGCGGCCTCGACATAACGACGACAACAGGCGCGGGCTTCATAGCCATCGGGGACTTCGGCTCCTCGACCTTCACCGTCACCGGCAGCGGCAACAAGATCAATTCCGCCGGCAACGGTCTCCTGGCGGTCGGCGCCGATGCCGGCGTCGGCGGTGTCACCTTCGACAGCATCTCGGCGGTATCCACGAGCGCCTTGGGCGGCGGCGCCGGCGTGTTCCTGTCAGGCATGACCCTGGCGGGCAATGTCAACATCGGCGGGCTGAAGGATACCGGCTATATCGGCGCCTCGCTGTCCGGCCTGTCCGGCCCCGGCGTGGTCAATTTCACCGGCACGAACGATCTCGACACCAGCCATGAAGGGTTCGAGATCAGCGGCCAGGTCGGCACCATAAACATCGCCAATGTCGCCGGATCCACCCTGACCATCGACGGCAGCGAGGTCGGCATTGCGTTTGCCGTCCTCCAGACCGGGACCGTCAATGTCGGCGGCAACGGCGGCGTCGCCAGCATCGGCGCGACGACAAGCACCACCGGGTCGGCCATAGCTCTCTCCGGCGGCAACGACCTTGTTAATGCGACGCTGAACTACAACGGTTCGATCAAGGTCGATACGGGCACGGTGCTGCAAGCCGCCGGCGGCGACTGGACCGAGTTGAACATGAGCGGTTCGGTCGTTTCGACCACGGACGCGGCGGCGGCGGGGACGGCGGCCTTCACCTTCACCGGCAACGCCAACGGCGCCTACAACATTTCAAGCACGATCAATCATGCCGGCAAGGGCATTGGCGTGCTGTTTGACGGATCGTCCAAGGGAACGGCCACCTTCTCCGGCACGTCCAAGATCTTCAACACCAGCAGCGGCGCCAACGGCGCCATCGTCAAGGCCCCCAGCATCGGCCCGGGCGAAGGCACGGGCACGCTCGCCTTCACCGGTGGCAACCTCAAGATCACCACCTCGAGCGGCGCCGGCTTCACCGCCAGCACCACCGGCCCGGGCACGGTCAGCGTCAGCGGCACCGGCAACACCATCACCACGACGACCGGCACCGCGCTCAACCTGGACGGCGCGGCGGTCGGCGCCGATGGCGTCACGTTCGACAGCGTCTCGGTCAACGGGGCGGCGACCGGCATTGCGCTGAACAATGTTTCCGGCGGCACCGTCAGCCTTGGCGCCGCGAATTTGCTGGGCATCACCTCGCATGGCGTCGATATCTCCGGCACGCTCGGCTCGACGCTGAATTTCACCAGCCTGAACGTCGGGCTCGGCGCGGCGAACGCGATCGGCCTCGACCTCAACGGCGCCGCGCTCGGCACCAGCACCGTCACGGCTGGGGATTTCGACGTCGACGGCGGCAGCTTCGCCGGCACGATCGGCATCGACATGGCCGACACGACCGGCACCGGCACGATCCAGCTCGGCGACCTCGTCAACAACAACTTGGCCGGCCAGACCTCGAAGATCGCGAATGTCGGCTATGGCGTCCAGTTCTCCAGCGCCACCAACGCCAAGCTGGTCTTCGGCGACGGGGCAGGTCCGGCCGAGTCCTCGATCGCCACCACCGGCGGCCAGGTCATTCACGCCACCGACACTTTGCCGACAGCGGGCGACTACAATTTCAACGACGTCAATTTCACCGGCGACACCTCGAACCTGTCGGCGATCAGCGTCTACTATGTCACCGCCGACGCCAGCGCTCTCGGCGACGGCAGCCTGCTCAATCCAGGCACCTATGCGAACGCCCAGAATTCCACGGCCAATGTCATCGTGCTGATCGACAAGAACGGCACCGGCAGCCAGGAGACGATCGACCTTGGGGGCACCTCGTTCCAACTCGACGACGGACAGGTGCTGCTTGCCTTCAAGAGCGGCGATGCGGCCGTCGATGTCTCGCAGCTCGGCGTCGACACCAGCAGTGGCGCATCGGGGGTTTTCCATTTCACGACGGTGCAGAACTCACCGATTATCTCGGCGCCGAGCGGCATCGATACGCTGCGGCCGATCCTGCAGAGCAACACCGCCGCCTCGGTGGTCAATTTCGCGACGACCGGCACCGGCGTTCTCACCGGCGGCATCGAGAACGTGATCATCCGCAACACCGGCAGCGGCACCGGCGTCTCGGGCAGCGTGGCGACCGCCTCCAGCTTCTTCCTCAGGAACAACGACATCGCCGCCGGCGGCCGGGCGCTCGATTTCACCACCAGCGGCGCGCCGGCTGCCGACAGGCTTCTGCTTTCGATCGACGGCAACACGCTGCAGTCGACAGGGACCGCGCTTGCCGCCAATTTCCTCGGCCAGAGCGTCAGCGCCACTCAGAATACGATCGCGATCCGGTCGTTCGCCAACAATACGGTCATCGGCGGCACCGGCGGCGGCATTGCTTTTGACGGTGCCACTTTCGACTCGACGGGCGGCGGCGGCACCGTCAGCGCGGGCACCCTCACCGTCGGCACAACTGCTGCGCGCGTGCAGGGCGACGGCCTCAACCTGCTCAACACCAGCGGCACGCTCGATCTTGGCACCTTCAGCATTGCCAACAATGGCGGCACGGGCCTGCTGGTCAACGAAAAGGGTGGCACGACCTTCACGTTGAACAGCTCGGGCGGCTCGGTCGACACCACGAACGGCACTGCCATCAATCTCGACCCGCTGACGGTCCACATGACGCTCGGCAGCGTCACCGCCACCGGCGGCGCCAGCGGCATCATCTTCGACGGTGTTGCCGGCACCTTCGCCGTCACCGGCGCCACCAGCATCACCGGCACGTCGGGCGCCGGCATCAGCGCCATCAATACCAATACCGGCACGTTCAACTTCAACACGGTGACGGTCAACAACACGACCGGCGGCGGCATCGGCTGGGCCAGCGGCACGCTCAACGTCACCGGCCTGGCCAACATCGACACCACCACCGGCACCGGCATAAGCGCGACGGGCGGCACGATCAGTGTCGCCGGCTCGGGCAACAGGATCACGACCGGGTCCGGAGCCGCACTCGATCTCAGCGGTACGACCGTTGGTGCTGGCGGCGTGAACTTCTCCAGCGTCTCGGCCACGGGCGCGGCAACCGGCATTTCGCTGACCAATGTCTCCGGCGGCGCCATCGCACTTGGCACGGTCGACCTGCAGGGCATAACCTCGCGCGGCATCGATGTCTCCGGCACGCTCGGCGCGGCACTGTCTTTCACGGATCTGGGCATCGGCCTGAACAGCGGCTCGGCCGTTGCCCTCGACCTGAATGGCGCGATCATCAACGCGGCGATCACGGCCAACGATTTCGACGTCACCAATGCCGCCGTGGGCGCGGGCTCCTCGATCGGCGTCGACCTGCGCGGCGCGACCGGCGGATCGACGGTACGCCTCGGTGACGCCGCGGTCGGCGGCGCATTTTCCAGCATCGCCGGTACCAACACCGGCATATTCCTGAACAGCACGACGAACCTTGCCTTCACCTATGGCGACGGCGAATCGACGACCGACAAGGGTTCGACGATCAGCGCCAATGTCGGCATTGACGCCTCCAGCGCACCAACGCTCGGCACCTACAACGTCCAGGACGTGAACTTCCAGGCCAGCCCCGGCCTCGGCTTCGGCATCGGCAAGATCTATTTCGTCGGCGCCACCGCCACCGGCGACGGCAGCGGCAAGGACCAGAACAACCTGGCGACGCTGACTACGGCGGAAGCGGCGGCGCTTTCAACCGACATCATCGTGCTGGTCAACGATGGCGGCGTCATCACTGCAGCCGGCAGCAACGGCAACGACACGCTGGCGCTTGCCATAGGCGAGCAGGTGCGCGGTTTCGGCAACGGCAACATCAACCTGGCGCTGACCGTGCCGTCGACGATCCAGCTGGCCAGCAGTAGCATCTCGATCGTCGACCAGACGCCCAATGGCGTCGCCACGCTGACGACCACCGATGGCAGCACCGCCATCACGCTTGCCACCAGCGGCAACATCATCGATGGCTTCACAATCGATGGCGATGATGGCCTTGGCCTCGCCTATGCCGCGATCGGCATCAGCGGCGCGACATCGGGCGCCACGATCAGCAACTTGACGATCAGGAACGTCACCGCCACCGATATCGACTTCGGCGCCGGCGCCACCGGCACGACGACGCTCACCAATCTTTCCCTCTTCTCCACGGGCGCGGCCGGCACCGCCATCAAGTTTGGTGCTGCCTCCGGAACGGTCACCGCCACCAAAGTCGTCACGTCGGGCGGCGGCGGCCTGTCCGTGGTCGGCGGCGATGCTGCGTTCAGCTTCGACAACATGAGCTCGGTCTCCAGCGCCGCCGGCACTGCTGTCAACATCATCAACCGCTCCGGCGGCAGCTTCGGCTTTGCTGGCAAGGTCACGTCGAGCTTTGGAGCCAGGGCCATTTTCATTTCGGGCGCGACTGGAGCAGACACAGTAAGCTTCACCGGTGCCGTCAACCACAACAACGCCACCGGCGCCGCCGTCGCGATCAACAATGGCGGCCAGGCCTCGACCGTCAGCTTCGCCAACCTCACCATCACGACGGGCAGCGGCAACACAGCCTTCACCGCAATCAATGGCGGCACGGTCAATGTCACCACCGGCTCGATCAGCACGACGGTCGCCCAGGCGATCAACCTCAACGGCATCGCCGCCGGCATCAATTTCACCTCGACCACATCAGGCGGCGGCGCCAACAATGTCAGCCTGGCGAATGTCACCGGCACGGTGAACCTGGGCACGGGTACGCTGAGCGGTGCCTTGGGCACGGCGTTCAGTGTCAGCGGCGGCTCGGCCAATATCACCTATGCCGGCACGATCGCACAAGCGATGGCCGGCCAGCAATTGATCGCGGTCGCCAACACCACTGGCGGCACGGTGAACTTCACCACCGCCGTGGCGAACGGCCTCAACGATACCGCCGGCACCGGCATCCTGATCGACGGCGCCGCTGGCAACGTCACCGTCAACAATGCAAGCCTGACCGGAACGGCCGGCATCACCATCCTTGGCGATGCGGCGAACAACGCGACCGGCACCTACACTTTCAACAATGTCGCGATCCAGACCGCCGCGGGCGCCACCAATACGGCCTTCGTCGTCGATGGCGACCAGGGCACGCCGGCCAACGACGACGTGAGCGCGACCGTCAACCTCAACAATGTCGACATCACCAACCCTGGTGGCAATGTCGCCAACATCCGCGGCATGGCCGGCGGCTCGGTCAATTTCGACTCCGCCAGCTCCATCGCTCGCAACGATGGCGGCTTGGGCATCGTCGCCCTCAGTAATGCCGGCGGCTCGATCAATTTCGGCGGCGCGTCGAAGACGCTCTCGACCGGGGCCAACGCCGCAGTCATTCTGACCGCCAACTCTGGCGCGACCATTAACTTCACCGGCGGCGGGCTGGCGATCACCACGTCGAGCGGCCAGGGCTTCAATGCCACCGGCGGCGGCACCGTCAGCGTCACCGGCTCCGGCAACACGATTTCCGCCGGCAGCGGCGCCGCGGTCAATCTGGACACGGTCGCCGTCGGCGTGGGGGGCATGAGCTTCGCCTCCACGAACGCGGGCGGCGGCGGCAGCGCCGTGATACTGGACACCGTCACCGGCCCGGGAGCCATCAATCTCGGAACCGGCGCCCTGCTCGGCGGCAACCTCGCGGCAATCCGCATCGGCGACGGCGCCGGCGGCGCCAACAGCGGCGGCACGGTGGCCGTCAGCTATGGCGGCACCATCACCAGCGGAACCGGCCAGGCGGTCAACATCCAGGATCGCGCCGTCGGCGCCGGAAACATCACCCTGTCGGGCAACATCATACACAATGTCGCCGGCCAGACCGGCATCCTGCTGGACGACAACGCCGCCGGCACCATCACCTTCTCGGGCGCGTCGAAGTCGATCACCTCTGGCTTGGCGGCCGGCGTCAGCCTCACCGACAATGCCGGCGCGATCATCGACTTCAGCAATGGTGGGCTGGTCATCAGCACCACCAGCGGCACCGGCTTCAACGCCACCGGCGCGGGCCCGGCAGCAACCACCGGCGGCACGGTGACGGTGACGGGTTCTGGCAACACAATCAGCTCGTCAACCGGCACCGCGCTCAATGTCGCCAACACGACGATCGGTGTGAACGATCTCACATTCCAGAAAATCAGCTCGAGCGGCGGAGCCAGCGCCGGCATTGTTCTCGACAACACCGGCTCGAGCGGCGGTCTGCACGTGACCGGCAGTGGGTCGAACATTGGCGCGACGGGCGGTGGTGTCATATCCGGCAAGACCGGCGGCGACATCAACTCGCAAGGCACGGATGGCAGCGCCGTCATCACCGGTACAGATGGCGTCGGCATTTTCCTGCGCAACACCAGCGACGTCCAGCTGAACGGCATGCAGCTCAACGACTTTACGAACTACGCCGTTCTTGGCAGCGGTGTCACCGGCCTGATCATCGACCACACCACGATTAACGGCGTGAACGGCAACAACGACGTCGTCAACGAGGGTTCGGTGTGGCTGCAGCAACTGCTTGGCAGCGCCACCATCCAAAACAGCTCGATCAGTGGCGCCTGGGAAGACAATCTGCATGTGCAGAATTCCAGCGGAGTTCTGAACCGGCTGACAGTCGATAACGTTGCCTTCGGCGCCAACAGCGCCAGCTTAGGCAACGAGCAGATCAACGCGGTCGCGCTCGGTACCGCGACACTGAACATGACAGTTCAGAATTCGACGTTCACCGGTTCGCGGTCGGTCAACATGCAATACACGATGGGCGTCGACACCTCGAATGTCGGCGCCGCAAAGGGCGACGTGGTTATCGCCAACAACACGATCACGGGTGCTGCATCGCAGATCTCGGGTGCCGCGGGCATTTTCATCACCAGCGGCGGCACGGGCAATCATCCGGCGCTGACATACAATATCCATGATAATAATATCAACGGCATGGTGGGCTCGGGCATCAATGTCAGCATGGCGAGCAGCACCGCCGCGGGCTCGTACAGCGGCTTCATCAACAACAACACCATCATCGGCAATGCGACCAGTGGTGGCGCGAACGGCATCGCCATAATCACCGCCGGGGGTGGGACCCACGCAACCGCAATCACCAACAACACCATCACCAAGATGGCGACCGATGGCATCTATATCCAGAACGGCGACAACACGTCAGGCGGGGACGGCATCATCTTCGCGACCGTCACCGGCAACTCGGTCAAGGACGCGTTTGGCGGCTTCCCGAACGCGGCGTTCGAACTGAACAATGGCACGACCAGTTCCGGCGAGGCTGGCGGCGATCATTCGATCGTTCATCTGACGCTGGGTGGCGCGGGCGCTCTGCAGAACGATTTTGCGACCAGCGCCGGTCAAGCCGGTGCCTACTTGCAAGAAGTACGCATGCGTATGCGGTTCAGCGCGACGACGTACCTGAATGGTTATGCTGGCAGCCCCACCGATGATGCGGCCGTCTCGACCTGGGTTGGCAACAACAACATCCTCAGCACCTCGGGTGGGGAGGACTCGCATGTCGTCACCAGCCATGGCTCAGGGTCGGCAACCTGGCAGCCTGGTCCGTAACGGAGCCTGCGCGAGCAGATGGAGCTTTGGAGTCTGAGGAAAATCATATACCGTCATGTATAGTTAATACGTACGCCGAATAGAATCTTTCCATGTGCGCGAACGGTGCGTAAATAGAAAGTACAGGCTGTTTGCGTGAATTATTTTTTTGAGTCAAAAAAGCGGTTGAATTTCCAGTAAGTTGACGTAAGGTTACCTGAAAAGGCGAGGGGAAGATTATGGCGGAACCGTTTCTTGCCGAAATCAGGATCATGTCTTTCGGATTTGCGCCAAAAGGTTGGGCGCTGTGCGATGGCCAGCTCTTACCTATCAACCAAAATCAAGCCCTGTTTTCCTTGCTCGGAACAACTTTTGGTGGCGACGGGCGTGTGAATTTCGCACTGCCCGATTATCGGGGGCGTACCCCAATTCATGTTGGCAGCGGCCATACACTTGGCGAGCGTGCCGGCGAACAAAATCACACTCTTTCAATTGCCGAACTGCCAACGCATGTTCACCTGGCACAGGGCACGTCGGCAACCGCCAGCCCGCAGCCCGTGCCGACCAACGCCTATCTTGCCCCGGCTGCATCGCTCTATGGGTCGGCAGCCGCTTTGACGCCGCTTACGGCGCAGACCGTTACCAGTGCCGGCGGCAGTCAGGCGCACCTCAATATGCAGCCTTTCCTGACGTTGAGTTTCTGCATCGCCTTGCAGGGCATTTTTCCGTCTCAGAATTGAGGGAGCGCAGCCATGGGACAACCCTACGTTGGCGAAATTCGCATGTTCGCCGGCAATTTTCCAATAAATGGCTGGATGTTCTGCGAAGGACAGCTAATACCGATCTCGGAGTACGAAACCCTGTTCAACCTGATCGGGACCACCTATGGCGGCGATGGTCAGGAAACCTTCGCGCTGCCCGATCTGCGTGGCCGCCTTCCCATCCATCAAGGCAACTCCTTTGTCTTGGCGGAGACGGGAGGCGCCGAAGAGATCACGCTTACCGTCAGCCAGATTGCCGCGCACACGCATGCCTTCCTGGCCTCCACCAATCCGGGAAACCAGGCCAATCCCGGAGGCAACGTCACCGCGCAGAACACCCTGGTCCAACTCTATGCAGAGGACGTGCCGACGGTGAATATGGGTGGTAGCTCGATTTCGCCGGTCGGCGGCAGCCAGCCGCACGCGAACTTCCAGCCCTATCTGTGCGTGAACTTCATCATCTCGCTGTTCGGGATTTTCCCGTCTCAGACTTAAGAGGTCCGTCATGGCCAACCCGTTCGTCGCCGAAATCCGCATCTTTCCGTTCAATTTCGCGCCCAAAGGATGGGCATGGTGCGATGGACAGTTGCTGCCAATATCGCAGAACACGGCCCTGTTCTCGTTGCTTGGCACCACATATGGTGGCGACGGCAAGTCGAATTTTGCCTTGCCGAACCTGCAGGGCAGTGCACCCATGCATCCGGGGCAAGGACCGGGGCTTTCCTGGCATGATCTGGGAGAAACCGGCGGTTCGGATACGGTGACCCTGCTGGAATCTGAAATGCCGTCGCATCTTCACACCCTGCGTGCGATGACGGATATCGCCGACCAGCCGATTCCCAGCCCGGCCCGCTCGCTTGCCCGGTCCAATGGTGGTTCTGCATACAATCCGACATTCACGGTCAGCCCGATGTCGGGCAACGCGCTGACCCCCGCCGGCGGCGGCCAGCCCCACAACAACCTGCAGCCCTATCTCACCTGCTATTTCTGTATCGCGTTGCAGGGCGTCTTCCCGCAGCGTCCCTGATTCAAGATGGATGACTCTCGTGGGACGGCGGGGTGGAGGCGTGCGGCTGGGACCGGCCTGACGTTTCGGGCGATGACGGATGCCGACCTGCCGTTTTTGGCGCGGGTCTATGCCTCGACGCGTGCCGAGGAACTGGCCTTAACATCCTGGACCGAAGTACAGAAGAGGGCGTTCCTGGACATGCAGTTCCGGGCGCAGCACGCCCATTACCAGAAATATTATGCCGATGCCGAGTGGCTGGTGATCGAGCAGGCCAGGCAGGACATCGGCCGTCTCTATATCGAGCGCACGCCGAGCCAGCACTGCATCGTCGACATTTCGCTGCTGCCAACGCATCGCGGCAAGGGGTGTGGCGGCGCACTGCTTAGAGACCTCCTCGACGAGGCTGCCGCCGCTGGCAAGCTCGTCTCGATCCACGTCGAGAAGAACAACCCGGCGCGACGGCTCTATACGCGGCTGGGTTTCACCGTCACCGAGGACAGAGGCGTCTATGACCTGATGGAGTGCCCACCCCTGATGGCGAGTGGCGCGACCGATCCGTGACTGCCAGACGCGCCTTTCGGTCTTCGTTATTTGCACGCGAGGCAACGACTGTAGCGATGCCGCGCGGAGGATTCATGCCGGGGTTTCAAGCCGCCGCTGGTGCGGCGGACAGACCAATCGCATTACGGCGCTGGCGCGGTCATACGCGATTTGCCTGCTCATAAAGAGAGTGATTGGATTTCGCGATCACTTGCCGATATCGGCACCGAAAATAAGCGCTGCTTGCAGCGTCGGTCCTCAAGCGTCGCGATACCAGGAGACGATCGTGAAACGCTCGTTACAGGTGACCGGGGTGACTTCGTGCGTCGTTTTCGAACGAAAGGCGACCAGAGTGCCCGGCAGCGCCGGCATTGCAACCCGCAGGTGCGGGCCGCTGTACGGTCCGTGCAGAACCAGCGAGCCGCCGGCATAGTTTGCCCGCGAAGGATCGTCCGATTGACGGTTCAGGAAGAGCACTGCCGAGATCTTCCTGAACCGGGACTCGTCGTGGATGAGCGGCGTGTTGCCATCCTGGTGCGGCACGAAGAAATCGCCTTCGCGATAGTGAAGGAACTGGGGCCTTTCCCAAGTGCCGAGCGCGAGCCCGAAATGCCGTTCCAGGACGGGCCTCTGCTGCGCCAAGACACCGTTCACCCGTGCTTCGGTCGCTTCCGAGACCTCGGCGCGCCTGGTCCTGCGCACTTCCGGCCACGCCGGTTTCTGGTCAGTACGCCCCAGCAGGCCGGCCGGACGACCGCCGGCCTCGCGGATTTCCGCGCACAGCGCGCTGCATGCTGCTTCGTCAAACATGTCGGCGATTTCGATATGGTCGATCATGTGTCGAGCCGCGCCTCCGAACCGCCCGTGATCTGGCCGTCGCTCTCACCGGCCGGACCGCCGAAAATCAGTTGAACACCGCCTCGTAGGTCCGGCCAGTCGCGTCGGCGGCTACCGGTACGATGAAGATGTCGTGGACACCGCCGGCGCCGGCAAGGCTGTAGGTCGCCTGCGGCAGCGCGATCTCACGCGGCCCCCTGAACAGCAGCGAAAAACCACCGCCCGGGCGGGGGCTGGCCGCGATGCGGTTGACGGCGCTCAGTTCGAGCGAGATCCGTCCCGCTCCGGTCTCTATGGTGAACGCCTGTCCGATCGCCTGTTCGAAATCCGCCGCCGCCGCCATTTTGTCGCCTCGAAGCCGTTTGCGCGGCACTGTCGCCGCTTCGTCGCGGGCTGTCCAGGGATCTTTGTCCGACCAAAATTCCCAGGAAAACCGTCGCCCACTTTTCCTCGGAATTGGCGCATCGGCACGGAGCGCTGGCGCGCAAGACATTTCGTCGCCGCAAACCCCAAAATACAGCAACGCATCCTTTTATGCGCGCCGGTGACACTGTGGTACTTTGTTTCGGCATGGGATGTTTCGATACGAGCCCGGCGCCGGACGCGGATTGGCCGGCCTGATCGGCTTGCCGGAGAAAAAGGACCGACGATGGCTGAAGGTGCGAAAACAGGGACGGCGGCGACAGCAGGGGCCGATGCGATGCCGCTTTTCTACTCCAGGCCGGAGGCGCTCAATCCGGCGCGGCACGGCTCGCTGGGGTTGACCGCGCGCAGCGACTTTTCCTTCGCGCGCTCGGCGCACGCCATCCCGGTGGTGGCTTCGGAGATGCCGGCGGCGATGCGCTCCTATCCGATCGTCTTCATTGGCGCCGCCAAGGCGCCCGTCATCATCACCGGCGTCCGCCAGGACGAGAACCTGTTCGTCGATGCCGACGGCAAGTGGAACGCGCCGCACTACATCCCGGCCTATGTCCGCCGCTACCCTTTCATCCTGGCCGAGGATCCGACCTCGGCCGGCCGGCTGACGCTGTGCGTCGACCGGGCGAGCGACCGTGTCGTCGACCAGCTGATGGCGCCCTTCCGCGACGACAAGGTGCTGCCGTTCTTCGGCGGCAACGAACCGACCGAGGCGACCAGGCAGGCGCTCGCTTTCTGCAACCAGTTTCAGATCGATTTCAGGGCCACCCGCGAGATGGTCGACAAGATCGACGCGCACGGTCTGTTTTCGCCGCGCCAGAGCAAGGTGACGCTGGAAGGCGGCGAAGTGCTCAACCTCACCGACTTCCAGGTGATCGGCGAAGCGGCCTTCAACAAACTGAGCGACGAGGCCTTCCTCGACCTCAGAAAATCAGGCGCGCTCGGCCTGCTCTATTGCCACCTCGCCTCGACCAACAGCTGGACCTCGCTGGTGCACCAGGCGTCGCTTCGCAAGGCGGACACCGCGAAGAGTGCCTGACGGCATCGCCCGACCTGCCGAGGTCGACGACATCCAAATTGGAACATTTCAGGCGCTGTCCGGTTGCTTCCTCAGGGAAGGAAGACGGCCATGGTGATCAGCCAGGAAGAACGTGTCGCGCATATCAGCAAGCGGGCCCGCGAACTCTGGGAACGGGAAGGCTTGATGCCCGATCGTGAGAAGGCCTGCTGGGACAAGGCGGTCGAGGAGTTCGAGTCCGGTCGGCTGACCGCCGGACGAAAGCAACCAGGCGCGGATGCCGCTGGCGACAGCGCGGGTACCAAACACTGACGCTCCGCTTTGTCGCAGAACGCATCGAGATCACCGGCTGGTGACGAGCCCCTGATCGGTCACCACCGCGCTGTCTTCCCAAAGACCGCCGGCGTTGGTCCCCGACGTACTGATGCTTCATGCGCCCGAATCCCCGCTCGGGCGAGAATGTCACAATACCCTAATTTGGGGTACTCGAATTTCGGGTTCTATTGAAGCGCTGGTCTATGCATGACGCTTAAATTGTCCTCACTTCGTTCAGACCTCTACAGGAAATTAATCGAACTGCTCGTGCAGGCTCCAAGGACGCGGGTATCACCCAGGGAGAGCTCGGAAAGCGCCTGGGACAGCGCCAGACCTTCGTATCGAAGTTTGAACTGGGTGAACGTCGGCTCGATGTTGCCGAGTTTGTCACTGTGGCAAGAGCGATTGGAATAGATCCGCTACGAATCATTTAAAAGCTGAGCAAGGCGGCGGCTAACTCTACGCTCCGCTGCGCATGGCGCCCGTACCTATCGCCCGGAACGAGCAGGCCAGGCGCTCCGCTTCTTACCCTACACCCTATCAAAGTCTTTAACCTGCTATTTCAAGCCGGTGCAAGCGACAGTGGTATACATTGTGCTCCACTGCGCGATGCGACCATGCGCATAAACACAGTGAATTACAGGGACTTACCGTTAGTCTCATCGTGACGTGAAGGCAGAATCGGAATGCTATTATATGTCCATTATGGCATTGGTCGCATGTTTGGCCTGGTCAGCTATCTGAAATTGCAAGGATTTATGACCTTAGTTATCATCTGTTGAAAAGTCATAGCATGTCTCTTGTCCTGTTGACTCCCGGCGCGCGATACGTGACGCTTGTCGTCGCATCGAATCTGGGAGGCGCTACAGATGACTGAAGCTGGAACTGAGGACGACGAGTTCGTGGCAATGCGCGCTGTGTTCACTGCGCTTAAGGGACTACCTGACGATGAGGCGCGGGTGCGCGTATTGAGCTACGCGGCATCTCGGCTTGGTCTGGCAGCCGGAAGCCCACAGGCAAAATCAATACATCCCGCGGTTGAGCCTCTCGGCGATGGAGAGCCAGAGGCACCCGCGCCGGCTACGACGAGCCCAAGTAAATTCGCGACCTTCGCCGAGTTGTTCGATGCAGCTCACCCCCAGAGCAACGCCGACAAGGCGCTGGTCGCGGGTTATTGGCTGCAAGTCTGTGGGGGTGCAGAGAGTTTTAGCGGGCTAGCAGCAAACACTGAATTGAAGCACCTCGGTGAAGCCGCGCCCAATATTACCAACGCCATTGACAGCCTTAAAAATCAGAAACCCGCATTGGCCCTGCAACTCAAGAAAAGCGGCAAGAGCCAGCAGGCCCGCAAATCCTACAAGATCACGGTCGCCGGAGTTAAAGCGGTGGAGGCCATGATTCATGGATGAAGCTCGCCTGACGAAGGCCCTTTCGGCTGTCCTCGGACCTGCACTTTCGGCGGAACTGACAGCAGACTTCATCAAGTTGCGCCGCGACGCGGCTACAGCCACCCTAGAGCGCGCTTCGCCGGGTAAGTTCGTGGAGACCTTCGTCCAGTGTCTCCAGTTTGTGGCCAGCGGGAAGTTTGAGGCTAAGCCAGCGGTAGATGAGTATTTGAGCAAGAAGGTTGAGAACGAAGGGTCACTCCCGGAAGGCCTCCGTATTTGTGCAGCTCGGCTGGCTCGGACCATTTACACGCTGCGCAACAAACGCAATATCGCGCACAAAAATCCTATCGACCCAAATACATTCGACCTTGCCCTTGCACATGAGTCTGCAGCTTGGATCATGGCGGAACTATTGCGCAACGCAACAGGCGTTCTTATGCAGGAGGCAGGCGCGCTTATTGCTCAGCTCCAGGTACCAGTAGGGACCTTGGTTGAGGAAATCGACGGACTACGCCTAGTGCATGCGGATACCTCGGTCCGAGGTGAGATTCTCATCCTACTTCATAGCCATTACCCCGACCGTGTCGCTGTTGCCGATATCCTGAAGACCATGAGTGCTCGCAGCAGCGGGTCGGTCAAGAATAGGCTAGGCGAATTGCGGATGGAGAAGCTGCTGCATGGCGACAGCAAAACTGGTTATCGCCTCACTCAAGTGGGCCACGCCGGTGCTGTGGCAGAAATTGCGAATCTAATGAAGGCAGCTTGACGCGGACTTTCCCGCCCAAGCTATTCGTATTCGGCTCCGTCGTAGTAACCCGGACCTTTCCGACCGCGCTCGGGAGTTGCGATTCAATCACCCCGAAAAACGAAAAAGCCGCGGCGAACCGCGGCTTTTCGATGCTTGATTCCCCTTGAGGAAACTGGAGCGGGTGAAGCGATTCGAACGCTCGACCCCAACCTTGGCAAGGTTGTGCTCTACCCCTGAGCTACACCCGCTCACACGGCGTCTTGGCCGCAAGCCGGGCCTATATGGCTGAAGAGCGCGGCGATTGCAACAGGGAAATAGCAGGCTTTTTGCAACCTTCCGAGCGATGCCGGCAAACCGCCCGCGACGCGCCGATTTCATCGCCGCTGGCGCGACGGTCTTGTGTCGGCCGCCTCATTGGCCGTAAACGGCAAGGCCGAGAAACCAACGAAGAAGAGACCCATGCCGAAGACCGAAGCTGACCTGATGGCCTTTCTTGCCGAACTCGGCATCGCGGTTTCGACGATACGCCACCCGCCGCTCTATACGGTTGCCGATTCGCAGGCGCTGCGCGGCGAAATCGCCGGCGGGCACACCAAGAACCTGTTCCTGAAGGACAAGAAGGACAATTTCTTCCTGGTCACCGTCGGCGAGGACGCGGTCGTCGATCTCAAGCAGATACATCAGCTGATCGGCGCCGCCAGCCGGGTTTCGTTCGGCAAGCCGGAAATGCTGATGGAGCTTCTGGGGGTCACGCCGGGGGCGGTCACGGTGTTCGGTATCGTCAACGACAGGGAAAACCGGGTCAAACTGGTGCTCGACAAGGATCTGATGGACCATTCCGTCATCAATGCGCATCCCCTGACCAACGAGGCGACGACATCGATCGCGGCCGCCGATCTCATCAGATTCGTCGAGGCAACCGGGCATGATGCTGCTATCTTGAAAGTCTCGGCATGATCGCCACATGGGTGGCAAAGCCGATTTCCAATTGAGACAGGGCGCCGGGCCACGGGCCGGCCGCGCGACCGAAAGGGTGACGAGATGAGCGACAGCAATCCGTTTGGCGGATCATTCGGAAACAAGGGCGGCCAGTATGCCACCACGGTGCAGTATGGCGGAACCGAGCCCAAAGCCGGATTCGGCGAGGCGTCCGCGCCCCCAGCCGCCGGCCCCACCGCCACAGGCGACGTCATCAAGGACACGACGACCGCGGCCTTTGCCGCCGACGTCATCCAGGAATCGCGCCGCCAGCCGGTGCTGGTCGACTTCTGGGCGCCGTGGTGCGGACCTTGCAAGCAGCTCACCCCGCAGCTGGAAAAGGCGGTCAAGGCCGTCGGCGGCAGGGTCAAGCTGGTCAAGATGAACATCGACGACCATCCCTCGATCGCCGGCCAGCTCGGCATCCAGTCGATTCCGGCGGTCATCGCCTTCAAGGACGGCCAGCCGGTCGACGGCTTCATGGGCGCCATTCCCGAGAGCCAGATCAACGAATTCATCACCAAGGTCGGCGGCAAGGGCAATGGCGCGCCGCCGGTGGCCGAGGCCCTGGCCGCGGCGGCGGAGGCGCGCGACGCCGGCGACATGCAGACCGCGGCCGACATCTACGATGCCATCCTGGCGCAGGCGCCGGAAACGGTCGAGGCGATTGGCGGGCTGGGCGACCTGCTGTTCGAGGCCGGCGACACCGAGGGTGCCGAGGCGCTCCTGGCAACGGCGCCGGAGGCCAAGAAGGACGCACCGCCGCTGGCTGCCCTGCGCGCCAAGATCGCGCTGGCCGCGCAGGCGGCGGCGCTGGGCAATCCGGCCGAGTTCGAGCGGCGGCTCGCGGAAAACCCCAAGGACCATCAGGCGCGTTTCGACCTGGCCATGATCCAGAACGCCATGGGCGATCGCACGGCGGCCGCCGACAATCTGCTGGCCATCATCAAGGCCGACCGGAGCTGGAACGAGGATGGCGCCAGGACGCAGTTGCTGAAGCTGTTCGAGGCCTGGGGCATGACCGACGAGGCGACGCTTGCCGCGCGCCGCAAATTGTCGGCATTGCTGTTTTCCTGAGCCGGTTACGGTTGTTTTGTCGCAAGGGCTTGTGGCGCCAGGCCTGTGCGCCAGATAGGACAAGGCAGGATTGACGCTTCGCAAGGGAAGCGATCGGAGGAACGAGGTGCAAGCGGGAAACGCGCATTACCGGCTCGCCAAGGATCTGCCGTCGACGATCCCGCTCTTTCCGCTCGAAGGCGCGCTGCTGCTGCCGGGCGGCCGCATGCCGCTCAACATCTTCGAGCCGCGCTACCTGCAGATGGTGGACGAGGCCGTCGCCGGCTCGCGGCTCGTCGGCGTCATCCAGCCCGGCCTCAATGGCGCATTGCGTGAGGATGGCGAGCCGGAGCTTTGCAACGTCGGCTGCATCGGTCGCATCATCGCCTTTTCCGAGACCGGCGACGGCCGCTACCTGATCTCGCTGCAAGGCGTGTGCCGGTTCCGCGTCGCCCACGAGCTGACGGTCAAGACGCCGTTCCGCCAGGCGAAGCCGGCGCCCTTCCTCGCCGATCTCGACGAAGAGCAGGCGGCTGATGAAATCGACCGGCCGGCGCTGCTCAGAGCTTTTCGCGCCTATCTGCAGGCCAATGACCTGGAAGCCGACTGGGAGAGCGTCAGCCGCGCCGAAAACGCCATGCTGGTCAACGCGCTGTCGATGATGGCGCCCTACGGACCGGCCGAGAAGCAGGCATTGCTCGAGGCCGCGGACCTGAAAACCAGGGCCGAAACGCTGATCGCCATCACCGAGATGACGCTGGCGCGCGAGAATGAGGATTTTGGCTCGAGCCTGCAGTAGGAATGCGTCGATATCCAGCCGGCCCGCAAATAACGGCCCGACCGATCTCGATAGATCCTGCATCCTGGCTGACAGGCTGGGCGTGAAACCGGAAGAGGACCCAATGGCGGATGGGCGCGACGGAAAGAAGACGAATGTTGACCCGAAGCTGCTGGAACTCCTGGCCTGCCCGCTGACCAAGGGGCCGCTGGCCTGGGACCCCGAGCGCGGCGAGCTGGTCTCGCGGGTCGCCAAGCTCGCTTATCCGGTGCGCGACGGCATCCCCATCATGCTGCCCTCGGAAGCGCGGGTGCTCTCGGCCGAGGATGTGCTGTCGCCGCCACGGCCAGGTGGGCCGAATTAGGAGGCGCGAGAGCCATCCGCTCCGCTTCAACCATATACGTGTACAAACCAAGAGAGATCAGGTCTTCGACGTGGCTTCAGTTCGGCCTGGCCAGCGCCTTGTCGATCTGCGGCAGCAGAAGTTCCTTGGCCGACTCCGGCGTCAGCGGGCCGACATGTTTGTAGGCTATCTTGCCATCCTTGCCGATGACGAAGGTTTCCGGCACGCCATAGACGCCCCAGTCGATCGCAGTGCGGCCGGCTTCGTCGACCCCGATCGCCTGGAACGGATTGCCGAGGTCGCCGAGGAAGCGGCGGGCGTTTTCCGGCCGGTCCTTGTAATTCAGCGCCGCCATCGCGAACCTTTTGTCCTGCGCCAGCGCCAGCAGCACCGGGTGCTCTTCCCGGCATGGCGCGCACCAGGACGCAAAGACGTTGACCAGCGTGACCTTGCCGGCGAAGGCTTTCGAATCGAGCCCGGGCAACTTGCTGCCCTCCAGGGGCGGCAACTCGGTCCGTGGCGCCGGGAGGCCGATGAGCGCCGACGGCACTTCCGAGACATCGCGCCCCGACAAGAGCTGCGACAGGAACAGTCCGGCCAGTCCGAGGAAGACCAGCAGCGGCAAAAATACGAACAGGCGGCGACGGGCCGGCGTTTCCGTCTCTGTGCTCATGACTTGGCTGCCTTGTCGGAACGGCGGCGCACGCCGGCCGCCTCGAGTTCGGCGAGTTCGCGCTTGCGCGCCCGCTGGTCGATGAGGGTCCAGCCGATCAGCCCGGCCAGCGCCACGGCGGTGATCGCGTAGGCCGCCGCGACGTAGAGTGCATGCGCGCTCATGCGCGCCGCTCCATCGCCGCGTCTCGTTCCAGCCGGGTCTTTCCGCCTCGTTCGATCATGTCTTCCCTTAGCCGCGCGCCGGCGGCTCCGCAATCGGCCGCCACGCCGCAGCCTTCAGATATCCGGCGCCTCAATCGGTGCCGTGGCGCAGCGCCAGCGCCGCTGCGGTCGGCCCCAGCACGCCAAGAAACAGCGTCAGCGCGGCAAGAATGAGGAAGGGCTGCAGGAATGGATCGGGATTGGCCGTCGCGCCATAGCTCGCCGAAACGCCGAAGATCAGCACCGGTATGGTCAGCGGCAGCACCAGCACCGAGATCAAGAGGCCGCCACGCGGCAGCGCCACCGCCACCGCGGCGCCCACGGCACCGATGAAGGTGATTGCCGGCGTGCCGACCAGCAGCGTCAGCGCCGTGGCGCCTATTGCCAACGGTTCCATGTTCATGAACAGGCCGAGCAGGGGGGCCGCGACCACCAGCGGCAGAACGCTGCCCGCCCAATGCGCGACGCACTTCACCAGCACCGTCAGCGCCAGCATATGCCGGTCGTTGCCGAGCACCAGGAGATCGAGCGAACCGTCCTCGCGATCGGCCTGGAACAGCCGGTCGAGGCCGAGCAGGCAGGCAAGCAGCGCGCCGATCCACAGGATCGCCGGACCGATGCGGGCCAACAGCTTGAGATCCGGCCCAACGCCGAAAGGGATGGTGGCGATGACGGCGAGGAAGAAGATGACGCCCGTCAGCGCGCCGCCGCCGGCGCGGATGGAGAGGCGGATGTCGCGCAGGAAGAGGGACCACATTACGATGTGGTCCCCTGACGAAGAAGGGGCGCGCCGTGGGGTGCAGTCATCAAAAGGCCTCCCCCATCGCCAACTCTTTCGCCCCTTCCAATCCCAGCGGCAGATGCGTGGCCGCCACAATCATCCCGCCTTCCTCGCAATGCCGGCGCATCAGCCCCGCGAATCTCCCCTCCGAAGCCTTGTCCAGCCCTGCCGTCGGCTCGTCGAGCAGCCACAGTGGCCGATGGCTGACCAAGAGTTTCGCGATCGCCGCGCGGCGCCTTTGCCCGGTCGAGAGATAGCCGAACGGCAAATGGCCGATGCCGCCGAGCCCGACCGTTTCCAGTGCCTCCTCCACATCGAGCCGGCCTTCGCCATGGAACTCCCGCCAGAAGCGCAAATTCTTAGTCACGCTCAGCGCCGTCTTCATCGCGTTCTGGTGGCCGAGATAGTGGCAGGCCGAGCCGATCGAGGGGAACTCGTCGCCGCCGCCTTCGAGCAGCAGCCGGCCCTCGGTTTTCGGCAGCAGCCCGGCGACCACCCTGAGCAAGGTCGATTTGCCCGAGCCGTTCGGCCCGGTGACGACCAGGGCCTGGCCCTGATCGAGGACAAAGCCGATGCCGGAGAAAACCGGCTCGCCGCCGCGTTCGCCGCCCAGATTTTCGGCGATAAGCCGCATCCCTCGCCTGCCCTGAAATCAATGTTTCGCGAGCGCTGCCGCATCGCACAAATTTGCTCTGCAACTGTCTAGAACTATTCCAGAAAATTCTCTATATGCGGGTCATCCGTGCCAGCGGTCGGCGCGGGAACAGAATTAGCGCCGAACCAGCGCACGCGCCGCCTTGAACGGCTCGGGTTGCTTGGGAACGGACAGCGGAAATGGCCGTACCCGCACCTTTGCGCGTGATTGCATGCCATCGGCGTCCGTTCCCTTTCAGGCTGAACAGACAAGGACGGATCGCACGTGTCAAAATCCCTCGACAGTTTCAATTGCCGCCGCACGCTGAAAGCGGGCGACGCCGAGTATGTCTATTTCGACCTCGTCGAGGCCGAGAAGAACGGCCTCACCGGCATTGCCCAGCTGCCCTATTCGATGAAGGTGCTGCTGGAAAACCTGCTGCGCAACGAGGATGGCCGCTCCGTCACCAAGGAGAGCATCCAGGCGGTGGCCGGCTGGCTGACCGACAAGGGCACCGCCGGCGTCGAAATCGCCTATCGCCCGGCCCGCGTGCTGATGCAGGATTTCACCGGCGTCCCGGCCGTGGTCGACCTCGCCGCCATGCGCGACGCCATGGCCTCGCTTGGCGGCGATCCGCAGAAGATCAACCCGCTGGTGCCGGTCGACCTTGTCATCGACCATTCCGTCATCGTCGACGAGTTCGGCACGCCGATGGCGTTCGCCCGCAATGTCGAGCTCGAATATGAGCGCAACGAAGAGCGCTACAAGTTCCTGAAATGGGGCCAGCAGGCGTTCCGCAACTTCCGCGTCGTGCCGCCCGGCACCGGCATCTGCCACCAGGTCAATCTCGAATATCTCGGCCAGGTGGTGTGGACCAACACCGAGGACGGCGAAACCACCGCCTATCCCGACACCTGCGTCGGCACCGATTCGCATACAACCATGATCAACGGCCTTGGCGTGCTCGGCTGGGGCGTCGGCGGCATCGAGGCCGAGGCGGCCATGCTCGGCCAGCCGGTCTCCATGCTGCTGCCGGAAGTCATCGGCTTCCGCCTCACCGGCAAGCTCAAGGAGGGCGTCACCGCCACCGACCTCGTGCTGACCGTCACCCAGATGCTGCGCAAGAAGGGCGTCGTCGGCAAGTTCGTCGAGTTCTTCGGCCCCGGCCTGTCCAACATGACGCTGGCCGACCGCGCCACCATCGGCAACATGGCGCCCGAATACGGCGCCACCTGCGGTTTCTTCCCGGTCGATTCCGAAACCATCCGCTATCTCACAATGTCGGGCCGCAGCGAGGACCGCATCGCACTGGTCGAGGCCTATTCCAAGGCGCAAGGCATGTGGCGCGAGGCCGGCTCCGCCGACCCGGTCTTCACCGACCTGCTCGAACTGGAGCTGGACAGCGTCGTGCCGTCGATGGCCGGCCCCAAGCGCCCCGAGGGCCGTGTCGCGCTGGAAGGCATTCCCGCCGGCTTCGCCAAGGCGATGGACACCGAATACAAGAAGGCGGCGGAAATCTCCAAACGCTATGCCGTCGAAGGCACCGACCATGACCTTGGCCATGGCGACGTCGTCATCGCCGCCATCACCTCCTGCACCAACACCTCGAACCCATCAGTGCTGATCGGCGCGGGCTTGCTTGCCCGCAACGCCAACCGCCTTGGCCTGAAGCAGAAGCCGTGGGTAAAGACCTCGCTGGCCCCCGGCAGCCAGGTGGTGGCGGAATATCTGGAAAAGTCGGGCCTGCAGAATGAGCTCGACCAGATCGGCTTCAACCTGGTCGGCTTCGGCTGCACCACCTGCATCGGCAATTCCGGCCCGCTGCCGGCGCCGATCTCAAAAACCATCAACGACAAGGGCCTGATTGCCGCCGCGGTGCTCTCCGGCAACCGCAACTTCGAAGGCCGCGTCTCGCCCGACGTGCAGGCGAACTACCTGGCGTCGCCGCCGCTGGTCGTGGCGCATGCGCTGGCCGGCACCGT
Source organism: Mesorhizobium sp. B2-7-3 (assembly GCF_006440715.1). Lineage (NCBI taxonomy): Bacteria > Pseudomonadati > Pseudomonadota > Alphaproteobacteria > Hyphomicrobiales > Phyllobacteriaceae > Mesorhizobium > Mesorhizobium sp. B2-7-3. The sequence goes on from NZ_VFTY01000001.1 coordinate 516,301, forward strand.
GACCAAGGACCTGACCACGGAGCCGCTCGGCGACGACAGGAACGGCAATCCGGTCTATCTCAAGGATATCTGGCCGAGCTCGGCCGAGATCCAGGAGTTCATCGAGAAGAACGTCACCCGCGAGCTGTTCGCCCGCAAATATGCCGACGTCTTCAAGGGCGACGAGTACTGGCAGAACGTCAAGGCGCCGGAAGGCCAGACCTATGCCTGGGACAACAATTCGACCTATGTGCAGAACCCGCCCTACTTCGCCGGCATGACCACGGGTTTCGGCAAGATCGGCGACATCAAGGGCGCCCGGGTGCTCGGCCTGTTCGGCGACAAGATCACCACCGACCACATCTCGCCGGCGGGTTCGATCAAGGCCGCCTCGCCGGCCGGCAAATACCTCACCGACCATGGCGTCGGCGTCGCCGACTTCAACCAGTACGGCACGCGGCGCGGCAACCATGAGGTGATGATGCGCGGCACCTTCGCCAACATCCGCATCCGCAACCACATGCTGGGCGAGAACGGCCGCGAGGGCGGCTACACCATCCACTATCCCAGCAAGGAAGAGGAATCGATCTACGACGCGGCGATGCAGTACAAGAAGGAAGGCGTGCCGCTGGTCATCTTCGCCGGCGTCGAATACGGCAACGGCTCGTCGCGCGACTGGGCGGCAAAGGGCACCAACCTGCTCGGTGTCCGTGCCGTCATCGCCCAGTCCTTCGAGCGCATCCATCGTTCGAACCTGGTCGGCATGGGCGTCATCCCCTTCGTCTTCGAGGAAGGCACCTCATGGGCTTCCCTCAACCTCAAGGGCGACGAGCTGGTCGAGATCGACGGATTGAGCACCATCAAGCCGCGCCAGACGATGACCGCCAAGATCACCTATGGCGACGGCACGGTGAAGAACGTGCCGATCATCTGCCGCATCGATACGCTGGATGAGCTCGACTACTTCAAGAACGGCGGCATCTTGCAGTACGTGCTGCGCGATCTGGCGGCTTAGAAAACAGTGAGTAGTGAGTGGGATGCAGAGGACGCCCCTACTCACTACTCCCCTGCCGCGGCACAGCAGACCAGCATGCCGCACAGTCCTGCCGCGATGAAGGCAAGGTCGTCAAAGCATTGACCGGCCCAGACCAAAGTCCAGGGCCGGTGCGTTCGCAATAGAGATCGATGGCGGTGAGGAGAACCTGCCGCATGGCGATGATGCCGCCGCTCAATCGAACCACGCCTTGAAATGCAGCGGCTGCTCCTATTGCGGCCTTACCTCACGATTGCAGCGGTAAAATTTCACCGCAACGTGACTTCCCGTTGACTTCCCGTTCTGCCACATATTTCGGCAAAGCAGAACAAAGCCGGCATCACCGGCGGGAATTGGAATGGTCATGGCCTCGCGACGATCATTGTGGCTGGCAGCCTTCGCGCTGGCCTTCTCGGCTTTTGCCGGCGCTGGGCATGCCAGCGAGCCCGAAAGGGCCCAGGCCGAAAAATCCGACAGGCCGCTCGGCGTGGTCGAACTGTTCACCAGCCAGGGCTGCAGTTCCTGCCCGCCGGCGGACGCGTTCTTCGCCGAACTCGCCACAAGGCAAGACCTTGTCGCGCTCGCTTATCACGTCGATTACTGGGACTATCTCGGCTGGAAGGACACGCTGAGCCACAAGGAAAACACCGAGCGGCAATATGACTATATGCGCTATTTCAGCAGCCGTTCGGTCTATACGCCGCAGGCCGTCCTGAACGGCCGCATGCATGTCAACGGCGCCAATCGCGGTGAGGTCGACGGCGCGCTTGCCCGCATGGCCCGTGCCGGCGAAGGCATGCGTGTGCCCATCAAGGTCAGCCGCACCGGCGACCGTGTGATCATCGATGCAGGTGACGCCGGCGCCGGCCCGAACGACGCCCATGTCGTCATCGTCTATTTCGACGCGCCGCAGACGGTCAAGATCGGCCAGGGCGAGAACTCCGGCCGCAAGATGACCTATTGGAACGCCGTCACCGGGATCCAGACCGCCGGCATGTGGCATGGCAAGGCGCAGCGCTACGAATTTCCGCTGAGCGAGATCACCAAGAAAGGCGGCTGCGCCGTGCTTTTGCAGTCGGTCGGCAAGGATGGCCTGCCAGGCCCCATCCTGGGTGCGGCTTTCATCCACAAACCGGGATCCGAGGCCTCCCTCGATCGTAAGCTGTAAGGTCACGGGCTCGGCGCAATTCCAGACGGAAACCGCTACATATCCTGCTCGAATGCTTTCAGTGTCCGGTCAGGCGATCGGCGAAGGCCGCAAGGCGCGAGGTCCGGTCCAGGCCGTTTGCTTCACGCCGGTCGGCGATGCGATAGAGCTGGTACATTGTGTGCACGCCGAGCCAGCGCAGTGGTTCCGGTTCCCATTTCTTGACCGTGCGGTTGACCCAGGGCAGCCGGGTCAACTCGGTGTCGTGGCCGAGCACGAGGTCGCGCAAGGTGCGGCCTGACAGGTTGGAACTGGAAACCCCGAGCCCGACATAGCCGCCGGCCCAGCCGATGCCGCTTTCCCGGTCGAAGCCTGAAGTGGTGCACCAGTCGCGCGGCACCCCAAGCGTCCCGCACCAGGCATGGTCGAGACGCACGCCCTTGGTCTGCGGCAACAGCCTGGTCAGCACCTCGTGCAACTGGTCGATGGTCGCCTGCTGGGTCCGGCCGCGCACATCGGTGCGCGAACCGAAGCGGTAGGGCACGCCACGGCCGCCCATGGCGATGCGGCCCTCGCGCGTGCGCTGCGCGTAGCAATAGGTGTGAGCGGCATCGCCCAGCACCCCGTAACCGTTCCAGCCGATCTGGTCCCACAGTTCTTGCGGCAGCTTCTCGGTCACCACGATGGCGCTGTTCAGCGGCAGCCAGAGACGCTCGTAGCCGGGAATGCCAGCCGTGAAGCCTTCGGTGGCGCGGACGATCTTCCCTGCCCGCACGATGCCTCTGCTGGTGGTGACCTTGCCCTTCTCGATCGCCAGCACCTGCGTCTGCTCGTAGATCGGCACGCCAAGCCGCTCGACAGCCGCCGCCAGGCCTTGCACCAGCTTGGCCGGCTGGACACGCGCGACGTTGCGCACGACGAAGGCGCCCAGCACCTTGTCGATGGCGATGCGCTGGCGCGCCTCCCGCGCGTCGAGGAAGGCGAGCCGCTCCGGCGGCATCTCCCAGCGCAGCAGCTCCTCGTATTCGGCCCTAGCACGCTGCAATTGTGCCGCGTTGGTGGCGACGGTGATGTTGTCGACGCGGCGGATATCGGCGTCGATGCCTTCGGCTTCCGTCACCGCGATGACCTCATCGACCGTGCCGAACATGGCGCGCTGCATATCGATCACCGCGCCGCGCGAGGAGGTCTTTGCGTATTTCTCACGCGACCAGCTGAAGCCGCCCGACAGCCAGCCGCCATTGCGGCCCGACGCGCCGAAGCCCGCGAACTCCTTCTCGACCATGGCGATGCGCAGCGCAGGTTGCGCCTTCTTCAAATAATAGGCGGTCCACAGGCCGGTGTAGCCGGCGCCGACGATGCAGACATCGGCCTCGATGTCGCCGGGCAAGGACGGCCGATAGGCCGGCACGCCGCCGATATCGGCATACCAGAACGACACGTCGCCATTGTGCTTGGCTTGCATTTTTGAAATCCGTTCCGAAATCAGGTGAGCGTCAGGTCAGCCTTGTCGTCGTCGGCGAGCAGCTTCACGTCGGCGCCGGCGAACAGCACCTCGACCTCGTCCCCGATGGCGAAACTGTCTGCTTCCAGCGTCGAGCGCACGATGGCTTTCGAGCCGTCGGCCAGGTCGACCTCGTATTTTGAGCCGGAGCCGAGATAGATGGCTTCGCCAATACGGCCCGTGAGCCGGTTGCGGCCGTCGCCGCCCACACCAGGGCGGGCGAGCGCCAGCTTTTCGGGGCGCAGCAGCATGACCGGCGTGCCGCCATTGGCGAGACGCTTGGCCGTCGTCACCATCTGGCCTGATATCTCGATCGCCGTCTCCTGGCCAGAGGTGGCGGCGGCCCCGCGCAGCACGGTGGAATCGCCGATGAACTTGCCGACGAACAGCGTCGCCGGCTCGTCATACAGCTCGCGCCCGGTACCGATCTGTTCGATCCGGCCCCGGTTGAACACGGCGATGCGATCCGACAGCACCAGCGCCTCTTCCTGGTCGTGCGTCACATAGACGAAGGTGGTGCCGAGTTCGCGGTGGATGCGCTTGATCTCGAGCTGCAGCCATTCGCGCAGTTTCTTGTCGAGCGCGCCGAGCGGCTCGTCCATCAACAGCAGCGGCGGATCGAAGACGATGGCGCGGGCCAGCGCCACGCGTTGCTGCTGGCCGCCCGAAAGCTCGCTGGGGAAGCGATGGCCGAAATCCGCCATCTTGACCATGTCGAGCGCCTGGCGCACCCGGCGTTCGCGCTCGGCTCCCGCCACGCCGCGCAAGGCGAGCGGATAGGCGACGTTGCGGCTCACCGTCATATGGGGAAACAGCGCGTAATGCTGGAAGACGACGCCGATGTTGCGCTTGTGCGCCGGCACGCCGACGACGCTCTTGCCGCCCACTTCCAGCGCGCCGGAACTGGCCTCGGTGAAGCCGGCGACGACGTTGAGCGTCGTCGTCTTGCCGGAGCCGCTTGGTCCGAGCAGCGTCATGAACTCGCCGGCCTCGATGTGCAGCGACACGCCGTCCAGCGCCTTGAAGCTGCCATAGGCCTTGCTGATCGACCTGAGATCGATCGCCGCGCCCCTGCTCTCTTGCCCCGAGGTCATTGGCGTCCTTTCCGCTCGCGGCCAAGAAGAAGCATGCCGCCGCCGATCAGGATCGTGGTGGCAAACAACAGGATCGTGCCGACGGCCGCGACCGTCGGGTCGGCGTCGCGCGTGATGGAAGCGAAGATCTGCACCGGCAATGTCTTGAGGTAGGGATTGGTGATGAACAGCGACACGACGATCTCATCGAAGGAGGTGGCGAAGGCGAACAGCAGGCCCGACAGCACGCCGGGTGCAATCAGCGGCAGCGTCACCGTGCGGAAGGTAGTGAGCGCGTTGGCGCCGAGGCTCGCCGCGGCTGTCTCGAGCCGCCTGTCGAACACTTCGAGATTGGCCGAGACGGCAATCAGCACGAAAGGCAGCGCAAGGATGGTGTGGGCGAGCACGAAGCCGAGCAGCGTGCCGACAAGCCGCGTATCGAGATAGACCGCGTAGATGCCGATGGCCAGCACCACGCCCGGCACCACCATCGGCGTCAACATCAGCATGCGCAGCAGGTTTGCCGGCCGCGCCTTCATGCGGTCGAGGCCGAAGGCGGCAAGCGTGCCGAGCACGGTTGCCAGCACGGCAACGATCGAGGCGACCTTCAGCGAATTGAGGAAGCTGCTCGACCAGTCCGGGCTGGTGGCGAAATTCTGGTACCATTGCCAGGAAAAGCCCTGCGGCGGAAACGCCAGCGACTTGTTCTCGTTGAACGACATCGGCACCACGACCAGCGTCGGGGCCACCAGCCATATGGCCACCAGCAGGCAGACAAGGCCGAGGATGACGCGGGTGAGCGGCTTCATCTCCATCAGCGCCGCTCCGCTTCCCGGTACCGGGACCGCATGACGGGCGCGGCGAGCGCCAGCAGCACGAAGGTCGTGACCAGCAGCACCACGCCCATGGCGCCGCCACGGCCCCATTGCAGCAGGCTGAGCACCTGTGTCTGCACCAGGGTGGACAGCATGGTCGAACGCGGACCGCCGAGCAAAGCCGGCGTGATGTAGAAGCCGAGCGCCAGGATGAAGACGATGATCGCCCCGGCATAGACGCCCGGCAGCGACAGCGGCAGGTAGATGGTGAAGAAGGCGCGGGACGGCCGCGCGCCAAGGCTTTGCGCCGCGCGCATCAGCCTGAGATCGATGCCTTTCATGACCGAATAGAGCGGCAGGATCATGAACGGCAAAAGCACCTGCGCCATGCCGATGACCACGCCCGTCTGGGTGCGGATCAGCCTGACGCCACCAAGCCCGAGCGACCGCAGGACCGAGTTGATGACGCCTGAATCCTGGAGCAGGATCACCCAGGACAAGGTGCGCACCACGCCGCTCACCCAAAACGGGATCAGCACACACAAGAGCAGCACCAGCCGAACGCGCGGCCCGACCGCGGTCATCAGATAGGCGTAGGGATAAGCGCAAACCACGCACACCAGCGTGACCCACGCCGAAATGACGAAGGTCCGCTGGAGCACGACAAGGTTGATCGGCGCACTGAAGAACCAGACATAGTTCTGCGCTCCCCACTCCGGTTCCGACAGGCTGCGCAGCACGATGGTCAGCAGCGGATAGCCGATCACCGCGAAAAGCAGGACCAGGGCCGGCAACGCGAGCGCGAACGGCCGCCATGCCCTGCGCCTTTCGGCGGCCGGAATGGTTGGCTCGGACGCGCTCACGGCCCTTGCTTCCCGTCAGCCGGTCAGTTGCCGGCCATCAGCGCCGACCACTTCTCCTGCGCCACCGCAAAGTTCGGGACCCAGAACTTGAAGTTCTGCTTGTAGCCCTGCTTCTGGCGTTCAGGCGTATTGGTCAGGTAGGCGGCAACAGAAGCGTCGACCTTGGGCTGCGCGTCGTTGTTGATCGGCGTGTAGGAGGTCTTCTCCGCCAATATCTCCTGGGCATGCTTGCCGAGATAGGCATTGAGCAGCGCGTAGGACGCATCCGTATCCTTGACGCCGACCGGAATCGTCATCTGGTCCATCACCACCAGCCAATCCTGCCAGGCGGGCGCGTACTTGGCACCGTTCTTGACCGCCGTCATGGCGCGGCCCGTCCACATCATCAGCATGTCGGCCTCGCCGGATTCGGCGAGCTGCTGCGATTCGGCACCCGTCTTCCAGAAGATCGTGTCGGGGCCGAGCTTGCGGACCACATCGATGGCCTTGTCGATATCGGCCACCGTCATCGCCTTCGGATCGCCGCCGGCAACCTTGAAAGCCTGTTCCAGCAGGCCGCCGGTCGGGCTGCCGGAGCCGTCGATGCCACGCACGCCGGGGAATTTTTGGGTATCGAAGAAGTCGGCCCAGCTCTTGGGCGGATTATCCCCGTACTTTTCCTTGTTGTACATCAGCACGACACCGTAGTTCATCGCCGGCACCGAGCATTCGCCGACCTGGCCTTCCGGGATTTTCGAGACGTCGAGCTTCGTCAGATCGAGCTTCTGGAACAGCTTGCCGCAATAGACATAGGGCGGCAGGTCGTCGGTATCGACGACGTCCCAGGTCACATTGCCGGACTCGACCTGCGCCTGCAGTTTGGCGATCTCCGTCGGGCCGTCATTGAGCAGCTTGACGCCGGACTTGTCGACGAACTCCTTGAGTGCCGCCGCCTGGCCGTCCTGGTAGATGCCGCCATAGGAAACGAGGGTCAGCGTCTTGCCCTTCAGCGAGCCTTCGGCGACCTCTCCCGCCACCGGCTTGGATTGCGCGAGCGCGGCGGTGGCCGCCATAAGCACGGCGACGGCAGCCGCATGTCCAAATCTCAGTTTCATGATCATCTCTCCCATTTGCAGAACTCGCATTGTTTTCATTCACCCGGATGCGAGCGGTTTCCGGGCCTGTATCGATCGAGTTCGAGCGCGCCGGCCGTCGGCGGCGCGATGATCCAGAGCACCTCGGCCGGCGTGTCGCCGACATTGACGGTCCGGTGCGGCACCGAGGTTGCGTATTCGACGCTGTCGCCCTCGCGCATCAGATGGCGCTCGTCGGCAAGCGTCAGTTCGACGGTGCCCTTGAGCACCATGAACATTTCGTGCTCGCCGCCATGCACATAGGTCTCGTCGCCGGTCGAGCCGCCAACCTCGAAATGGCCGGCATAGACTTCGAATTGATGGATCGGCCGCCGCGACAGGAGCATCTTGCGGCCTTGGAGGCCGACCGGAACGACCGGCCGCTCCTCGCGCCTCAGCACCTTGTGCAGGGGACGCGCATTGTCCTCGAACAGATCGTTGATGCCGAGATCGAGAGCGGCGGCGATCTTGAGCAGCGTGCCGGTGTTGGCGCCGCACAGATTGCGCTCGAGCTGGCTGATGAAGCTCGCCGTGGTGCCCGTCATGTCGGCAAGCTGGCGCAGCGAGACGCGCCGCGCCATGCGCAATGCCTTGATACGAGGGCCGACGCCGCCGGCCTCCGGCACGGCCGCCCCGCCATTCAACTGTTTTACTGGGGAGCCCGATGCGTGTGGCATTGTCGTCTCCGTTTCCACTTAACACCCTATTAAGTGAAACGGAAAATGGCAAGCACGGTCGGCAGAATTGAATGGCGACGCGGGGTTGGCCGCTTTCGGCCCTACGCCGATGCCGTCGGCGCGCAGTCCCGGGTGCAAGGCCCAAAAACGAAAAAACCGACGTCAGCTTGCTTCTGACGTCGGTCATTTAGGTTTTGGGATCGTCGCACCTGGCTTTTCCGAGGAAAGGCCGAGGTTGGTTCGATCCGACGCAGACCCGTGGGCGGGGGGCTTGGGGTTTACGAGCCGGTGCCGGACCGAACCGTCTCAGGCAACGCCGGTAAATTCGTCGGACATTGGGGCAGGAGCGCGGATAAAAAAAGGCGGAAATGTGGCGAAGCATCACCAATTCCAACACGCGTTTCACAAACGTGACTGGACGCAACGGAAACGGCGCGCCGCTGCCTTCGCTTCTCCGGCTCTTGCAATTGCGATGCGAAGGGGCCAACTTTGGTTGGCAAAGATTCATTTTGAAGGATCGAGGCAGGCATGATCGATGACGGCGGCGGGATGGGGGATGGAGACGCATCCGCAATATTGATCCCGCTGCACGAGGCGCGCAGCGCACGCCTCGACCAGCCGGTCCGCTTCGACCGGCGCGAACTGGACCAGATCCTCAGGCTTTACGGACGCATGGTCGCGGCCAATGAATGGCGCGACTACGCCATCGATCACCTCACCGACCGCGCTGTCTTTTCCGTCTTCCGCCGTGCCAGCGAAGTGCCGCTGTTCCAGATCGTCAAGGATCCGAAACTGGCGCGCAAGCAAGGCGCCTTCGCCGTCATCGCGGCGGGCGGGCGCATCCTCAAACGCGGCCAGGAGCTTGGCCGCGTGCTCGGCGTCTTCGACAGCAAGCTGAAGCTGGTATAGGGGTGAATTGCGAACTGAAGAATTGAGGAACGAAGGAAAAGGGGCGCTTACGTCAGGCGCCGCGTGTCCTGTTCCTCAATTCTTCAGTTCCCCCTTCCGGAACTTCCGCTCCGGCAGCGAATCCGGATCAGGTGGCAGCGATGCCCCGCCGTTGAGCGACAGCTGCATGAATACCGTGTCCAACCAGCGCCCGTGCTTGTAGCCGGAGCCTTCGAGGCGGCCGGAATGACGGAAGCCGAGCTTCTCGTGCAACCTGACCGAGGCGCTGTCGGCGCGGCCATCGCCGATCACCGCGACGATCTGGCGAAAGCCCGCCGCCTCGACCGCCGCGACCAGGCTTTGCATCAGCTTCAGGCCGACACCCTGGCCCTTGGCGTCAGGCGCGACATAGACCGAATCCTCGACGATGAAGCGATAGGCCGGGCGCGGCCGGAAGGCGCCGGCATAGGCATAGCCAAGCACGGCGCCTGCCTTTTCCGCCACCAGATAGGGAAAGCCGCCGGCCGCGAGTGCGGCGAATCGCGTCCCCATCTCGGTGCGGCTGGGCGGTTCCAGTTCATAGCTCGCCGTGCCGTTGGCGACCGCGTCGGCGTAGATTTCGGTTATGGCGTCGAGGTCGGCCGGGGTCGCCAGCCTGATCGCGATGTTGCTCATTCTTTATGCAAGCCTCTTTTGTGCTTTCGATAACAGCAGAGGCCTGCTTAAAAGAAAAGGGCGGCCGTTGGGCCGCCCTTCCAGGAGTCGATGGTCCAATACCGCTTAGCGGCGGTCGCCCATGAACTGGAGCAGGAACATGAAGAGGTTGATGAAATCGAGGTAGAGCGACAGCGCGCCCATAATGGCCTTGCGGCCCGCGACATCGGAAGCGTCGCCCTCGAAATACATCTCCTTGATCTTCTGCGTGTCGTAGGCGGTGAGGCCGGCGAAGACCAGTACGCCGATCGCCGAGACGGCGAAGGTCAGTGCCGACGACTGCAGGAAGATGTTGATCACCGAGGCGATGATGATGCCGAACACGCCCATGATTAGGAACGAGCCCATCGCCGACAGGTCGCGCTTGGTGGTGTAGCCGAACAGCGACAGCGCGCCGAAGGCCGCGGCGGTGGCGAAGAAGGTCTGCGAGATGCTGGCCGTGGTGTAGACCAGGAAGATCGACGACAGCGACAGGCCGACCAGACCAGCATAGACCCAGAAGGTGGTCTGCGCGGCGGCGACGCTCATCGACTGGATCCTGAACGACAGGAAGAACACGGCGGCCAGCGGCGCCAGCATTACAACCCAGCGCAGCGGCGAACCGAAGATCGCGTAGCCGAAGGAGGTCAGCATCTCGCCGCTCGGCAGCGTCGCGACGGCCGAAGCCGGATCGGTGGTGGTGGCCAGCATGATCGTGCCGATGGCGGCAAGGCCGGTGATGAGCAGGCCAAGCCCCATCAGATTGTAGACCTTGATCATGTAGGCGCGCAGACCCTGGTCGATGTCGGCGCGGACGCCGGGCACCGCCGACGTCTGATAGTTGCGAATGGGATCAGCCATTGGAAATCCTCGTTGCTTCTGCCCCGTCCGGTGTCGGGCCTCTTGCGGGCCCAGGCGCCGCTGGGGGGCTCCAGCATGCCTGCGCGGAATATGATGGTTATTCGCGTCAAGAACAAGACCGTAACCGGGTGTAACGGTTCGTGACAGGCCAAAATGCCGCTTCGCCGGCCGTTTCGGACGGCATCCTTACCAAGATTTAACCCGGGCAGGCGGCGCCCGCAGGCGAATCAGAGGTTTCGCAGCACGGGTGCCGCCTTGTGGCCGAGCACCCGCCAGGTGCCGGCAAGGCCGATGCCGACCGTGATCACCAGCGAAAAGGCAATCGTCGCCACCGCCACCTCGGGCATGAAATGCGATGGCAGCGTCATGATGCGTGCGACCACGAACCAGGCGGCGGCGCTGCCGGCGGCGAGCGCGAAGATCGCGGTGGCCAGTCCGATCAGCATGTATTCCAGAGAGAATGCCGTGATCAGCGTTCGCCTGGTGGCGCCCAGCGTCTTCAGCACCACCGCGTCGTGGATGCGCGCCCGGTTGCCGGCGGCAAGCGCGCCGGCAAGCACCAGAACCGAGGCGATCAGCGCCACGCCGGCCGCGGCCCGGATCGCCGTGCCGAGCTGGCCGACCAGCCGGTTGACGATGTCGAGTGCATCCTTGACCCGCACCGTCGTCACGGCGGGGAAGGCGCGGGTGACGGCGTTGAGGACGCGCGCGTCGTCGGCCGCCGAGGCGTTCTTTTCGGTGAGCGTGGCTATCCAGCCATGCGGGGCGCCGGCGAATGTGTTGGGCGAGAACACCATGACGAAATTGATGCCCATCGTCTCCCACTCGACCTGGCGGAAATTAGCGATGCGGGCGGTGACATTGCGGCCGAGCACATTGACGGTGATGGTGTCGCCGAGCTTCAGCCCGATTTCCTTGCCTTCGTTGTCGGAAAACGAAACCAGCGGCTCGCCGGCATAGTTGTCGGGCCACCATTTGCCCTCTGTCAGCGTCGCGTTTTCCGGTTGCCTGGTGTCATAGGTCAGGCCGCGATCTCCCTTCAGCACCCAGGCGCCCTCGGCCGGCACCTTGACCTTGTCGACATCGACGCCGTTGAGAGCCATGACCCGGCCGCGCAGCATCGGCACCTTGGCCAGCGTTCCCCGCGGCACCTCCTTCGCGATCAGCGAGGAGAACGCATCGACTTCGCTGCCCTGGATGTCGACGAAGAAGAAGTTCGGCGCCCGCTCCGGCAGGCTGCCGGAGATCTGGCGCCTGAGATTCCCGTCGATCAGCGCCAGTGTCACCAAGAGCGTCAGCCCAAGCCCCAGCGACAGCACCACGGACGGCGTCAGCGCCCCGGGCCGGTGGATGTTGCCGATGGCGAGCCTGAGCGCGACAAAGCGCACGCGCGGGCTTTTCCTGGCTGCCCATTGCACCAGTCCGCCGACGAGACGCAGCACCAGGAAAGCAAAAACGGTGGCGCCGACGAAGATCGAGGCGATGCGCTGGTCGCCCGAAAACAGGATCGCCAGCGCTGCCAGGAAAAGCGCGATGCCGAGCGCGCAAACGACATAGACGGGGCGCGGCAGGCCCCGGCCTTCCAGTCCCATCTCCCGGAACAGCGCGGTTGCCGGCACGTCACGGGCGCGACCGAGCGGCAGCAGCGCGAAGGCCAGCGTCACCAGCAGGCCGAACAGGGCCGCCATGGCGAGCGCGCCGGGATAGAAGCCGCCCTGCGCCGGCACCGGAATGACCGACTGAAGCGCGGCACTCGCCGCGAACGGCATCAGCGCCCCGAGCACCAGGCCGAGCACGATGCCAAGTGCCGCGATGATCAGGATCTGCACGAGGTAGACGGCAAAGACGAAGCCGCCGGACGCCCCCAGGCTCTTGAAGGTGGCGATGACGCCGCGCTTGCCGTCGAGATAGGCGCGCACCGCATTGGCGACGCCGACGCCGCCGACCACCAGCGCGGTGAGCCCGACCAGCGTCAGGAACTGCGAGAAGCGTTCGATATTGGAGGATAACGCCGGTGCGGCGTTGCTGCGCGTGCGGATCGACCAGCCGGCCTGCGGAAAATCCTTGGCCGCCTGGTCCTGGATGGCCTTGAGCCGCGCCTCGTCGGCACCGGCGGGCAGCCGGACCTTGTAGGCGTTCTCGACCAGGCTGCCAGGCTGGATCAGCCCAGTGGCGGCCAGGCCCTCGGTCGAGATCATCAGCCTTGGCGCGAAGCCGAACCCATCGGAGACCGCGTCGGGCTCGGCCACCAGCCTGGCGCGCAGTTCGAACGTGGCGGTGCCGAGCTTCAGCCGGTCGCCGATCTTGAGATGCAGCCGTTCGAACAAGAGATCGGGTGCCGCGGCGCCGAAAACGCCGAACTGCCTGCCGAACAGTTCCTGCTTCGTCAGCACCGGTTCGGTTTCCAGCGCGCCATAGAGCGGATAGGCCTCGTCGACAGCCTTGGCCTCGACCAGCGCCTGGTCGGATCCGTCAGCCAGGCGCGCCATCGAGCGCATGCCGGCGGTATGCGAAACCACGCCCAGCCCGTCGAGAAAGCCAAGTTCTGCCTGGCTGGCGTCGCGCTGGTTGATCTGGAAGCGAAGATCGCCGCCGAGCAGCGTCTGGCCCTGATCGGCGACACCGGCGGTGATGGAGCGGGCCACCGAATTGACGCCGCCGATAGCCGCCACGCCGAGCGCGATGCAGGCGAGGAAGATGAGGAAGCCGGACAGGCCGCCGCGCATCTCGCGCAGCGAGAAGCGGATGGCAAGCTTCAAGGTCCGCGCCAGCGGCATCAGGCGGTGATCCTGACCGGCGGCGGCGCCTCGATCCGGCCGGAGCGCATCGAAACCTGGCGCGAGCAGCGCGCCGCGAGCGCCGGATCGTGGGTGACCAGCACCAGCGTCATGCCGCGTTCGGCGGCCTTGGCGAACAGCAGATCGGCGACCTGCCGCCCCGTCGCCTGATCGAGATTGCCGGTCGGCTCGTCGGCGATCAGGATGCGCGGCGATGGTGCCAGCGCCCGGGCGATCGCCACGCGCTGCTGCTCGCCGCCGGAGAGTTCGCCAGGATAATGGGTGACGCGGTCGCTGAGGCCGACGGCCGCCAGTTCCCGCTCCGCCACCGAGAAGGGATCGGCGTGGCCGGCCAGTTCCAGCGGCACGGCGACATTTTCGAGCGCCGTCATATTGGGGATGAGGTGGAAGGACTGGAACACGATGCCAATGTTTCGGCCGCGAAACGAAGCGACCTGGTCCTCGCTTTTACCGTTGAGCAGTTCGCCGGCAAGGCGCACCGTACCGGAATCGACCCGCTCCAGCCCGGCCAGCACCATCAGCAATGTCGACTTGCCGGACCCCGACGGACCGACGATACCCGTCGCCTCGCCGCGCGCGACGTCGAGGCTGACGCCCTTCAATACATGAACCGACGAAGCGCCTTCGCCGAGTGTCAGGGATACGTCTTTCAGCGCGATGACGGCTTCTGTCAAAATGAAAGCGTCCTATATGGAAAGGGAGGCTCTGCCTGTCGGAAGCCATCGCCGGAAGAATTCTCTGTCATATGGGGCCTGCCGCATGTCTTTCAAACGCCGCTTTGCCGCAGGTCTGGTCGTTTTCCTCGCCATCTGCGGCGGCATTTCGTCGGCGCGCGCCGCGCCTTTCAAGATCGTCGGCTTCGGTGACAGCCTGATGGCGGGGTACGGCCTTGGCCCGGGCGAGGGCTTTACCGACAAATTGCAGGCAGCACTTCGCGCCAAGGGCCATGACGTCATCGTCGCCAATGCCGGCGTCTCCGGCGACACCTCCAGCGGCGGCCTGGCGCGGCTCGACTGGTCGGTGCCTGAGGGCACGCAGCTGGTGATCCTCGAACTCGGCGCCAACGACATGCTGCGCGGCGTCGCGCCCGACATTACGAAACGGAACCTGGACGAGATGCTAGGCAGGCTCAAAGAGCGCAAGATTGCCGTGCTGCTGGCCGGCATGCGGGCGGCGCCCAATCTCGGGGCCGACTACCAGAGCGCCTTCGACGCCATCTTTGCCGACCTGGCCGGCAAATACGATGTTCCGCTCTACCCGTTCTTCCTCGACGGCGTCGCCGGCCAGCCCGGCCTGCAGCTCGAGGACGGCCTGCATCCGAGTGCTCGCGGCGTCGACCTGATGGTCGAACGCATCCTGCCTACCGTCGAGAAGGCCATGGCGGCGGCGCCAGGCGGATCGTGACGTCGGATGGAACCGGTTCCGCCGCGGAAGCTTTAGATTGCATGTAGATTGCATCCGCGACCAACAAACCACTTGCTCCATTTGATTATCGATGATTCGCTAGGGATGACAGTTTCGATTCGAGGAAGGGAGGCTCTTCATGCCGCGTCTTTTCACCGCCCTCGAAATTCCGCGTGATGCCGCCCTTTCGCTGTCCCTGCTCCGGGGCGGCCTGCCCGGGGCCCGCTGGATCGACGTCGAAAACTACCATCTGACGCTACGCTTCATCGGCGACGTCCAGGGCCATGTCGCCGACGAGATCGCCAACGCGCTCGACCGGGTGCATCGCCCTTCCTTCTCGCTGACCTTGTCCGGTGTCGGCGCTTTCGGCCAGAAGAAGCCGCATGCGGTGTGGGCCGGCGCTTCGCCCTCGCCCGATATGGCGGCTCTTCAGGCCGAAATCGAGCGCATCTGCCAGCGGCTCGGCATTCCCGCCGATCCGCGCAGGTTCATGCCGCATGTGACGCTGGCGCGGCTGCGCAATTCGAGCCCGCTCGACGTCGCCCAATATCTGTCGGCGCGCGGCAATTTCTCGACGCTGCCGTTCCGCATCGGCCGTTTCGTGCTGATGTCGTCGCGCGATTCGGTGGGTGGCGGCCCCTATATTGTCGAGGAGGCATGGCCGCTGTCCGGCGTCGATACGCGTGCCGCCAGCCGTGTCGCCAGCACCTCCGACGCCTCGCGGATCATGCGATAGACCTCGGCAAACGCTTGCTGGTCCTCATAGTAGGGGTCCGGTACATCGCGCGGCCTTCCCTCGGCGAATTCCAGGAACAGGTGGATACGGTCGCGCACCGCCGCCGGCGCCAGCGCCTTCAGGTCGGCGACGTTGGACCGGTCCATGCCGAAGATCAGGTCGAAGCGGTGAAAATCCTCCGGCATGATCTTGCGCGCCCGCTGCCGCGAGATGTCGATGCCATGGTGAGACGCGATGGCGATCGAGCGCGGGTCGGGAGCGGAGCCGACCTCCCAGCCGCTGGTCGCGGCCGAATCGAGCACGATATCGCCGCCATATCCGCGCTCAGCCAGCACGGCGCCAAGGATGCCTTCGGCCAGCGGCGACCGGCAGATGTTGCCGAGGCAGACGAAAAGAATGGAATTTATGGGCTTCGCGATCATGGATCCGGCGCTATGGTGACGACTTCAGCCCAATAGCACGGGAAGCGGACATGACGAGAGAGAAACTGGGCAGGGAGGCCGCCGAAGCAGCGCTCACAGGGCTTGATGGCTGGGCACTGGCGGACGACGGCGCCTCGATCGGCCGCACCTTCACCTTCGCCAATTTCTCCGAAGCCTTCGCCTTCATGACCAGGGTGGCGCTGACCGCCGAGAAGATGGACCACCATCCCGATTGGTCGAATGTCTACAAGACCGTCAGCGTTACCCTGAACACGCATGACGCCGGCGGCGTGACGGCGCTCGACATCGAATTGGCGAAGAAGATGAACCGCTATTTCGGCGGCTGAACACGGGCTGTCCAACGTCCAGGCCCGGCGCGGACCCGGCAAATCGGCGCCCGCATCTTGCAGCCGGGTTAAGCTTTCACCACATTTTGATCGGCGGACGTGCGCTGAGACGCGCATGAGGCCCGCAAGGAGAGATTGATGGCGCAAGAATCCGGTTTTGATTTCTTCGGCTTTGGCGACAAGCTGGCCGGCGAAGGCGAAGTGCGCGAAAAGTTCTGGCGCACGGCCAGGAAGGCCGCTCGGCAGATTCCGTTCATGGAAGATGTCGTCGCCGCCTATTACTGCGCCATGGACAAGAAGACGCCGCTGCGCGCCAAGGGCATATTGGTGGCCGCGCTCGGCTATTTCGTCCTGCCGGTCGATCTCATCCCCGACTTCATCTTCGGTCTCGGCTTCACCGACGACATCGCCGTGCTGACCGCCGCAATCACCGCCGTCAGCGCCCATATCACGCCCGCGCACCGGCAAGCCGCCAAGGACGCCATCGCCGATAAGAGCTGAAGTCCCGCCGGCCGATCCCGCCGCGACGGCTCGACCGCTGGACAGGGGCGTTCAGCGGCGGGTTAGAAGTCAAACTCTTGCCGTTTTCGTGGCCTCCAAGTCGCCAAAGGGACACCGAGCCGGCCGCTGACAAGGCGGCGGCGCGGAAATGGCGGCGGTTTCCTGGGGTGAAGGTCCTTTTCTCTTGGGAAATTCACCGTTTGGTAACCCAGATTAAATCAAAATGAAGCGACGGCAGGACGCCACGCGGCCCGCCTCCGCACCATTTGGAATACGGGAAAAACGATGCGCGGATTGATTGCACTAGTTTCTAGCCTGGTCCTGGCGGCCTCGGCGGCGCCGGCGCTGGCGCAGCAGGCGACCAAGATCGGCCAGCACAATGCCTGGGGCACCTACAGCTACCAGGCTTCGGGCGGCAAGGTCTGCTACGTGCTGACCGTGCCGACCGACAAGCAGCCGCCGACGCTCGACCACGGCGACATGTTCTTCTTCGTCAGCCAGCGGCCCGGCCAGCAAGTGTCCTATGAGCCTCAGTTCATCGCCGGCTACAATTTCCAGGAAGGTTCCAAGGCCACCGTCACCATCGACAAGAAGAGCTTCTCGATGTTCACGCGCGGGAAATCGGCCTGGGTCGAGAACGCGGCGGAAGAGCCAGTGCTGATCGCCGCGATGAAGACCGGAACCGACATGAAGGTGTCGGCGAAGTCGGGCCGCGGCAATCCCACGAACTATGTCTTCTCGCTTAAGGGCATTTCGGCGGCGCTGTCCTCGATCGCCAAGTGCAAATAGGCCATCTTCGTTTTTGAACCGAAGGCCGGGCCGTAACGCCCGGCCTTTGCTTTTTCAGCCCAGCCCTGATTCCGGTGCGGCCTCCGCCCGCCGCCGCCGGATCGCCTCGGCGATGAACACCCGCGACAGGGCGTGATAAAGCGGCTCGTGCGAGATCAGCCGCGCCGTGCCGTAGCCCAGCATCGAAGCCAGCATCAGGCCGATGACATTGTCGTGATTGCCGGTCATTTCGAGGATGATGACGAAAGCCGTCATCGGCGCTTGCACGACGCCGGCGAAATAGCCCGCCATGCCGAGCAGGGCCGCGACGCCCGCGCTGCTCCCGAACATCAGGCCGAGCGAGCTGCCGATGCCGGCGCCGACCGCCAGCGAGGGCGCGAAGATGCCGCCGGGAATGCCTGAGATCATCGACAGCAGGCCGGCCGCGAATTTCTCGGCAAAGAAGAACCCGGGCAGCGGCGTGCCTTCGACCGCGCTGCGCGCCTGCGCGTAGCCGGTGCCGAAGGTCAGCCCGCCCGAGGCGATACCGATCACCGCGACCGCCAGTCCGCAGATCGCGGCCACCAGCAGCGCGCGCCACAGCGGCTGCAGCGCGTTCCAGCGTCGGATACGCCGCGTCGCCTTCAACGCCAGCAACGAGAACAAGGCGCCAAAGCCGCCGCCGATGACGCCGCAGGCGATCACCAGCGGCCAGTCGACGGCAAACGAGATCGTCTCCTTGGACACGCCGAAATAGGTGTAGTTGCCGAGCACGCCGAGCGAGGCGAGGCCGGCCAGGATGACCGCCGTCAGCACCAGCCCGTTGGTGCGCGCCTCATAAGTGCGGCCCATCTCCTCGATGGCGAAGACGATGCCGGCGAGCGGGGTGTTGAACGCCGCCGCGATGCCCGCCGCTGAGCCGGCCAGGATCAGGCCGCGCGCCTGCGCCATGCCGCCCCAACGCGCCGCCTGCAGCATCAGCGACGCGCCGACCTGTACGGTCGGTCCCTCGCGGCCGATCGAAGCGCCGCAGAACAGGCCGACAAGGGTGAGCGCGATCTTGCCCGCCACCAGCCTGAGCGACAGGATATGGCTGCGGTCGTCATCGTCGCGCAGGTGGCGGGCGGCGATCGCCTGCGGAATGCCGCTGCCTTGCGAGCCCGGGAAGAAGGCGTGCGCCAGCCAGGCGCACAGCACAAAGCCGAGCGGCGTGATGGCCAGCGGCAGATAGAAACGCCAGCCGCCGTCATTGCCGATCACGACATGAAACAGCGCCTGCGCCTTATCGGCCAGCACGGCAAAGAGCACGCTGATCAGGCCGATCGAGATCGCACCGGCCCAGAACACCAGACGTGGCTGCCAGACGCGGCGCGAGGCCCACATGGCGCGCGAACGCCGCAGCATGGGGTGTTTTCGCGATTGGCCGGCCATGTCTGCCCTCGGGGGGAAAACCCAGCCCTAACACAGGCATGACGCCGATCAAGTGTGAGTCTGCCGATCACGGGATCAAAAAGCCCACCGTCGCGGTTGTGTCCCTTTGAACAAGGAGCCCGCAGTCATGAGCTATGTCAGATTCGCCGCGATGATCCTGGTTTCCACGGTCCTCATGTACGGGCTCATGTACCTGAACACCTATGCGCTGGATCATGTTTTCTTCAGCCAGACCCGGGTGTGGATGGCCATCGTGATGGGCGCCGCCATGGCCATCGTCATGATCGGCTTCATGTGGGGGATGTACGGGAGCGTGGCCGCGAATGTCGGCATCGTCATCGGCGGCATGCTCGTATTCGCTGGTGCCTTGTGGCTGGTCAGAAGCCAGGAAACCGTGAGCGACGTCTCTTACATGAAGGCCATGATCCCGCACCACTCGATCGCGATCATGACCAGCGAACGCGCCCATATCCGCGACCCGGAGGTGCGAAAGCTCGCGGACGGCATCATCGACGCCCAAGTGCGCGAGATCACGCAAATGAAGCGTCTGATCGCGCGGCTCGAAGCGAATCCCGTAGCGGCCGGCGCTCCCGACCTGCCGTCCTACCGAGCCCGCGGGGCCGCGCCGCCGCCACCGGAAACCGACCAGAGCACCGGGATCGATACGCTCTCCATCGACAGGTAGGCGCGGGGAGACGCGCGGATAATATGGAAGTTGCTCGTCCCGCCGGCCTCCAAGCCGGCGGGAACATCCTTGCGGGATCGTCACATAGCCATTTTTTCACATTCGGCCTGGGCCTTCTTGGTCGAGGTGTCGATCATGTAGGCTTTGCCCTTGGCGTCGGTCATCATCATCATGCAGTGCTTGATCGGCTTGGCCATCTTCATCATGTCGGCGCCCATCTTCGCGTCCGGCGTCATGGTGCCCATATGCCCGTCGGGCATGATCGCCGTCACTTGTCCGCCTTTCATCATGCTCATGGTGCCCATCGCGTCCTCGGCAAACGCCTGCGAGGCGCAAAGAGCGGCGAAGCCGGCAACGACGGCGAGCTTGATCGATTTCATCCTGCATACTCCCATTCTGTAGGGGCACAGTTGCCCCATTCAGGGTTCGAAGGCGCGATGGGGATCGTTACGCCAACACGACTAAGTGATCGCCGCCAACGACATCGCGTCCACCGGCGGCGATCGTCCTTCACGGGGACGGTGGCGATCGGGACACCGACGGCGGACCCCGGTTTGGCGTGCACCGCATGACTTCGTGCTCAACCTGTGCTATGCGCCGCGCTTCATATCGGGCCGATGGATGAAATCGGCCGCAAACCGCTTATATCTGTGCAACCATGACCCTTTCATTCGACCTTACCGCCGAAGGCGCCCGTGACGCCTTGCGCGGCCGTGCCGCGCGGACCGAAAAGCCATCGCTGATCGGCCTCACGCGGACGGAACTCGCCGCCGCTCTTGTCGAATCCGGCACCGTGCCGGAGCGCCAGGCAAAGATGCGCGCCCAGCAGCTCTGGCACTGGATGTATGTGCGCGGCGTTTCCGACTTCGCCGGCATGTTCAACATCTCCAAGGATCTGCGCGCCGAACTCGACAAGCATTTCACCGTCGCCCGGCCCGAGATCGTCGAGGAGCAGATTTCCGCCGACGGCACGCGAAAGTGGCTGTTCCGCTTTCCGCCCCGCGGCGCCGGCCGGCCGGTCGAGATCGAGACCGTCTATATCCCCGAGGAAGGCCGTGGCACGCTCTGCATCTCCTCGCAGGTCGGCTGCACGCTGACCTGTTCGTTCTGCCACACCGGCACGCAGAAGCTGGTGCGCAACCTGACCGCGGAAGAAATCCTGGCGCAGTTGCTCACCGCGCGCGACCGGCTCGGCGACTTCCCCGACCGCGACACGCCGGATGGCGCCATCGTGCCGGCCGAGGGCCGGAAAGTGTCCAACATCGTCATGATGGGCATGGGCGAGCCGCTCTATAATTTCGAGGCGGTGAAGAAGGCGCTGCTGATCGCCTCCGACGGCGACGGCCTGTCCCTGTCGAAGCGCCGCATCACGCTGTCGACCTCCGGCGTCGTGCCCGAGATTTTCCGCACCGGCGAGGAGATCGGCGTCATGCTGGCGATCTCGCTGCATGCGACGAATGACGATCTGCGCGACCTTCTGGTACCGATCAACAAGAAGTATCCGCTGAAGGAGCTGATCGCCGCCTGCCGCGCCTATCCCGGCCTCTCCAACGCCAAGCGCATCACCTTCGAATATGTGATGCTGAAGGACGTCAACGATTCCATCGAGGACGCCAAGGGGCTGATCAAGCTGCTCAAGGGGATTCCGGCCAAGATAAACCTGATCCCGTTCAACCCGTGGCCGGGCACCAACTACCAGTGCTCGGACTGGGAGACGATCGAGAAGTTCGCCGACTACATCAACAATGCCGGCTATGCCTCGCCGATCCGCACGCCACGCGGCCGCGACATCCTGGCCGCCTGCGGCCAGCTGAAGTCGGAATCGGAACGCATGCGCAAGGTCGACCGGCTGGCGCTGGAAGCCATGATGATCGCGGGGCACGGCGAGGTGTGAGCCGTCTCGCCGCCGGCCTCACACGCTTCGCCATGATCGCAGTCGGCTACCTCGCCGCCGTGCTGACCTCAATCCTGGTGCCGGTACTGCTGATCGTTCTTCTGGCAGGGATCGAGGACGGCAACTGGTCGATCATTTTCACATTCGACTGGCTGGCCTCCTTCCCGCTCGCCGTGTTGACCGTGGCGATCTGCGCGCTGCTGATCGTCGGCCCGGCGATCTTCGTCGCCGAACGGCTGGCGCTGCGAGGATGGTTCTACTTCGCCGTCACGGGCGCGGTCACGTCGATCGCCTTCGGTGTTTTTGTGCCGGGCTCCGCTGGAGGCTTTGTTTTCAATCCGGGCTTCCTGGGTTTTCTGGCCGCCGCCGGCATTGCCGCCGGCTGGGTCTACTGGCTTCTGGCCGGACGCAGCTCCGGTCGTCTCAAGGGCCATGATCCCCGATGAACCGTCTCGTCGCCTACATTGTGCGCTTCGCCATCATCCTGTTCGGTTATGCCGTCGCCTCGCTGGCCGCCAGCGCCTTCCTCAACATCCTGTTCCTGGCCTCGCTCGGCTACGCGCCGGCGCAAGCGCATCCGGCGGCAACGGCATCGCTCTATTTTTCAATTCCCTTCGTCGCCCTGTTCGTCGCCTATTTCGGCTTCATGCCGGCGGCGATCGTCATCCTGATTGCCGAAATCCTCGGCCGGCGCGACTGGTTGTTCTACGCGCTCGCCGGCGCGGTGGTGGCGGGGGTTTTCCTCGGCCTCGTCGACAATGTCCGCGATTCCCCTTTCGCGGTCACCGAAGCCAGCGCCATCATGGCGGTGCTCGGTGGCGGCATGGTCGGTGGGATCTTCTATTGGCTTGCCGCCGGGCGCTGGGCGGGAAGCTGGTGGAAGGTTTCTACTTCGCCTGGGCCGTCAGGATCTTGAGCGCGAACGCCGAGAACACGCCGGCGAAGAGATAGTTGACCACCCGCGTCACACGGGGGCTGGCTTTCATTGCCGCCGAGAATTTTTCCGCCGCCAGCACCATCGGCACCGTCACCGGGATCGACAGCACGATGAACATGGAGCCGAGGAAGAACAGTTTCCCCGGCGCGTTCGGATCGTGCGCGGAGACGAATTGCGGCAGGAAGGTCATGAAGAACAGGATGATCTTCGGGTTGAGCAAATTGACGCCGAGCCCCGCCGCCCAGCTGCGCAACAGGGAAATTTGCGGACCGGTCTTCTTTTCCGGCGAGAAAGCCGAGCCCTTGGCGATCGCCTGCCAGGCGAGGAAGACGAGATAGCCGGCGCCAAAGATCTTCAGCACGAAAAAAGCCATCGGCGAGGCGACGATCAGCGCCGAGACGCCGACCACCACCAGCGTGGTGTGGATCAGCGTGCCGCACAGCGCGCCGGCCATCGAGGCAAAGCCGGTGGCGCGGCCCTGGCTCAGCGTGCGCGACACGAACAGCGTCATGTCGGGGCCTGGCGTGATTGCCAGGATGACGGTGGCGATGGCGAACTGGATCAGCGTGGTCGTGTCGGGAATGAAGGACATGGCGGGCCCCGGGGGAACGCGTCGGCTATACAGGACCCGTCTCGCCGGCGCCAGATGGGGCCGGCGCGTCCTCCGGTGGAGTTGGAGCGGTTCGGCCAGTTTCACCAGCTTACATTTCGCCAGCTTACAGGCGGCCGTCTTGAGCGTCTGGTGACCGGCGGCATGGCCCCGGGATCGGTCCTCCCGATCAAGCCCGGCGTCGCACTGCCGCGCTGGATCAGCAACCTTGCGCCGCGTGCGCTTGCTCGCTTTGCCGTTCCTGCTAAAAGGCGCTCCGACAATCCGTGACGCCTTGCCTCAGGCGTCCGCTTTTCCACGGAGCAGAAATGTCCAAATTCAAAGACGTCAAGAAGGTCGTGCTCTCCTATTCCGGCGGCCTCGACACATCCATCATCCTTAAATGGCTGCAGACCGAACTCGGCGCCGAAGTCATCACCTTCACCGCCGACCTCGGCCAGGGCGAGGAGCTCGAACCGGCGCGCAAGAAGGCCGAGATGATGGGCATCAAGGACATCCGCATCGTCGACGTACGCGAGGAATTCGTCGCCGACTTCGTCTTCCCGATGTTCCGCGCCAACACCGTCTACGAAGGCACCTACCTCCTGGGAACCTCGATCGCGCGGCCGCTGATCTCCAAGCACCTGGTCGAGATCGCCAGGGAAACCGGCGCCGACGCCATCGCGCATGGCGCCACCGGCAAGGGCAACGACCAGGTTCGCTTCGAGCTTTCGGCCTACGCGCTCAACCCCGACATCAAGGTCATCGCGCCGTGGCGCGACTGGTCGTTCAAGTCGCGCACCGACCTGATGAACTTCGCCGAACAGCACCAGATCCCGGTGCCGAAGGACAAGAAGGGCGATGCGCCGTTCTCGGTCGACGCCAACCTCCTGCACTCCTCGTCCGAGGGCAAGGTATTGGAAGATCCGTGGAGCGAGGCGCCGGAGTTCGTGCACCAGCGCACCGTGTCGCCGATGGACGCGCCTGATGCCGTGACCGAGATCGAGATCGAATTCCTGAAGGGCGACCCGGTCGCGCTGAACGGCAAGAAGCTGTCGCCGGCCACCATGCTGGCGGCGCTCAACGATCTCGGCCGTGACAATGGCATAGGCCGGCTCGACCTGGTCGAAAACCGCTTCGTCGGCATGAAATCGCGAGGCGTGTATGAAACGCCGGGCGGCACCATCCTGCTCGCGGCCCATCGCGCCATCGAATCGATCACGCTCGACCGGGGTGCCGCGCACCTCAAGGACGAGTTCATGCCGCGCTACGCGGAGCTCATCTACAACGGCTTCTGGTTCTCGCCCGAGCGCCTGATGCTGCAGGCGATGATCGACAAGAGCCAGGAAGACGTCGAAGGCACGGTGCGGCTGAAGCTCTACAAGGGCAATGTCATGGTCACCGGCCGCAAGTCTGGGAAGACGCTCTATTCCGACGCGCTGGTCACCTTCGAGGACGACCGTGGCGCCTATGACCAGAAGGACGCCGCCGGCTTCATCCGCCTCAATGCGCTGAGGCTGCGGACATTGGCCGCGCGTAACCGCAACAGTTAGACGGAATGCGCTGTCTCGGTCGATGGCTGGTGCCGCTGCTCTTTCTGGCGGCACCGGTCGCCGCCGGGAACTTCGACCCCGCCTCCCTGGACCTCGCCGCCATCATCGAATGCAGGGCCGATGTGCCGGCGTATAATGGTCTTGCCCTCTGGCTGGCCGGTGAGCCGGACGCGTCGCAGACCCTTGGCTGGAAGGAGGTCGCTTCCGGCAATCCCTTCCTGCGGCAATATCGATTGCCGGCCCCGGTCCATGTCTTCGGGCGCGAGACCGCGACGATCGTCTTTACCGCGACAGGGCCGATGGCCGTGCTTGATGGCATCGCCGCGCCGGACCTCGCCCGCCAGTTCGACGCCCCGGCGACGGTCTCGACGCCGGACAAGTTCCTCGGCGAGAAGGTCATGGCCGAAAGCAGCGAGGACGCCGGCGGCGTGAGCCTTGCCACGCGCATCACGCTCAACGTCTCGACCGTCGAATCCCACCCCGGCAGGACGCTGGCCGGCTGCTCCTATGCGCTCGACGTGAAATGAAAAACCCGGCGCGGAGCCGGGTTTTTCATTCAATGGCCGTGCGGTTCGATCAATCGGCATCGATCGCGGTGGCGATGCGGGCGATGGCCTGCTGATAGACGCTTGCGGAATTCCAGCCGGCGATCGCGCCCATATTCGACTGCGCGCTGGCGCCAGCCCGCCAGCCGTGACCCTTGAGGAAGTTGGCGGTGGAGGCCAAAGCTGTGGCCTTGTCGCGCAGGTTTCCGCTGCCGACCGCATACTTCAAGACATTTCCGGGCAGGAACTGCGTGTGGCCGATCTCGCCATGCATGGCGCCGACCGACGACGAGGTCAACGCCCCGCGGTCAACCAGCTTCAGGGCCGCGATGGCATGCGGATGGAAATAGTCGGGACGGCGGCAATCATAGGCAAGCGTCACAATGGCGGAGACCGTGTTCTGGTTGCCCATGGAAGCACCGAAGCCGGTTTCCATGCCCCAGATGGCGAGCAGCACGCCCGGCGACACGCCGTAGTTGGCTTCGATCTGGTTGAACAGCGCCGCGTTCGACTTCTTCAGCGAACGGCCCTTGGAGATGATCGCCGACCCGCCGCGGCGTTTCATGAAATCGTCCACCGAGCCGCTGAAAGCCTTGTGGATGGCGCGGTCGGCGGAGATCGTCCTTGTTGCGTAGGTCGCGCCGGCCAGAGCGGCCAGACCCCTCGACCCGACACCTTCGGACTTGGCCTCGGCGGCGAAGTCCTGTTTCCAGGCGTCGAAGCCGGCGCCGGTCTTGCCGCAGCTGGCCGCCGCTTGCGCGCCGGTTGCCAGCCCGAGCACTGCCACCACCGCCGCCGCTAAAATCCTACCCTTGGCACGAAATGCCATGTTGTTCTCCTGGTTGCCTGATTCACGTCCCGTTTGCGAATTTGCCAGCGAAACGCGCATTTGTCACCGTCTGTGGCGCGATGCTGGCGAATGCCGGGGAATTTGCCTACGATCAAGTGATTATTATGGCAGTGGCAGGCATGGAAGATGTTGATGCCGCCCATGGACCGGGGCAGGCGCGCCTGGACCGGCGAAGCAAAATAGTCGCGATGGACCGCGGAACACCGGCCGGTGGTTCGCGTTTGGGCACGGGCCGCCATGATCCCTTCCTATGAATCATGCATCCCTTTCAGATGAATCATGCATCCCTTCTGACGAATTGAGACCGAGATGAAACTTTTCGACTGCCCGCATTGCGGCCACCGTCTCTATTTCGAGAATGCCCAGTGCCTGAACTGCAGCAGTCTCGTGCTTTATGATCCCGAGGGCGCGCGCTTTGTCTTGTCCGGCGTCGACGGCGCGATCCAGTGCACCAATGCCGACGAATGCGCCTGCAACTGGATGGCCGAGCCGGGACAGGTCTTCTGCCGTGCCTGCGTGCTGAACCAGCTGATCCCGGATCTCTCGGTCGACGGCAATCGCCGCCGCTGGATTCGCGTCGAGGCGGCGAAGAAGCGCGCCATCTATTCGCTGCTCGCCTTCGGCCTGCCGGTGGCGCCCAAGCAGAGCCCGACGGACGAGATCGGGCTGGCCTTCGACTTCCTCGCCGATCCGATCGGCGGCGGCCCGGGCGGCGAACGGATTCTCACTGGTCACGACAACGGCCTGATCACGCTGAACGTCGCCGAAGCCGATTCAGCCGAGCGCGAAAAACGTCGCGTCCAGATGGGTGAGAATTACCGCACGCTGCTCGGCCATTTCCGCCACGAGCTCGGCCACTATTACTGGGACCGCCTGATCCGCGACGATCCGCAAAGGCTGGAAGCTTTCCGCGCCTTGTTCGGCGACGAGCGTGCCGACTACGAACAGGCGCTGAAGGCCTATTACGCCAATGGCGCGGCGCCCGATTGGCAGCAAGACCACATCTCGGCCTACGCCACCTCGCATCCGTGGGAGGACTGGGCCGAGACCTGGGCCCACCACCTGCACATTACCGACACGCTGGAGATGGTCCATGCGTTGAACTTCCCGCTCGGCCGGCTGGAGACGGTGGAGACGAACGAACTGCCGCAGGGCGATACCGGGGGCGAGCCGCAGGCAGCACCCTCGGAGCCCGCCAACACACCCGAGCCCT
The DNA here is from genome assembly GCF_006440715.1 of Mesorhizobium sp. B2-7-3. Taxonomy (NCBI): domain Bacteria; kingdom Pseudomonadati; phylum Pseudomonadota; class Alphaproteobacteria; order Hyphomicrobiales; family Phyllobacteriaceae; genus Mesorhizobium; species Mesorhizobium sp. B2-7-3. Next base: position 543,619 of record NZ_VFTY01000001.1, read on the forward strand.
TCGACAAGATCCTTGCCCGCTGGCTGGTGCTGTCGGAAGCCTCCAATTCGATCAACCGCTGCATGGGCCTACCCGACCTCTACCCCTTCGTCATTTCGGACGCGACCGCGCGGAAACTGGCGTTCGTACACGATCTTCTGACCGGCTTGCCGATGGAGGCCGGAACAAATCGTGAGTTGGCTCGCGCATTTTAGCCGGAACGCATGCGCTGCTGTCCCGTTGTCACCGCCGAGGGACTGTGAAACGGAGAGAACCCATGAAATCCTTATTGTTTCCCGCAATAGCCGGGATGCTGACCGCAATGTCGGGCGCGGCATTGGCCGATACCGCTGTCTCGGCAGTCACCGATCTCAACGTGCGTGCCGGTCCCGGCCCGCAATATCCTGTCATTGGCGTTCTCGCCGCAGGCCAGTCGGCGACGCTCAACGGCTGCATCGAAAACAGCAAATGGTGCACCATCGCCGAAGCTGGCGGCCAGGGCTGGGTCTATTCCGACTACGTCACCGCCGATTTCGGCGGCAGCCGCGTGGTGCTGACGCAGCGCCGCTCCGCCGTTGCCGTGGTCTCGCCGCCGGACGACATCGGCAACTATTCGACCGACTATACCGGTGCGATCATTTCCAGCGATCCGGTGGTTGGCGACTTTCCAGCGCCGCCGGCCGCGGTACGGACCTATGTCGACACCCATCGCCTCGACCCCGTCTATCTCGACGGCGAGGTGGTCACCGGCGCGACCCTGCCCGATACGGTCGAGCTGCGCGAAATTCCTGACTACAACTACCGCTATGTCTATGTGAACGGCCAGCGGGCGCTGATCGATCCGCAGACACGGCGCATCATGTACGTCGTGCGTTGACGCGATGCCGGCGGCCGCCGAAGCGGCCGCCGGCGAAACCTGGATTGGCGACCGCGGCAGGCTGGCCTGCGCCTGCGTTCCGGGGCAATCGGAGTGCGCGTATTCCTGCTGATATCGATTCCGGTTCCGAAGCCATCAGCTGGATCAAGCAGCGATGGATTGGGATCGAGAACAAGCGTGACGATCGACGACACCGCCTTCGAGCGCTATCGCAACACGCCGAACGCCAGGACGACTTTGCCGCGCCTGTTGCTGGGAACGCTGATCGTCGTCCTGTTCTGGGCCGCCACCACCGCGGCCGTGCTGTTCGGTGGCACCCATGTTTACTTCGCCTGGCAGGGGGCGGCGGCTTCGCCATACGGCATTGAAGGTTTTCTCGCCTCGCCCATCGGCATCCTCTGCGCGCTCGCCTCTTTCGCCGGGATCTGGATTGGCCTGTGGATCGCCATGCGCTGGGTGCATGGCGAGCCGCTGTCGGCACTGCTTGGCGCCGGCCGCCGCATAGCGCGACCGGACTTCCTCAAGGGGCTGATCGCGGTGCTGATCACCTCGGCCTTGTCCGAAATCCTGCTCTATCTGCTGCAGCCCAGCATTGCGCGCGGCACGATCAGCCTGTCGTCATGGCTGGTGTTCGCGATCCCGATCGCCGCGCTCACCTTGCTGCAGACTTCGTCGGAGGAGGTGCTGTTTCGCGGCTATCTGCTGCGTGGCCTGGCCAATCGGTTCAGAAGCCCGTGCGTCTGGGCGCTGCTGCCCGGCCTGCTGTTCACCTCGCTGCACTGGGGCGGCGGTTCGTCGGCCGCCATCAACGCCAGCGTGCTGGTGTCGATCGCTGCCTTCGCGCTGCTGCTGACGCTCGTGGTCTACGCCACCGGCAATCTCGGCGCGGCCCTTGGCGCTCATCTTGGCAACAACCTCACCGGCTTCCTGCTGATCTCGCATCAGGAGAGCTACAATTCCTTCGCCTTGTTCACCGCAAAGCCGCTCGAAGGGCCGGGCTGGATGATATCGGATGCGATCCTCATTGCGCTCATCGGTATTGCCTGCAGCCTGCTGACGATTGTCTTGCTGCTGCATCCGCGCTCGCCGCTGAAGGTCACGGCCGAGGTTCCAAACGCCGTGGGTGCTGCTTGATCGCTGCCCGGAAAACATCGCAACACCGGCCTTGCCTTGACTCTCGCGCCAAATTCCTGTCTACAGCCCACCAATTCCGCGACGAGTATCCCTCCGAGCAAGCCGACCAGGATGCCGAAACCTCTTTGAGGCCGAGTGCTGTAAACAGATCCTGGAGGCCAACACCCGGCAGCGCTGTGCGCCCCCGGGTGCTTTTTGGTTTTGGGCTTTTGCTTGGACTGGCTTTTGCTTGGAGACTGGGCGCGAACGCATTACCTCTCGGGCACCATTCGGTGCCAGGGAAAAGGAAAACGAATGTTTGAATCGCTGCAGGAGCGTCTTGGCTCCATCCTGAACGGCCTGACCGGCCGCGGCGCGCTGTCGGAGGCTGATGTCTCGGCAGCGCTGCGCGAGGTGCGCCGTGCGCTGCTCGAGGCCGACGTGGCGTTGGAAGTGGTGCGATCCTTCACCGACAAGGTGCGCGAGAAGGCCGTCGGCGCCGCGGTGCTGAAGTCGATCAAGCCGGGGCAGATGGTCGTCAAGATCGTCCATGACGAGCTGGTCGACATGCTCGGCGCCGAGGGTGTCGCCATCGACCTCAACGCACCGGCCCCGGTCGTCATCATGATGGTCGGCCTGCAGGGCTCCGGCAAGACCACCACGTCGGCCAAGATCGCCAAGCGGCTGACCGAGCGGCAGAACAAGAAGGTCCTGATGGCCTCGCTCGACACGCGGCGTCCGGCCGCGCAGGAGCAGCTGCGCCAGCTCGGCGAGCAGGTCAAGGTGGCGACGCTGCCTGTTATCGCAGGCCAGAACCCGGTCGATATCGCCAAGCGCGCCGTGCAGGCGGCCAAGCTCGGCGGCCATGACGTCGTCATCCTCGACACCGCCGGCCGCACCCATATCGACGAGCCGCTGATGGTCGAGATGGCCGACATCAAGAAGGTGTCGAGCCCGCACGAGATCCTGCTGGTCGCCGATTCGCTGACCGGCCAGGACGCCGTCAACCTGGCGAAGAGCTTCGACGAGCGCGTCGGTATCACCGGCCTGGTGCTGACCCGCATGGACGGCGACGGCCGTGGCGGTGCCGCGCTGTCGATGCGCGCCGTCACCGGCAAGCCGATCAAGCTGATCGGCACCGGCGAAAAGATGGACGGGCTGGAGGAATTCCACCCCAAGCGCATCGCCGACCGCATCCTGGGCATGGGCGACATCGTCAGCCTGGTCGAAAAAGCCGCCGAGAACATCGATGCCGAGCAGGCGGCGGCGATGGCCAAGAAGATGCAGTCGGGCAAGTTCGACCTGAACGACCTCGCCCAGCAGCTTCAGCAGATGTCGAAGATGGGCGGCATGGGCGGCATCATGGGCATGATGCCCGGCATGGGCAAGATGAAGGACCAAATGGCCGCCGCCGGCCTCGACGACAAGATGTTCGGTCGCCAGCTCGCCATCATCTCCTCAATGACGAAGGCCGAGCGCGCCAATCCCGACATTCTCAAGCACTCGCGCAAGAAGCGCATCGCCGCTGGCTCCGGCACCGATGCCGCCGAGATCAACAAGCTCCTGAAGATGCATCGCGGCATGGCCGACATGATGAAGGCGATGGGCGGCAAGGGCAAAGGCGGCGGCCTGATGCGCGGCATGATGGGCGGCCTTGCCTCCAAGATGGGCCTTGGTGGTTTGGGGGGCGGCATGATGCCCGGCGGCATGGGCGGCATGCCCGATCTGTCGAAGATGGACCCCAAGCAGCTCGAAGCCTTGCAGAAGCAGGCGCAGGCCGCCGGCCTCGGCGGCATGAAGGGGTTGCCGGGCGGTCTTCCCGGCGGCGGCTTGCCAGGCCTGCCCGGCGGCATGAAGCTTCCCGGCCTTGGCGGCGGTGGCGGCCTGCCCGGTCTCGGCAAGAAAAAGTGAGGACGCTATGAACGAAGAAAAGGACATGGCCGACGCCCGCACCATCCTGGCCGGCTACCGCGCCTCGATCGACAACATCGACGCGGCCCTCATTCACATGCTGGCCGAGCGCTTCCGCTGCACCAAGGCGGTTGGCGTGCTCAAGGCCGAGCATGGCCTGCCGCCGGCCGACCCGGCGCGCGAGCAGCAGCAGATCGCCCGCCTGCGCCAGCTGGCGCATGACGCGCATCTCGACCCGGATTTCGCGGAGAAATTCCTCAACTTCGTCGTCCGCGAAGTGATCCGGCACCACGAACAGATCGCCGCTGCCAACGGCGTGACGAAAACGGGTTGAAGAAACCCTGACTTATCAAACGAAATCAGAGCTTTTAGGAGAAAAGAAATGGCACTGAAGATCAGACTGGCCCGTGCGGGCTCGAAGAAGCGTCCTTACTACCACGTCGTCGTTGCCGACGCCCGTTCGCCTCGCGACGGCCGGTTCATCGAGTCGCTCGGCTCGTGGAACCCGCTGCTGCCGAAGGACGGCGAGCGCATCAAGGTCGACGCCGACCGCGTCAAGCATTGGCTGTCGCACGGCGCCCAGCCGACCGACCGCGTGCTGCGCTTCCTCGATGAGGCCGGCCTTGCCAAGCGCGAAGCCCGCTCCAACCCGAAGAAGGCCGAGCCCGGCAAGAAGGCGCAGGAACGCGCCGCCCTGCTGAAGAAGGCCCAGGAAGACGCCGCTGCCGCCGTCGCCTCGGCCGCTGCCGCACCGGCCGAAGCGGAAGCCGCTACCGCCGAGTAATCGCGTCCTATTCCTTGCGGGAACAAAACGGCGGGTCAAAAGCCCGCCGTTTTGCTCTTCATGTTTGGACTGAGGCCGATCAATAACCGCTTGGGCAGCGATCGACATAGACCCGACCATGGCGATCGCGGTACCGGCATTGGCCGCTTTCGCTGGCATGGCCGATCAGCGCGCCGGCCACGGCGCCGACCGCACCGCCGACAACAGCGCCCTGCACCGGATCTCCGGCCACGGCCGCGCCAACCGCAGCACCGCCCAGGCCGCCCACGGCAGCCCCTTTTTCCGTTTGCGAACATGCACCCAGTGCCGTCGTCAGCACCAGAATGGTCAGTATTTTCTTCATTTGTCGTTCCTCTCACACGCGGATCGCCGTCTCGCCGCCAAGTGCTTAACTCTCAGACGGCTAATTTGATCCCGAGGAGAACGAAGATCGCGACGCTGCTCGCCCAAACAGACCGCATCGGCGGTATTGCCACCCGATGGCGTGCAGGCGAAGTGGACGCTGTTCTTGGCTCGGAACAGCTATCGGCTGAACGGGATCAGCGCACGAACCCTGGGGTCGCGCAGATAGAGGCCGCCCCATAGGATGATGCCGAGATAGACGCCGAACAGCATGTGCGAGAACAGCGGATTGCCGATGCGCGCATTGGTGGCGATGGCGCCGCCCATATAGGCGGTGAGCAGGAGGGCGCCGAGCACGGAGGTGCGCGGCAGCGCGTAGAGCGCGGTCGAGACCAGGCCGATGACGCCCAGCATGCGCGCGACGTTGGGATCGGCTGGCCACCCAAGCGGCACCATCGTCTGGGTGACCACGTCGAGCGGCGGCAGCTTGATGGCGCCGTCGAAGATCATGAACAGGACGATGAGGCCGCTGAGCGCCCGGCCGGTCCACAGGGCGCCAGCCGAGACGGGCGCGGTTTGAGAAATGCTCATTGGGTGTCCTCCTGATGGTCAGCCCCTTTTTCGGTGGGGTCGACCCAAGGACGTTCCATGAGGCGTCGATCCGACAAATGTTCGGATTTTTGACGGTGCGGCGTTACGAAAGATAGAACTTTTCGGCCGACAGCATCTTTGGTGGCGTCTCGCCCAAGGCCTCGAACACCGAGATTTCGCAGACCCGGCACAGGCCGTCGAGCGCGAGGTCGTTGGCTTCGGTGCCAAACGGATCCTCAAGCTCTTCCGAAAGCGCGTCGAGGCCGAAGAAGGTGTAGGCGATCAGCGCCGTGAACAATGGCGTTGCCCAACCGGTGGTCGAGATCAGGCCAATCGGCAGCAGCAGGCACACGATGTAGGCCGTGCGGTGCACCAGCAGCGTGTAGGCGAAGGGCAAGGGCGTGCCGGCGATCCGCTCGCAGCCGGCCTGGATGGCGGTGATTGACGCCAGCCTCTCATCCAGAATGCGGAAACCGATCGTGTCGAGGTCGCCAGCCCGGCGCTGCGCATTGGCACGGCGGCCCATGCGCCTGACCATCTCGTCCGCCGGATTGGCGAAACTAGCGGCCGTCCCGGCTTCAGCCTCGATGAAGGCATGGACCTCCTTGACGCTGTCGATCTTGCGCAACTGGCCGCGCAGAAAATGACAGAAGGCCAGCGCTTCCATCAGCAGGGCGCGCTGCTCGGCCCGATCGGGAATGAGGCTTGTCGTGGCGCGGGCCAGATTGCGGATTTCGAAGACCAGCGCGCCCCACAGTTTGCGCGCCTCCCACCAGCGATCATAGGCGGCGTTGTTGCGAAACGACAGATAGATCGACAAGGTCACGCCCACCAGTCCGAAAGGCGTGATGTTGAAGACGCCGAGATCGAGCTGGAACCGGCGCGCCACGACGAGGATGACCACCGAATAGATCGCGAAGCCGAAAATCTGCGGCAGGATGCGTGGCACCACCGAACCACGCATGATGAAGAACAGCTGCAGGAAGGTGGGGCGCGGACGAACGATCATTCGGGAGCCTTTCACGGGCGAGCGTCGGCCCTCAGCTCCTGTATTGTGCGATGCGGCGGCCATGCAAGCCCGGCCGCCAGCGACATTGCCATGTCGTCCGTGTGTCGACTACCGGTGTGTGCTGTTTGCGGATATTGAGAAGCTGCTGCCTTGCCGATGCAGGCGAGGAAAAAAATGACGGGCGAGACCGATCTGAGCACTCTGTTGGCGTCGATGATGCCGGAACTGCGCGATGGCATCTATGTCTTCGCCACGCTGGCGCCTGGCGTTCCACAGCCCGAAGGCCTCGAACCGGTCATGGCGTTTCGGGAGCGCGAAGGCACGACGCTGATCGTGACGGAGGAAGCCGCCCGGAGCACTGAGCTGACCGCCTCGTTCCGCTGCCGGATGATCACGCTGAACGTCCACTCATCGCTGGAAGCCGTCGGCTTCCTTGCCGCCATCACCGCGCGCCTAGCCGCCGCCGGCATGGGCGTCAATCCGGTCTCGGGTTTTTACCACGACCATCTGTTCGTGCCGGCTGGGCGGGCGGAGGAGGCGATGGCGATGCTGCGCGAACTGAGTGTGGATAGTGCGAGTTGAAATCGGCGCAAAGCGGCTAATCTCATGAGTCGCAGCGCCAAAATGGACAGGCCAGCGCCGCCCCTCATCCCCCTGCCGGGACCTTCTCCCCGTATAGTGACGGGGAGAAGAGGGCTAACGGCCGGAGGCCGGGCCCGCGACAGCGGGCCGCCGGTCGTCCGGCGCCCTCGCGGAGGGCCAGCCGCGGCAGCGGCGGTGCGGCCCGTGAGCGGGATTATGCCGCCTTCTTCTTCGGCTGGATAAGGCCGCGCTCGACCAGGAGCTCGGCGATCTGCACGGCGTTCAGCGCCGCGCCCTTGCGCAGATTGTCGGAGACGATCCACATCGACAGGCCGTTGTCGATGGTCGAATCCTCGCGAATGCGCGAGATGAAGGTGGCGTCCTCGCCGGCCGATTCCAGCGGCGTGATGTAGCCGCCATCCTCGCGCTTGTCCAAGACCTGGCAGCCCGGGGCGTCCCGGAGAATCTCCCGCGCCTCATCGGCGGTGATCGGCTTCTCGAACTCGATGTTGACCGCTTCCGAATGGCCGATGAACACCGGCACGCGCACGCAGGTCGCCGTCAGCTTGATCTTGGGATCGAGCATCTTCTTGGTCTCGGCGACCATCTTCCATTCTTCCTTGGTAAAACCGTCATCGAGGAAGACGTCGATATGCGGGATGACGTTGAAGGCGATGCGCTTGGTGAACTTCTTGACGTCGACGCTGTCGGCGACGAACACCGCACGCGTCTGCGTGAACAGCTCGTCCATGCCTTCCTTGCCGGCGCCGGACACCGACTGGTAGGTGGCGACGACGACGCGCTTGATGGTGGCGAAATCATGCAGCGGCTTCAGCGCCACGACGAGCTGCGCCGTCGAGCAATTCGGGTTGGCGATGATGTTCTTGCGTGTGAACAGCGAGATCGCGTCCGGGTTAACCTCGGGCACGATCAGCGGCACGTCCTGGTCGTAACGGAAGGCCGACGAATTATCGATGACGACGCAGCCCTGCTTGCCGATCTTCGGCGACCATTCCTTGGAGACATTGCCGCCGGCCGACATGATGCAGATGTCAGTGTCGGAAAAATCATACTGGTCGAGCGGCCTGACCTTCAGCGTGCGGTCGCCGAACGACACTTCCGTGCCCATGCTGCGCCGCGAGGCGAGCGCCACGACTTCGCTCACTGGAAAGCCGCGCTCTTCCAGGATGTTGAGCATTTCCCGGCCCACATTGCCCGTGGCGCCGACTATCGCAACCTTGAAACTCATAAAAATCTCCTGTCCCTCTCCGCTTGGTTTTTGGAGAAAACCCGCCGGCCAAGTGCGGGTTCCGTCCCCCGGGCCGGACCCGGGAGAGGGTGGTTAGGCCAAGGGAATCACACCGTTTTGGTGGTGGTTTTGGTGGTTTTCTTGGCCAAGAATGGGGTTTTGCCGGAACGAGGCGACGCAGAGACGCGCCCGGCCCAATGGTTCGCATTGAGGCTGGGGGCATCGAATGCAAGAAGAGCCATCAAAAGGCCGCGCATCGAAAAACGATCCCGTTCGAAGCGGGCTTTTACGCGGTTTGCGGCAGGAGTCAATTGGCGGTACGCCGCATAGCCTTCACGGCACCCTGTACAAGAAGGGCGGCAGGAAGTACGAACGGCCAAGATTGTTTGGCTGGCGTCGCCAGCCCCCCGGCATGTGCTCCATGATGAGCGCAGAACCCTGAATTCCGAAAGAACGAGATGTCCAACTTCGATGGTATTGTTCCCGCGCTGGCACAAGCGCTGGAAAAACGCGGTTATTCCGACCTGACACCGGTGCAGAAGGCGGTGCTGGAGCTCGGCCAGGCCGACGCGCTGGTGTCGGCGCAGACCGGCTCGGGCAAGACCGTCGCCTTCGGCCTTGCCATGGCGCCGACGCTGCTCGACGGCGCGGAACGTTTCGGCCCGGCAGCGGCGCCGCTGGCATTGGCGGTGGCGCCGACACGCGAACTGGCGCTGCAGGTGACGCGCGAGCTCGAATGGCTCTATGAGCCAACCGGCGCCACGGTGGCGTCCTGCGTCGGCGGCATGGATATGCGCACCGAACGGCGCGCGCTGGAGCGCGGCGCCCATATCGTCGTCGGCACGCCCGGCCGGCTGCGCGACCACATCACGCGGCATTCGCTCGACATGTCGACGCTGAAGGCCGTGGTTCTCGACGAGGCCGACGAGATGCTCGACCTCGGCTTTCGCGAGGACCTCGAATTCATCCTCGATGCCGCACCGGCCGAGCGCCGGACGCTGATGTTCTCGGCCACCGTGCCGCGCTCCATCGCCACGCTCGCACAGGGCTATCAGCGCGATGCCGTGCGCATCTCGGCCGCCGGCGAGGAAAAGCAGCATCTCGACATCGAGTATCGGGCGCTGAATGTAGCCCAGGCCGACCGCGAGAACGCCATCATCAACGTGCTGCGCTTCTATGAGGCCAAGAACGCGCTGGTGTTCTGCAACACGCGCGCCGCCGTCAACCATCTGACCGCACGCTTCAACAACCGCAATTTTTCCGTCGTGGCGCTCTCGGGTGAACTCAGCCAGAACGAACGCAGCCACGCGCTGCAGGCGATGCGCGACGGCCGCGCGAAAGTCTGCATCGCCACCGACGTCGCGGCGCGCGGCATCGACCTGCCCAATCTCGAGCTGGTGATCCACGCCGACCTGCCGACCAATCCCGAAACGCTGCTGCACCGAAGCGGCCGCACGGGACGTGCCGGGCGCAAGGGCGTCAGCGCGCTGATCGTGCCTAACAGCGCCCGCAGGCGCACCGAGCGGCTGCTGCAAAGCGCCAAGCTGACGGCGACCTGGGCGAGCCCGCCCTCGGCCGACGACGTGATGCGGCGCGACGACGAGCGCATTCTTGCCGACCCGGCTTTCGACGAACCGGTCAAGGATGACGAGCGTGCATTCATCGACGCGCTTCTTAGCCGGCACGGCGCCGAACAGGTGGCGGCCGCCTTCGTGCGCCAGTGCCGCGCCAGCCGCTCGGCGCCCGAGGATCTCATGGACGTCGCGCCTTTCACACCATCGCGTGAAAGAGCGGCGGGCGAAAAATTCAGCCCTCGCGACGAGGCACCGAGCCGTCGCGACGATTTCGGCGCCAGCGTCTGGTTCTCGCTGTCGGTGGGGCGCCGGCAGAATGCCGAGCCGCGCTGGCTGATCCCGATGCTGTGCCGTGCCGGCAGCATTTCCAAGCGCGAGATCGGCGCCATCAAGATGCAGCCGGAAGAGACGTTCGTGCAGATCGCCGCCGACTGGGCGGAGCGCTTTCTCGCCGCGATCGGTCCCGACCGCAAATTGCAGGGCAACATCGTGGTCAAGCGGCTGGACGGCACGCCGGACCTGTCGCGGGCCGGCTATCAGCCGCCGAGCCCGGACAAGAAGCCGCATCGCGGCAAGGCGCCGTTCGACCCGAACGCGCCGAAGCGCAAATTCGAGAAGCGCGCACCGGCTTCAGTCGACCAGCGTCCGGCCACCACGCATGAGGCAAAGCCGTGGGCGAAGAAGCCGGGCAAGCCGAAATTCGACAACGCCGGTCCGCCAAAAAACAAGAAGGCGAAGAAGCGGCCTTCGTAAGAATCCAGACTGGCCGCGCTCTGCTTCAGGCCGGCCCGGATGATCGCCGCCCAGCTTGCCGACGCCAGTGTCGGCCGGTGCTGTCTGGCGATGTGCCCGGCCAGGGACGCGCGGCAGGCATCGGAACGCTTGGCTGTCATAGCTATGGGCGGCTTGCCCATGGGCTTGGGCCTGTGCCACATCTTGGCAGGGAACGGGCTACAAGGGGCGGGCGGATGCGCGGTGAAGTGCTTCACTATGACGAGGACCAGGGCTTCGGCTTCATCACCGGAGCCGACGGCAGCAGCTACACTTTCACCCGCGAGAACCTGCGCCGGCAAACCGCCATGCCCAACGGGACGGCGGTCGAGTTCCAGCCGGGCGGCGGCCAGGCGCGCGACGTCTTTTCGATCGCTGGCCAAACCACCGCAGGTCCGGCCGTGAACTCGACGGTTGGCGCAGGCATAGATGCGGCACCGGCCCAAGCCGGCACCGCATCCACAGCCCGCGCACCGCAGGCGCAGCATTTCGGCCGATCCAGCGAGAGCGCAACCGCCGAACCCAGTGATCTCTGGGGCTATTTCTGGCGTGGACTGACGCAGAACTACTTCAACTTCGCCGGCCGCGCCCGCCGCAAGGAATATTGGGGCTATTGCCTGTTTTGGGTGGTCTGCCTGCTGATCGTCGGCGGCATCGGCATCTTCACCGATATCGAAATGGGCAATTTCGACACAGATGTCTCGGCGGCGGTGACGGTCGGCCTCTGCGGCACCTTCCTCTTGGCGACGCTCCTGCCCGGCCTCGGCATGACCGTGCGCCGGCTGCACGATATCGGCCTGTCGGGCTGGCTCTATCTGGTGATCCTGATCCCCAGCATCGGCAGCCTGATCATCCTGGTCTTCGCGCTGATCCCGACCCAGGCGCGTGAAAACCAGTGGGGACCGGTGCCTGCTGGAGTCAGGGTTTAGCGGTCAGTTCCCGAGAAAAGTCACTCCAAAAACGACGGTTCAGCCGATCTTCGTCACAGACGAAGATTCCGCTTGCTATTTAATCCGTGCACAGATAGTCTGTGTGCAGATTAAATAGGTGAATGGAGCAAGACGATGTGGACCAATGAATACACCGCGACTTCCCCCCTTCCTGCGCAAGCCATCTGGAACGCGCTCAAGGCCTTGCATGAAGGCCGCCTGACTTATGAAGGCTCCGATACCTTCGTGCTGCATGGGCCATTCGCCAAGGGCACCCGCGTCTCGGTGACGCCGGTCGGTCAGGACACGTTCGAATCGACCATCGTCGATCTCGTCGAAAACGTGACCTATGCCGATGAAACTTCGTTCGGCGACACCAAGCTGCTGTTCCGGCACACTCTGGTGCCTGTCGAAGGCGGCACGCAGGTGACGCACCGGCTCGATATCTCAGGTCCTTCGGCCGCCGAGGTCGGCCCGGAACTCGGGCCCCAGATCAGTGGCGATTTCGACGTGTCGATGGCCAAGTTGTTCGAGCAGGCGGAGGCGTTGGCGAACCATGGCTGAACTCGACACGCGCTTCAAGGGCGGGCCGTCGGAGAGCCCCGGCTTGCTGCTCTGGCGAACCACCATGCGCTGGCAGCGCGTCATGACGGCGGCGCTGGCGCCGCTCGACCTGACGCATGTCCAGTTCGTGCTGCTCGCCTCGGCGATGTGGCTTGGCCGCAATGGCGAACCGCCCAACCAGGTGCAGCTCGCCGCCCAGGCCGGCACGGAGGTGAAGATGACCTCTGACGTCGTCGCCCGGCTGGAGGCCAAGGGTTTGATCGCACGCGAAGCCGATTCCCGGGACTCCCGGGCCAAGGTGATCCGCGTCACCGCCGCCGGGGCGGCGGCCGCCCAGCAAGCGATCGTCGCCGTCGAGGCCGCCGACTCAGCGTTTTTCGAGCCGGTGGACGAGGCGCGGCTCGTCGGTCTGCTGCGGCAGCTTGCCGGCGAGATCCGCTGATTATCCCAGGAACTTGGCGATGATCGCGTCGCCCATTTCGACCGTGCCGACCTCGGTCATGCCGGGTGAGAAAATATCCTTGGTGCGCAGGCCCTGGTCGAGCACGGCGGCGATAGCGCCTTCAAGCTTGTCGGCTTCGTCGACCATGCCAAAGGAATAGCGCAGGCACATGGCGAAGGAGGCGATCATGGCGATCGGGTTGGCGATGCCCTTGCCGGCAATGTCGGGTGCCGAACCGTGCACCGGCTCGTACAGCGCCTTGCGCTTCTTGGTCTTGGCGTCAGGCGCGCCGAGCGAGGCCGACGGCAGCATGCCGATCGAGCCGGTCAGCATGGCGGCGATGTCGGACAGCATGTCGCCGAACAGATTGTCGGTGACGATGACGTCGAACTGCTTTGGCCAGCGCACCAGCTGCATGCCGCCGGCATCGGCCAGCATGTGGTCGAGCTTGACGTCGGAATAGCGTGCCTTGTGGGTCTGGGTGACGACCTCGTTCCACAGCACGCCCGACTTCATGACGTTGCGCTTTTCCATCGAGGTGACATGGTTCTTACGGGTCCGCGCGAGCTCGAAAGCGACGCCCGAAATGCGCTCGATCTCGAACGTGTCGTAGACCTGGGTATCGATGCCGCGCTTCTGGCCGTTGCCGAGATCGATGATCTGCTTGGGCTCGCCGAAATAGACGCCGCCGGTCAGCTCACGCACGATGAGGATGTCGAGGCCTTCGACGACTTCCTGCTTCAGCGAGGACGACGCGGCCAGCGCTGGATAGCAGATGGCGGGCCTGAGATTGGCGAACAGCTCCATGTCCTTGCGCAGGCGCAGCAGGCCGGCTTCGGGGCGCACCTCGTAAGGCACGGCATCCCATTTCGGGCCGCCGACGGCGCCGAACAGCACCGCGTCCGCAGCCATCGCCTTTTCCATGTCGGCGTCGGAAATCGCCGCGCCGTGCGCATCGTGAGCGCAGCCGCCGACCAGGCCCTCGTCGGTGACGAAGCCACTGCCGAGCTTTGCGTTCATGGCCGAGATCAGCTTCTTGACCTCGGCCATCGCCTCGGGGCCGATGCCGTCGCCGGGGAGCAGGAAAAGATGCTTCGTTGCCATGGTGAGCCGTCCTAGAAAGAATGCGTTTCGGTTTGCACGGCGTCCTTCGCGCGCCAAAGAGGCGCGCGGCGCTGTGCGACGCGGCCTTGCTAAACGCCAAGCGGTTGCAGCGCAAGGGGAGGACGAAGGACCTGTCGCCGCTGTCCCGCCGGCATGTCCAAGTTAGTGGCCGCGGAAGATGCGGTCACCGGTGCGAGAGAATGTTGACCAGCCGGCCCAGCGGATCGCGCACATAGAAGCGCCGCACGCCCCAGGGTTCATCGGCGGGTCCGTATTCGACGGCGAAGCCGGCGCCCTTCATGGCTTCGAATGCCGCATCGACATCGTCCACCTCGATCGACAGATCCGGCACCGGCGTACCGGACCCGCCTTGCGTCATGAAGCTGACCTGCAGCTCCATCATGTCCTCGGAACCGTAGGTTACGATCCAGCCCTGATCCATCAGGATGTCGAGGCCAAGCACGTCATGGTAGAAACGGTTCGCCGCGGCCACGTCCGGCGTTTCGATATTGGCCACGATACGCCGGACCTTCATGGCGGAAGTCTCCTCACACGGTACGCCGCAGCGCCGTCACCTCGATCTCGATCTTCATTTCCGGCTTGTTGAGCTGGCAGACGATCATCGTCGCCGCCGGCCTGATGTCGCCGAATGTCTCGCCAAGGATCGGGAAGACGACATCCACGAAGGCCTGGTCGGTGATGTAGTAGTGCGCGCGCACCACGTCGGATATCTCGAAGCCGCCGTCCTGCAACGCCTTGCCGATCGTCGCCAGGCAATTGCGCGTCTGCGCCTCGACACTGTCCGGCATCGTCATGGTGGCGTAGTCGTAGCCGGTCGTCCCGGACACGAAGCACCAGTCGCCCTGCACCACGGCGCGTGAATAGCCGGCGGTCTTTTCGAATGGCGAGCCGGTTGAGATGAGCTTGCGCATGGGGGAGCCTCGCATTGTTGCAGCTACTTTGGAGCGAAAACCCGATCCTGCCATGGGCCAATGCAGATGGATCGGCGGTGCAGAAACTGTGGCCTCGACGGGCCAGCTTGTGCCCGGACGCCACAAAGGGAAATCGGCAAAGTCAACCGCCGCCACAATTTCTGCTTGCATTCAGGAACAAAAAGAGAACTATATATGTATCCGCGAGAGCAGATGCGGTCACTCCGGGGGGAGGAATCATTATGTCAAGCCGCACCGTCGCGCTCGCTCGCGCCTTCGTGGTACGGTTTTCGCGCGTGCCGGTGGTAGTCTTGACAGCGATGGCGGCCCAGGCCGGGCTTGGCTCTACGGCGCTTGGCGCGGGCATGGATTACGCCACCTGTTTCAGCGACGGCAAGGTTGGCACCGACCAGCAGATCGCCGCCTGCACGCCCATCGCCGAGGACAGCAGCGAGATACCCGATCTGCGCGTGAATGCCTATTTCTGGCGTGGCCTTGCCTATACGCAAAAGAATGATATCGACCATGTCATCGCTGACATGAATGAGGTGATAGCGCTCGATCCGACTTACGTGCGCGCTTTTACCAACCGCGCCATTGCCTGGGAGAGCAAGGGGGACTTCGACCGAGCCGTGGCGGACTATACGGGCGCGATCGCGCTCACGCCGAACGACGCCAACCTCTACGCCTATCGCGCCAGGGCACTCGGCAAAGGAGGCGAGCATGATCGCGCTATTGCCGAGTGCGACAAGGCGATCGACATCGACCCCGCCAACGAGATCGCCTATGGCGTGCGCGGTGTCCAATGGGAAGACAAGGGCGACGCGGCGCGGTCCCAAGCCGACTATGACAAAGCGGAGAGCGTCCGTACCGACCCGGTCGCGCCTTATCAAGACCGCGTCCGCTCGTGGATCGCGAAGGGCGAGCGCAAGCGCGCTGAAGCCGACTGCAAGTACATAGCTGGCGTCGACGTGAGCAAAGGACGCGCTTGCAGCCACCTGATCGTGAAAGCTCTCGGCGACCCGCGCGACGGCGGCCCCGGCTCAAACCCCGCTTCTGCTCAAAATGCGATTGGAGTGGGGTGGCAGGAAAAGGGCGACCATACCCGCGCCATCGCTGCATTCGACGAGGCTATCCGGCTCAATCCAACAAGTTCCGCTTTCTACTTCAATCGCGCCAAGAGCTGGGGCTTAAAGAAGAATTATACCCGCGCGCTCACCGATCTGAATGAAGCCGTCCGCCGCAACCCGGCCAACGCCGAGGCTTATCGCGTGCGCGGGATGACTATGGCTCGAATCGGCAATTCAAAGGAGGCTTTTGCCGACCTCGACAAAGCGATTTCCATCAGTGCCGACGATCCAAAACCGTATTTTGAGAGGGCGCTTGTCTGGGAGACGAGCGATCCCAACAAGGCACTCGCCGATCTGGATAAGGCAATCGCGCTCGATCCGGCCAACGTGGGCTACCGCAACGAAAGGCTTCGCGTCCAGCTCGACAAGCGCAGGGCGAAGGGGCAACCCGTACTGCAGGCACCAGACACGGAGGACAATCAGGGTCCCGAGACCGCCGACACCTCCAACCCAGCCGCGATGCAAGCGGCGAAGCCTGCCGAGCCTCCAACGTATGAGCCGTTTCAGCCATACCCCAAGAAGGTGGATCATTCCGAGATCGTGGCCTCGACGCTCAAGCGGGGCCTGGAGCAACAGGCGCGTGGAAATCTCAATGACGCGATAGACTCGTTCAACTTTGCAATCGAACGCGACCCCTACAATGCCGACGCCTTCTACAACCGCTCGATCGCCGAGGCATCGCGAGGGAACGACGCCGTCGCCGCCAAGGACTGCCGGCGCGCCGTTGATCTCGACCCAAGGCGAACGGGTTCCTGCAACGACCATGCGTCGGCCGAACCAGCCGAGTCGGCTGCGGGAGGGACCAGGAACCCGGCAGCTGCGAAAGTCCTGATCGAGCGCGCCAAGGCGCGTCTCGCGGAATATAGCGCCGACAGCGCGCTCATCGATCTTGCCACTGCGATCCGCCTCGATCCCGACAATGCTGAAGCCTATCTGGCGCGAGGGCGAGCGAGGGCGACGAACGGGGACAAGGCCGGAGCATCGGCGGATTGCCGTCACGCGGTCGAACTCGATCCGAAATGGGCAGGAGCTTGCGACGAGCAGGTTGCAAGCGGCGAAAGCATGCAGTTGACTCCACCGAGGGTGGAACAGCCGAAACCCTCCGTCGCGGCCGGGGTTGAAATCCTGGCCCGGCAACTCAGCCAGGGTAAAGCAAAGCCAACCGAAAAGCTGCCCGCGTCAAAGATAACGGAGCTGGCTCAGGCGGCTCGCCCGGGCGTCCTGAGCGCAGTGCAGAACGGCGACACTTTCTCGGGTGCCGGAAAATACGAGCAAGCCATCGGGCAATATGAGAAGGCGATCGCCCTCGACCCCAATAGCCCGTTCGCCTATTTCGGTCGCGGCAAGGCCTGGGCCGCAAAACGCAACTACAGTCGAGCGATCGCCGACTATGATCGGGTGATCGATCTCCTCCCAAACCTAGAGTCGGCGTGGATTTTCCGGGGCATCGCCAAGACCATGTCGGGCGATGGCGACGGAGCCTTGGCGGATTGTAGCCAGGCCGCCAAGATTGACCCGGAAGCGAGCGACGCATTTGTCTGTTCCGCGTCGGCTTGGAGCGCCAGGGGCGACGCCGAGCGGGCGATCGCGGCCTACTCAGTGGCGATTAAGATCGACCCGAAAAATGCAGCCAGTTACTTCGGGCGCGGCATGGCACGAGTCGACATGAATGACTATGAGGGCGCCATTGCCGATTTCGATCAGGCGATAAAATTCGATCCTTACAATGTCAGCTATGTGACCGAGCGCATTACGGCTCTGGCCGCGAAGGCAAAAGACGCTGCTGCATCGGGTGCCGTTGGGCCTGAGCCGAAGAATCTAAAGGCTTTGACCGATCGTGGCTACACTATTCCACCTGCAGCCAGAGTGGCTTTCGAGCAGGGAGGGGTGCTGGATAACGAAAATGACTATGACGGCGCCATCGCGCAGTATGGCAAGGCAATCCTCCTGTTCCCTGCATTCCGGGACGCATATGTGGCCCGCGCCTTCCTTTGGGAGATAAAGGGCGATTATGCTCAGGCCATTGCCGATTTCAGCCTTGCGATCGCGATCAACCCCGACATTGGCGAGACCTATGGCGATCGCGGCCGCAACCTCAAATATCAAGGGGATTATGACGGAGCGGTGGCGGATTACGACAAAGCCGTCCGTCTTGATCCAACGAACGCCAGGAGCTATGCCGGTCGAGGCATGTTCCGAATGGCCCGGCGAGAAGACGCAGCAGCACTTGCCGATTTCGAGACTGTGCTCAGCCTCGATCGCAATAACGTTTTCGGTTACTTCGGCCGAGGAGCGATCGGCGTTCGCCAATCGAACTATGATGGCGCCATTGCCGATCTGAACCAAGCAATAAGGATGAAGCCGAATTTCGCTGCCGCTTATCAAGCGCGAAGCCAAGCATGGGAAGCCAAGGGAAACCACAAACGCGCCGAGGCCGACCGCAAGAAAGCGCTCAGCCTCGAAGCGAAATAAGCTTGTCCGTCGGAGTTGCATGGAGGTCGTCCGACTGGTCCGATGGCGGGCTCACAACGGTGAGCCGGTGATGAATCAGGCTCGCAGTTGCGCCAGGACGCCTGCGATATCACCCATGCCCAATGCCGATGATGCGACCGTCTTCCACCCGAAAAAATGTCGCAGGAGGTGAAGTGCAGCGTCCGGCCGGTCGGTGCGACACCGAAATAGACACCTTGTGTGCCGCTGTAGACGAAGCTCGCGGCCACATGGTCCTTGTCGGCGACCACGACTTCCGTGACGACTTTGAGATCCGGCATTGCCGTCAGCCGCGCCTTGAAGAAAGCGACCATCGCCTGTTTCGGACTGACATTGGCCGGCGGCGGTGCCGCGGCGCTCTGTTGATGATTCACATAGGTGTCGGCGAACAGTTCGGAGAAGGCGTCGATATCGCCCGCGCTCAATGTCGCCGCGAACCGTCCCGCCAGTGGTTGAGCCGAGCAGCCGCCCGGGCGAGGGTCGGTGTCAGCAAGCCGCCACCGAGAAGCAGCCCGGCTGCTGTCACTTGTCGCTGATTCTGCATCGTAGCCTCCGTCGGGAAATGGCGACGGAAGACCGTCGCGCTTGGCGACAGCGCTAGTTCGCCGACCCCAGCGCCTTGTCCAGCGCTTCCTTCACATCGGCCGGCCATGTCGCCAGCGCCGGCCAGGCGTTCGGTTGGCCATTGTCGCCGCGGCGGGCGAAATAGAGCTGGTGCTTGGCCGGGTCGACGGCCATGAAACCGTCATTGCCGCCGCAATCATGCGGCACGCAGCCGCTGGCGAAGAAGGCGCCGGACGCGGTCTTTTCCGTGCCGCCGCCGACCAGCAGGCTGGTCGCCATATCGGGCATGTCCTTGCCGAGCAGCTTTTCGGCTTCCTTGTAGACAGCCTCATTGTGGAAGGCGTCGATGATGTTCTGGTACTTTTCCGGATCGATGTCTTTCCAGTCGGTGCCGGGTTCGGGCATGTAGGTGAGATTGCCCGAAATCGTCAGCCCATCCGTCGGCGACCACTGCAGGGCCGGCTTCTGGTCCCCCGGCAGGAGATAGGGCACGAAATAGATGGCGTTGTCGGACACTCCCGCGGGCGGCGCTCCGCACTCGTCCTGCTCGACCTTGGTGCTCTGGATGGCGCCGCCTTCCGGCTTCCAGACGATCACCGTCGCCGGGCCGCATTGATTGCCGCCATCGCCAACATCGAACAGGGCCACCTTGATGCCGCCAACCTCCACAATCTTGTCGAAGAAGAGATCGTAATTGCTGGCCAGCTGCTTACCGTCATAAGCAAGCACCTTCTCGCCGTCCTGCTCCGGCTGCGTGATGGTGAGGTGGCCGCCTTCGAACGGCACCGGCGCCTGTTTGTCGTCATCGGCGGCGTCGGCGGCGTTGGCTCCCGCATCCTGATCGGTGGCCGGCTTTTCCACCGCCGGCGCCTGTTGCGCGGCGGGCGTCTGGGTCTGCGCGAGCCCGCTCGCGGCGGGCGCCAGCAACAAGGCCAGCCCGCAAACGCCGGCAAGAAGCTGATGTCTCATGACTGTCCCTCCCTCGACCCGGCCCGGAAAGGGCCGGTCCTGGCGGCCGCTCAGGCCCAGGGGCGCAGTTCGGCGTTCTTCTTCTCGAACGAGGCGATGGCGCCTGCCTTTTCCATGGTCAGGCCGATATCGTCGAGCCCATTGAGCAGGCAGTGCCGCTTGAAGTCGTCGAGGTCGAAGGTGACCACGCCGCCGTCCGGGCCACGGATTTCCTTGGCTTCGAGATCGACCGACAGGGTGGCGTTGGAGCCGCGCGATGCGTCGTCCATCAGCTTCTCCAGGTCCTCGGGGCTGACGGTGATCGGCAGCACGCCGTTCTTGAAGCAGTTGTTGTAGAAGATGTCGGCGAACGAGGTCGAGATGACGCAGCGTATGCCGAAATCGAGCAGCGCCCATGGCGCGTGTTCCCTGCTCGAGCCGCAGCCGAAATTGTCGCCGGCAACCAGAATCTGCGCCTTGCGGTAAGCGGGCTTGTTGAGCACGAAATCCGGATTTTCGGAGCCGTCGTCCTTGTAGCGCATCTCGGCGAACAGGCCGGTGCCAAGCCCGGTGCGCTTGATCGTCTTGAGATAATCCTTCGGGATGATCATGTCGGTGTCGACATTGACGATCGACATGGGAGCGGCGACGCCGGTGAGCTTGGTGAATTTTTCCATGGCTTTGGCCCGTGTTTTCGTTGCGGGGGGATTTGCTGAGCCCCGGTTTACACAAAGCCGCGGGCAAATAAAAGGCAACTGTTCGTGCGCGCCGCCACAAGGGCGCTGCGCAAAACAGCTTCGAATTCACCGCCCGATGGTGCAGTCTGGTCCAATGGTGGAAAACTCCCACGTTCTCTATGCGCATGAACCGGCGCTCGGCATTCCCGAATTCCGCCGCGTGCTGGTGGAATCCGGTCTCGGCGAAGCCCGGCCCGTCGACGACGAGGCAAGACTGAAGGCGATGCTGGAGGGCGCCAACCTGATCGTGACCGACCGTCTCGACATGGCCCACCTCGACAGGGCCGGTCTCGACATGGCCGGTCTCGACATGGGAGGCAGGCCGCTGATTGGCGTTGCCCGCTGCCTGACCGACTTTTCCTGGGTCTGCTACATCAGCGATCTTGCCGTTTCGGCCAAGGCGCAAGGCCTGGGCATCGGCAAGGGACTGATGGACGAGGTGGCCCGGCAGCTCGGACCGTCGGTCGCCATCAGCCTGATTTCCATGCCCGACGCTGTCGGATTCTATGAACGCATCGGCATGAAGCGCATGCCCGACGCCTTCTGGATCTCCCGCCAGCGCTGACTTTTCCTCTGTGATCCATCCATCGTCAACGGTGAGCGACCTTGTCGCTTGACATGCAACCAAATGGTTGCATATTAAAGCCATGAGCATGGATGCCGTCTTTCGCGCCCTGGCCGACCCGACACGCCGGCAATTGCTGGACAGCCTGCATGCCAGGAACGGACAGACGCTCAATGCGCTGTGCGCGGAGATGGCCATGACCCGCCAGGCGGTGACCAAGCACCTGGCGATCCTGGAAGAGGCGAACCTCGTCACCACCATCCGCCGGGGCCGAGGGAAGGAGCACTACCTCAACCCGGTTCCGATCAATGAGATCGCCGAACGCTGGATCGGCAAATTCGAGCGCCACCGGCTTGATGCATTGAGTGATCTGAAGAAACGCCTCGAAAGGGAAGACTGATGAGCAACAGCTTCGTTTACGTGACCTATATCCGCACCACGCCGGAGAAACTCTGGGAGGCGTTGACCGACCCGGAGTTCAACCGGCAGTTTTTCCTCTGCTCCTATCAGGAGAGCGATTGGAAAGTGGGCTCCAGCTGGAAGCTGATCTTCCCGGACGGCCGTGTCGCCGACAGTGGCGAGATTCTCGAGATCGACCCGCCACGACGCCTGGTCATCAAATGGCGCAATGAATGGATGCCCGAGATCAGGCAAGACGGCTACACGCGCTGCACCTTCACCATCGAGCCCGACGGCGAGCTGATGAAACTTGCCGTCACCCATGAGGCGGACGGCCCGCACAGGCTGATCGGCAATGTCGCCAAAGGCTGGCCGCTGGTGCTGGCCAGCCTGAAGAGCCTGCTCGAGACCGGCAAGGGATTCGAGCGTCCGCCATCGAAAGCTTGAACTCGTTTCGCTAGCGGAACAAATTTCACGTGGAGGCATCGATGATGCACGCTCTCAGGGTGCGGAGCATGACCAATGGCGAGACGATCATGGCATCGGCCGAGATCGGCGCGCCTCCCGAACGCGTCTTCAAGGCGCTGGTCGGCAAGGAAGCCGAGCAATGGTGGGGGTCAGCCGATACCTACCGGATGGTCGACTGGTCGGCCGACCTTCGCGTCGGCGGCCGCTGGACTGTTGTCGTGCGCACGGCCGGCGGTAGGGACCTGCCGGCCGGCGGCGAATTCCTCGAAATCGAAACACCGCGCCGGATCGTGCAGACGTGGGCCCATGGCT
The DNA here is from genome assembly GCF_006440715.1 of Mesorhizobium sp. B2-7-3. Classification (NCBI taxonomy): domain Bacteria; kingdom Pseudomonadati; phylum Pseudomonadota; class Alphaproteobacteria; order Hyphomicrobiales; family Phyllobacteriaceae; genus Mesorhizobium; species Mesorhizobium sp. B2-7-3. Next base: position 565,985 of record NZ_VFTY01000001.1, read on the forward strand.
GGGACCATCCCACGCTTGGCCGGCGGCAAACCAGGGTCGCCTGGCTGCTGGAGCCTATCGCCGACGGCACGCGCGTCACCATCTGCCATGGCGGCTTTGGCGGGCGGCAAGAGGCGGCGGCTGAACATGCCGAGGACTGGGCCCGGGTGCTGGCCTGGCTGCAGGCGCATGTCGAGGCTGGAAGGCTGGCTGCGGCCTGATCGGCGTGCGGAGCGACGTCACGCCCCTCCGCACGCCTTGACCCACGCCTGTTCTGGTCCACATCCCATGCATGGGAAAACAGGCATGTTTCATAGGCACGGCTGGCTGGGGCATTCCGACACGATACAAGAATAATTTCCCGCAACCCGGATCGCATCTCGAACGCTACGCCCGGCACTTTCCGATCGTCGAGATCGACACGTCCTTCTACAAGCCGCACCGTCGCGAGACTTACGAACGCTGGGCACACGCCGTGCCGCAGCACTTCCGCTTCGCCGTCAAGATGCCGAAGGCGATCACCCATGAGCGCCGTCTCGTGGACTGCAACGAAATTTTGCAAAGCTTTCTCCAGGAGGTCGAAGGTCTCGGCGCAAAGCTCAGCGTGCTTCTGGTGCAGCTGCCGCCGAGCCTGCCCTTCGAGCCCGATGTCGCGAGCGCTTTCTTCGACATGGTGGGCACCCGAACCGAAACTAGGCTGGTCTGCGAGCCGCGCCATCCCAGCTGGTTCGAAGCAGAGGCTGAAGCGCTTCTGGCCGATCGCCGGATCGCGCGCGTTGCCGCCGATCCCGCTCCGGTGCCACCTGCGGCGATGCCGGGCGGCTGGCCCGGCATCGCCTATTTCCGCTGGCACGGCGCGCCGCGCGTCTACTACTCCGACTACGATGCTGAAAGCCTCGACCGATTCAGCCGGCAAGTCGAGGCGGCGGCCGCTTCGGGTGCCGAGGTCTGGGGAATCTTCGACAACACGGCCGGAGGCAATGCGCTGGGCAACGCGCTCAAGGTTGACGCCCAGACTTCGTCATTCTAGGGCGAAGCAAGGAGCGCAGCGACGTCGCGCAGACCCTAGAATCCATGCCGCGACGTCGACTTGTCGCGACAATACGCGCCAATCGGCACCCCCTTCGTTCTGCGCCGTTAGAACACTACGACAACGGTAACGGCATGGATTCCAGGGTCTCCGCGACGTCGCTTCGCTCCTGCTCCGCCCTGGAATGACGAAGAAACTGAGCGCCTGGCAAACCCGCGAGGCAGCCCCTGACCTCAAATCACATTCAATTCCCGGAAGGCCCGCCCTTCGGCGACGCGCGCGTAGCCAAATGCCGAGCAGTCGATCGTCCGGTAGCCGCCATGCACGATCAGTTCGGCCAGCGCCTTGCCGACCGCCGGCGCCTGTTGCAGGCCATGGCCGGAGAAACCGTTGGCGAACAGGAAATTCGTCACTTGCGGGTGCGGGCCGATCACGGCGTTCTGGTCCAGCGTGTTGTAGTCGTAGTGCCCGGCCCAGGCGCGCGTCGCCTTGATCGCCTCGAAGGCCGGGATGCGGGTTGCCAGCACCGGCCAGATCACCTCTTCGAACAGCGGCCAGTCGACGTCGAAGTCCCCGGGGTCGGCCGGGCCGTCGCCCTCTTCCGGCTCGGCGCCGCCGGTGAGGTAGACCGAGCCTTCCGGCCTGACATAGATGCCGGAGGGATCGACCAGTAATGGCATGTCAGTGAATTTGTCCCGCGCGTCGAACACGAAGACGTTGCGCTTGCGCGGCTCGACCGGCAGCGAAAGCTGGGCAAGGGCGGCGACCTTGCCAGCATTCGGCCCGGCGGCATTGATGACGGTGCCGGCCTCGAGCCGATCGCCATTGTCGAGGCTGACGCCGGTGACGCGGTCACCCTGCCGCTCGACGCCGGTGACCGACGCGCTGATGAAGTCGATCTTCTTCTGCCGCAGCGCCTTGCGAAACAGCATCAGCATCGCATGCGCGTCGAACCAGCCCTCGCCGGTCCGGCCATAGGCGCCGGCGGTGATGCCTTCGGCCGACAGCCAGGGGAAGCGGCGCGTCAGCTGGTCGGCGTCCTCGAGCAGGATGTCGGCGCCCTCGGCGACCTGCGCTTCGTGGTTGGCTTTCAGGATCGGCAGCCCGGCCTCGCCGGCAAGGATGAGGTAGCCGCCCTCGCGAAAACCGATATCGGCGTCGGTGCCGAATTCTTCCTTCAGCCGCCGAAACAGTTTCAGCGTGAACTGCGACAGGCGGATGTTTTGCGGAATGGAGAATTGCTGGCGGATCGAGGCCATGGACAGCGTCGTCGCCGCATGGGCGAATTGCGGGTCGCGCTCGATCAGCGCGATCGAGCCGGAAAACCCTTCCTCGCGCAGATAGTAGGCGATCGAGGACCCGACGATGGCCCCGCCGATGATGACGATGTCGTAGCGCACTTTTTTCTCCGATCCGCCGTTCGCAATCTACGCGACCGGCAAAGTGATCTCGAAGCGCGTGCCGCGCTCGGAGTCAACCAGCCGGATCGTACCATCATGCGCTTTCAGGAGGGCCAGCACGATGCCAAGCCCCATGCCGGTGCCGCCCGTATCGCGTCGCGTGGTGAAGAACGGCTCGAAGATGCGCGCTTGGTTGCTTGGCGAGATGCCGGCGCCGTCGTCGCCGACCAGCACGGTCGCCTTGCCGCCGGCGCTTGCGGCGGTGATCGAAACCAGCGTCGCGCCGTGCCTGGCGGAATTGTCGATGAGATTGGCAAGCACGATCGCCGCGTTCTCGGCCGAGATGCGCAAGGCCAGGTCGCCACCGGCCTTGACTTCAACCGCCAGCCTGGTGTCGACGGGAAGCAGGGCCAGCGCCGCGCCGACCGAGGTGCTCTCGCCGCTGGGTGCGAGGTTTTCGGCCCGCGCCAGGTCGAGCAGCCGCCGGACCAAAAGGTTGAGCCGCCATGCATCGGTGACGATATTGTCGGAGAAGCGCCGCCGCTCGTCATCGTCCATCGCGCTGCCTGAATCGCGCAGCAGTTCGGCCGCGCCCTGGATCGCCGTCAGCGGCGATTTGAGTTCATGCGAGACATGGGTGGCGAAGGTCTGGATGGCGTCCGAGCGCGCCTGCAGTTTTTCGGCCATGTCGAGAAAGGCGGCGGAAAGCTCCGCCATTTCTCGCGTGCCATGGTGGTCGAGAGGCCGGATCGCGTCGCGCTCGCCGGCGGCGATGCGCTGGGTGCGGTCGATGAGCGCGTAGATCGGCCGGCTGACGGTGCGCAGGAAGACGAGGCCGATGAGCAGCGTGCCGCCGAGAATGGCGATCGCCGCCGCCGTCACCTTGCCGCGTTCGCCATAGAGATGTTTTATGATGTTGTTGGGCGTCCGCGAGACATAGACCACGCCGGCGACCTTGCCGTCGACGGCCACCGGCAAAGCGACGAAGACGCGCACCTTGGTGCCGCGGCTGACCGAATAGAGCGGCGGCGCCGGCTGGTTGGGGATGCGCAGCCTGAGCGCGCTGGCATAGCGTCCGGCAAGTGCTGCGCGCACCTCCTCGACCCCGGCAAGCGACTGCCCGGTCTCGTCGCGCCCGGCAATCACCACACCCTGGGGATCGAGCAGCCGGAAGCCGGCCAGTGTGGTCTTCTGCGTCGCGTCGAGAATGCCCGCCAGCCGCGCGCCGATCGTGGCGAAAGCGGGATCGACCGTGGTGGGGATCCCCGCCGGCCGGGTCGCAAGCACGTAGTCCGAGGCGAGATCGAGCCGCGGCTCGATCGGCCGATAGGGCGAATCGAGATTGGCGCCTCGGCTCGCATAGCCATTGGCTGGCGGCATCGCCACGCCAAGCTTTTCCGGTGAAATGCCGGCGTCGCGGACCTCCTGCGCATAGATGGCGGCGATGGCCGCGCCCTGTGCGATCAGTTCCGCCTCGGTCTGGCGGATCAGCTGATTCTCGTAGAGGCGGAAGAAGAACAGGCCGACCAGCGGCAGGGACATCACCAGGATCAGGATGGCGACGACGACCGTGGCGAGGCGCGGCCGCCATTTGCGGCCGATCCATTTGCTGCCAATCGACTTGCTTGATGTCGTCAGCCGCATCGGCCGAGCCGAAAGCCGACGCCGTGCACGGTCTCGATGACCTCCGGGCACCCCACGGCCGCCAGCTTGGCCCGGATATTACGGATATGGCTGTCGACGGTGCGGTCGGCGACATGGATCTTGCCGGCATAGGCATTGGCCATCACCGCCTCGCGGTCGAGCACATGGGTGGGCCGCGCCAGAAACCCTTTCAGGATCGAGAACTCGATCGCCGTCAGGACGAGCGGCTTGCCGTCGAAGGCGGCCGCGTGGCTGGCCGGCGCCAGGGTGAGCTTTCCCTGCGCGAACTGCCTGTCGTCGGCCGGTTCCGGCGCCGCCGGACGGGCGCGGCGCAGGATGACGTTGACACGGGCGACGAGTTCGCGCGGGCTGAACGGTTTGGTGACATAGTCGTCGCCACCCATTTCGAGCCCGAGGATGCGGTCGATCTCCTCGTCGCGCGCGGACAGGAACAACACCGGCACGTCTGATGTGTGACGCAGCCGCCGGCAGACCTCCAGCCCGTCCATCTCCGGCATGCCGATGTCGAGCACGACAAGGTCGGGTGTGCTTCGTTCGATTGCCTGCAGGGCGGCGGCGCCATCGGAGACGGCAGCCGTTTTCATGCCGGCCTTTTCCAGCGCGAAGCAGATCACTTCGCGGATATGCGGGTCGTCGTCGGCGACGAGGATGTGATGCGGCATGGATTAGCGATCCGGCACGGGTTCTGCGACGCTGGGAACAATAGGCCGCCTGTTGTCGAGATAGCGAAGCAGGCGCCAGTCGCGGAAGCTCCAGCTTCGCCAGTTTTCCTGCAGGCTGCGATACCAGCCTTCATCGACACCGCGCAACCTTGCCAGTTCGCCGACGGCACCGGCATTGGCCGTCCCGCGCTGACGATCGAAGATGCGATCGAGCGCTGGAAACGCGTCCGGCCCGAGCGAGCGGAGATACCAGGCGTCGAGCGGGATGCCTTGGCCGCTCATTTCGAGGGAATGGTCGACATTATAGGTGGCGATCATGGCTGCGAAGTTGATGAAAGAGCAGGCATAAAGCGTTAGGGATAACGTCAGAAGATTGGCGGAGAGCAGCCATTCACTGGATTTTCCGAGCGCGATACGGGCGATGATCAGCGCAAGGCCGGCCGCCACCAGTCCCATCCAGACGAAAGTGGCGACGCGCCAGTAGGTCAGCGCATAGATGCCGACATAGAGGTCGAGCCGCAGGATCGACGAGACGACCAGCATGATGTTCTGCGCCACCCAGGCATAGACCAGCCGACGGATGAGCGGGTCGGCCGATGTTTCGCTGCCGGGCCTCAGCGCCGCAAGGACAAAACCGGCGGCCAGCAGCGCGGTGGCGATCAAGAGATAGGCGCCGCGATGCGCGTAGGCGGCGTAGCTCAAACCATCGGGAAGCGCGACCCCGCCCCACAGATAGGTGGCGTCGAGCCCGCTCTGCAGCGCAAACAGAATGTTGAAGACGATCAACGCGCGCAGGATGGCGGCCTTGCCGAAGACGATATCCTCGACGGCGTGCCTGTCGGCCGCTGGCTGGGCATCGGCAGGAGGGTGATTTGGCCTGGCGATGCGGCGCTGAAAGCGCGGCAGGCGTGGCCGCAGAAAGGCCCAGACGCCGGCAAGCACGAATAGCCAGAAGGCAATCCGCGTCAGCTGGATCAGGTCGAGCAGCTTGAAGACGTCGATCAGCGACAGCCAGTCTTCGATGACCGGATTGGCGGCACCGAAAAGGGCGACGAAGACCGCGCCCAGCGTCAGCGGCATTACCCAGACCGCGATTGCCGCCAGCCTTATGCGATGTCCGCCGAACCGCCGCGCCGCTCTTCGCCACTGGAGAAAATCGCCGAGGAACCGGAACGGCGCCGCCAGTCCGAACAGCACGATCTGGCCGGCAATGCGCGCCGTGCGGTGTCGCGGCCGGCCGCTCAGCGAAAGCGCGAACGCCACCAGCGCGGCAAGGGCGATCGAGACGGACAAGGGACTGACAGTCTCGGCGAGCGGCGACAGCGCGACAAGCAAGGCGGCCGACTTGAGCCACACCTTGCCGTCGCTGAAGGCGGCGGGATGCACGGCAATCACCGTGGCGGCAATCAGCGTGGCGAACAGCAAAACCGTGATCCCGGCGGGCTGGCCGTAGAACAGGAAATCGGCGAGCGCGACCAGCAGCACGGCGACGCCGAAGCGGCTGCAATAGCTTGGCGCGGCGCGGAAGAAAGAGGTCACGGCCTGATCTTCCTGATGGCGTTCCTTCGCCATGGCGGCGGGCTCTTGCGGACAAATGGGATGGGAATTGCAGCGGGGTTGGCGCGTTGCGGGTCGACCAGCCACCAGCCTTCGCTGCGCAGCCGGTAAGGCAGACGGGGTTTTGCTCGCTTGTGCATGCCGCCTGTCTCGCAGGCCTGCAGGAAAGCGATGCGGCGGATCGGAGGAGGTTTTCGGCAGGCGCGTGCAGTTTTCGTGCAGAGCTGGCGGCTTGCCTCGACCAATCACACACGGCATAGATTTGGCATGACCGAAATCTACCGCCCGCGCCGCTCCGTGCTCTATGTCCCGGCCTCCAACGACAAGGCGCTGGCCAAGATCGCGCAGCTTGCCTGCGACGCCGTCATCATCGACCTCGAGGACGCCGTCGCCCCTGCCGACAAGATCGCCGCGCGCGAAAAACTGGCCGGCATTTTCGCCAACCGCCCTGATGCCAATGGCCGGCGACGCGAGATGGTGGTGCGCGTCAATGCGCTGTCCAGCGAATGGGGCACTGACGATCTTGCGGCCGTGGCCAAGGCGGAGCCGGACGGCATCCTGCTGCCGAAGGTCGACACGCCGCGTGACGTGCTCGAAGTCGGCGATGTGCTGGACGATAATTTTGCCCCGGACAGCGTGAAACTATGGGCGATGATCGAGACGCCCAAGGCCATGCTCAACATCGGCGCCATCGCCGAACTCGGCCGCGACCCCGCCTCACGCCTGGATTGTTTCATCGCCGGAACGAATGACCTGATCAAGGATACCGGCGTGCTGGCGACGCCGGATCGCGCCTATCTGCTGCCATGGCTGATGCAGATGCTGCTGGCGGCACGCGCCGGCGGGATCGACATGCTCGATGGGGTGTTCAACGAGTTCCGCGACCCGGATGCGTTCGCGCGTGAGTGCACGCAGGCAGCCGCCATGGGCTTCGACGGCAAGACGCTGATCCATCCATCGCAGGTCGAGGCGGCCAACCGTGCCTTCGCTCCGTCGGCGCAGGCGCTGGCCGAGGCGCGCGCGGTGAAGGATGCCTTCGCGCTTGCGCAAAACAGTGGCAAGGGGGTCATCGCGCTGAATGGCAGGATGGTCGAGCGGTTGCACTTGGCGCAAGCCGAGAAACTTCTGGCGAAAGCGGCCGCCATCGGCGCATGATATTCGCCGATTTGGGATACACGACAGGAATTGAACGATGAAACTCTACCGCTTTCTCACCGCCCCGGACGACGCCAGCTTCTGCCATAAGGTGACGGCGGCGCTGAACAAGGGCTGGCACCTGTTCGGCTCGCCGACCTACGCCTACGACAAGAAGACCAAGACCATGCGCTGCGGCCAGGCCGTGGTGAAGGATGTCGATGGCCAGGAATACGGGCCGGATACGAAGCTCAGCGACTGGTAGCCGCTGGCAAGGAGAGCATCAGGCGGCCTCGACAATATCAAGACGCACGGTAAGTCCGGCCAGCGCGGCAAGATTGATCAACGTATCCAGACTGAAATTCGTGATCCTGCCCCGCAGGAGGTCGCTAAGGCGTGGCTGGGTAATCCCGAGCCGGTTGGCTGCTTCGGCCTGGGTAACGTCCCAACTCCGCACCCGCTGTTCGATAGCGATCAGCAAGTTGGAGCGCATGGTCATGTTGGCGGACTCGGCCGGAGTCTCCTCCAGCGCGTCCCACACGTTTTCAAAACTCTGGCGGTTCATCGTACTTACCTCCACTAGATTTGTCTGAACCGGGATGCGGCAAGATCCAAGTTTCGTTTCACTGTCTGTTGCGTCTTCTTCTGGAAGGCGTGCAGCACATAGACAGCGTCGCCTATGCTCGCGACGTAAAGCACCCGGAACGCGCCGGTGGCGTCGCGGACGCGGATTTCCCGCACACCTGGGCCGACCGTCGTCATCGGCTTCCAGTCGCTTGGCTCCAGTCCGAGCTGCACCTTATGCAGCTGAACGCCCGTTTCCTTGCGTGCCGCCTCTGGAAAATCCCGGAGCTGGGCAAGAGAATCTCCGAGAAACTCTAAGCGCTTTGTTACTGGCATTGGTGGATTTATATCAAAACTTGTATAATTGCGCAAGGCGGTGATCCGGCCAATCGATGACCATAGCGGCGGCTCACCGACCATGCTGAGACCAACATGGTTAGGGATATCGACTGAGAAGGGAAGCGCGGTAACCTCTCTCTTCGTCACCTAGGGCGAAGCAAGAAGCGAAGCGGCATAGAGCAGGAAGACGAAGGTACGGGCTATTCAGCCGCCTCTTCGATCTTCTCCATATCATCGTCCGACAGGCCGAAATGGTGGCCGATCTCGTGGACCAGTACGTGGGTGACGATGTCGCCCAGCGTTTCCTCGTTTTCGGCCCAGTAGTCGAGCATGGCGCGGCGGTAGAGCGTGATGCGGTTCGGGCCTTCGCCTGTCTGCGGGTTCCAGCGTTCGGCGATGCCGCGCCCCTCGAACAGGCCGAGCAGGTCGAACGGCGTTTCCAGCGACAGGTCGTCCATGATCTCGTCGGTCGGGAATTCGGCGATCTGGATGACGATCTCGCCGGTCAGCTTGCGAAAATCCTCCGGCAGGTGGGCGTAGGCCTCCAGGGCCAGGAACTCCAATTCCTCCATCGAGGGCGCAAGTTCACCATGCCAGGTGCGGGTCTTGTAGATGCGGGCCATGCTTTGTCCTTTGATCCCGGCATATAGGCGTTCGCGCTGGTCGAGGCAAATGACGCCTGTACGCCGGTGTCGCGCAAGAAGAGGAATAAATTCCTTGATAAGCCTGCTTGACTCTTCCGATCCCCTCTGGAATCTATAGGAACATAACAGGAACAATCGTGAGTGAAAGCTGACCGTCATGGCGATGACCGCCGTGGCGCGGGAGACTGTTTTTGCCCTGCGCCGCCAGATCGCGAAGATCGAGGGAACGCTGCCCGAGCGCCTGCAGGCGCCGGCTGGAGCGCCCCTTGATGCTGACGCCGGCAGCGATCTGACGATCGTCCGGCGCGGGCTTGCCGCGGCCTTGCCGGACGCTTTCCTGCCCATCGGCGTCGAGCGGCTCGATGCCGCGCTCAGCGGCGGCCTGCCGAAAGCCGCCCTGACCGAAATCCATGGCCTGGAAACCCGCGATGCGGGCGCCGTCGCCGGTTTCGCTCTGTCGATCGTCAGCCTGATCCTCAACCAGGCGCAGGGGCTGCCCATCCTGTGGATCGGGACATCGGAAATTTTCCATGAGGCCGGCTTTCCCTATGCCAGGGGGCTGCATGCCTCGTTCGGCATCGAGCCCCAGCAATTGCTGTTTTCCGAGGCGCCCAGGCTTGTCGATGCGCTGTGGATCGCCGAGGAGGCGGCCCGCATGACCGCGCTTGCAGCCGTCATCCTGGAGATCCGCGGCAATCCGCAGCGGCTGGACCTGACCGCGACACGCCGCCTGCATGCGCGGGCGCAAGGTGCCGGCCGGCCGGTGTTCCTGCTGCGGCAAGCGGCCGAGCCCGAACCGACGGCGGCGCCTGTTCGTCTGATTGTCGCGTCGGCGCCGGCCGTGCCGCGCGAAACAGTCGCCGGGCCGCTCGCCGGCTCGATCGGCCACCCGGCCTTCACCATCAGCATCGGCAAGAGCCGCACGGCCCTGCCTGGACAATTCACACTGGAGTGGAACCCCGATGAACGCAGATTCGACGAAAGAAGGGGCGAGGAAAGACGCAGGGCAAGCAACGAATGGGCAGAGAATCCTGTCCCTGTGGTTTCCCTATCTCGCGACAGAAAGGATCCTGCGGCAGCGTCTGGGGAAATCCTGGCGTTCCCGGCCGCCGGATCATCCGCAGCCATCTCATCCACCGCTCGTGATCAGCCATCGCCAGGGCAACGCGCAGCGCATCTCGGCCCTCGACGCGCGGGCTGAGGCGCTGCACCTGAAGCGCGACATGGGGATTGCCGACGCGCGCGCCATGCATCCGTCGATCGACATCGTCGAAGCCGATCCGGAGGCCGACCGGCGCCTGCTCGAGGGCCTTGCCGACTGGTGCGACCGCTACACGCCGCTGGTGGCGCTGGACGGCATCGACGGCCTGTTCCTCGACGTCACCGGCTGCACCCATCTGTTCGGCGGCGAACGCGCCATGCTGGACGAAATCCTGTCGCGCTTCTTCCAGCAGGGTTTCGACGTCCGCGCCGGGCTTGCCGGCACGCCCGGGGCAGCCTGGGCGGCGGCCCGCTTTTGCGGCGACCGCATCGTTCCATCAGGCGAGGAGGAAGCCTTGCTCGCCCCCTTGCCGCTGGCCGCCCTTCGCATAGCGCCGGAAACCCGGACCAGCCTGGAAAGCGTGGGGCTGCGCACGGCGGGTGCCGTCATGGCGGCACCGCGCGCGCCGCTCGCCCGCCGCTTCGGTGCCCTGCTGCTCCAGCGCCTCGACCAGGCGCTTGGCCGTCTCGACGAGGCGATCTCACCGCGTCTTCCCGTCGCGCCGCTTTCGGTCGAGCGTCATCTCGCCGAGCCCGTCACGCTGACGGAGGAGATAGAACGGCTGGTGGGCATGCTGGCGACGACCTTGAAGACCGACCTGGAACGCCGCGGCGAAGGCGCAAGGAGCCTGGCGCTGCTGCTTTTTCGCGTCGACGGCGCCGTCAGCCGCATCGCGCTCGGCACCTCGCGGCCGATGCGCGAACCCTTGCTGATCCGGAAATTGTTCCATGAAAGGCTGGCGGCACTCGAGCAGCATATCGATGCCGGCTTTGGCTTCGACCTGGTGCGCCTCTCGGTGCTGGCCGTCGCCGCTTTCGACATGCAGCAGGCCGATCTGACCGGCGAAGCGGCCGATGACGGCGCCGACATCGCCCTGTTCGCCGACCGTATCCGCGCCCGCCTCGGCGAGGGCGCGGTTCTGCAGCCGGTTCCCGTGGAAAGCCACCTGCCGGAACGCGCCGTCGCCGTCATTCCCTTCACCGAAGCCCCGCGCCGGACCACACCACCCAAGAAGCCGGACAGGATGCAGGCGCCGATGACCATCTTCCCGCCGGAACGACCGATCCGGCTGTTCCGTTCGCCCGAGCCCATCGAGGTGCCGGCCACCGAAATGCCGGAGGGACCGCCGCTGCATTTTCGTTGGCGCCGCGCGCTTTACCGTGTGACGCGCGCCGAAGGGCCGGAGCGCATCGCCGCCGAATGGTGGCGCGAGGCGCCGGGCGACGCGGCGGCGTCGACACGCGATTATTTCCGCATCGAGGATGCCGGTGGCCGCCGCTACTGGCTCTACCGGCAAGGCCTTTACGGCGGCGTCTCGCAAACCCCGCCGCGCTGGTTCATGCATGGGGTCTTCGCATGAACGCGCTGACCGTCATTCCTTATGCCGAGTTCGGCATCCAGTCGAATTTCTCCTTCCTGCGCGGCGCCTCCAAGCCCGAGGAGCTGGTGGTCGCGGCCAAGCTCATGGGCTTCTCCGCGGTCGGGCTCGCCGACCGCAACAGCGTCGCCGGCGTGGTGCGCGCCTGGCAGCAGGCCAAGGTCGAAAAGCTTGCCTACCATCCCGGCTGCCGGCTGGTTTTTGGCGACGGCACGCCGGACATTCTCGCCTATCCCAGGGACCGTGCGGGCTGGGGCCATCTGTGCCGCATGCTCACCCAGGCTAATCTGCGTGACGAGACCGAAAAGGGCGCCACCCTGCTCCGGCGCGACGACCTGCTCGAATGGGGGGACCGGATGTCGCTGGCGGTCCTGCCCGATCTGGCGGCCGGCGCGCAAGACAGTCTGGCTTTGCTCCGTGAACTCAGGGATCGCTTCGGCAGGATCCTGCGGCTCGGCGTCTCACCCTGTTATGCCGGCCATGATCGCTTCCGGATCGAGCAGGCGGCGGCGTTCGCCGAGAGCACCGGCATCCCGCTGATGGCGACCAACGACGTGCTCTACCACACGGCCGAACGGCGCCCGCTGCAGGACGTGCTGACCGCGATCCGCCTCAATGTTCCGGTCGCCGAGGTGGGGCTGGAACTGACCGCCAATGCCGAACGCCATCTGAAGCCGCCGCTGGAAATGGCGCGCCTGTTCCGCCGGTATCCGCAAGCGCTGGCGGAGACGCTGCGGTTTGCGCAAGAGCTGACCTTCTCGCTCGGCGACCTTCAGTACAATTATCCCGACGAGCCGACGGAATCGGGTCTCGGACCGCAGGCGGAGCTGGAGCGACTGGCTCGGGAAGGTGCGGCCCGGCGCTTTCCCGGCGGTATCCCCGCCAGCGTGATAAAACGAATCCAGGAAGAGCTCGCCCTGATCGAGCGGCTGAATTACGCCCGTTATTTCCTGACCGTCCATGACATCATCAAATTCGCCCGAGGCGAAGGCATTCTCTGCCAGGGCCGCGGCTCCGCGGCCAATTCGATTATCTGCTTCTGCATTGGCATTACCGAGGTCGGGCCGGACAAGATCGACACGCTCTTCGAGCGTTTCATTTCCGAAGAACGCAACGAGCCGCCGGATATCGACGTCGACTTCGAGCATGAACGGCGCGAAGAGGTGATGCAGTACATCTATACGAAATACAGCTCCAAACGCACGGCACTCGCCGCCGCCGTCATCAGCTATCGCGGCCGTTCGGCGCTGCGCGAAGTGTCGAAAGCGATGGGCCTTTCGGAGGATGTCAGGGCGTCTCTCTCCGGCTCGATCTGGGGCTGGTCGACCTCGGAACTCGGCGAGAAGGAAGCCAGGGCCGGCGGCCTCGACCGCAGGGATCCGGTGTCACGGCATGTGATGGAACGCGCCAACGAGATCATGGGCTTTCCCCGCCACCTCTCCCAGCATGTCGGCGGCTTCGTCATCACCAGGGACCGGCTCGACGAGATCGTCCCCATCGTCAAGACGGCGATGGACGAGCGCAAGATGGTCGAATGGGACAAGGACGATCTCGATTCGGTGAAAATCCTCAAGGTGGATATCCTGGCGCTCGGCATGCTGACCTGCCTGCAGCGCGCTTTCACTTTGCTCGAGACCCATTACGGCGTGAGAGACGATTATGGCAGGCCATTGACCCTGGATACGATCGCCAAGGAGGATTCCCGTGTCTACGACATGATCTGCCGTGCCGATACGCTCGGCGTCTTCCAGATCGAATCGCGTGCTCAGATGTCGATGCTACCGCGTCTCAAGCCGCGCGAATTCTACGACCTCGTCATCGAGGTGGCGATCGTACGGCCGGGCCCGATCCAGGGCGACATGGTGCACCCCTATCTGCGCCGGCGGCAAGGCAAGGAAAAACCCGAATATCCCAAGGCGGAGCTGAAAGAGATTCTCGGCAAGACGCTGGGCGTGCCGCTGTTCCAGGAGCAGGCGATGAAGATCGCCATCGTCGCCGGCGGCTTCAAACCGGGCAAGGCCGATGAACTGCGCCGTGCCATGGCCACCTTCAAGCGCACCGGCACGATCGGCAATTATCGCCAGCAGATGATCGACGGCATGACAGGACGAGGCTACGAAAAGGACTTCGCCGAGCGCTGTTTCAAGCAGATCGAGGGCTTTGGCGAGTATGGCTTTCCCGAAAGCCACGCCGCCTCCTTCGCCCTGCTCGTCTATGCCTCCTGCTGGTTCAAGACCTTCTACCCGGACGTGTTCTGCGCCGCGATCCTGAATTCGCAGCCGATGGGCTTCTATCAGCCGGCGCAGCTGGTGCGTGACGCCCGCGACCATGGCGTCGACATCCGCGAGGTCGACGTCAATTTCTCCGTCTGGGACTGCACTTTGGAAAAGGCGCTTTTCGACCCGGCCCGCATCCTGCCGCGCCATGCCGAAATGCGCGGTGTCATCGAGACTCAGCATGCGGTGCGGCTCGGCTTCCGGCAGATCAAGGGACTTTCCAAGGAACGCATGGAGGTTTTCGTCGAGCGGCGCGGCGCCGGCTACTCGACGGTCCGGGATGTCTGGCTGCGCTCCGGCCTCAATGTCGACGAGATCGAGAAATTGGCGCAAGCCGACGCCTTTCGTTCCATCGGCCTCGACCGCCGCGCGGCACTATGGGAGGTCCGCGCGCTCGACGGCAAGAGTGCCGCCGAGAAGCTGCCGCTGTTCGACCAGCCGGCGCTCAGCCTGCGCGAGCTGGAGCCCGAGACGAAGCTGCCGAAAATGCCGCTCGGCGAGCATGTCATCCATGACTACCGCTCGCTCGGCCTGTCGCTGAAGGCGCATCCGGTCGCCTTCCTGCGCGAGCGGCTCGACCGCGCCGGCATCACTCCCAATGCCAGCCTGCCTTCCGTGCGCGACGGCAGGCGGGTCTCCGTTGCCGGGCTGGTGCTGGTGCGCCAGCGCCCCGGCAAGGGCAACGCGATCTTTCTCACGCTGGAAGACGACAAGGCCGTCGCCAACGTCATCTTCTGGGAAAGGACCTTCACCCGTTTCCGGCCCATCGTCATGGGTGCCCGGTTTGTGAAGGTCACCGGAAAACTGCAGTCGGAATCAGGTGTCGTCCATATCGTCGCCGAGAAGATCGAGGACCTGACGCCCTGGCTGACCGTGCTGCTGGAGAAGGTCGGTGCGGCCGCACTGCCGGCCGCCGATTCTTCGGACCGCTCCGGCCAACCCGCAATTCGGCCCGCGATGCTGAAAGACGAACGGGATCTCGCAACGCTGTCGGAAGAGGCGGAGAGGGTCATGCCCAAAGGGCGTAATTTTCAGTAGGCCCGACCCACCTTCGTCATCCACGGGCGAGCAGGAGCGAAGCTCCGTCGCGGCGACCCGAGGACGACAAACGTGATGGGTTGCTCAGCCGTAGATCTGCTTGTGGATCTGGTAGAGCATTTCCGAACGGTCGGCGCGCATGTCGGCCAGATCGCGGCTGGAGAAGCTGTCGATTTCGGCGATGAGGCGATTGTAGTGCTTGCGCTTGGCGATGCTGGTGCGAGCGCGGGTCACGAGGTCGTTGAAGATCATAGCAAGGTTCCTTCTGTGCCGCATTCGGCGCGGCCGTTTCTTCCTCCCTTGATCGGTACGGATCATGACATAGGAATGGTGCGTTGCAAAAAGAAGATGTTGCAATGCACCATTGCAGCCAGCGCATAGCCGGTTAATGGCTTCCTAAGCTCCCGCACGACGCGCGGCCCGGGCCGGCAGGCGAGCCGCCTCCCATTTTGTCTTACAAATTAGCGTTACCCCGTCTTGCCAGATCGATTGCGGGCTGGCTTGATCCAATGTCACCTGATGCCTGGAGGAAACATGGCGGCCGCAGATTATTATGAAGTTCTCGATCCGCGTTTCGGGCGCCTGTTCAACGGCAACGCGCAGGTGGAGAAGCTGTTCACCGGCTGCCGGTGGGCGGAAGGGCCGGCCTGGTTCGCCGCCGGCCGCTATGTCGTCTGGTCGGACATTCCGAACAACCGCATGATGCGCTACGACGAGACGGACGGCAGCGTCAGTGTCTTCCGTCAGCCCTCCGGCAATTCCAACGGCAACACCGTCGACCGGCAAGGCCGGCTGGTCACCTGCGAGCATTCGGGCCGGCGCGTCAGCCGCACCGAGCATGACGGCTCGATCACCACCATCGCCGCCAAATGGAAGGGCAAGCCGCTGAACTCGCCCAACGACGCGGTGGTGAAGTCCGACGGCTCGATCTGGTTCACCGATCCGACCTACGGCATCGACACCGACTATGAGGGCGACAAAGCCGAGAGTGAAATCGGCGCCTGCCATGTCTACCGGGTCGATCCCGACACGGGCGATATCGAGGCTGTCATCACCGACATGGTCAGGCCGAACGGCCTTGCCTTCTCGCTCGACGAAAGCCTGCTCTATGTCGTCGACACCGGCCGCACGCATGGCGCCGAGAACCCGGCGCATATGCGGGTGTTCAACGTCGGCAAGCACGGCAAGAAGGTTTCCGGAGGCAAGGTGTTCGCCGACTGCACGGCCGGACTGTTCGACGGCTTCCGGCTCGACGCCGATGGGCGCATCTGGACGAGTGCCGCCGACGGCATCCATTGCTACGATCCCGACGGCACGCTGATCGGCAAGGTCAAGGTGCCGGAGGTGACCGCCAATTGCGTTTTCGGCGGCGCCAAGCTGAACTGTCTCTACATCGCCGGCACCACCTCGCTTTATTCGGTGCGGCTGATGGTGAATGGGGCCAAGACCTATTGAGTCTGCTGGAAACGCTTCTCTGGCGTCCCTTATTGGCCGTTTTGCGGGTAGCCACAGCGCCCGCTTCGCCGCGGCTTCCGCAGCCACCATCCTGCGGTTCGCCGGGGCGGAGTTCGAAGCCGCATGTCGGCGGTATCAGACACAATTCAAGGGGAGGGCGTCATGCCATTCGTCAACATCCGCATCGTCAAGGAAGTGATCGCCGCCGATCCGGCCGGCAAGAAGGCTGACATCGCCAGGAAAGTCACGGCGGCCATCATGGACGCCACCGGGCTTAGCAACGACGATGTCTGGGTGGTCTTCGAGGAAGTCAACGCCCGCGACTGGTATGTCGGCAAGACCGACGTGGAGACGTTGAGAGGCAAGAAATAATCCCAAGGCGCGATGAGCGCCGTAAATCCTGGGCTCTGCTCAGGAAGGTGAAGGTGCGGCGTCCGTGTCCGCGCCTGCCGTGCGTCGGCCGACCGTACCTTCACCCGGCCGGCGCTTCGCCCAGCTCTCCAGCCAGTCGCGGCTTTGCATCTCGATCAGCCGCGATGCGGTTCGCTCGAATTCGAACACCTCGACGCCGCGCTTGGCCACATAAAGCGCGTGCGGTGGCGCCTCGGCGCTCACCACCAGGCGCGTATGATGGTCGTAAAGCGTGTCGATCAACAGGATGAAGCGTTTGGCCTCGTTGCGCTTGCCTTCGCCCAGTACCGGCACACGGTCGATGAAAACAGTCGAAAACCGCCCGGCGATCGCCAGGTAATCGCGCGCGCCGAGCGGCTTTTCGCAAAGGTCGGCGAAGGTGAAACGCGCCGCGTCACCAGCGGCGGCCGGCACCACCACCTTGCGTCCCTTCAGCGTCAGCGAGGTCTCGGCCGTCGGCGCACCGCGCGTCATCGCCTGCCAGGCCTCGTCGAGCGCCTGGTCGGCCGCCGCATCGGCCGGCGTGACATAGACCGGCGTACGGGCGAGCTTTTCCAGCCGGTAATCCTTGTCGCTGTCCAGCGACAGCACCTGCGCGTGGCGTTCCAGTATGGCGATGAACGGTAGGAAAAGCTGGCGGTTCAACCCGTCACGGTAAAGGTCTTGCGGCGCCACGTTCGAGGTGGCCACCAGTACGACCCCGTTGGCAAACAGTGCCGAGAACAGCCTGGACAGGATCATGGCGTCGGCGATGTCGGTGACCGAGAACTCGTCGAAACACAGCACCCAGGCCTGCTCGGCGAGCGCCTTGGCCACCGGCGGGATCGGATCGTCTTCCCTGACCGTGCCTTCCTTGCGCGCCTGCCGGTGTTTCTGGATACGGTCCTGCACATCGGCCATGAAGTCGTTGAAATGCACACGGCGCTTGCGCCTGACCGGCAGGAGCTCGAAGAACATGTCCATCAGCATGGTCTTGCCGCGGCCGACGCCGCCATGGATGTAGAGGCCCTTGACAGCTTCATGCGTCTCGCGCTTGCGCGCAAACAGCCAGCCCAGTGCACTGGACTTGTGCGCCAGCCGCTTGGCCGAGATCTCGACGGTCAGCCGGTCGAGCGCGGCGGCGATCGCTTCCTGCGCAGCATCGCGCTCGATCGCGCCTGATACCACCAGATGGTCGTAGCGCTGCCGGACGGTCGGATGGGTCTGAAGGCCGTCACGCAGATGCATCGATCACGTCATTGTTCAGAGCAGGATGCCCAGAGAAAGGGTGCGCCGAGATTGAGGTCACGCCGCCGGCATCACCTGAATGTCGGCATCTCCTACCTCGTAAGCGAGATCGGTTGCCCGTTGGAAGTCTGGCCGTCGAATTTCGAGCCGCCCGACGAATAGAGCCGCGCCAGCGAACCGCCATTCTCGTCATAAAGCGTCAGCTGCTTGCCGGCGACGTTCCACGACTTGATGCCGTCGATCGGCGCCGGGCAATGCAGCGGCCCGGCGCGGAAACCGGCGCCGAACTTGGTCTGCGGCGTCGCCACCTTGCAGCTCTGGCCGGAGACGCTGACGTTCCAGACACCGGCGACGGCCGCCGCGCTGAGATCGGCGGCACCCGCGGGCGCCGCGCCGTCCGGCGGCAGCGAAGCAACTTGCGTGTTAGCCGGCGCGGTCGGGAACCGCGACGGGTCGGTGGTGCCGGGTGAGGCCGGCGGCGGCAGCTGGTTGGAACTCACCTGGCCAGCGGGGGCTGGCTGCAGCGGCGCCGGTTGCTGGTCGTCCATCGACGAGAAGCGTGAGGTTGAGCAGCCGCTCGCAACGAGTGCCGCCAGGGATACGGCCACCAGGCCGCCTTTCGAAAAATTCATTACAACCTCCGTCGGATCCGGCTGGGGGGAAACCGTCCGCGCAATCTCACCTCCACCAAGATGGAGAAGGTGGCGAAATTTCAACCCGATATGGTTAAAATAGGGTTTGTGGTATGAATTGTTGCAAATTTATCGCACTCACCCGGCGAGCGGCGCACTCGGCACGAACACATATCCGTCCGGTCCGACGATATAGCACTGGCGCAGACCATGCGGCTTGTCGATCGCGCCGGCCAGCACGATGTGGCCATGCTCCAGCGCCGCCGCCTCGATCGCGTCGGGCTCCGCGCCATAGAGACGCAGTTCGATGCCGGCACCGCGCGTCTCCGTACCCGCGATGGAGCCCGTCATGGGATTGTCGAGATAAGAATGGTCCGCATGCAGCATGAACACCGATCCCAGAAGCTCGAGCGCGGCGAAATCCTCGTCGGCATAGACGATGCGGGCGCCAAGCACGTCACCGCAGAAGGCTTCCATCGCCGCCATGTCCGATACCAGCAGATTGACGCCGATGCCGCGCGGCAGCGAGCGGCCGAAATCCTCGGCCTTCATCCAGGGTGTCTTGGTCCGCTTCATCGCCATGGCGTCTTCCTCCTGATGCCGCGATCCTAGCCGAGACCGCCTTGCCGCCCTTGGCCTTCGGCCGGCAAACGCTTGCGCCAGCCGCGTCAGGGCTTATGTCTATGGCCAATTCCAGGAAAGGTGTGTGGCGATTTCCCCGGGAAAACGCGCAGCACTTTCCCCCTGGGAATTGAGTGAAAACAAAGAGTTCACCGAAACCCGCCGGAGCGCAGACCTTGGCCGCCAGAAAGAAAGCCGCCAACCGCTACTACAGCGGCCCGCCCAGCGACCATTTCGACGGCAGCCTGTTCTTCAATCCCGGCGGCCGGATGCCCGGCCCCTTCAAGGATCTGCTGAAATGGCAGTTCAGCGGCCAGCGCTCGAAATGGCCGGCTGCCAGCCCGAGCCCCTTTGCGCAGGCTAAGCCGGCGGCGGCGGTCGAAGGCGCCGATCTGGTCGTGACCATGGTCGGCCATTCGACCTTGCTGATCCAGACAGCCGGGCTGAACATCCTTACCGATCCGGTCTGGTCGGAGCGCACATCGCCGTTCTCCTTTGCCGGACCCAGGCGCGTCAATCCGCCGGGTATCGCCCTTGGCGATCTACCGGCGATCGACCTCGTGCTGGTCAGCCACAACCACTATGACCATCTCGACCTTGCCACGCTGAGGCAGTTGCAGGAGAAGCACGATCCGCTGGTGGTGACGCCGCTCGGCAACGATGCCATCATCGCCGCCGCGGTGCCCGGGACGCGGCTTTCCGCGCATGACTGGGGCGACAGGGTCGATGTCTCCGACGGCACCGCTATCCACGTCGAGCCCGCGCATCACTGGTCGGCGCGCGGGGCGCGCGACCGGCGCATGGCGCTGTGGGCCGGCTTCGTCATCGAGACGCCTGGCGGAAAAATCTATTTCGCCGGTGATACCGGCTTCCACGGCGGCATCAACTACCGGCTGATGGCGGAGAGGCATGGCGGCTTCCGCTTCGCCATCCTGCCGATCGGCGCCTACGAGCCGCGCTGGTTCATGGCGCCGCAGCACCAGAACCCCGAGGAAGCGGTCCAGGGCATGTCGTTGTGCAACGCGGCCTTCGCCGCCGGCTGCCATTGGGGCACGTTCCAGCTCACCGACGAGCCGTTCGACGAACCGGTGCGGAAGCTGGCCGAGGCGCTGGACGGCCGAGGCATCCCACAGGAGCGCTTTCGCGCCTTGCGGCCCGGCGAGATCTGGGAAGTGCCCCGGATATGATCGCCTCGATGGCTGGAATGACCGTTTACGCTGCCATGGTTTTCGCTGATGGTCATCCGCGGACAGGATAGGGGAATCAGATGAAGTCAATCATGGCAGGTCTTTTGGCGCTGGCGGTCTCTGTGCCGGCGGCTTTCGCGGGCGAGATCAGCGATCGGGCGGCCGAGGCCGAGAAGCTGCTCCAGTCGGGTGATGGCGCCGGTGCGCTGGAGAAATTCAGCAGCGCCCAGGAAGCGCTCTGGCAAGCGATGCCGCTTGGCGTCCTGAACGTCAAGCAAGTCGACACGGCCTCCGGCTTCGGTATCTACAGCGAGCGCGCCAACCACATCTACAAGCCCGGCGAGAAAATCGTGCTGTACATGGAGCCGGTCGGCTATGGCTACGGCAAGGACGGCCTCGGCAACAGCATGATCGCGCTCTCTGTCGACATCACCGTCGTGTCGGCAGCCGGCGAAACGCTCGGCACAATGGAGAAGGTCGGCCGTGTTCAGATCGCCTCTCGCTCGCACAATCGCGAACTGTTCTTCAAACTCGACCTCTCCCTCGACGGCCTGCCGGCCGGCAAATACCGGTGCGACTTCGTCATGCATGACGAGAACTCGAGCAAGACGGCCCCCTTCAGCACGGATATCGAGATCGCCGGCTGAGGCGATGCCGGGAAAACCACCGATGTCCGATGGAGACGGCACCGGCGGGGACGAAATCCGCGTCGGGCGTGATGTCTTCATCAATCAGAACTGCACTTTCTACGACCTCGGCTGCCTCGACATCGCCGACGCTATCTCCCGGCATCGGGAACCCAAGCACGACAGCCGCGTTTTTCAACCGGTTTCAATGTGTCCGGCTTGCGAGGCGTTCCCATGCTCAAATGGATCATCATTCTCCTGATCATCGCCGCCGCGGCGAGCCTGCTCGGCATGCCGGCGCTGGCGGGCGCGGCCGCCACTGGCGCGCGCATTCTCATCGGCATCGTGCTCATCATCTTCCTGTTGATCTTGCTTGGGGTCTTTGCGGTAACGTAAGTCCCGCACCTTCGCCGTGAAAGCGGCTGCGCACTGGTAATTCCTGCCCGTTTCCGCCATATAGCGCCGAACGGACATGGAAATTTCGGAGCAATGGCAGGCACGGCCCCTTTCGCCAAGATGAACGGCATCGGCAACGAGATCATCGTTGCCGACATGCGTGGCCGTGCGGATCGGGTGACGGCCGCGGCTGCCATCGCGCTCAACGCCGACGCGGCGACGCGGTTCGACCAGATCATGGCGATCCACGACGCCAGGACGCCGGGCACCGCCTATTTCGTCGACATCCTGAATTCCGACGGGTCGGGCGCGCAGGCCTGCGGCAACGGCATGCGCTGTGTCGTCCAGGCGCTGGCCGCCGAGACCGGCGAGAAGACCTTCACCTTCGAAACCGTGGCCGGGATCTTGAATGCCCGCGAACACGCGGACGGCTCGATCTCGGTCGACATGGGCACACCGCGTTTCGGCTGGCGCGACATCCCGCTGGCCGAGGAGTTCCGTGACACCCGCATGATCGAATTGCAGGTCGGCCCCATCGACGCGCCGGTGCTGCATTCGCCTTCGGCGGTCTCGATGGGCAACCCGCACGCCATCTTCTGGGTCGACGCCGATGTCTGGACTTATGAACTCGATCGTTTCGGCCCGCTGCTCGAAAACCATCCGATCTTTCCCGAGCGCGCCAACATAACCATCGCGCAGGTGACCTCGCCCGACTCGATGATCATCCGCACCTGGGAGCGTGGCGCCGGGCTCACCAAGGCCTGCGGCTCCGCCTCGTGCGCGGCTGTGGTTGCCGCCGCGCGCACCAGGCGCACGGGCCGCAGCGTCAATCTTTTGACCCCCGGCGGCGGTACGCTGCATGTCGAGTGGCGCGAGGACGACCACGTCATCCTGACCGGCGCGGCCGAGTGGGAATTTTCCGGCAGCTTCGATCCGTCGACCGGACAATGGGCCCGCGACACCGAAAGCGCGGCGTGATGTCCGCCCTTGCCAAGGACGTCGACGTGGCGAAGCAGCCCGGCCGCATCGACGTGGTGACTTTCGGCTGCCGTCTCAACACCTATGAGTCCGAAGTGATGCGGCGCGAGGCCGAAAATGCCGGCCTCGGCGCGCTGGATGGCGGCGCCGTCATCTTCAACACCTGCGCCGTCACCGGCGAAGCGGTGCGCCAGGCCAGGCAGGCGATCCGCAAGGCGCGCCGCGACAACCCGGCCGCGCGCATCATCGTCACCGGCTGCGCCGCGCAGACCGAGCCCGAAAAATTCGCCGCCATGGACGAGGTCGATCTCGTGCTTGGCAATGAAGAGAAGCTGAAGGCCAATTCCTATCGCGCGCTGCCCGATTTTGGCGTCAACGATACCGAGAAGGCGCGCGTCAACGACATCTTTTCGGTGCGTGAGACCGCCGGCCACATGGTCGATGCCATCGAGGGCCGGGCCCGTGCGTTCGTGCAGGTGCAGAATGGCTGCGACCATCGCTGCACCTTCTGCATCATCCCCTATGGCCGCGGCAATTCGCGCTCGGTGCCGATGGGCGCCGTGGTCGAGCAGGTCAAGCGGCTAGCGGGCAACGGCTATGCCGAGATCGTGTTGACGGGCGTCGACATGACGTCTTTCGGAGCCGACCTGCCAGGCGCGCCGAAGCTCGGCAAGCTGGTGAAGACCATTCTCAGGCAGGTGTCCGATGTAAAGCGGCTCAGGCTGTCCTCCATCGATTCGATCGAGGCCGACGACGACTTGCTCGATGCGCTCGCCACGGAACCCAGGCTGATGCCGCATCTGCATCTGTCGCTGCAGTCGGGCGACGACATGATCCTGAAGCGCATGAAGCGCCGCCATCTGCGCGATCAGTCGATCCGCTTTTGCGAGGATGTGCGCAAGCTGCGGCCCGGCATTGTCTTCGGCGCCGACATTATCGCGGGTTTCCCGACCGAGACCGAAGCCATGTTCGAGAATTCGCTGGAGATCGTCGAGGAGTGCGGCCTGACCCATCTCCACGTCTTCCCATTTTCGCCGCGCGAGGGCACACCCGCCGCGCGCATGCCGCAGGTCCGCCGCGAGTTGGTCAAGCAGCGCGCCGCCCGGCTGCGCGCCGCCGGCGAAGCGGCCTACCAGCGCCATCTGTCCTCGCTCGCCGGCAGCCGTCAGTCGGTCCTGATCGAGCGCGACGGCCTTGGCCGCACCGAAGGGTTCACGCTTGCCGCACTCGGCACCGGCGCGCCGGGAGAGATAGTTGAGGCTGATATAACCGGCCACGACGGGATCAGGCTGATAGCCACCCCCCTTGCCGCCCGCGCCGCCTGAGAACACAAAAGCATGGCTGGTTTTTTCAAGAAGATATTTTCGTTCGGCAAGAAGGAGGTGGTCGAGGAGCGCATCGACGAGACCGCCCCGCTGCCGCCGATCAAATGGGACCAGCTCGACGCGCTGAAGCCGGCGGCCGAGCAGGCCTTGCCGGAGTTTTTGAAGCGCGAGGAGCCTGTGGCGGAAGCCGCGCCGGCGACCGTGCCTGCTCCGGTCGAGGCCGCGCCCGGACCGCAGCCCGAGGAACCCACACCCGAGGAACCCACACCCGAGCCTGCGCCGACCATTCCGCCCGCGCCGGAGCCAACTGTTCCGTCAGAACCGGAGCGGCAGCCGGAGCCTGCGCCGGAAGAGAAACCGGCACCCGCGCCCGAGACGCCTGAACCGCCTGCGCCCGAAGAGGTCCCGCCGCCGCCGGTTGCTCCCGAGCCCACGCCCGAACCCCAGCCGCAGGAGATCCCGCCGGCGCCATCGGAGCCGGAGATCGTTCCCTCGCCTCCGGAGAGGCGACCGGAACCCGCGCCCGTCGAAGTGCCGACGCCGCCAGTCGAAGTGCCGGCCGAGATACCCGCACCGGTCGAGGTGCCATCGGCGTCGCCGGCTGAAGTGCCTCCGTCGGCGGCCGCCGTCGAGCAGCCTTCAAGGGCCGGCGCTGCCCCTCATCCGCCTGCCGGCACCTCCCGGTATAGGGACGGGGCGAAGGAAGGGGCGTCAGCACCGTCCTTGCCCGGTTTGCGGGGAGAGCATGAAGGAAAGCGCGGACCTGCCGTCGAAGCGGGGCTCGAAGCGCCACCAGCTGAAATCGCCCCTCCCATTCGCCAGCCTGCACCGGTCGAGACGCAGCCGGTCGTTGCCGAGGTCGCACCCGAGCCTCAATCGGTCCCGCGGCCCACCCCGGAGCCAAGACCCGTTCCCGGCAAGGTGACGGTCGCCAGGAAGGTCGAGCAGAAGGCCGAGCCACAGAAGGCGCCGGAGCCGGCGCCGAGGCAATCCTGGTTCCAGCGCATGCGGGACGGGCTAGCCCGGTCCTCGCGCGAACTGACCGGCAACATTGCCGGCGTCTTCACCAAGCGCAAGCTGGACGAGGAGACGCTGCAGGACCTGGAGGACGTGCTGATCCGCGCCGATCTCGGCGTCGAAACGGCGCTGCGCGTCACCGATTCACTGGCCTCCAGCCGCTACGGCAAGGATGTTTCCGATACCGAAGTGCGCGCCGTCATGGCGGCCGAGGTGGAGAAGGTGCTCGCGCCGGTCGCGAAACCACTCGAGCTTGACCTCTCGCACAAGCCGCATGTCATCCTGGTGGTCGGCGTCAACGGCACCGGCAAGACCACGACCATCGGCAAGCTCGCAGCCAAGCTGACCGATGGCGGCCTGTCGGTGATGCTGGCCGCCGGCGACACGTTCCGCGCCGCCGCCATCGAACAGCTGAAGATCTGGGGCGAACGCACGAAATCGCCCGTCATTGCCTCCAAGCTCGGCGCCGACGCCGCCGGCCTCGCCTACGATGCCTTCGAACGGGCAAAAGAAGCCGGCTCCGACGTGCTGATCATCGACACCGCCGGCCGGCTGCAGAACAAGACCGAACTGATGGCGGAGTTGGAAAAGATCGTCCGCGTGCTGGGCAAGCTCGATCCCGAAGCGCCGCACACCGTGCTGCAGACGGTCGACGCCACGACCGGCCAGAACGCGCTCAACCAGGTCGAGATCTTCCGCAATATCGCCGGCGTCAACGGCCTGGTGATGACCAAGCTGGACGGCACGGCGCGGGGCGGTATTCTGGTGGCGATCGCGGCAAAGCATAAATTGCCGGTCTATTTCATCGGCGTCGGCGAACAGGTCGACGACCTCGAACCGTTTTCCGCAAGCGAATTCGCCAGGGCGATCGCTGGAGTGGCTTGAACAAGGCACGATGCCGGAAGTGAGGCTTCCGGATTGGATCGTGCGTTAGAAGGAAACCATGAACCCACCCATTCTCGAACGCGATCCGTCCGACCCGCAGAAAGAGAAGAAGGAAGGCATCAATCCCGTGCTCAAGCTGGCGCTGGAGCTCGGGCCGCTGCTCGTCTTCTTCTTCGCCAATGCGCGCGGCGAGTGGCTGACGCAGAAATTGCCCGTGCTGGCTGAATTCGGCGGCCCGATCTTCGTCGCCACAGGCCTGTTCATGGCCGCGACCGCCATCGCGCTGATCGCCTCATGGCTGCTCACCCGCACCTTGCCGATCATGCCGATGGTGTCGGGGGTCGTCGTTTTCATCTTCGGCGCGCTGACGCTTTATCTGCAGGACGATATCTTCATCAAGATGAAGCCGACCATCGTCAACACGCTGTTCGGCGGCGTGCTGCTTGGCGGCCTGTATTTCGGCCGCTCGCTGCTCGGCTATGTCTTCGAGTCCGCATTCAAGCTCGATGCCGAAGGCTGGCGCAAGCTCACCTTCCGCTGGGGCCTGTTCTTCCTGTTCCTGGCCCTCGTCAACGAAGTCGTCTGGCGGAATTTTTCCACCGACGCCTGGGTTACGTTCAAGGTCTGGGGCATCATGCCGATCACGCTTCTTTTCACCTTCAGCCAGATGCCGCTGATCCTGCGCCACTCGCTGGACGACAAGGCCGGCGGCGAAGAGAAAGTCGGCAAATAGGGCTGTAAAGGGGAGAGCCATGGAATTCGTCACCACCCAGGAGGAGCTGCGGACGATCTACAAGACGCCGCGCCCGACCGATGGCTCGATCCGCAAGGAATTGAAGGCGCTGGACGCCCATTGCCGCTCCTTCATCGGCAAGAGCCCATTCGTGCTGATCGGCTCGTCCGATGGCGAAGGCAATGCCGACGTCACCCCGAAAGGCGACAAGCCCGGCTTCGCCGCCATTCTCGACGAGAACACCATCGCCATCCCCGACCGGCCCGGCAACAACCGGCTGGATACGCTGGAAAACATCATCCGCAATCCCTCGGTCGGGCTGCTCTTCCTCATACCAGGCATGAACGAGACGCTGCGCGTCAATGGCGATGCCCGCATCACCGTCGATGCCACCTTGCGCGAGCGCCTTGCGGTCGACGGCAAGGAGCCGCAAAGCGTTATCGTGATCGTAGTCAAGGCCGCTTACATGCATTGCGCCAAGGCTTTCATGCGCTCCGATTTGTGGAAGCCCGACAGCTGGCATGATCGCGCCACGCTGCCGACGCTCGGCCAGATCCTGCGCGACCAGTTGGCACTGGCCGATTCGGCCGAGGCGACCGACCGCTGGCTCGACGGCGAGTACAAACAGACGATGTGGTAGGGTTGTCGGCGCCCGATTCGTCTGGACTGGTCCGCCTTGCTCAACCTCATTGCGATATCCGGCAGCCTGCGGGCGGCCTCCACCAATTCGGCCCTGGTCGCGGCACTGGCGCTGAACACGCCAGCGGGCTGTCGCGTCACCGTCTATGACGGGCTTGGCCGGCTGCCGATCTTCAATCCCGACGACGAGGGCGAGCGGACGCCGCGCGAGGCCTCCGATCTGATCGAGGCCGTCACCGGCGCGGACGGTGTCGTCGTCTCCTGTCCCGAATATGCCCATGGCGTGCCTGGCGGCCTTAAGAACGCGCTCGACTGGCTGGTCTCGCGTGACGCCGCCGTCGGCAAGCCGGCGATGCTGGCGCACGCCTCGCCACGCTCGCTCTACGCCCGCGCGGCGCTGGCGGAGATCATGCGCACCATGTCGTTCGCGCTTTGCGAAGAAGCCATGCTCGAGGTCTCGCTCCTCGGCAAGAAGCCGGCGGAGGTTGAAAGTATCCTGCGAGAGCCGGCAAACGTGCGGGCAATTCGCGATGGCCTGTCAGCCTTCGCGGCCTTCATCCGCTCGCGCCAAATTTGAGCGGACTCGCGCCAAATTGAGCGGTCGCCATCGTGTCGTCGTCCTGGAAGGACCGGAGGCGTCGGCCAATCGCTACAGCCGATAGACGTACATCACAAAGGTCTCCGCCTCGCCATGCGCCTCCTTGCGCCCCTCATAAAGTGCGCGGGCGGGCAGATTGTCCGGCTCGGTGCCGACCCAGGCCTCTTCGCAGCCATGCTCGCGGCCGAGCGCGAACATGGCGTCGAGCATTCCGCGCGCGATGCCTTGGCGCTGGAAGGCTGGCGAGACGCCGACCTCGTCGACATAGAGTTCGGTCGCCTTGTCCGGATGGCGGTGCATGACCGCCGCGCATTGGCCGACGACAACGTCCTCGGCCAGGGCCACGATCATGAAATGGCCCGATTGCGCGAGATAGCTTGCCAGGCGATCGGGCCGCACCGGCTCGTCGAACACGTCGTCGGCAATCCGCATCACAAGGGCGTCATCTCCGGGATAAAGCCTTCTGATCTCAATCGCCATTGTGTAAATTCTCCCAAGTCGGCTTACAAACTTTGACGTTTACGTAAATCCCGAAGACACTAACCGATTGAAACTGCAGGGGTCGAAATAATCGTTTGAATTTATTCCGCACCAGAGTTATTGGGTGCGGGAAATTCGCGGTTCCCCGCAGCAGTCCGGCCTCTTCCTCGACGCCGTGTTGGCGCGTCACAGACAAAGGGAAATCATCCTCACATGGCACGCAACAAGATAGCGCTTATCGGCTCTGGCATGATCGGCGGCACGCTCGCCCACATGATCGGCCTCAAGGATCTCGGCGACGTGGTCCTGTTCGATATCGCCGAGGGTATCCCGCAAGGCAAGGGGCTCGATATCGCGCAGTCGTCGCCGGTCGATGGTTTCGATTCTCGGCTGACCGGCGTCAACGACTATGCCGGCATCGAGGGCGCCGATGTCTGCATCGTCACCGCCGGCGTGCCGCGCAAACCGGGCATGAGCCGCGACGACCTGCTGGGCATCAACCTGAAGGTCATGGAGCAGGTCGGCGCAGGACTGAAGAAGTACGCGCCGAAGGCCTTCGTCATCTGCATTACCAATCCGCTCGACGCCATGGTGTGGGCGCTGCAGAAGTTTTCGGGCTTGCCCAAGACCCATGTCGTCGGCATGGCCGGCGTGCTCGACAGCGCGCGCTTCCGCTACTTCCTGGCCGAGGAATTCAAGGTTTCGGTCGAGGACGTCACCGCCTTCGTGCTCGGCGGCCACGGCGATTCCATGGTGCCGATGATCCGCTATTCCACGGTGTCGGGTATTCCGCTTCCCGACCTGATCAAGATGGGCTGGACCTCGAAGGAAAAGCTCGACCAGATCGTGCAGCGCACCCGTGACGGCGGCGCCGAGATCGTCGGCCTCCTGAAGACCGGCTCGGCCTATTACGCGCCGGCGGCCTCGGCGATCCAGATGGCCGAATCCTATCTCAAGGACAAGAAGCGCGTGCTGCCTTGCGCGGCACACCTCTCCGGCCAGTATGGCGTCAAGGGTACCTATGTCGGCGTGCCCGTGGTGATCGGCGCCGGCGGTGTCGAGCGCGTCATCGAGATCGACCTTAACAAGGCCGAGCAGAAGATGTTCGAGGCATCGGTGGCGACCGTGCAGGGCCTGACCGAGGCCTGCGTCAAGATCGCGCCGCAGCTCGCCTCGAAATAACCCGCCCAAACGTCACCCCGGCAAAACGACCTGGAGATAGTTCCCGATGAACATCCATGAATATCAAGGCAAGGCGCTGCTGAAGAGCTTTGGCGCGCCGGTGGCCGAAGGCGTGCCGGTTTTCAAGGCAAGCGAGGCGGAAGCCGCTGCACAGGCGCTGCCCGGCCCACTCTATGTGGTGAAGAGCCAGATCCATGCCGGCGGCCGCGGCAAAGGCAAATTCAGGGAACTCGGCCCCGACGCCAAGGGCGGCGTGCGGCTGGCGAAGTCCGTCGCCGAGGTGGTCGCCAACGCCAACGAGATGCTCGGCCACACGCTGGTGACCAAGCAGACCGGCCCGGCCGGCAAGCAGGTCAACCGCCTCTATATCGAGGACGGCGCCGACATCGAGCGCGAACTCTATCTCTCCATTCTGGTCGACCGCTCGGTCGGCCGCATCGCCTTTGTCGTCTCGACCGAGGGCGGCATGGACATCGAAGGCGTCGCGCACGACACGCCGGAAAAGATCATCACCGTCGCCATCGATCCGGAAAAGGGCGTTACGGCTGAGGACGTCAAGGCGCTCAACGATGCGCTGAAGCTCGACGGCGACGCGGCCAGGGACGGCGGCACGCTGTTCCCGATCCTCTACAAGGCCTTCGTCGAGAAGGACATGAGCCTGCTCGAGGTCAACCCGCTGATCGTCATGAAGGATGGGCATCTGCGCGTGCTCGACGCGAAGGTGTCGTTCGACAACAACGCGCTGTTTCGCCACCCAGATGTGCTCGAACTGCGCGACACGTCAGAAGAGGACGAGAAGGAGATCGAGGCGTCGAAATACGACCTCGCCTATGTCGCGCTCGATGGCAATATCGGCTGCATGGTCAACGGCGCCGGCCTTGCCATGGCGACGATGGACATCATCAAGCTCTACGGCGCCGAACCCGCCAACTTCCTCGATGTCGGCGGCGGCGCTTCCAAGGAGAAGGTGACGGCCGCGTTCAAGATCATCACCAGGGATCCGGCGGTCAAGGGCATCCTGATCAATATCTTCGGCGGCATCATGAAGTGCGACATCATCGCCGAGGGTGTGATTGCCGCGGTCAAGGAAGTCGGGCTCAAGGTGCCGCTGGTCGTGCGCCTGGAAGGCACCAATGCCGAGCTTGGCAAGAAGATCATCAACGACAGCGGCCTGAACGTCGTCTCGGCCGACGATCTCGACGACGCGGCCAAGAAGATCGTGGCGGCGGTGAAGGGCTGAGCCGGTGCCTCCACGCAAGATAAACCTGGTCGAGGCGGCGGATCGGACCATCACTGAGGTCTTCGATCCGCATATCGCCGGCGACGTGAATGACAGCCAGGCCAAGGTCGCCAAGTTCGGCGAGGTCTTCGACTGGCATGCGCATGACAATGAAGACGAAGCCTTCCTCGTGCTGCGCGGCAGGATCGCCATTGATTTTCGCGACGGGCCGATCGAGCTCGGCGAGGGCGACTTCATCGTCGTACCGCGCGGCGTCGAGCATCGGCCGCGTTCGCTGACATCAGAGCCGGTGGTGCTGATGTTCGAACCGGCGACGACACTCAACACCGGCAATGCCAAGAGCGATCTGACGGTCGCCGATCTGAAGCGGCTCTGACCGATGAACGCCTCGCCCTTCTCTTCGCTCTCGGCCGATCACCAGCTCCTGCAGGCTTTGGTCGGTGCTTGGCGCGGCGAGGAGGAGGTCGCGGATACGCAGTGGGCCGATGGCGGCATGGCGACGAGCGAAGTGACAGCGGAAGCGCAGTTCGGCGGTCTGTTCGTGGTGCAGCGCTATAAGCAGCGCCGCGATGGCACGGTCTCATTCGGTTCGCACAGCGTATTCGGCTTCGACCAGCAGAACAGCGTCGTCACCATGCACCAGTTCGATTCGATGGGCTTTGTGCCGTCCTCGCCCGCCACGGGCACATGGAACGGCCGCGAGCTGGTGCTGGAGCGGTCGTCGCCGCGCGGCTTTGCGAGGGTGACGTATGTTTTCGACGATGCCGACACCTACCGCATGCGATTGCATTTCAAACCTGCCGGCAGCGATGGCTGGCAAGACATGGTGAGCGGCGTCTACCGGCGCGTCTCGCCTTCCTCGATCAACGGTTTTTAAAAAGGGCGGCCATGTCCATTCTCGTCGACAAGAATACCAAGGTGCTGGTGCAGGGCCTGACCGGCAAGACCGGTACGTTCCACACCGAGCAGGCGCTGGCCTATCACGGGACAAAGATGGTCGGCGGCATCCATCCCAAGAAGGGCGGCGAGACCTGGGCGGGCTCGAAAGGCGAGAGCCTGCCGATCTTCGCCACCGTCGCCGAAGGCAAGGAAAAGACAGGCGCCAACGCCTCCGTCATCTACGTGCCGCCGGCGGGCGCGGCGGAAGCCATCATCGAGGCGATCGAGGCGGAGATCCCGCTGATCGTCTGCATCACGGAAGGCATTCCGGTGATGGACATGATCAAGGTCAAGGCGCGGCTCGATCGCTCGGCCTCGCGGCTGATCGGACCGAACTGCCCGGGCGTGCTTACCCCCGACGAATGCAAGATCGGCATCATGCCCGGGAACATCTTCCGCAAGGGCTCGGTCGGCGTTGTTTCGCGCTCGGGAACACTTACCTATGAGGCTGTGTTCCAGACCACCAATGTCGGCCTCGGCCAGACCACTGCCGTCGGCATCGGCGGCGACCCCGTCAAGGGCACCGAGTTCATCGACATGCTCGAGATGTTCCTGGCCGATGATGAGACCAAGTCGATCATCATGATCGGCGAGATCGGCGGTTCGGCCGAGGAAGACGCCGCGCAGTTTCTCAAGGACGAAGCCAAGCGTGGTCGCAAGAAGCCGATGGCCGGCTTCATCGCCGGGCGCACGGCGCCGGCCGGACGCACCATGGGCCATGCGGGCGCGGTCATCTCCGGCGGCAAGGGCGGCGCGGAAGACAAGATCGCGGCGATGGAATCGGCCGGGATAAAAGTTTCGCCGTCGCCGGCGCGGCTGGGCACGACGCTGGTCGAGGCGATCAAGGGTTAAGCCAGTAGTGAGTAGCAGGTAGTCAGTAGTGAAGAAGGGAAGAACGGGTGAGTAGCAACTGAGCCGAAAATTCCATTTTCCGCTCACTACCGGCTACTCACTGTTCCCTCGAAAGGAGACGGAGCCAGGCTCCGCTGAAACGACATGGCAAGACAAGATCAGGCCAACGACCAATTTTCGCTCACCTCTTTCCTCTATGGCGGCAATGCCGATTACATCGACGCGCTCTACGCGGCGTATGAGGACGATCCCGCCTCGGTCAATCCCGAGTGGCAGGAGTTCTTCGCCGGACTGAAGGACGATGCCGGCGATGTGCGCAGGAACGCCAAGGGCGCTTCATGGGCGAAACCTTCCTGGCCGCTGCAGGCCAATGGCGAGCTGGTGTCGGCGCTGGACGGCAATTGGGGCATCGTCGAAAAGCACCTGGAAAAGAAGGTCAAGGACAAGGCCGTCACCAACGGTGTCGTGCTGTCCGACGCCGATGTGCACCAGGCGACACGCGATTCGGTGCGCGCCATCATGATGATCCGCGCCTTCCGCATGCGCGGCCATCTGCACGCCAATCTCGATCCGCTCGGCATCAACACGCTCGAGGATTACAACGAACTGTCGCCGGAAAATTACGGCTTCACCGAAGCCGACTACGACCGGCCGATCTTCCTCGACAATGTACTGGGGCTGGAATTCGGCAGCATCCGGCAGATGCTGGAGATACTCACCCGCACCTATTGTTCGACGCTGGGCGTCGAGTTCATGCATATTTCCGATCCCGAGGAAAAGGCCTGGATCCAGGCGCGCATCGAGGGCGCCGACAAGGAGATCTCGTTCACCGCCACCGGCAAGAAGGCGATCCTGCAGAAGCTGGTCGAGGCGGAAGGCTTCGAGCAGTTCATCGACGTCAAGTACAAGGGCACCAAGCGCTTCGGTCTCGACGGCGGTGAATCGCTGATCCCGGCGCTGGAGCAGATCGTCAAGCGCGGCGGCCAGCTCGGCATGAAGGAGATCGTGCTCGGCATGGCCCATCGCGGCCGCCTCAATGTGCTTTCCCAGGTGATGGCCAAGCCGCACCGCGCCATCTTCCACGAATTCAAGGGCGGCTCGGCGGCCCCCGACGAGGTCGAGGGCTCGGGCGACGTGAAGTACCATCTCGGTGCCTCGTCGGACCGCGAGTTCGACGGCAACAAGGTTCACCTGTCGCTGACGGCGAACCCTTCGCATCTGGAGATCGTCGATCCCGTGGTGATGGGCAAGGCGCGCGCCAAGCAGGATTCCCTGTTCGGCCGCGGCCGCGAAGAGATCGTTCCGCTGGAAGAGCGGGCCAAGGTGCTGCCCCTCTTGCTGCATGGCGACGCCGCCTTCGCCGGCCAGGGCGTGATCGCCGAAATCCTCGGCCTGTCGGGCCTGCGTGGCCACCGCGTCGCCGGCACGCTGCACTTCATCATCAACAACCAGATCGGCTTCACCACCAATCCGCGCTTCTCGCGCTCATCGCCCTATCCGTCCGATGTCGCCAAGATGATCGAGGCGCCGATCTTTCACGTCAATGGCGACGATCCGGAAGCTGTGGTGCACGCCACCAAGGTGGCGATCGAATTCCGCATGAAGTTCCACAAGCCGGTGGTCGTGGACATGTTCTGCTACCGCCGCTTCGGCCACAATGAGGGCGACGAACCGGCCTTCACGCAGCCGCTCATGTACAGCAACATCCGCGCCCACAAGACGACGGTGCAGATCTATGGCGATCGCCTGATCGCCGAAGGGCACATCACCCAGGCCGAGCTCGATCAGATGAAGGCCGACTGGCGCGCGCATCTGGAAGCCGAATGGGAAGTCGGCCAGCACTACAAGCCCAACAAGGCCGACTGGCTCGACGGCGCCTGGTCAGGCCTGCGCACGGCCGACAACCAGGACGAGACAAGGCGCGGCAAGACCGCGGTACCGGTCAAGACGCTGAAGGAAATCGGCAAGAAGCTGACCGAGGTGCCCAAGGGTTTCGAAGCGCACAAGACGATCATCCGCTTCCTCGAAAACCGGCGCCAGGCGATCGAGTCCGGCGAAGGCATCGACTGGTCGACGGCCGAGGCGCTGGCGTTCGGCGCGATCCTGCTCGACGGCAATCCGATCCGGCTTTCCGGGCAGGATTCCGAGCGCGGCACCTTCTCGCAGCGCCATTCCGTGCTTTACGACCAGCGCGACGAGACCCGCTACATCCCGCTCAACAATCTGTCGGCGGCGCAGGCCGGCTACGAAGTCATCAACTCGATGCTGTCGGAAGAAGCGGTGCTGGGCTTCGAATATGGCTACAGCCTGGCCGAGCCGAAGGCGCTGACGCTGTGGGAGGCGCAGTTCGGCGACTTCGCCAACGGCGCCCAGGTGGTGTTCGACCAGTTCATCTCGTCGGGCGAACGCAAGTGGCTCAGAATGTCTGGCCTCGTCTGCCTGCTGCCGCATGGCTATGAAGGCCAGGGCCCGGAACATTCTTCCGCCCGGCTGGAGCGCTTCCTGCAGCTTTGCGCCGAAGACAATATGCAAGTCGCCAACTGCACGACGCCGGCCAACTACTTCCACATCTTGCGCCGGCAGCTGAAGCGCGACTTCCGCAAGCCGCTGATCCTGATGACGCCGAAGTCGCTGCTGCGCCACAAGCGGGCGGTGTCGACGCTGCCGGAAATCTCGGGCGAAAGCTCGTTTCACCGGCTGCTGTGGGACGACGCCCAGCTGTTGCCCAACCAGGCGATCAAGCTGACCAAGGATTCCAAGATCCGCCGCGTCGTGCTGTGCTCGGGCAAGGTCTATTACGACCTCTATGAAGAGCGCGAGAAGCGCGGCATCAACGACATCTACTTGCTGCGCGTCGAACAGCTCTATCCGTTCCCGGCCAAGGCGCTGATCACCGAGCTGTCACGCTTCCGCAACGCCGAGATGGTGTGGTGCCAGGAGGAGCCCAAGAACATGGGTGCCTGGTCGTTCATCGATCCGTATCTGGAATGGGTGCTGGCGCATATCGACGCCAAGCATCAGCGGGTGCGCTACACCGGCCGTCCGGCGGCCGCGTCGCCGGCGACCGGGCTGATGTCGAAGCACCTCGCCCAGCTCGCCGCCTTGCTCGAAGACGCGCTCGGCGAATAAGCAGAACAGAACCGAAAGAACGGACAGGCACAATGGCTACCGAAATCCGCGTTCCCACACTCGGCGAATCCGTCACCGAAGCGACCGTTGGCAAATGGTTCAAGAAGGTCGGCGATGCCATTGCCGCCGACGAGCCGCTGGTCGAGCTCGAGACCGACAAGGTGACGATAGAGGTGCCCGCCGCCGCCGCCGGGACGCTCGGTGAAATCACGGTTGGGGAAGGCGAGACGGTCGGCGTCGGCGCCCTGCTCGGGTCGATTTCGGCCGGTGGCGCGGCTGCTCCCGCGACCAAGCCGCAAGCGGTCGCGCAGGCGTCCAGCCCCGACGCGGCATCCACCACCAAGCAGGCCGCGGCCGAGACCGCCAAGGTTGCCGGCGATGCCGGACCGGTCGAGCCGCGCACCATGCCGCCGGCGCCGGCGGCGGCAAAATTGATCGCCGAGAACAATCTGTCGGTCGACCAGCTCTCCGGCTCGGGCAAGCGCGGCCAAGTGCTGAAGGGCGACGTGCTGGATGCCATCTCCAAAGGTGCGCCGTCGCAGCCGGCTGAGACGCCAAAGGCAGCGCCGGCACCGATCGCGGTTCGGGCGCCGTCGTCTGGCGAGGATGCATCGCGCGAGGAGCGCGTGCGCATGACCAAGCTGCGCCAGACCATCGCGCGCCGCCTGAAGGAGGCGCAGTCGACCGCCGCCATGCTGACCACCTTCAACGAAGTCGACATGTCGGCGGTGATGGCGCTCAGGACCAAGTACAAGGACGTTTTCGAGAAGAAGCACGGCGTGAAGCTCGGCTTCATGGGCTTCTTCACCAAGGCGGTCACCCACGCGCTGAAGGAAATCCCCTCGGTCAATGCCGAGATCGACGGCACCGACATCATCTTCAAGAATTATGCCCATATCGGTGTCGCGGTCGGCACCGAAAAGGGTCTCGTGGTTCCGGTCGTGCGCGATGCCGACCAGATGTCGATCGCCGAGATCGAGAAGGATATCGGCCGGCTGGGCATCGCCGCGCGCGACGGCAAGCTGTCGGTCGCCGACATGCAGGGCGGCACCTTCACCATCTCCAATGGTGGCGTCTACGGGTCGCTGATGTCGACGCCGATCCTCAATGCGCCGCAGTCGGGCATTCTCGGCATGCACAAGATCCAGGACCGGCCGGTCGTGGTCGGCGGCCAGATCGTGATCCGGCCGATGATGTATCTGGCGCTCAGCTACGATCACCGCATCGTCGACGGCAAGGAAGCCGTGACCTTCCTGGTGCGGGTTAAGGAAAGCCTCGAGGATCCGGAACGGCTGGTGCTCGATCTGTGAGGCGGTCGGATGGCGGCTTGCGGCAAAGAGCGGCCAATGACGGCGCGTTTGCTTGGAGCCACCAAACCGGTTGGGCTGATGATCGGTATCGTGACGGCTACCGCAGCCGCCCAGGCCGCCTGCCCGATCGAGCTCGCCGTCTATGACGATAGCCAGAGCGGCAGCGAGATCGATTTTACCCCGACCGGCACATCGGCTGTTGTCACCAATACGTTCCGGCTGATCCTCGACAACAATGTGGTGCTGAACGGCATCGTCATGTGGACCACGGATGTTGCGCGGCCGAACGGCGCGCTGATGTACAAGTGCCCGGAAGGCGACGTGACCGGCGAGGAGCTCGCCGCCTGTACGCTGTGGAACGGCGTCATCTATACGTCCGACGACAAGGGCACTGTCGGGCTTTTGCCGGCCGAGGCCGTCGAGGCGCCGAAAACGCTGATGCTGCCCGATCTCGGGCCGGTGCTTAGGCAATCCCGGGCGTATGGCGGCGGAGGATTTTCGAAAGTGCCGTCCGATGTGTTCGCGATGAAGGGATGCCAGGAATGAGCGCGACGCAAAAAGTGCTGCTGGTCACCGGCGGCAGCCGCGGCATCGGCGCCGCCATCTGCCGGCTGGGGTCGGAGGCGGACTATCGCGTCGCGGTCAATTATGCCTCCAACAAGGCCGCCGCCGATGCGCTGGTCGCCGAAATCAAGGACGGCGGCGGCGAAGCCGTTGCCGTCAGGGGCGATGTCGGCAAGGAAACCGATATCGTGGCCATGTTCGGCGCCGTCGACCGCGCCTTTGGCCGCCTCGACGCCTTCGTCAACAATGCCGGCATCGTCGACGTCAAGGCGCGTGTCGACGAGATGGATGTCGCGCGGCTGGAACGCATGATGCGCATCAACGTCGTCGGCTCGTTCCTGTGCGCCCGCGAGGCGATCAAGCGCATGTCGACGCGGCATGGCGGGTCGGGCGGTGCGATCGTCAACATCTCGTCGGCGGCGGCGACGCTGGGCTCGCCGGGCGAATATGTCGACTATGCCGCCTCCAAGGGCGCCATCGACACCTTCACCATCGGTCTTGCCCGCGAGGTGGCGCTGGAAGGCATCCGTGTCAATGCGGTGCGGCCGGGCATCATCGACACCGACATCCACGCCTCCGGAGGCCAGCCGGACCGGATAGAACGGTTCCGCGATCTGCTGCCGATGAAAAGGGCGGGCACGGCGGATGAAGTCGCCGGTGCGGTCCTCTATCTTTTATCCGATGCCGCGTCCTATACGACGGGCGCGATCCTGAATGTCAGCGGCGGCCGCTGAACCCCAAGCAAAAGGGAAACAAACATGGCTTATGACGTGGTTATCATCGGCTCGGGACCCGGCGGCTATGTCTGCGCCATCAAGGCGGCACAGCTTGGGCTGAAGGTCGCGGTGGTCGAGAAGAACGCGACCTTCGGCGGCACCTGCCTCAACATCGGCTGCATCCCGTCCAAGGCGCTGCTTTATGCCTCGGAAATGTTCGCCGAGGCCGGCCATTCCTTCGACACGCTCGGCGTCGAAATTCCGGCACCCAGGCTGAACCTGAAGAAAATGATGGCGCACAAGGACGCGACGGTGTCGTCCAACGTCAATGGCGTCGCCTTCCTGTTCAAGAAGAACAAGATCGATGCCTTCCGCGGCACCGGCAAGGTGGTTGCCGCGGGCAAGGTCTCGGTGACCGGCGAGGATGGCAAGGTCGAGGAGATCGAGACCAAGAACATCGTCATCGCCACCGGGTCCGACGTCGCCGGCATTCCCGGCGTCAAGGTCGATTTCGACGAAAAGATCATCGTGTCCTCGACCGGCGCGCTGTCGCTGGAGAAGGTGCCTGGCCATTTGGTGGTGGTGGGCGGCGGTGTCATCGGCCTCGAACTCGGCTCGGTCTGGGCACGGCTTGGCGCTAAGATCACTGTGGTCGAGTTCCTCGACACCATTCTGGGCGGCATGGACGGCGAGGTGTCGAAACAGTTCCAGCGGCTGCTCTCCAAGCAGGGCTTCGAATTCAAGCTCGGCGCCAAGGTGACCGGCGTCGCCAAGGCCAAGACGGGCGCGACCGTGACCTTCGAGCCGGTCAAGGGGGGTGCTGCCGAAACCATCGAGGCCGATGCCGTGCTGATCTCGACGGGACGCCGCGCCTTTTCGGACAGCCTCGGGCTGAAGGAAGCCGGCGTCGAGGTCGACGAGCGCGGCCGGGTCAAGACCGACGGGCATCTCAGGACCAATGTTCCCGGGATCTACGCCATCGGCGACGTCATCGCCGGGCCGATGCTGGCGCACAAGGCCGAGGACGAGGGCGTGGCGGTGGCCGAGACCATCGCCGGCCAGGCCGGCCATGTGAACTATGACGTCATTCCGAGCGTCGTCTACACCAGTC
Organism: Mesorhizobium sp. B2-7-3; assembly: GCF_006440715.1. NCBI lineage: Bacteria > Pseudomonadati > Pseudomonadota > Alphaproteobacteria > Hyphomicrobiales > Phyllobacteriaceae > Mesorhizobium > Mesorhizobium sp. B2-7-3. The sequence goes on from NZ_VFTY01000001.1 coordinate 605,165, forward strand.
CGGAGATCGCGTCGGTCGGCAGGACCGAGGAAGAGCTGAAGAAGGCCGGCATCGACTACAAGGTCGGCAAATTCCCCTTCACCGCCAATGGCCGCGCGCGCGCCATGCTGCATACAGACGGTTTCGTGAAGATCCTGGCCGACAAGCAGAGCGACCGCGTGCTCGGCGTCCATATCGTCGGCTTCGGCGCCGGCGAGATGATCCATGAGGCGGCGGTGCTGATGGAGTTCGGCGGCTCGTCGGAAGATCTGGCCCGCACCTGTCACGCCCATCCGACGATGTCGGAAGCGGTGAAGGAAGCGGCGCTGGCCACCTTCTTCAAGCCGATCCACATCTAAGGGTGCCCAACGCTTCGTCGTCCTATGGCGGAGCAAGGAGCGAAGCGACGCGGCGTAGACCGGCCGAGGTCGCGGCATGGATCCACGGGTCAAGCCCGAGGGCGGAGTGGCTTGGCGCCAAGGCCCCCCAACGGTCATCACCCAAAACAAAACGGCCCGCCTTTCAGCAGGCCGTTCGTCTTTGATATCGAGCCCCTTACTGGGCCGGCGCTGGTGCCGGGGCCGGCGCTGGTGCGGGAGCCGGCGCTGGTGCAGGAGCCGGGGCGGGTGCAGGAGCTGGTTCGGCTGGCTTGGCCGGTTCGGCGGGCTTCATCGGTTCAGCCGGTGCGGGCGCCGGAGCCGGTGTGCTGGCCGCTGGCGGCTCGGCGGGTGCCGGGTGCTCGCCACCACTTCTTCCGAAAACATAATACGCGACAATCGCCAGGATAACGACGACCAGTGCAATCAGCCAGGGGCTGCCGCCACCGCCGCTCGGCCGAGGGGCATTGGTGGTCGAATTGTACGGGTCGTTTGGGTTTGGTGTGTTCGCCATAAATGTGTCCTCCGGGAAAATGAAAAAGGTCAATCAACATCCATCAACGCGCAACCGTTGAATGGGTTTCACGCTAGCGGAGGAAAACGCCGTAAACGCGGCGTTTGCGTGCCTCCGCTGCCATCCGACTCAATTGACGGCGGTGACAGTATAGCCGGCTTTGCGGAAATCCTCGACCAGTCCCTCTGGACCGGGAAGGTGCAGCGCGCCGACCGCCATGAAGGCGTTGCCCTTGGCCAGGATCGGCCCGGCATGATCGACCATTACCTTGTTGCGGCTGGTGATCATGGTTTCCTCGAAGGCGGCGTAGCCCGCGGGGTCGTCCTGCTCCTCGGGCATGGCGGCGCGGAACAGCGGCCAGAACATCCCGGTGTCGCCACGCTGGTAAAGCACGATCATGGTTTCGTTGATATCGTTGACCTTGTCGCCCAGCTTCAGCGTGTCGACCAGACCTTTCATGTGAAACGCGAGCGGCAGCGAGGCCATGGCGCGCAGCTGGCTCTCGGCCGTTTCCAATCCTTCCACCGGCTTGCCGGCCGCCTTGGCGCTCTCGGCCAGCTTGACGTCGAGCACCGGCGCGCCGCCGGACTGGCGGGCGAGTTCGCAAGCCGGAAGCGCCATCATGGCCGACAGCATCCACGGCTTCATTTTTGCGACCGTCGCCGGCGGGATGCCGCGCGCATCGAGCGCGGCGTTCATGGCCGCCGCTTCGTCCGGCGACAGCAGTGACGAAAGCGTCGTGGAGTCGGTGAACATCATCAGGTCCGGCTCCTTCAGCATCGCCGCCATCATCTTCTGCTTGTCGAGCACGTCGGTGGTCTCGATGATGAGGGTGCCGGCAGCATCGAAGGCCTTCTGCGCATAGGCCGGCAGCGTGGTGACGCGCGGATCGGTCATGTGCATGGTGCCGAACAGGTAGGATGGCTGTTCGCCTGATTTTTCCAGCTTCCACAGCAGTCCCTTGCCGTTCAGCGTGGCAGCCGCCTCGGCCTCGATTTTGCCGTAGGTGGCGGGATTGTTCTTCTGCAAGGCCGACAGCATGTCGGCGCCGGTACAGGTCGGGATTTCCGCGTGCGCCCTGCCGGCGGCGAACAGCAGGACAGCAAGGAAGGATAGGAAAAACAGCACGTTGAGCGCGACAAGCAGTTTCAGCGAGACGGAAGCCGCACGGTCGGCGATGGCAATGACACGTTTCATGGTCCCATTCCTAGGACTGAAAAGCGGCAAAACCGTTAATCGGGGTTATGAAATTGTCCTAACCGCCCATTCTTCGTCATCCACGGGCGGAGCAAGGAGCATAGCGACGCGGCGCAGACCCCTGGAGCTGCTCCGCAGCCCAAGGGATCCATGCCGCGACTTCAGAGCACCGCCCACGGTGCAGAATTCAGCTCCGCTGCATTCCACGGCTGATGTCACGGCATGGATCCCAGGGTCTCCGCGACGGAGCTTCGCTCCTGCTTCGCCCTAGGATGACGAAGTTGGGAAGGCTTCGGCCAATCGCGAATGTTTATAATGGGCCACCGATACTGCATGGCTTTACCGACGTTCATGCCCTGGGATGGGCCGATTCGTAGATTTCGAGCAGCCTTGCGGTGTCGACGCCGGTGTAGATCTGCGTCGTCGACAGGCTGGCGTGGCCCAGGAGTTCCTGGATGGTGCGCAGATCGCCGCCTCGGCCGAGCAGATGGGTGGCGAAGGAATGGCGCAAGGCATGTGGCGTCGCCGTGTCCGGCAGGTTGAGCGCCGAACGCAGCTTCGCCATGTCACGCTGGATGATGGCCGGGTTGAGCGGGCCACCGCGCGCACCGCGAAACAGCAGACCCTTCGGATCGAGGTGATAGGGGCAGAGCCGGCGGTATTCGGCGATCGCCCTGAGCGCCACCGGCAACACCGGCACCAGCCGTGTCTTGCCGCCCTTGCCGATGACGCGCAGCACGGTGTCGGCTTCCGACGCCAGATCAGCGGCATTGAGGCCAAGCGCTTCCGAAATGCGCAGGCCCGAGCCGTAGAGCAGCGTCAGCACGGCGGCGTTGCGGGCGGCGATCCAGGGTTCTTCCGCCAGTTGGCCTTCCACCGATACGACATGTTTGGCATCGCTCGCCGTCAAAGGTTTGGGCAGGGATTTGGGTTGTCGCGGCGCGCGCAAGGCCGCCGCACCTGCCGCATTGGCGAGGCCGCGCCGCTCGAGGAACCGCAGCAGCGAGCGGATGCCGGCCAGGCCACGGCCAAGCGTGCGTGCGCCGGCGCCGGCATTGCGGCGGGCGGCGAGGAAGCCGCGCAGGTCGGCCGGGCGCAGATCGGCGATATCGGAAATGCCGGGCGGTCCGCCGATATGGCCGGTGAGGAAATGCAGGAACTGGCGTGAATCGCGCTCATAGGCTTCCACTGTCTCGGGCGACAGGCGACGTTCACGCGCGAGCATCTTCAGCCAGCTTTCGCGCGCGGCCTGGAGATCGGCCTTTGCCGGTATGAGGAATTCCTGCATCGGGTCTGTTCCGGTTCGCCGTCATTTTCCGGCAGCCGGGTTAGGAAGCGGTGAAGAGCCCGTTATTGAAATGACGGCGAGGCGGCGCTAGAGCAGGGACAAAGGATTTTCGCCCATGAGCAAGCCGCAGAACCCCGTCCAGATGGCCGTAATCGGCGCCGCGCACGGCATCAAGGGCGAACTCAGGGTAAAAACCTTCACCGGCGAGCCAATGGCGCTGGCGGATTATGGGCCGCTCTACGCCAGGGATGGACGAGCCTTTCAGATAACCGACATAAGGCCTGCCAACACCGTTGTCGTGGTGCGCTTCAAGGGTGTCAGCGACCGCAATGCGGCCGAGGCGCTCGCCGGCACGGAGCTGTTCGTCGACCGTTCGATGCTGCCCGATGATGGCGAGGAGGACGAATTCTACCATGCCGACCTGATCGGGCTGGAGATCCGGGATGATACCGGCGCCGCCATCGGCAAGGTGGTCGCGGTGCACAATTTCGGCGGCGGCGACATCCTCGATGTGACGCTCGCCGGGCGCAAGGGCGTGCTGATCCCGTTCACGCAAGCCGCCGTGCCTGCCGTGTCGATCGCCGAGGGCTTTGTCCGCGTCGATCCGGTGGCGGCTGGACTGGTCGAGGACGAGGACGAGGACGCGGACGCGCCGCGCGAGGAGGATTTCGACCCGAAGGGCCGGCCGCGCGGGCCGCGCGACGCCGGAGGCAACCGGTGAGTTTTGCCGCGTCGGTGCTGACGCTCTATCCCGAGATGTTTCCGGGCGCGCTTGGCCTGTCGCTGGCCGGGCGGGCACTGGAGGCGGGGACATGGTCTCTGGAGGCGATACAGATACGCGACTTCGCCACCGACCGGCATCGCACCGTCGACGACACGCCGGCCGGCGGCGGCGCCGGCATGGTGATGCGCGCCGATGTCCTGGCGAAGGCGATCGACCATGCCTCGCCGGAGGGCGATTTGCGTCCGCGCCTGCTGATGAGCCCTCGCGGAAGACCACTGACGCAGGCTCGCGTGCGCGAACTCGCCGCCGGGCCGGGTGCCGTCATCCTGTGCGGCCGCTTCGAAGGCGTCGACCAGCGGGTGATCGATGCACGGGGACTGGAGGAAGTCTCGATCGGCGATTTCATCCTGTCCGGCGGCGAGCCGGCGGCCCTAGTGCTGCTCGACGCCGTGGTGCGGCTGTTGCCCGGGGTGATGGGCAATGCGGTCTCCGGGGAAGAAGAGAGTTTCGAAAACGGCCTGCTCGAACATCCGCACTATACGCGACCGCAGGAATTCGAGGGCCGGGAGATTCCCGAAGTGCTGATCTCCGGCAATCACAAGAAGATCGCCGCCTGGCGCCGCGCGCAGTCGGAGACGCTGACGAAAGAGCGGCGACCCGATCTGTTCCGCGATCAGCCTTTGCCGAAATAGTAAAGAGCCAGGAACAGGCCGACGGCGATGACGAAGCCGCGCACCACGTTCTGCGGTACGCGCTTGGCGATCCAGACACCGGCATAGCCGCCGAGCGCCCCGCCTGGGATCATGACGATCGCCTCCGGCCAGGCGACGACGCCGCCCGAGACGAAGACGACGATGGCGACAGCCGCGATGACCACGGCCAGCATGTTCTTCAGCGCGTTCAGGCGGTGGTAGTCGCCGGCTTGAGTCAGGCCGAGGGTGGCCAGCATCATCACGCCCATGCCGGCGCCGAAGAAGCCGCCATAGATGGCGGTGACGAATTGCGCCAGGGAGCCGGCGAGTGAGCCGACAGCCGCTTCGTGTCCGGGTTTCGGCGCCGGCTTCAGCCAGGGCCCGGCGGCAAACAGTGCCGTCGCGCCCAAAAGCAGCCACGGCACCAGGACGCGAAAGGACGGATTGTCGAGCGCCAGCAGGATCAGGGCGCCGGCTAGCGCGCCGACGGCCGAGATCAGGCAGAGCAGCAGCGCGCCGCGCCAGAAGTGCCTGATGTCGGCCCAGTAAGCGAGGGTCGAGGTGATGTAGCCGGGGAACTGCGTCACCGAGGAGGTGGCGTTGGCCACGATCGGGGGGACGCCGACCAGTGTCATGGCGCCGAAGGTGATGAAGGTGCCGCCGCCGGCGACCGCATTGGCGGCGCCTGACAGAAAGCCCGCCAGGAAGAGCAGGATGGCGTCGAAAACAGACATGGATGGCCGCCGTCAAGAAGTGTGCTATTCTGGCTTAGGAAGCTTGGTGGACAGACGCAACCCGGCACGGCAGGATTAAGATGGTGCCATGCCGGGAGCCATGCCGGCAAAAAATGCATGGGCAAGGCGTGACAAAGCGCCGAAATAGCTGTATGTGCCCGCCCGTACCGGCAAGAACAAATCTGCCGGACCCGTCAACAATGACGGTGTAGTCGCCCCTGCCCGATGTCTGGGAGACAAATGTCTTGGAGACAAAGGACATAGCCGAGCGGTCAATGGAACTGCAAGGCGAGCGTAGGGCGCTCTGACTGTCGGAAGAACAAGAAGTGGATTTTTAGATGGATCTCATCCGTCAGCTCGAGGCCGAACAGGCCGCCAAGATCGAAGCCAAGCGCAAGCTTCCCGAATTCCAGCCCGGCGACACCGTGCGCGTCCAGGTCCGCGTGACCGAAGGCACCCGCACCCGCGTCCAGGCTTATGAGGGCGTCGTCATCGCCCGCGCCGGTTCCGGCTTCCAGGAAAATTTCACCGTCCGCAAGATCTCCTACGGCGAAGGCGTCGAGCGCGTGTTCCCCGTCTACTCGCCGATGGTCGAAGGCGTCGAGATCGTGCGCCGCGGCAAGGTACGTCGCGCCAAGCTCTATTACCTTCGCGATCGTCGCGGCAAGTCGGCCCGTATTTCGGAAAACACCGGCGTGCGCGCCCGCAAGCTCAATGATGAGGAGCGCGACGCGCTGAACGCCGAGAAGGCGCGCATCGAGGCCGAGAAGGTCGCAGCCGCCCAGGCGCTGGCCGCCGAGACGGCCGCCAAGGAAGCCGCCGAGAAGAAGGCAGCCGCCGAGGCTGAAGCAGCAGCCAAGGCTGCCGCCGAAGCGACCCCGGCCGAATAAGAGTTTGACGAAGGAATTTGAAAAAGGCGGCTTCGGCCGCCTTTTTTTCGTTTCACCGAACTGTGAACGGGTTCAGCCTCGGAGATCGGGGTCGGCAATTGACGCCCAATCATATTGTGTATTAACTAATCGTGCACAATCTAATTGGAGAATGGAAGATGGCACTCTACACCACACAGGCCCACGTGACGGGCGGTCGCGCCGGCCATGGCGAAACCAGCGATGGCCTGCTCAAGGTCGATCTGGCAATGCCCAAGGAGCTCGGCGGACCAGGTGGCGCGACCAATCCCGAACAGCTTTTCGCCATCGGCTATGCCGCCTGCTTCGAAAGCGCGATCCGCTTCGTGGCGCGCAAGCAGAAGCTGCCGCTCGAGGATGCAGCGGTAGCGGCCACCGTCAGCCTGCTCCCCAATGGCGAAGGCTTCAAGCTCGGCGTCGCGTTGGCAGCGGAGACGAAAGGCCTTGATCAGGCGGCGGCTGAAGCGCTTGTATCGGCGGCGCATCAGATTTGCCCCTATTCGAATGCCATCAGGGGCAATGTCGAGGTGGCGCTTTCGGTAAAGGTGGCATGACGACAAAAGTCGAAACGAAAGCCAGAGAAGCCCCGGCGGAGGCCGCCCGGGCGCACCCGGTGCCACGGCTCGATCAACAGCTCTGTTTCGCGCTCTATTCGGCGAGCGGATTGATGACCAAGCTTTACCGGCCGTTGCTCGATCCGCTCGGCCTGACCTATCCGCAATATCTGGTGATGCTGGCGCTGTGGGAACGCGCGCCGAGCACGGTCGGCGACCTTGGCGAAGCGCTCGGCCTGGATTCAGCGACGCTGACCCCGCTGCTCAAGCGAATGGAAGCGGGCGGCCTCGTCACCCGCCGGCGCGATGCCGACGACGAGCGCCGGGTGCTGGTCGAGCCGACGGCCAAGGGCCAGGCGCTGCGCGCGAACATGAAGGATGTGCAGGCGGCGCTCGATTGCGGCATGCCGCTGGAGCGGGCTGAGCTCAAAACCCTTCACGGCACGCTCACCCGCCTTGTCGCGGGATTGCGCGAAGCCGCGACCGAGCAAGATTGATCGCGGCAAGGATCGTCCTCAAAAACCGCCTCCCGGAAGCACTGGAATCCACGTCAACGCGCAAGGTCGCGCTGGACCCGTCTTGCAAGGCGCTTGCGGAAAGCTAAAGTCGGCGCCGGATTTCTCTGCCGCGCATGCATCGCGCGGCCAATCATTTCGGGGAGTGTGTCATGACCAAATCGAAATTGCTGTTGGCCGGCCTGTTGGCCCTGGTCCTGGCGCCCGTTGCCGCCTTCGCGCAGGCGCTGCCCGATCTCGGCGGCAGACAAGTGGTGGTGGTGACCGAGAACGCCTATCCGCCGCTGCAGTTCATCGACGCCAAGACGGGAAAACAGATCGGCTGGGAATATGACGCGATGAACGAGATCGCCAAGCGGCTCAATTTCAAGGTCGAGTACCAGAACACCTCCTGGGATGCGATGATCCAGGCGGTTTCCGACAACCAGTACAACATCGGCATGACCGGCATCACCATCAAGGACGACCGCAAGCAGAAGGTGGATTTCTCCGACCCCTATATGCGCTCGGAACAGTTCATGCTGGTGCGCGGCGATGAAAGCCGCTTCACCGACGCCAAGACCTTCGGCGCCTTCAAGGACGGACTGATCGGCGCACAGGCCGGCACCACGCCTTTCTACACCGCCGTCTACAGTGTGCTCGACGGCAATGAGCAGAACCCGCGCATCAAACTGTTCGAGACGTTTGGCGCCACCGTCCAGGCACTGAAGTCCGGCGACGTCGATGTCGTGCTGACCGACGGCACCGCCGGCAAGGGTTATGTCGATGCTTCGGAGGGCAAGCTGAAGCTGATCGGCGGCCCGCTCGGCACCGAGGATTTCGGCTTCATCTTCCCCAAGGGCTCCGACCTCGTGAAGCCGGTCAACGCGGCGATCGCAGCGCTGAAGGCGGATGGCACCTTCGATGCGCTGAACAAGAAGTGGTTCCTTGATTACAAGATGGGGCAGTGAGCCAATCTTGTTGAGGGCGTGGTCTGATGGGCAGGGATTTGCGTTGGCGCGTCCCTCTCGCAGTTCTTGCGTCGCCGACCTCTGCTAATGGCAGCCCCCACCATTTCCAAACCAGACTTCCCCTGGTGGCTCGCCGTTGCCGGTGTCCTTGCGCTGGCGGCGGCCCTCGCCATCGCCGCCAGCGATCTCTATGCGCAGGTCTTCGCCACTGTCGCCAAGGGCATCGGCATCACCGTCTTCGTCACCGTGATCGCCTTTGTCCTGGCGTCGGTGATCGGCCTCGGCATCGCTTTGATGGGACTGTCGGGTTCGGCCTGGCTGCGGCAGATCGCGCGCTTCTATGTCGAGATCATTCGCGGCGTGCCGATCCTGGTGCTGCTGTTCTGGATAGCCTTTGCCGGCGCGCCGGCCTTCGTCGCGGCCTGGAACGGGCTGACCGCGCCATTGCAGAATGCCGGCGTCCTCGGCGAATTGCTGGTGCGTGACGTGTCGTTGCTGTGGCGTGCCATCATGGCGCTGACCATCGGCTATTCGGCCTTTATCTCCGAGGTTTTTCGCGCCGGCATCCAGTCGGTCGAGAAAGGACAGATCGAGGCAGCGAAGGCCTTGGGGCTGAGCCGTGCGCAGCGCTTCCGGCTGGTCGTGTTCCCACAGGCGATCCGCACCATCCTGCCGCCGCTCGGCAATGATTTCGTCGCCCTGGTCAAGGATTCCTCGCTGGTCTCGGTGCTCGGCGTCGCCGACATCACGCAGATGGGCAAAGTGTATGCCGCCGGCTCGTTCCGCTTCTTCGAGACCTATTCGATAACAGCCTATATCTATCTCATCCTCACCGTCGGCCTGTCGCTGGCGCTCAGGGCGCTGGAGCGGCGTTTGCGCCGCCAGCACGAGGAATAGTTTTTGGGCCGGGACAGCGTTACGCTCGGTGCTTGCCGGAGGAGGAGCTGCCAGTGAACATCGACAAGGCCAATGCGGCGCTGGATTCGGTCTACACGGCCGATACGCCCGAAACGCTGGCGCGGGCCTATGCCGCATGGGCCGCGACCTATGATGGCGAAACCGCCTCGCTCGGGTATCTCCTGCCGTTCCTGATCACCGCCTGGGTTACCCGCCACGTGCCTGCGGGAGAAGGGCCGCTGCTCGACGCCGGCTGCGGCACGGGCCTGTCGGGACCGTCGCTGAAGGCGCTCGGCTATAGCGACATTGCCGGACTCGACCTGTCGGACGACATGCTCAAGATCGCCGGCAGCCGCAGTGCCTACAGCGAGCTGAAGCAGGCAATCCTGGGCGGGCCGCTGCCATGGCCGGACGGGTATTTCCGCGCCTTCTTCTCCACCGGTGTGTTCACCATCAGCCACGCGCCGGCCACCGGCCTGCACGAACTGGTGCGCATCACGAAAAAGGGCGGCCACGCCATCTTCACGGTGCGCGACCAGGTGTTTGAGAGCGGCGGGTTTCAGGCCGTGTTCGACGAATTGGAACAGGCAGCGAAATGGCGGGCGGTTGAGGCAAGCCCGTGGTTTCGCTGTTACGCCATCGCCGAGCCCGACGCACTGGTGAAGACTTTTGTGTTTGAGGTGATGTAAGCCGAGGGAGAAGTGCTGGCGCCACGCCGCAATTGCCGAAAAGCCAAAACATTGCTATCTAGCCCGCCATGGAAAAGCTTTTCAGCGATCCTGCCTACAAGGGGTTCGTGCTGCAGGACAGAAAACGCCTGCCGTCGCGCTTTTCCGCGCGCGTGTCCGGCGCCCTGACCAGCCGACTTCGCTGATCCCTGCCGGCCTGCCGCGGGCTTGCGGCATCAGCACCTTCCCATTCTCATATCTACGGATTTACGCACATGAGCGCACCGCGCACCCTCTACGACAAGATTTTCGACGACCATGTCGTCGACCGCCAGGACGACGGCACCTGCCTGCTCTACATCGACCGCCACCTCGTCCATGAGGTGACCAGTCCGCAGGCCTTCGAAGGCCTGCGCATGAGCGGCCGGAAAGTCCGTCACCCGGAAAAGACGCTGGCCGTGGTCGACCACAACGTCTCGACCTCGCCCGAGCGCAAGTTCGGCATCAAGAACGAGGAAAGCCGCATCCAGGTCGAAGCGCTGGCCAGGAACGCCAGGGACTTCGGCGTCGAATATTATTCCGAGAACGATATCCGCCAGGGCATCGTCCACATCATCGGCCCCGAGCAGGGCTTTACGCTGCCCGGCATGACCATCGTCTGCGGCGACAGCCACACTTCGACGCACGGTGCCTTCGGCGCGCTGGCGCATGGCATCGGCACGTCCGAGGTCGAGCATGTGCTGGCGACGCAAACGCTGATCCAGCGCAAGGCCAAGAACATGCTGGTGCGCGTCGACGGCCAGCTGCCGGAAGGGGTCACCGCCAAGGACATCATCCTTGCCATCATCGGCGAGATCGGCACCGCCGGCGGCACCGGCTATGTCATCGAATATGCCGGCGAGGCGATCCGTGCGCTGTCGATGGAAGGCCGCATGACGATCTGCAACATGTCGATCGAGGGCGGCGCGCGCGCCGGCCTGATCGCGGCCGACGAGACCACCTTCGCCTATGTCAAGGACAAGCCGCGCGCGCCGAAGGGCGCTGCCTGGGACGCGGCGCTCGAATACTGGAAGACGCTGCGGACCGACGAAGGCGCGCATTTCGACAAGGTGATCGTGCTCGACGCGGCCAAGCTGCCGCCGATCGTCTCCTGGGGCTCCTCGCCCGAGGATGTCGTCTCCGTGCAGGGCATCGTGCCGAACCCGGAAGACATCACCGACGAGAACAAGCGCACCTCCAAGCTGCGCGCGCTCGACTATATGGGCCTGACGCCGGGGACGAAGATCACCGACATCACGCTCGACCGCGTCTTCATCGGCTCCTGCACCAACGGCCGTATCGAGGATCTGCGCGCCGTCGCCAAGGTGGTCGAGGGCAAGACAGTCAGCCCGCATGTCGATGCCATGATCGTGCCGGGCTCCGGCCTGGTCAAAGAGCAGGCCGAAGCCGAGGGGCTGGACAAGATCTTCCGCGCCGCCGGGTTCGACTGGCGCGAGCCGGGCTGTTCGATGTGCCTGGCCATGAACGACGACCGGCTGAAGCCGCATGAGCGCTGCGCCTCGACCTCGAACCGCAATTTCGAGGGCCGCCAGGGCTTCAAGGGTCGCACCCACCTGGTGTCGCCGGCCATGGCGGCGGCGGCGGCGATTGCCGGCCACTTCGTCGACATTCGCGACTGGAAATAAGCCAGGCTGGAGTTGACCCGAGCCTTTGCAGGGCTCGGGTCAAGCCTTCCTGTCGCGCCGGATGAGTTCGTGGAATTCCTCGCGGCGCCCAGGTTCGTCCGCCGCGACCACGAGCGCCAGCTGCTCTTCGTCAAAGAGCTTGAACCACTCGTCCCATTCGACAAGCTCATAGCCGCCGGCGTTGACGGGCCGTTCCGGCTGGTCCTGGTCCTGATAGGCGTGCTGGCCGAAGACCAGCCTAAGCATGGGCTGCGTCCCAGCCTCTGGCGATATGTCGACGATGGCGGGAAAGCCGGCACGCCCGGCAGCCCATGAACGGATTGCATCGTGGTCGGTCAATATGATCGTGTCGGCCATGGCCTGCTCCTGGATTGTGAGTTCAGGAACGCTTCCGACAGCACCGGGTTCCCGCAAACATACGGCGCCGACAGCCCAGGCTTAACGGCTTGTTTGGGCTTGCCCTCTAAGGTCTTCCGCGACGTCAGCAGAGGGGAAGTCACAGTCCTTTGGACACCGGCCTGTTCATAGCGTTGCTCAATCCGACGATCGCGCTGGCGCTCGGCGCGGCCTTCCTCATGCTGTGGTTCCATCAGCGCCATCGCCCCTATCTGGCGGTGCTGGCGCTCAGCTACTGCGTCTCGGCGCCCGGCTTCCTGTTCCAATATTTCACCTTGCCCATCGGTGTGACGCTGACCAAGCTGGTGTCGAACATCTGCTTCACCATCGCCGCCTGCTGCCTGTCCGGCGCCATCATCGCCCGCTACGGCCGGAAGGTGCCCGGCGTCGGGATCGCCGTGCTGGCGGGCGGCGGCCTTGCGGCATTCGCGTGGTTCCTGTTCGTCACCCCGGATCTCACCTGGCGCATCCTGGCGATGAATTTCGGTTTCGGCGGCGTCAGCCTGCTCGTCGCCGCCGAACTGCGCCCGGTGCGCAACAACGGCCCGACGGAAAAGATCCTGTTCGTGCTGTCGCTGCTGTCCAGCGTCAATTTCTTCGTGCGCACCCTGGCGGTCGTCATCGCGCACGGGCCCTTCGCCGGTTATGACGGCTTCTACGGCTCGTCCTACTGGACGACGGCGCTGCTGTCGCACGCGCTGCTGTCGCTGCTGATCGCGCTTTGCCTCTTCACCGCCGCCGCGCTCGACGTGATGAAGGCGCTTAAGACGGAAACCCACACCGATCCGCTTTCGGGGCTGCTCAACCGCCGGGGTTTCGAGGAGCGCGCCGCCATGCTGCTGCAGCGTTGCGCCGTGGCCAAATTCCCGGTGGCGCTGGTGCTGGCGGACCTCGACCATTTCAAGGCGCTCAACGATATGCACGGGCATGCCGCCGGCGACCGCGTGATCGCGGATTTCGCCGGGAAGCTGCGCTCGGCCACGGGAGCGCGAGGTGCCGCGGGGCGCATCGGCGGCGAGGAATTCGCCGTGCTTTTGCCGCTGACCGATCTCGCCGCGGCGCGGCTCTTCGCCGAGGCGGTGCGCACACTCTATTCGGCTGGCGGCGTCGACGGGCTTCCCGCCGGCACCAAGGTCACCGCCAGCTTCGGCGTGGCGGCCCGCAGCGGCGACGAGACGCTGGAACCGTTGATGCGACGGGCGGACGAGGCGCTTTACAAGGCCAAGAAAAACGGTCGCGACAGCGTGCGCCTCTCCTACGAGCGACCGGAGACGGTGTTCGTGCCGGAGCCGCTCAGGGCCAGCTGACCGCCGCGTCCGCGCTTCGCGTTAACGTCTTTTTCGCCCGTCGATGTTTAGCTGTCGGCGGGGGTTTGAGGATAGATGAGCGGCGCCAACTTCATCCTGTTGATCAATCTGGCGGTTGCCGGCCTGCTGGCGGTATCCTTCATGGCTGTCTCGTTCCATGATGCCGGCCGCGCGCCGGCGCGCTGGATGGCGTCAGCTTATGTCCTGGGCGTGGTCTATTCGGCGATCGAATTCAGCATTCCGGCCTTCAACGATGCGCGGCTTCCTGTGGTTACGGCCTTTGCCGTTTTCCTCGGCGCCACCATTGCCTTCAACGGCGGACTTGCCCGCAAATATGGCGTGGCGCCGCCATGGACGCCGATGCTGTTCTTCCTGGCCGCAACCACCCTCGCGGTCTATTTCGTGCAGGATCTGCCGCGCCAGTCGCTCACCCGCATCATGGCCTACCAGCTTCCCTACGCCGCCATGCAGGTCGTTGGCCTTGGCATCGTCTGGACGTCTAGGCAAAGCCGCGGTCGCCTCGATCTGATCTTGATGGCGGTGCTGGCGGCCAGCGGCCTGCAGTTTGCCTCAAAGCCGTTCATCGCGCATGCGCTCGGCGGCTGGGGCGCCAATCCGCAGGCCTATCTGCAAAGCAGCTACGCGCTGGTGTCGCAATCGCTGGGCACTGTCTTTGCCCTGGCACTGGCGCTGCTGACGCTGGGCATTCTCGTTCGCGATGTGCTTGCCGAAGTGACGTCGAAGTCGGAGGTGGACACGCTGTCGGGCCTGCTCAACCGTGGCGGCTTCACGCGTCATGCGGAGCTGGCCGTACACGACGCCACGCGCCTGGGCGTGCCGGTGGCGATGGTCATTGCCGATCTCGATCATTTCAAGTCCGTCAACGACAGCTTCGGCCATGCCTCCGGCGACCGGGTGATCGAGGCCTTTGCCGGCCTGTTGCGAGAAGCGGCCGAGGGCCATCACGTGGTTGGCCGCATCGGTGGCGAGGAGTTCGCCGTTATCCTGACAGGCGCCAACCTTGCAGCCGCCCGGCTGTTCGCGGAAGGCACCCGCCACGCGTTCGGCGCATTGCCCATCAGCGGGTTGCCGGCCGACAGCCGCTGCACGTCGAGCTTCGGGATTGCCGAGCTCCACGTGAGCGAGGGGTTTTCCGACCTGATGCGGCGCGCGGATGAAGCGCTCTACCTGGCAAAGAATGCCGGGCGCGACTGCGTGCGTGTCTCCACCGGGCCAGCCGATGGGCTGGCCGTGTTCAAAATCGGTCAGGCCCGCATCAACGGCAGGGGCTGAGCTCCGGCATTTCGCCGTCGGACAGGCCGTACATATAGGAGCGGCCCTTGACGAACACCGGCGGGCGGTAGCAGTCGCCTTCGCCCGATATGTCGTCGGATTCGTTCTGGTAGATCACCTTGGGCTGGCCGGCGCTGGTGTAGTCGGACAATTGCCTGGCCAGCTTGCCTTCGCCGACGATGATGCGCTTGTAGCCGGCTGCGCTGTCGATGACGAGATTGCCGAGCGAATCGGCGTAGACGCGGTCATGATGGCGCAAACCGGCCTCGGCCGGCGCGGCCACCGTGACGGCAAGCGCTGCCAGCGTGAGGGCCGCGAGGCTTGTCCGCACTGATTTGGTGAGCACTGATCTAGAACGCATGTCGCTCTCCCTTTGTCGGCGCGAGAGAGATCGCGCCCCGATCTGGTCCTAATCGGAAATTAACCCTTTCTTAACCTTTGTTAAGGGGAGGAGCGGTCCAACGGCCGTTTCTTAATGAACATGGTTAATTTCGCGGTCGCCGCCGATGTCCCAACGGGACGACATGGCCGCTCGAATCCGGGGTAACTTGATCTTGGCGCGCCGCGTGGCTAGCGTGCCCGGCCATGAGGGGGCAGCACATGATGTTTGACCGAACGCTTCGGATGTCGTTCGCTATTCCGCTGCTTCTCGCGGCCGGCGCCTGTGTGCCGGAGGACGGCGCGCCCAAGGCCGCCAACACAGCGACACCCGTGGTGGCGCCTGCTGCTCCCGTCCAGCCACAGTCCGCGCGACCATCGACCAAGATCACCACCGACCTCACCGCCCCGCGCTTCACCGCGGGCACGGCCACCTACAGATGCGGCAATGGCGGCATGATCACCATTCAGAATCTCGGCACGTTGCTGCGCGTGGTCGGCCAGGAAGGCGCCACCGAGGAGTTCGCGGCGTCACCGGCAAACCAGAGCAGCCGCTACCAGGCGGTCACGCATGACGCAATCGTGATCGACGGACGCGAGGCGCTGGTGATGAAGAAGGGATCGACGCCGCAGACCTGCACCCGGTGAGCCAAATCTCGACACGGCCGCGCCCCTGGCGAGACATGCTGCACTGCAGCGATATCAAGCCGGCTTCGGCCGTTCGCCCGCTAATCGATTGAAGCCGCATCCGGGCTTTTAGTCAGACTAAATTACGTTTTCGAAACGGTTTTCTGGCTTTGACGCGGTGCAAAAAGAGCATTAGAAACCGGCTGTCCGAAGTCGCAACCGGAAGCGGCAATGCCGCATTTCCACCTGAGGCGGCAGACGCCGAACTGGGGCAGCCATGAGTAAATCACCAGCCACCCAAGCCAGACGCGAAAGGCCGCTTTCGCCGCACCTGAGCGTGTACCGGCCGCCGATCACCATGACGATGTCGATCATCCATCGCATCACCGGGGGCGCGCTTTACTTCGGCACGCTGCTGGTTGCCGTCTGGCTGATGGCGGCGGCATCCTCGCAGCCGGCTTTCGATTGGGTGAACTGGGCCTTCGGCACCTGGATCGGGCGGCTGATCCTGTTCGGCTATAGCTGGGCGCTGATGCATCACATGCTGGGCGGTGTCCGCCATCTGATCTGGGACACCGGGGCCGGGCTGGAAAAACACACGGCCTCGAAGATCGCCTGGGCGACGCTTGCCGGCTCGGTTCTGCTCACGCTGCTGATCTGGGTCGCCGGCACCATGGCGCGGGGAGCCTTGTGATGAGTGCGAAGAACACCGACATGCGTACCCCGCTGGCCAGGGTGCGCGGCCTGGGCTCTGCCCGCGAAGGCACCGGGCATTTCTGGCGCCAGCGATTGACGGCGATCGCCAACATCCCGCTGATCCTGTTTTTCACCGGGTTCCTGATCGCGCTCAACGGCGCCGGCTATGCACAGGTGCGGGCTGCGCTCGCCAACCCGTTCGTGGCGCTGGTGATGGCCCTGGTGCTCATCTCGCCGCTCTATCATATGCGGATCGGCATGCAGGTGATCATCGAGGACTATGTGCATGGCGAAGGCATGAAGCTGGCGCTGATCGCCCTCAACACATTCTTCACCATAGCAGTCGGCGTCGCTTCGCTGTTCGCCCTGCTGAAACTGGCATTCGGAGGCTGAAGTCTTGGCCCAGGACACGAAATCAGCCAACGCGGCAGGCTACACCTTTGTCGATCACAAGTTCGACGTGGTCGTCGTCGGCGCCGGCGGCGCCGGGCTGCGCGCCACGCTTGGCATGGCTGAACAGGGCCTGCGCACCGCCTGCATCACCAAGGTGTTCCCGACCCGCTCGCACACGGTTGCCGCGCAAGGCGGCATCGCCGCGTCGCTGTCAAACATGGGCCCGGATTCCTGGCAGTGGCACATGTACGACACCGTCAAGGGCTCGGACTGGCTGGGCGATGTCGACGCCATGGAATATCTGGTGCGCGAAGCCCCGGCCGCCGTTTACGAACTCGAACATTACGGCGTGCCGTTCTCGCGCACCGAAGAGGGCAAGATCTACCAGCGGCCGTTCGGCGGCCACATGATGAACTATGGCGACGGGCCGCCGGTGCAGCGCACCTGTGCGGCCGCCGACCGCACCGGCCATGCCATCCTGCACACGCTCTACGGCCAGTCGCTGAAGAACAACGCGCAGTTCTTCATCGAGTATTTCGCGCTCGATCTGATCATGGAACCGGACGGCACCTGCACCGGCGTCGTGGCGTGGAATCTGGACGACGGCACCATCCACCGCTTCTCGGCCAAGATGGTGGTGCTGGCGACCGGCGGCTATGGGCGCGCCTATTTTTCGGCGACCTCGGCGCACACCTGCACCGGCGACGGTGGCGGCATGGCGGCGCGGGCGGGGTTCCCGTTGCAGGACATGGAGTTCGTGCAGTTTCACCCGACCGGAATCTATGGCGCCGGCTGCCTGATTACCGAGGGCGCGCGCGGCGAGGGCGGCTATCTCGTCAACTCCGAGGGCGAACGCTTCATGGAGCGCTACGCACCGTCGGCCAAGGACCTCGCCTCGCGCGATGTCGTCTCGCGCTGCATGACGCTGGAAATTCGCGAGGGCCGCGGCGTCGGCAAGGCCAAGGACCACATCTTCCTGCACCTCGATCATCTCGATCCGGCGGTCTTGCACGAAAGGCTTCCAGGCATTTCGGAGTCGGCGAAAATCTTCGCCGGCGTCGACCTGACCAAGGAGCCGATCCCGGTGCTGCCGACGGTGCACTACAATATGGGCGGCGTGCCGACCAACTATTGGGGCGAGGTGCTCAATCCAACCGCGGACAACCCCGACCGGGTCTCGCCCGGCCTGATGGCGGTCGGCGAGGCCGGTTGCGCTTCCGTGCACGGCGCCAACCGGCTTGGCTCGAACTCGCTGATCGACCTGGTGGTGTTCGGCCGCGCCGCGGCGATCCGCGCCGGCCAGGTCATCGACCGCAAGGCGGCGATCCCGTCGCCCAACAAGGCTTCGGTCGACAAGATCATGGATCGCTTCGACCGGCTCCGCCACGCCAACGGCTCGACGCCGACGGCTGTCCTTCGTGAAAAGATGCAAAAGGCGATGCAGGAAGATGCCGCCGTGTTCCGCACGCAGGAATCGCTCGAAAACGGCTGCAAGCGCATTTCGGAAATCTGGACCGAGCTCAAGGATGTCAAAGTCTTCGACCGCTCGATGATCTGGAACTCGGACCTGGTCGAGACGCTGGAACTGGAAAACCTGATGGCCAACGCCATCACCACCGTCTACGGCGCCGAGGCGCGCAAGGAGAGCCGTGGCGCGCATGCCCGGGAAGATTTTTCCGCCCGCGACGACGCCAACTGGCGCAAGCATACGCTCGCCCATCTCAGTGAGGACGGCGCGGTGACGCTGACCTATAGGCCGGTGCACACCGAGCCGCTTTTGGCCGAAAAGGACGGCGGCATCAGTCTGGCCAAGATAGCGCCGAAGGCCAGGGTGTACTGAGGATGGCGACGGCGGCGGGATATTCCGGTACGTCCCTTCCGGCCAAGCTCGGCCTGAAGGATGGGATGATGGCTGCCTTCATCGCCCTGCCGCCGGAACTCACGGACCTCGCCGAGGCCGTCGATTTCGCCGAGGTCGACCGGCTGGCCGAATGGTCCGACATTTCGGGCGTGGTGTTGAAATACGACGCCATCCACGCCTTCACCAGACAGCGCGCCGAGATCGAGGATCGCCTCGGCGCACTCGAGGTGGCGATCAAGCGCGACGGCATGGTCTGGGTCTCCTGGCCAAAGAAGGCCTCGAAAGTGGCCACCGACGTCACCGAGGGCGTTGTCCGTGCTGAAGCGCTCAAGCTCGACCTTGTCGACGTCAAGATCGCCGCCGTGAACGAAATCTGGTCCGGACTGAAGCTCGTCATCCGAAAGGACCTGAGGTAATGGTCGAACTCACGCTCCCAAAGAACTCGAAGGTCCAGCAGGGCAAGACCTGGCCGAAGCCGGAGGCTGCCACCAATCTCAGGGAATACCGCATCTATCGCTGGTCGCCGGACGACGACGAGAACCCGCGCATGGACACCTACTTCGTCGATATGGACGATTGCGGGCCGATGGTGCTCGACGCGCTGCTGTGGATCAAGAACAAGATCGACCCGACGCTGACCTTGCGCCGCTCCTGCCGCGAAGGCATTTGCGGTTCCTGCGCCATGAACATCGACGGCTCGAACACGCTCGCCTGCACCAAGGGCTGCGACGACATATCGGGCGCGATCAAGATCTATCCGCTTCCGCATATGCCCGTGATCAAGGATCTGGTGCCCGATCTTACCAATTTCTACGCCCAGCACGCCTCCATCGAGCCATGGCTGAAGACGGTGTCGCCAACGCCGGCCAAGGAATGGCTGCAGAGCCACGAGGACCGCGAAAAGCTCGACGGGCTTTACGAGTGCATATTGTGCGCCTGCTGCTCGACCTCGTGCCCGAGCTACTGGTGGAACGGCGACCGCTATCTCGGCCCGGCGACGCTGCTGCAGGCCTATCGCTGGCTGATCGACAGCCGCGACGAGGCCAAGGGGGAACGGCTCGACAATCTCGAAGACCCGTTCCGGCTCTATCGCTGCCACACCATCATGAACTGCGCGCAGACCTGCCCGAAGGGGCTCAATCCCGCGAAGGCGATCGCCGAGATCAAGAAGATGATGGTGGAGCGGCGCGTCTGACGGCGATCGTTTTTCTTTTTGTGCGCCTTCGGCGACATGGTTGCCGAGATCAAGAAAATGATGGTGGAGAGAATAGTCTGAAGCTGACGTTACCCGCTGATTTCTCCCTGGACTCCGTCGCAGCAATTCGGGCACGACTCGATCTGGTGCGAGCGCAAGGTGTAAGAATCCTTTTCGCCATCGAAAGTGGCAGTCGCGCCTGGGGGTTTCCGTCGCCAGACAGCGACTATGATTGCCGTTTTGTCTATATCAGGCCGATCTCGGATCATCTGGTCCTGCAGCAGCCGCGCGACGTGATCGAGTTCCCGATTGAAGGCGAGATCGATGCCGGTGGCTGGGATCTGCGCAAGGCTTTGCTTCTGGCACTCGGCGGCAATGCGGTCATCGTCGAATGGACGAAATCGCCTATCGTCTATGAAGAAGTCGAGGGATTTCGCGCGCGCCTTCTCGACCTGCTGGCCGAGATCGTCGATCCGGGAAAGGTATCGCACCACTATCTCGGCCTGGCGCGCTCGCACGTCGCCAAGATCGGCAGTTTTTCTGGCGAAGTGAAGCTGAAGAAGCTGTTCTACCTGATCCGCCCGCTGGTGGCTCTCGACTGGATGGAACGGCGCCGCTTCGCCAGCCTACCGCCGATGAACCTTGGCCAATGCCTTGACGAGACGGACGTGCCGGCCCCTGCGGGCGAGGAAATCCGTCGCCTGATCGAGCTGAAAAGCCAGACGCGGGAGATGGGGTCCGGTCCCATCCCAATTGCAATCGCACGCTATCTCGAAGCGCGCTATGGTCACCATCATATGAATCTTGCCGCCATGGTCAGGGACGAGGCCCGCCAGGCGCGCGCACAGGCACTTGCAATCGATTTTTATCGTCGGGAGGCTGAACTTCAATGAGCGAAGACCTTCCCATCCTCTCTCCCGCCGAAGCCCGCGTGCTCGGCTGCTTGATCGAGAAGAAGGAGCTGACGCCGGACGTCTATCCGCTGACGCTCAACGCGGCACTTGCCGCGGCCAACCAGAAGACGGCGCGCGAGCCTGTCATGACGCTGGAACAGACGGAGGTGCACAGGGCGTTGAAGCTGCTGGAGCAGAAAGGACTGGTCCGGCAGATGTTCGGTTCGCGCGTCGAGCGCTACGAGCATCAGATGGCGCAGCGTTTCTCACTGACCACGCCGCAGACCGCGTTGCTCGGTCTGCTCTTGCTGCGCGGACCGCAGACGGCACATGAACTCCTGGCGCGAGCTGAGCGCATGGCGCGGTTTTCATCGATCGAAGACCTGCGCGGCGAACTCGACATGCTGATCGGCCGCCGGCCGCCATTGGTCCAGGAAATCCCACGCGGGCCGGGCCAGCGCGAGGACCGCTACGTGCATCTGCTCGCCGGTCCAGTGGATGTTGCCGCCCTCTCGGCTCAGCGCAGTGCGCCGGCCGCGCCTGCCTCCCATCTGGAAGCGAGGTTGGAGGCGCTGGAGCAGGAAGTCGCGGCCCTTCGCGCCCGGCTTGATGCGCTGGGGGGTTGAGGCCACCAATCCGAGACGTCGGCGGGACGGCGCCCCCCTCTGTTCTGCCGGGCATCTCCCCACGAGGGGAACATTGGATGCTGCGACCGCTTTCGCCAATCTCCGATGCAGAAACGCCGGCCCTGGAGCCGGCGTTTGTCACTTCAGGCCAAGCCCTTCAGCCAAGCCTGGCGTCGAGCGAAACCTTGATCGCGCCGAGCGCTTGAGAGACCGGGCATTCGGCCTTGGCCTTCTCGGCCAATTCCTTGAACTTCGCCGCATCGATGCCGGGCACCTTGCCGACCAGGGTGATGGCGCTGCCGGTGATGCCGGTGCCGGGAACCAGCGTGACCACGGCCTTGGCGTCGAGTTCTTGCGCCGGCGTGCCGTTTTCGGCGAGGAAATGCGACAGCTGCATGGCGTAGCAGCCGGCATGGGCGGCCGCGATCAGTTCTTCCGGATTGGTGCCGGATTTGCCGCTTTCGTCCTCGAAGCGCGCCTTGAACGAATAGGGCGTACCCTTCAGGGTCCCGCTCTGCGTGTCGAGCGTGCCCTTGCCGTCTTTCAAATTGCCTTTCCAGACGGCGTTTGCGGTGCGGTCCATGAAGTCCTCCTGGGTTGTCGTGAACTTGTCCTGGGTGAGCCAGCGTCCGGCCAACTATAGCGCGGACGTCGGCGAAGACCACTGCGCTGTTTGGACCACGGCACGATGACGGCCCTTTCCGCCGAAAAAATACCCACGCAAAAATGTCGGCTTCCATCCGGGCCGGCCGTCCTGCGGGAGGCCACGGGATTTGTGGCCCGATGGAGGTTGACATGGACAATCTGTTTTTCGCGCTGTGGAAGAGGCCAGGCCGCGGGCCTGGGCGACAGGAGGACTTCTGGCTGGACCCGCCGGCGTCCGGCCTCGGCAGGCTGCTGGCGGCGCTTGCCATCATCACGGTCGCGGCATGCCTTCTCGACCATGCGGCAACGGCCGCGGGCAGGCTGACATGGCTGTCGCCGCAGCCTATGGTTTTTCAAAAGAAGGGAGCTCGAAATGAAATATGTCTGCCTGGTCTATGGTGAGGAAAAAGAGCTCCATGCCATGACCGCCGAGGGTGCCGCCAAGCTCGATGCCGACTCGCTGGCCTATGACAGGTCATTGGATCAACAAGGCAAGCTGATCATCGCGCAGGCACTGCAATCGGTGAAGACGTCGAAGACCGTACGGCGGCGCAAGGGCAAGCAGCTGATCACCGACGGCCCGTTCGCGGAAACGAAGGAGCAGTTGCTCGGTTTCGTCATGATCGAAGCGAAGGATCTCGACGAGGCGCTGGACATCGCCGGCGAGATTCCGCTGGCCGAAATCGGTACGATCGAAGTGCGCGCGATCTACAACGTGCCGGGGGCTTAATTCCCTGTCATGCGTTGCGCTCCCTTATAAACCTGGGCGTTCGGTTGAGCGAAGGTCCTGCCTTGCCGGGACTCAATTCTTGCGTGTTGAAGCAAGCCACGAGTTCTCCTATCGTCGCCCAAGACTTTGGGGGATTTGGACATGCCTTTCCTGATTGCTGTCCTTGGCGTGCTCGGAGCGGCGGCATTGTGGTGGTACCGGATGAAGGCGATGAACGACGCCGCGCGCGAGGTCGCCGAAGTCGTCGGGCGCGTTCAAGGCAACATCCGGCGCAAGAAGCTGCGCAAGCAGGCCGCGCTTTCGCCGCTGACGGCGATCGATGATCCGGTGGTGGCGGCAGCGACGCTGATCACCGCGATCGTTTCGGAAGATGGCCCTGTTCTGCCGCGGCGCGAGGCCGTCATTCGCGAGGTGATTTCGCAGATCGCAGCCGGGCCGAAGAAGACCGACGAGGCGGTTGTCTATGCCAAGTGGGCCGCGACCCAGATAGACGACACTACCATCGTCATCGACAAGCTGGCGCCCTTCCTGCGCGAACGCCTCGACCCGAACGAACGGGACGATCTGCTGCAAATGCTGAACCGGGTGGCTCAGGGCGGAGAGCAGAGCCTGAAGATACCCGACCAGCGCATGCTGCGGCTGCGCCAGAAGCTTGGTTTTGAAGTGAACTGAGATCGCCAGCCTCGGCGATTGGCGCGAAACTCCCGCTGCATTCTCATCCCCATGGCGGAGCAAGGAGCGAAGCGACGCGGCGCAGCCCACAGGCCGCGACGTCAAGTCAGCGAGACGATCAAATCGCCTCGCCCTTCAGCAGGCGCGGCGTGCCCGCGGATAGTCCCGATGCCTGGCGGATGAAGAACTCCTTCAGCCGCGGCATACGCTCGACGAGACCGAGGCCGATGTCGCGGACGGTGCGCAGCGGGGTGATGTCGTTGGAAAACAGCCGGTTCAGCACATCGGTCGTGATGCCCATCTGCACCGTGTCGAAACGGCGCCATTGCTGATAGCGTTCCAGCACGTCGAGCGCGCCGATGTCCTGGCCGAGCCGGTCGGCCTCGACGATCACCTCGGCAAGGGCGGCCACATCCTTGAAGCCGAGATTGAGCCCCTGGCCGGCGATCGGATGGATGCCGTGGGCGGCATCGCCGGCAAGCGCGATGCGCGGTGCCACGAAGGCGCGCGCGATGGTGAGACCAAGCGGCCAGGTGCGCGGCTTGTCGGCGACGCGGATTTCTCCAAGTTTCAGCCCAAAACGTTGTTCAAGTTCGTGTTCGAAGACGAGATCGTCGCCTTCGACGAGCGTTTTCGCATCTTCCGCCCGTTCGACCCAGACGATCGAAGAGCGGTTGGTGCC
This sequence comes from Mesorhizobium sp. B2-7-3, assembly GCF_006440715.1. Taxonomy (NCBI): domain Bacteria; kingdom Pseudomonadati; phylum Pseudomonadota; class Alphaproteobacteria; order Hyphomicrobiales; family Phyllobacteriaceae; genus Mesorhizobium; species Mesorhizobium sp. B2-7-3. Next base: position 629,241 of record NZ_VFTY01000001.1, read on the forward strand.
GTCCTCGTCGGGTATCAGCGGCAGCGTGGCGAACGGGCCGGCGGGCAGGAAATGCTCTTCGGCGCGGCCATTGTGCGGGCGTTCATGCGCCACGGTGCAGACGATGCCCGATTGGCCATAGTCCCACTTCACCGTCTTGATGCCAGCCATGTCACGCAGCTTCGAATTGACGCCGTCGGCGGCGACCAGCAGCCGCGCCGCCAACGTGGCGCCGTCCGCCAGATGCACTGACATGCCGGCTCCATTGGTCTCAAAACCTTGCACCGCCACGCCTTCGATGATGTCGATGCCGAGCTGTTCGGCTTTGGCCCGCAAGGCGCCGTTCAACGCCCTGTTGGCGACCATATGCGCGAAAGGCTCACCCGGCGCCACCTCGCCGCCGAAGGTCAGGAAGACCGGGCGCACCGGATCGGCGCTGCGTGAATCGGTGATGATCATCTCAGTGATCGCCTGCGCCTTCGGCGCGATCTCGGCCCAGACGCCGAGCTGGTCGAGCATGCGGCAGGCCGCCGCGGCGATGGCGGAAGCGCGGCCATCCCTTTGCCAGGAACCGGCGGGCGCCGCGTCGACCAGCGCCACGGCGAGGCCCGGGCGAGCCTGTTTCAGCGAGACCGCGGCGGCCAGGCCGACATAGCCGGCACCCGCGACGAGAACATCGATCCCGGATCTGGCCTTGGCGTCCGCCTTGCGTTCCATTGTCTTGGCTCCTTGCGCGGCTACGGGGCTTGCGCCCTTGACGGCTCGTTCTTCCTGTCGGAAACCGCCATAGCAATTTTGCGGCGAGGTCACAAAACATGACGGCGGCGATCGACGAGCTTCTGCGCATTCTCGACCTCGAGAAGCTGGAACACAATCTGTATCGTGGTCGCAGCCCCCAGGTGGAGTGGCAGCGCGTGTTCGGCGGCCAGACCATCGCGCAGGCGCTGGTGGCGGCGCAGCGAACGGTGGAGCCCGACCGTTTCGTGCATTCGCTGCATGGCTATTTCATGCGCCCGGGCGACATCAAGGTGCCGATCATCTACGAGGTCGATCGCATCCGCGACGGCGGTTCCTTCACCACGCGGAGGGTGCTGGCAATCCAGCACGGACAGGCGATCTTTTCGCTGGAAGCCTCGTTCCAGGTCGACGAGAAGGGGCTCGAGCACCAGTTCGCGCTACCTGACGACGTGCCGCCGCCGGAAGGGCTGAAGACGCAGCGCCAGCTGCTCGAAACGGCCGACCGGGTACCGGAGGCGGTTCGCCGTTTCTGGGCGCGCGAGCGGCCGCTGGAGTTGCGGCCGGTCAACCTCCAGCACTATGAAAGCCGCGACAAGCTGCCGCCCCGGCAGAACGTCTGGATCCGCCTTGCCGGGCCGGTTCCCGACGACCGCGCGCTGCAGTCGGTGCTGCTCGCCTACCTCTCCGATATGACGCTGCTCGACACCTCGACCTTCGCCCATGGGCGCGGCCTGTTCGATCCCGACATCCAGGCCGCCAGCCTCGACCATTCGATGTGGTTCCATCGGCCGCATTCGCTCGACGGCTGGCTGCTTTATGCGCAGGACAGCCCCTCGAGTTCGGGATCGCGCGGTTTCAGCCGCGGCACGCTCTATGCCCGTGACGGCACGCTGATCGCCTCGATGGCACAGGAAGGGTTGATCCGGCTCAAGCGTTGAGCATTCGCGAGTCTTGTTTGAGCAAGATTCTTTGCGAAAGCCGATCCATTTTTCCTGATCATGCTCAAAGCCGGCAAATTAGGCAATTTCACAAAATTGCTTAAATTTTGAGCATGCGGCGTGCCGCACATGCATACAGCAATTGGCGGCGGGCGCTCCATTCCCTTTGTTTCCAATAGGTTAACGCCCTGCTTCGGCACTTGGCACGGAGCTTGAATCCTTGGGGGCACTCTCCGGCTCTTTGGGATCGGTGAAGTCGTGCAAACGCGGGGCACCGCAACAGCAAAGGGTGAACCTATGAAAATCGTGATGGCAATCATCAAGCCGTTCAAGCTGGACGAGGTACGCGAAGCGCTTACCGCCGTCGGCATCCAGGGCCTGACCGTCACCGAAGTCAAAGGCTACGGGCGTCAGAAGGGGCATACGGAAATCTATCGGGGGGCGGAATACGCGGTCTCTTTCCTGCCGAAGATCAAGATCGAGGTCGCGGTCGCGGCCGACATGGTCGACAAGGCCGTCGAAGCCATCACCGCCGCGGCCAAGACCGGCCAGATCGGCGACGGCAAGATCTTCGTTTTCGGCATCGACCAGGCGGTGCGCATCCGCACCGGCGAAACAGACAGCGACGCGCTCTGAGCGGCGAACACGTATTCCAATGGAGAGTTCAATGAATATTCCTTCCACCTTGAAGACGACGGGACGAGCGGCCCTTCTGGGCACGCTCGCTCTCGCAGCGCTGGGCAGCGTCGCCGCCTTCGCGCAGGAAGCCGCACCCGCTGCCGCTGCCGCGGCACCTGCCGCCGCACCCACCCCGGTGCTCGATACCGGCAACACCGCCTGGATGCTGACCTCCACGGCGCTGGTGCTGATGATGACCATCCCGGGCCTGGCGCTGTTCTACGGCGGCATGGTGCGCAAGAAGAACGTGCTCGCCACCGTCATGCAGAGCTTCGCCATCACCTGCCTGGTGACGGTGCTATGGTTCATGTTCGGCTATTCGCTGGCCTTTTCCGACGGCGGCGGCATGAATGCCTATCTCGGCGGCACCTCGAAATTCTTCCACCACGGCATCACCACCGCCAGCCTGTGGCTGCCGGGTGTGGCCAACATCCCTGAATTCGTCTTCTCGATGTTTCAGATGACCTTCGCCATCATCACGCCGGCGCTGATTGCCGGCGCCTTCGCCGAACGCTTCAAGTTCTCGGCACTGCTGATCTTCATGGCACTGTGGCTGCTGATCGTCTATGTGCCGATCGCGCATTGGGTCTGGGGTGGCGGCTTCCTCGGTACGGCTGGCGTGCTCGACTTCGCCGGCGGCACGGTCGTTCACATCAATGCCGGTGTCGCGGGCCTCGTCTGTGCACTGGTTCTCGGCAAGCGCGAAGGCTATGGCACCACCAACATGGCGCCGCACAACCTCGTCTATTCGGTCATCGGCGCATCGCTGCTGTGGGTCGGCTGGTTCGGCTTCAACGCCGGTTCGGAACTGGCGGCCGACGGCCTTGCCGGTGCCGCCATGCTCAACACCCAGGTTGCCACCGCCGCCGCGGCACTGGCCTGGATGTTCGCCGAATGGATCATCGCCAAGAAGCCTTCCGTGCTCGGCATCATCTCGGGCGCCGTCGCGGGCCTCGTCGCGGTGACGCCGGCTTCCGGTTTCGTCAACCCGACCGGTGCCTTCATCGTCGGCATCGTCGCCGGCGTCGTCTGCTACCTCTCGGCGGTCAAGGTGAAGCACATGTTCGGCTATGACGACTCGCTCGATGCCTTCGGCGTGCATGGCGTCGGCGGCGTGGTCGGCGCCCTGCTGACCGGCGTGCTTGCCGACCCGGCGATCAACAGCCTCTCGTCGGGCGCTTCTCTCGGCAAGCAGATCTACGGTGTCGCCGTCACCATTGTCTGGACGGCGGTTGCCACCTTCGTCATCCTCTACGTCGTCAAGGCGCTGGTCGGCCTGCGTCCGACGACCCAGGAAGAAGTCGAAGGCCTCGACATCTCCCAGCATGGCGAAGTGGTGCCGTAAGGCATCCTTGCCAACGGGCCGGCGGAACCCTCCTCCCGCCGGCCCCATGTTTGCCGCGCAATTCCGGAGGGAAAACCGCGAATCCCTTCTGCTGGAATTGCTTTGAAAGCATCCCGTCGTGATGCTCCCGCAAGGAGGTCACGCCTTGAGGCCCGGATCGCTCCGGGCCTCTTTTTTTTGCAAATTCGTTGTCGCTTCGTCCGAGTCCACGCAATCACGTTCGCGTGAAGAAGCTTTTCGAGGAAACATCGACCGCTCTGTCGCCGAACTCAGGAGGCGATCGTCGTTCTGACGCTCGTGATTTTGAAACAGGGAAGGAATTTTCTCATGAACCTCAAGAATATCTGCCTCGGGGCACTCGCACTTTCCATGGTCAGCGGCTTTGCATTTGCCGGCGCACTGGACGAGCCGGACAACATGGCGCCGTTCTTCACCGATTCCAGCATGAAGACCATGAAGCCAATGGAGGAATTCAAGGCAGCTTTCATGGCCATGCCGAAGGAGAAGCAGGACGCCATGATGAAGGAATGCCAGGACGCTGCGATGAGCAAGCCGCACGCCGAGTTCTGCGCCAATGTGAAGATGCTCGGCGGCGCCAGCAAGTAGCACGCTGCCCGGCCCAACGAATGGATGGCGGGCCAGGGCGCCCGCCATTTTTCTTATGGTGCGGTCACTGGTAGATGTCGGTGCCAAAGGACGGCCCCACGGTCTTATAGTTAATGCGCCCTTAACCTTCCCACGCCTAGTCTGGCATCCGAATCTGCCGGAGTGCGTCATGCGCTGCGGCCAGGCAATCACTGACGGGGAAGAGCATGCGTTCAGGGGCTTCAGCACGGCTCGCGCTGACCGATACGGGGCACGGCATCCAGGCATTCGCGCGGCGCCAGGTCGGCCGGCTGATCGGCACCGGCCTGTTCGCGTTCACGGCCTTCGCCGTCGCCAGCCTCGCGACCTGGAACGTCGCCGATCCAAGCTTCTCGCATGCCACCGCCAACATTGTCACCAACGCCATGGGCTATGCCGGCGCGGTGTTCTCCGACCTCGCCATGCAGTTCTTCGGCCTTGCCGCGGTCGCCGCGCTGGTTCCGGCAGTGATCTGGGGATACCTCCTGTTTTCGGCGCGCGGCGTCGACCGGCTGCCCAGGCGCGGGCTGTTCTGGTTCGGTTTCGCGCTGCTCGCCGCCGCCATCGCCGGCTGCATCGTTCCGCCCAAGACCTGGCCGCTGCCCACCGGCCTCGGCGGCGTCTTCGGCGACATGGTGCTCAAGATCCCCGGTGTTCTCATCGGCGGCTATCCAACCGGGCTGGTGGCCAGCGTGCTCGCCATAGTGCTGGCTGCGCCCGCGCTCTGGCTGTTCGCCCATGGCGCGGCGCTGCTCGGGCGCAAGAACGGCTTCGCCGTGATGGAAGAACCGGCCGCCGCGGATCCGCGCGAGGACGAGCTTCTGTTCGACAATGACGAGGACGAGGGCGACGAGGGTATACTGGCGCTCGGCGCAATCACCCATTGGTGGCTTTCTTTCCGCGCGTGGATGCATCGCCGGGCGGTGCGCCGCAGGCAGGAGCGCGACGAGTTCGAACCGGAGATGGAGCCGCGCGCCAGCGCCTGGCGCCAGGCCGCCGAACGCGTCGAGTCGGCCGAGTTCGCCGAGCAGCGCATGAGCCATGACGGCCGCGCCCGTGTCGAACCGGAATTCTTCGCCGCCATGGTCAACGACCGCAGCGTCTCCGTCGACCCGGACGACGACGATGTCTTCGGCCGCGACGACGCGGATATGGATTTCGATGACGAGCCCGTCGCGCAGCGGCGTGCTCCCACGGCCAAGGTCCAGCAGTTCCGTTCCGATGCCGCCACCCGGGTGGAGGCGCCGGCGGCGCGACCCGTGCCGGGCGCCCGCGTCCAGCGCGAGGCGCAAACCTCGCTGATCGGCTCCGACACGTTCGAAATGCCGTCGCTGCATTTCCTGTCCGAACCGAAGAATGTCGCGCGCGACCCAAGTCTTTCCAAGGACGCGCTGGAACAGAACGCGCGCCTGCTCGAAGGCGTGCTGGAGGATTTCGGCGTCAAGGGCGAGATCATTGCCGTTCGCCCGGGTCCGGTCGTCACCCTTTACGAACTCGAACCCGCACCGGGCATCAAGTCGTCGCGCGTCATCGGCCTTTCCGACGACATCGCCCGTTCGATGAGCGCGATCGCCTGCCGCGTCGCCGTGGTGCCGGGCCGCAACGCCATCGGCATCGAACTGCCCAACGCCAAGCGCGAAACGGTTTACCTCCGCGAGATCATGGCCAGCCGCGACTTCGAGACGACCAAGGCCAAGCTGGCGCTGGCGCTGGGCAAGACCATCAATGGCGAAGCCGTCATCGTCGACATCGCCAAGATGCCGCACGTGCTGGTCGCCGGCACCACCGGTTCGGGCAAGTCGGTCGCCATCAACACCATGATCCTGTCGCTGCTCTACCGCCTCACCCCGCAGGAGTGCCGGCTGATCATGATCGATCCGAAAATGCTCGAACTCTCCGTCTATGACGGCATTCCGCATCTGCTGACGCCCGTGGTCACCGACCCGAAGAAGGCGGTGGTGGCGCTGAAATGGACCGTGCGCGAGATGGAGGACCGCTACCGCAAGATGTCCAAGGTCGGCGTGCGCAACATCGACGGCTTCAACGCACGCGTGCAGCAGGCCGAGAAGAAGGGCGAAAAGATCTCGCGCACTGTGCAGACCGGCTTCGACCGCCAGACAGGCGAGGCGATCTACGAGACCGAGGATCTCGATCTCGAGCCGATGCCCTATATCGTCGTCATCATCGACGAAATGGCCGACCTGATGATGGTCGCCGGCAAGGACATCGAAGGAGCCGTCCAGCGCCTGGCGCAGATGGCGCGTGCCGCCGGCATCCACGTCATCATGGCCACGCAACGTCCCTCGGTCGACGTCATCACCGGCACCATCAAGGCCAATTTCCCGACCCGCATCTCCTTCCAGGTGACGTCCAAGATCGACAGCCGCACCATTCTGGGCGAGCAGGGCGCCGAGCAGCTGCTCGGCATGGGCGACATGCTCTACATGGCCGGCGGCGGCCGCATCCAGCGCGTGCACGGGCCGTTCGTCTCCGATGACGAGGTCGAGAAGATCGTCGGGCACCTGAAGCTGCAGGGCGTGCCGGAATATCTCGACGCCATCACCGAGGACGACGGCGAGGACGACGACGAGTCGTCCGGCAAGGGCGGTTCGGGCGGCGGCGGCGGCGGTGGCAATTTCGAGGATTCCGACGACCCTTACGATCAGGCGGTTTCGGTGGTTCTGCGCGACGGCAAGGCCTCGACCAGCTACATCCAGCGGCGTCTGGGCATCGGCTATAACAGAGCCGCCTCGATTATCGAGAAGATGGAAAAGGAAGGCATTGTCGGCCCGGCCAACCATGCCGGAAAACGCGAAATCCTGGTGCCGACAGAAGACGACAAGTTCTGATAGCGCAGAGTTCGCGGCAACTTTGAACCTTCTGGCGCGTTCACCGACTGAGCAGCGATCGCCTCGCCAAACTTCAGCCCAACTGGGGGTTCACGACAGCGACCAAATCAGGAACCGGACGAGAGTGACCGATATGAAAAACGATCTTTCAGCGCTCAGCGATTTTGCCCCGACACGCCGCCAATTGATTGGCCTGGGCCTGGTATTCGCGGGTGCCGCCGCACTCAACGTGGTGCCCGGATTCGAGTTGCTGGCCTCGGCGCAGGCGGCCGTGCCCGCGGCGGCACAGAAGATCGCCGACCATTTCTCGGCGGTCAAATCGATGAGCGGCGAATTCGTCCAGTTCGGCCCCAAGGGCGAGCAGACCGGCGGAAAATTCTTCCTGGAACGGCCGGGCAAGATCCGCTTCAACTATGACGGGTCTTCGAATTTCCGGGTGATTTCCGACGGCAGATCGGTTGCCATACTCAACAAGAAACTGAACACGTCGGACCTTTATCCGCTGTCGAAGACGCCGCTGAAACTGCTGCTCGACGACCGCATCGACCTCTCCGGCAACCGCGTCAAGAGCGTCAAGGAAGAAGACGACCTCACCACCATCCAGCTTTCCGACAAGTCGGTTTTCGGCAATGCGCGGATCACCATGATGTTCGACCCGAAAACCTATGATCTGCGGCAGTGGACGATCACCGACGCGCAGGGCAAGGACACGACGGTGATGATCTTCAACACCAAGGAAGGCGTCAGCTTCGCGCCCGACACGTTCGCCATCGACTATACGGCCAATCGCGAGCTGAACACCAAGACGCGGTAGGCCCGCCGATATAGCCAGGCCCGTTAGCGGAGCGGGCTGGCTTGTTTTTGCGGCGCGCGGCTGGCAGTAGAATGGCGATCTCCTGCCGGACCCTCCGCATGCCCTTTTCGATCGCCACCTGGAACATCAACTCCGTGCGCCTGCGCATGCCGATCGTCGAACGCCTGCTCGATGAGTACGCGCCCGATGTGCTCTGCCTGCAGGAAACCAAGGTCCCGGACGAGCTCTTTCCCGAAAAAGCCTTTCGCAAGGTCGGCTATCCCTACATCGCATTTCATGGCCAGAAGGGCTATCACGGCGTGGCGACGGTGGCGCGGCGGCCGATCGAGGTGGTCGAAAAGCGCCGCTTTTGCGACATCGAGGACAGCCGGCACCTGTCGGTGACGGTACAGGCCGGCGGCAAGACCATCCTGGTGCACAATTTCTACGTGCCCGCGGGTGGCGACGAGCCGGATCCCGAGATCAACAGGAAGTTCAGGCACAAGCTCGATTTCGTCGCCGAGATGAACGCCATCCGGGCCGAGCATGGCGAGGTATCGGCGTCGGTGCTGGTCGGGGACCTCAATATCGCGCCGCTGGAGCATGATGTCTGGTCGCACAAGCAACTGCTCAACGTGGTCAGCCACACGCCGGTCGAGACCGAAAACTTCGAGGCGATGCGGCGCGCCGGCGGCTGGGTCGACCTGATGCGGCACAACGTGCCACCGGAACAGAAGCTCTATACCTGGTGGAGTTATCGCGCGCAGGATTGGGAGGCGTCCAATCGCGGCCGGCGGCTCGACCATGTCTGGTCGTCGCCAAACCTGCTGCCCAGTTTTGCCGGCTATGAGATCCTTAGAGCCGCCCGTGGCTGGGACCGGCCGTCGGACCATGTGCCAGTGATTGCCCGGTTCGCCCTGGATTAAGTTTATGATATTCAGGTGAAGCCGGCCTGCAAACGGCGGCTTCCTGCGCTTCCCAGTTCTACTACGTCGCAGTAGAACTGTGCTCACGTACTTTAGTACGCTTCTCGGAGTCCGCCGTTTTCGCCTCGGCCTGACCTGAATCTCGACACCTGCGGCGTCAAATGCCAGGTCAACCCGAAAATCGTGGCGCCAATTCCTCGATGCGGCGGATCATGTCGTGGAATTCCTCGGAGATGCGCTGATGCAGCTTCACCGCCAATTCCGGGTATTCCTCCAGGATGCGCCGGAACATCTTGCGGCTCAGCCTTATCACTTCCGAGTCGATTTCGGCCGAGGCGCTGGTCAGCCGGTTGGTATCGGCGATCAGCGCCAGCTCGCTAAGCATCGTGCCTGGGCCGACCTTGCCGATCGGGATGCGCTCGCCATCCTGCTCGCGATAGAGCACGATGCGCCCGCTGACCACGACATAGGCCGAGTCGGCCACATCGTCCTCGCGATAAAGCTTGTGGTCGGCCTGCACCAAAGTGGTCTCGGCACCGAAGGCGAGCAGGCGCAACTGTTCCTGCGTGAAGCCCTCGAAAAGCCTCACGGCGGACAGGATGCGGATGTCGTCATCCAGCGCCATCTAGCTGTGTCCCCGAACGGTCAGTCCAATCCCTCCTCTGCGGTACGATCCCAGAATCCCCCTCCAACAGGATCGTACCCGAAAGCGGCCCCGCCCGAACCGCTCATTTGAATGGTGAAATGTTTAAGGAACCAGCTTGTAGCCGCCGCTTTCTGTCACAAGAATTTCAGCATTGGAAGGATCGCGCTCGATCTTCTGGCGCAGACGGTAGACATGGGTTTCCAGGGTATGCGTGGTGACGCCGGAATTGTATCCCCACACTTCCTCCAGCAGCACGTCGCGGGTCACCACCTTCTGGTCGGCGCGATAGAGATACTTGATGATCGAGGCTTCCTTTTCCGTCAGCCGCACCTTGCCGCCGCGCTGGTCGATGAGCAGTTTCTGGCTGGGCTTGAAGGTGTAGGGGCCGACCGAGAAGGTCGCGTCCTCGCTCTGCTCATGCTGGCGCAGTTGCGCCCGGATACGGGCAAGCAGCACCGCGAAGCGGAACGGCTTGGTCACATAGTCGTTGGCGCCGGCCTCGAGACCCAGAATCGTGTCCGAATCGGTATCGTGGCCGGTCAGCATGATGATGGGCGCCTTGTAGCCGCCCTTGCGCAGGATCTTCACCGCCTCCCGGCCGTCCATGTCGGGCAGACCGACATCCATGATGAGCAGGTCGATGAGCCCGCCGCGCGCAGCGGTGACGCCTTTTGCCGCAGTCGCTTCCTGCAGCACATCGAATTCCTCGTAGAGGGACAGTTGCTCGACCAGTGTGCCGCGCAGGTCGTCATCGTCATCGACGATCAGGATGGTACGTGAGGTCATGGATCAATCCGTTGTTTTGAAAAGTGAATTCAGTTGACCGCTGCGTATTTATGCGGAAGCTGGCCGGCACAATAGCCGATCACAGTGATTTGTTCCGTGGCACGATCATACAAGAAAAAACGCGATCGCAATGCAGCCGGCGCAATTTTGGCAAAAGGGCTGCGCGTGCTGACCGTGCGGGCTCGGCCCGGCCATCCAAGCCAGGGCCTGCTGCAGGCCGGCAAAACGGTGTTTGCGTGCGCGCTGGGGCGTGGCGGCATCTCGGCCGGCAAGCGCGAAGGCGACGGTGCCACGCCGCTCGCTTCGATGCGCATACTGACGGGCTATTTCCGGGGAGATCAGTTTGCCGCCGGGCGCAGAACGCGGCTGGCGATGGCGCCGATCGGGCCGGACCTCGGCTGGTGCGAAGTGCCTGACGACCGCAACTATAACAGGCCGGTCAAGATTCCCTACGGCGCCAGCCACGAACGCATGCGGCGCGACGACCGGCTCTATGACGCCTGCCTGGTGCTCGACTGGAACATCGCGCCGCGCCGGCGCGGGTGCGGCAGCGCCATCTTCTTCCATCTGGCGCGTCCCGGCTTCACGCCGACGGAAGGTTGCGTGGCGGTGACCGCGCGCACGATGGCGCGGCTCTTGCCGCTGCTGTCGGACCGGACGGTGGTAAGGGTGGTGAGATAGGGGGGATAGGGAATAGGGAAGTCTTCAGCGGCAGCAGACACGCTCAAACTGTATCATCCTATTCCCCTGCTCGCTTATCCCTTCCTGTTCCGCTGCCAGCCGATATCGAGAAGGCCCAACCGGCCTGTCTCGCGGTCCATGGCCCGGGCGATGTCCCTGCGACCGGCCCCGATATCGCGCAACTGGCGATCGGAGAGATCCTCGACGTTCTGGTGAGGAAGGTTGACCGCGACCCTGGCCTGCCGCAGCCAGGTACGGGCAGCCGACAGCCAGTCTGGCCGGGCGATGTATGCAGGGCGAAGAGCGATGTGAGACATGAGGTGATCCGTATTCCCCGGAGATCAAATCCGGTTTGATGGTGTCTTTGGTGCTGCAATCATGCCGTATTGATAAACCAACGGGAAACGAGTAGTTCTTGTCTGATCATCAAGTTTAATTTGAGGATTAAGGCTCCATGAGCCGCTTCGATCAGGCCGCACGCTGATGGCAGCGCTCTTGCCGGGAACGCGGGCGCTCAGGACGCTGGAGGCGGCGGCCCGGCACCTCAACTTCACCCGCGCCGCCGACGAGCTCGGCCTGACGCCTGCCGCCGTCAGCCACCAGATCAAGGAAATCGAGGATCAGCTCGGCATCGTGCTGTTCACCCGCACCAGCCGCACCATCCGGCTGACGGAGGCGGGCACGGTGCTTTACGAGGCGGCGACCGACACGCTCGACCTGCTTGGCCGCGCCGTGATGCGGGCGCGCAAGATGGCGCGCGGCACCGAATTCCTGAAGGTGACGCTGGACGCGCAGTTCGCGGCGAAATGGCTGATGCGGCGCGTCGAGAATTTCCGCCAGCAGCGGCCGGGCATCGAACTCAGGTTCGACATCGCCTATGGCTTGCGCGATTTCGATCTCGACGACGTCGATGTCGGCATCCGCTTCGGCGCCGGCAAATATCCGGGGCTCAGCGCACACCGCCTGTTCGACAACATCATCATTCCGGTGTGCAGTCCGGGCCTCCTGACATCGGGGCCGCCCCTGCGCGAGCCGCGCGACCTGTTCAACCACACGCTTGCCCATATCGAATGGGCCCGACAGGGCGTGACATGGCCGAACTGGCGCATGTGGATGGCGGCGGCCGGCATCAACGATTTCGACGACAGCCGCACCGTGGTCTTCGGCACATCGACGGATGCGGTCCAGGCGGCGCTCGACGGCAATGCCGTCGCGCTCGCCGATTTCGCCATGGTGGCAAACGACCTGTCCGAGGGCCGGCTGGTGCGGCCCTTCGAACTTAGCATCAGGGTTGCGCCGGAATACGCCTATTTCCTGGTTTATCCCCAGGCCATGGCCGACGATCCCCGCGTCGTCGCCTTCCGCGAATGGATCCTCGAGGAAGTTTCCAGGACGCGAACGACGGAAAAACTTTAGACCTTCAGGACCTGGCGTTGTGGCCGAAGATCATGCGTCGGTATTTCTTCACGTTCCATTTCAGCTTCTTGTAGAGCAGCGGCTGCATCTTGCCGGCGACGGAAGTCTGGAAAGCGCCGTTTTCGCTGCCTTGCTCGACGATCGGCCGCTCGAACCACAGCATCTCAACGCCCAGTTTTTCGTCCATCTGCTCGATCTGGTGGTCGATCACGGTGTAGATCTTGTGTTGATCGATCCAGGCACAGCGGGCTTCGGCGACCGGACGGGTGATGAGATAGGAATCCGCGCACCTGGCATGCAGTGCCGGGTAGAGCCTCTGGCCCCTGCGCAATTTCCAGCTCGGCGTGTAGTAGTTGCTGCCGTTGCCGAGATAGATGACGGCCTTGCGCATCGGGCTGCCGAGTTCGGCCAGCCCTTGCCGGAATTTGGCGACGAAGTCGCGCGCGAGGAAGACGTCATCCTCGAAGACCAGGCAATAGGGCAGGTCGGTTTCGAGGAAGTCGCGCCAGATGCCGACATGCTTCAGCGCCAGCGAGACCTGCGCCGGGTGGACAAAATCGGGGGCGACCAATTCAGCACGGATTTCCGGGGTGATATCCGCCCTGTCCCAGTCTGTGTAGAAGGTGACCGGCACGCCGCGCCGGTCGAACTCGCGCACGATGTGCCGGCGCCGGTCGTCGTAGCCCTGCTTGACGTGACAAATCCTGGTGAACACCAGGTCGCGGGGAAATCCGGACTTATCCGCCATCGTCAACGCACCGTCAGCTTGCAGCGGCGCCGAACCAGCCGATCACCGCGCCGATGATCAACAGCACGCCAAGCCAGTGACCGCCATCAATGACAGTCAGGTCCCAGCCGAAATTCTCGTAGCGATGGTTGACCGACAGCGTCGTGGCGACAAAACCCAGCCAAAGCACGAAACCGAAGATCAGTCCGGCCAGCCAGGTCGGCTCACCACCCGTCATCGCGCCGACGACCAGGGCCATGATGTAGGCCATCAGCAGTTCGGCGATGAAGGAGATGACGAAGGGCAGAGGCGATTTCTTCATCGTCGCCGGATCGAGCCTGGCGGCCTTCAGCCAGGGCTTGCTCAACGCCATGTACCAGGCGGCGCCGAACAGCCAGGCCACGACGGCGGCGGCGATCACCGCCAGCCAATTCACCGCTGAAAAATCCATGCGTTCCCCTCCTGTGCGGTTTTATGGAAACGCCTGTTCGGCGATGGCGTCAAGCAGTCGCCATACCGTGGTGCGTTTGACTTCGGCATCCTCCAGCGCCCTTGTCACCGGCACCTGATAGACGGCAAGCGGCTCCAGCCCCGATCGCGGCAGATAGGACCGGCCGGGATCGCCGACCAGAATGTCGGCGCCACGCCGTTTGAGCGTCGAAAACCACGGCATCAGCCGGTCGGCGAAGGGTTTGTCGTAGAAGACGTCGCCTGCCAGGACCACGTCCCAGCCCGCATCGGTGCCCACACAGTCCGTGCCGAGGAACGCGATGCCGACGCCGTTGGTCTCGCTGTTGAGGCGGATCGCGGTGGCGCAGAACGGGTCGATGTCGGCGGCGGTTACCTCGGCAGCGCCCGCCTTGACGGCGGCGATGGCGACGAGTCCGGAGCCCGAAGCGAAATCGAGCACGCGCTTGCCTCGGACCATATCGGGATTGTCGATGACATAGCGGGCGAGGCCCTGGCCGCCCGCCCAGGCAAACGCCCAAAAGGGCGGCGGCAGGCCGATCTCGACAAGTTCGTCCTCTGTTCGCTGCCAGAGATCATGCGCTTCGTCGGCGAGGTGAAGGCGAATTTCTGGCACATGCGGCGGCGCCATCAGCGCCGTGTTGTCGAGAATGAATTGCTTGGCGCTATCGGGTGTAAGTGCCGTCACGGCGCAGGCATCAGGCCGCCCATGCGGCAGACTTCCTTCCATTCGGCCGGGGTCACCGGCTGCACGGAAAGCCGTCCGAGCCGCACCAGCGCCATCTCGGCCAGTTTCGGATTGGCTTTGACTTCTTCCAGCGTCGGCGGGTTCGGCATGTCCCTGACGGCGCGGATGTCGACACACTCCCAGCGCGGATCATCCGACGTGGTGTCGGGATGGGCCAGCGCGCAGACCTCGGCGATGCCGACCACGTTCAGCCCCTCGTTGGAATGGTAGAAGAAGCCGAGATCGCCGACCTGCATGGCCTTCATGTTGTTGCGGGCAGCGTAGTTGCGTACGCCGTCCCATTGGGTGCCGGCATTGCCCTTGGCCTTCAACGCCTCGAAGGAGAAAACCGAGGGTTCGGATTTGAACAGCCAGTAGTTCATTTTCTCTCCTCCTTGCGGCCCAGTCGCGGGCGCCGCGAATTAACTAGCCGCCGGCTTGTTGAACGTCCAGTTCCACTGGCGGATTTCGACGCTTTCGAACAGGCCGGCCTTGGCATAGGGGTCGGCGGCCGACAGAGCCTGCGCGCTGGCCAGATCAGGCGCCTCGACCACCACGAGGCTGCCATTGGGCTTGCCGTCGGCGTCGAGGAACGGACCGGCAAAGGCCAATTTCTTGTCGCCATTCAGCCCTTCGAGAAAGGCGACATGCTCGGGCCGCGTGTCGAGGCGCACCTGCAGGCTTCCGGGCTTGTCCTTGCAGATCAGAGCAAACAGCATGGTCTTTCTCCTGGGTGGTTGGATCAGAGTGTGGGGATCAATCGTTGGTTTCGGTCTTCAGCGGCCGGGTCATCAGCGCCGTCACGGCCTGCCCGATGGTGATGGTGCCGTCCAGTATGGCGGCGACCGCGGCGATGATCGGCGCATCGATTTCGCGCTCGGCGGCGATGCGGGCGGCGATCGCCGCGGTCGGCACGCCCTCGGCCAGCGGCAATCCGGAAAGTGCCTTGCCCTGTCCGAGCGCCAGCCCATAGGCGAAATTGCGCGACTGCGCCGACGAGCAGGTAAGCAGCAGGTCGCCAAGCCCGGAAAGCCCCATCAGGGTCTCGGGCCTAGCGCCGAAGGCGGCACCGATGCGGCGCAGTTCGACAAAGCCGCGCGTCACCATGGCCGCCTGTGCGCTGGCGCCGAGCCCGGCCCCGGTGACAGCGCCGGAGGCGATGGCGAAGACGTTCTTCAAGGCGCCGCCGATCTCGACGCCGATCAAGTCGTCGCTCGAATAGCAGCGCAGGTTTTCAGCCGAAAAACGGGCGGCAAGGTTGGCCGCAAGCGCCTCGTCGCCGGCGGCCACCACCACCGCCGTCGGCAGGCCGCGGGCGACATCGCTGGCAAAGCTCGGCCCCGACAGGGCTGCGACCGGGTTTGGCGGCAAGACTTCGGCAGCGATTGCCGACAGCAAGGCGCCGGTGTCGCGCTCGATGCCCTTGGCGCAAAGCACAAGCGGAATGCCGGCCGGCATATGATTCCTGGCGGCGGCCAGCGTGGCCCGCAACGCCTGAGCCGGCGTCACCGTCAGCACGCAATCGGCCCCAGTGAGGGCTGCCTCCATGTCGCTCGTCGCCTCGATGCCGGGCGCGATGGCGATGCCCGGGAGATAGCGTGGGTTCTCGCCCCGGCCGATCGCGGCCACGGTTTCAGGATCACGCGCGAACAGCCGCACCGTATGGCCGGCGCGCAGCATGGCCAGCGCCAGCGCCGTGCCCCAGGCGCCGCCGCCCAGCACGGCGACATGCCAGCCGCTTTTGTCCGGACCCTCGCTGTTCGTGGCTCGATCGGTCATGCCTTGGCTCCGCGACGGCCGGAGCCGACCATTGGCGCCGAGACGCTGTCCAGCGGCCAGCGCGAGCGCGGCACGAAATCGAAGCCGTTCTCCTGCGCCATGCCTTCTCGCAGACGTTCGATACCGGCCCAGGCGATCATCGCCGCGTTGTCGGTGCAAAGCTTCAGGGGTGGCGCGACGAAGCTGAAACCGGCGTCAGTGCAAAGCCGCTCCAGCGTTGTCTTGACCGTGCGGTTGGCGGCGACGCCGCCGGCGACGACCAGCGCCGGGTTTTTCGTGCCAGGGAATGTTTCGCGAAAGCGTTCCAGCGCGCGAGAAACACGGTCGGCGAGCGCATCGGCGACGGCCGCCTGGAACGAGGCGCAGATGTCGGCGACATCCTGGTCGCTCAAGGGCTCGATCGCGGTCGCCGCCTGGCGCACCGCGGTCTTCAGGCCGGAGAAGGAGAAATCGGGCTGTGCCGAGCCTTTCATCGGCCGTGGGAAGGCAAAACGCGATGCATTGCCTGACAGCGCTGCCTTCTCGACATTGGGACCGCCGGGATAGGGCAGGCCGAGCATCTTGGCGGTCTTGTCGAAGGCTTCCCCGAGCGCGTCATCGATGGTGGTGGCCCAGCGCTGGTAGTCGCCAACGCCGCGCACGGCCAGAATCTGCGTATGGCCGCCGGAGACCAGCAGCAAGAGATAGGGGAATTCGAGCCCGTCGGTCAGCCGCGCCGTCAGGGCATGGCCTTCGAGGTGATTGACGGCGATCAACGGCTTGCCGGCCGCCGCGGCGATCGCCTTAGCCGTCATCAGGCCGACGATCAGTCCGCCGACGAGGCCTGGTCCGGCGGTCGCGGCGATCGCATCGAGCTCGGCCAGCGCCACGCCCGCATCGGCGAGTGCGGCCTCGATAATGCCGTCCAGCGCCTCGACGTGGGCGCGCGCGGCGATCTCCGGCACGACGCCGCCGAACGCTGCATGTTCCTCGATCTGGGAGAGCACGATGTTGGACATGATTTTCGGCGCGGCATCGCCCTCCAGCGCCACGACGCTGGCGGCGGTCTCATCGCAACTCGTCTCAATGCCCAGAACGCGGATCAATTCGTCGCTCTCTCCAGAGATTGTATGTCAGGGCGTTCCTCGTTAGGAGAGTGCCCGGAAACGCAAAGCCAGCCGGGGGTTATCACGGACCGCGCGCCATGCAAACAATCTTGAAAATCGGAACACGCGGCAGCCCGCTGGCATTGGCGCAGGCGCATGAAACACAGGCGCGGCTGATGGCCGCGCACGGCATGCCGGCGGAGGCGTTCGAGGTCGTCGTCATCTCGACCAGCGGCGACCGCATCCAGGACCGGCCGCTGTCGGAGGCTGGCGGCAAAGGCCTGTTCACCAAGGAAATCGAGGAAGCCCTGCTCGCCGGCGCGATCGACATCGCCGTGCACTCGTCAAAGGACATGCCGACGCAATTGCCGCCCGGCCTGGAACTCTCCGCCTTCCTGCCGCGCGAGGATGCGCGCGATGCCTTTGTGGGCAGGGCGGCGAAGACGATCGCGGAACTGCCGCAAGGGGCGAAAGTCGGCTCCTCGTCGCTGCGGCGGCAGGCGTTGATCCGCCGCATGCGGCCGGACCTCGACGTGGTGATGTTCCGCGGCAATGTGCAGACGCGGCTGCGCAAGCTCGACGAAGAGGTCGTGAGCGGCACCATCCTTGCCTATGCCGGCCTGAAGCGGCTGGGCCTGGAAGATGTTGCCACCGATTTGATGCCGCTAGACAGCTTCCCGCCGGCACCAGGCCAGGGTGCGATCGGCATCGAGACACGGATCGGCGACCGCGATGTCGGGAAGATGCTGGTGGCGATCCACGATGTGGCGACAGGGCAGGCACTCGCCTGCGAGCGCGCTTTCCTGGCGGCGCTCGATGGTTCCTGCCGCACGCCTATCGCCGGCTATGCCGCGATCAAGGCCGGAAAGCTCTCTTTCGCCGGGCTGATCATCTCGCCCGACGGCACGCAGTCGCACGCGGTCGAGCTACAAGGGCTGGCACAGGACGCCGCCCGCATCGGTGATGAAGCGGCGCGGACGGTGCGTGCCAAGGCCGGCGAAAAGTTCTTCCACGGCTGGCTCTGAAGATGCTCCGCGTGCTGGTCACCAGACCGGAGCCGGGTGCGTCGCGCACCGCGCGAAAGCTGGAGGAGATGGGTTTTGAGCCTCTTCTCCTGCCCTTGACGGAGACGAAGGCGTTGCCGGTCGATGCCAAGGCGATTCCGGAAGACGTGGCAGTCGTCGCCATCACCAGCGCTAATGCGGTGCGCCACGCCCCCAGAGATCTGATTGCGGTGCTGTCCAATCTGCCTTGTCATGCTGTCGGCAGGAGGACCGCGGAGGCCGCGCGCAAAGCCGGCTTTCTCTCGGTCAATGAGGGGCTCGGCGATGCCGAGGCGCTGGCCGACGGCATGGCAATCGCGTTTTCCGGCAAAACAATCGTCTATTTCTGCGGGCGCGTGCGATTTCCCGCCTTCGAGCAGAAGCTGGAAGCAGCTCACGCCCAGGTCCATGCCGTCGAGACTTATGACACGCTTGCGGTGAGCTATTCGGACGAAGCGATCCTTCCTCTGATATCCGGTCAATCCGTCGATGCGGTGCTGCTCTATTCGGCCATGGCCGCTGCCGAAATGCAGACACTGGCCAGGCGACTTACCTTGCAGCAGGCCTTTGAAAAGACCCGTTTTTTTGCTCTTTCCGCGCGCATTGCCGCCGCTTTCGGCGACGGCACCGGCAAAGCAATGCACGTTGCCGCGCGGCCCGACGAGGAGGCGCTGCTGGCACTTTTGCGGGCACGGCCCTGACCCGCGTCATCACACCGCCCCTTTTCACCGCTTGGTGATGTGCTAGACCCTTTCTGAACCATCACGCGCCGCCAGGCGTTGAGACGAAGCGAATTTGCGGAGCCCCTGCATGGTCAAGACGCCGAAGATGCGACACTCGAAAGGCCGCCGCGAGCCGGTGACCATCGATCTCGATCCGGGCGCCGTCTCACGCATCGTCGACGAGGATGCCGCCAAGAATACCGCCCAGACCGATGAGGCGAAGGCCGAGGAAGCGGCGAACGCCTCGCGGCCAGAGCCGCCGGACGAGCCGGTACATGCCGATCAGGCGGATCTCGAACCTTGGGAGCATGGCGATGCAGCCGCCGGGCAGCCTGGCACCCACGCGCCATCGCAAGCCGAGGCCAAATCCACTGAGCCGGAAATGCTTTATCCCGGTTCGGATACACCCCCCAACCGCGCCAAGGCTTCCGACTACAATTTCGAGGATGCAACCGCCAAAACCGCGGAGACCAAGGCGGCTTCCGGTAAAACCGACGCAAGGAGCGAACCGATGGTCACGCAGCCGAAGCGGGGCGGCCTCAACGGCATCGCCGCCGGCGTCATCGGTGGTGTCATCGCCCTGGTCGGGGCCGGTGGCCTGCAATTTGCCGGCCTGCTCGGTGCGCCGGGTGCCGCTCCCGGTGTCTCGCTCGACGGCGTCAATGGCGAGATCGCCTCGTTGAAAAGCGAAATCGCGGATATGAGGGAAGCCGGCGGCAGCGGCGGTGCATCGGCCAAGGTCGACGGCCTGTCGTCGGCGCTGGATCAGGTCAAGAGCGATGTCGCGGCGCTGAAATCGGCGGTCGAACAGGGGGGCGCGGGCGACAATGCCGGGCTTGCCGCGATGGGCGACAAAGTCAAGCAGATCGAAACCACGGTGGCGGCCCTCGGCAAAGCCGGCAGCGCGGCGCCTGTCGATCTCGGCCCGCTCAACGAAAAGCTGGCGGGTCTCGATGCGCTGGTGAAGTCGACGGGCGAGGCGGCGAAGGCACAGGAAGGCCGTCTCTCCGCGCTGGAGCAGTCGGTGTCGCAGCTTTCCGGCAAGGTCGATGCGCAGGCGTCCCAGCCAAAGATCGCACTCGCCATCGCTGCCTCGGCGCTGAAGGCGGCGCTCGATCGCGGCGCGCCGTTTTCAGCCGAACTCGATACGCTGGCCGCGATTTCGCCTGATGCGCCCGAACTCGCGACCTTGCGGCCCTATGCGGAAAAGGGCGTGCCGACCCGTACCGAGATCGCCTCGCGGATGGACGCCGCCGCCAATGCCATGGTCGCCGCCGCCACGCCGGTCGATCAGAATGCCGGCTTCCTTCAGAACCTGATGTCGAGCGCTGAATCGCTGGTCAAGGTCCGGCCGATCGGTGCCGTCGAAGGCCCCGGCGCACCGGAAACCGTGGCGCGCATGGAGGCTGCGGTCACGCAGGGCGACTATGCCAAGGCACTCAGCGAATATGACACGCTGCCGGAAGCCGCGAAGGCAGCGGGCGCCGACTTTGCCGGCAAACTGAAGGCGCGCATCGAGGTCGAAACCCAGGTCGACGCGCTGATCTCCGGCGCGATGAAGGCATGAGGGCAACACGATGATCCGCCTGCTCGCCTTCCTCATCGTCGTCTTCGCGCTCGGGCTGGGCTTTGCCTGGCTGGCCGATCGGCCGGGCGACATGGTCGTCACCTTCAACGGCTATCAGTACCAGGTGAGCCTGATGGTGGCGGCGGTTGCCGTCGTCGCTGTCGTCGCCGCGGTGATGATTGTCTGGTGGCTCATCAAGTCGCTGTGGAACAGTCCCTACACCATCTCGCGCTATTTTCGCGTGCGCCGCCGCGACCGTGGCTATCAGGCGCTGTCGACCGGCATGATCGCCGCCGGCGCCGGCGACGGGGCGCTCGCCCGCAAGAAGACCAAGGAAGCGGCCAAGCTGATCCGCTCCGACCAGGAGCCGCTGATCCATCTGCTCGAGGCACAGGCATCGCTGCTCGAAGGCGACCATGAAGGCGCGCGCCAAAAATTCGAGAGCATGCTCGACGATCCCGAAATGCGGCTGCTTGGCCTGCGTGGGCTTTACCTGGAAGCCGAACGCCTGGGCGACCGCAACGCCGCCCGGCACTATGCCGGCCGTGCCGCCGCAGTAGCGCCGCAACTGGCCTGGGCGGCCGAATCGACGCTGGAGGAACTGACCGCGCGCGGCGACTGGGATGGCGCGCTGAAACTGGTCGACGCGCAAAAGTCGACGCGGCAGATCGAGCGTGACGCCGCCAACCGCCGCCGCGCCGTGCTGTTGACCGCCAAGGCGCAGTCGCTCGCCGACAGCGATCCCGCGGCTGCCAGGACAGCGGCGATCGAGGCCAACAGATTGCAGCCGGATTTTGCCCCCGCCGCCGTTGCCGCCGCCGCGGCGCTGTTCAAGCAGAACGACGTGCGCAAGGGTTCGAAGATCCTCGAAGCAGCGTGGAAGGCCGACCCGCATCCCGAGATTGCCGAGCTCTACACCCATGCGAGGCCGGGTGACGCCGTGCTCGATCGGCTCAACCGGGCAAAGAAGCTGCAGGAGATGAAGAAGAACCACGCTGAATCGTCAATGACGGTGGCGCGTGCCGCGCTCGACGCGCAGGATTTTTCAACCGCCCGCCGCGAGGCGGAGGCCGCGATCCGGATGGACCGACGCGAGGGCGCCTATCTGCTGCTCGCCGACATCGAGGAGGCCGAGACCGGTGACCAGGGCAAGGTGCGGCAGCTGCTGTCCAAGGCGGTGCGAGCCCCGCGCGATCCGGCCTGGGTCGCCGACGGCGTCGTCTCCGAGCGCTGGGCGCCGGTCTCGCCGGTCACCGGCCGGCTCGACGCCTTCGAATGGCGCGCGCCGATGGAGCGGCTTGGCCAGCTGATCGACAGCCACGATGAGCCGGACGCCCCGGCAGTGGCCATCGAGGCGCCGGGCAGGCCGGAAAGGCCGGTCGAGGTGATCGATCACGCCGCACCGGGCGACGAGGCGACGGGCAAAGACGCCGAAAGCCGCGAGGATCATGTCACACCGGTCACGGCCGCCGCCTTTGCCGCGGTGCCAGCCGACGCCGAGGCGGTCGAGCCGGCGGAAGAACTGGCGCGGCTGCCGGACGATCCAGGCGTCGATCCGGACGACGAGGCGGAAAAGTCGACACGCCGGTTCCGGCTGTTTTGATTTGGGCAGGCCGTTGGGCCGTTTGGGAATGAATTGATGTTCGAGCGCGTTCTGTCGTTTCTCAGGGATTTGCCGGCCGGCTCCGGGAGCCATGCCAGCACGGACGATCCGCGCGTCGCGGCCTCGGCGCTGCTCTATCATGTGATGAATGCCGACGGCGTGCGCCAGGATGTCGAATGGGAGCGGTTCAAGGCGGTGCTGGCGCAAAGCTATTCGATCAGCGGCGCCGAACTCGAAGCACTCGCCGCCGCCGGCGAGCGGGCCGACAACGAGGCAATCGACCTCTACGCCTTCACCAGCGTGCTCAAGCGCCACCTCGACGCGGAGGGGCGCAAGGCGTTCATCGGCCTGATGTGGGAGATCGTTTATGCAGATGGCGAGCTGCATGAGCTGGAGGACAACACGGTGTGGCGTGTCGCCGAGCTGATCGGCGTCGAACGCCACGACCGCGTCGAGGCGCGCCGCAAGGCGGCGGCGCACGCGCCGGGCGCCACTGGAACATCCTCGGACGAATAGGATTTTCGCCGTCCCATGCCGCGCCAGACGAGGTCGAAACCAAAAGTCCTGATCGTGCTGCATCAGGAGAATTCGAGCCCCGGACGCGTCGGTCACATGCTGCTCGAAGAGGGCTTCGATCTCGACATCCGCCGCCCGCCGCTCGGCGACGCCTTGCCGGAAACGCTGGATGGCCACGCCGGCACAGTCGTCTTCGGCGGTCCGATGAGCGCCAATGACGAGGACGAGTTCGTCCGTCGCGAGACCAACTGGCTGCAGATTCCACTCAGGGAGAACCGGCCACTGCTCGGCATCTGTCTTGGGGCGCAGATGCTGGCCAATCATCTCGGCGGCAAGGTCGAGGGCCATGGCGAAGGGCTGGTCGAGATCGGCTGGTATCCCCTGAAAGCGACCGAGGCCGGCAAGAAACTGATGCACTGGCCAGAGATGGTCTACCAGTTCCATCGTGAAGGCTTTTCGCTGCCGAGCGACGCGACGCTGCTGGCCACGAACGAGACCTATCCCAACCAGGCCTTCCGCTATGGCGATAATGCCTGGGGCATCCAGTTCCACGGCGAACTGACCCGAGTGATGATGCAGCGCTGGGTGGTGCGCGGCGCCCACCGCTTCGAGCTGCCCGGTGCGCAGCCCGGCCGCGACCATCTCGGCGGCCGGCTGATCTGGGACATGCATTTGAAGCGCTGGCTCGACGAGTTTTTGCGCACGATTTTTGGCGAGCCTGTGGCGCGGTAGTGCCGGGCCGGTGCTCTGAACCGCCGACGCCTAAAAACTAGTCCGAAAACGTTACGCTCACGCCGCGCTGCCGAAAATAAGCCTGCATCAACTTGCGGCCCGAGCGGTTGCTCTGCGCCAATTTGGCAGGATCGAACACCGCCTGTTTTATCCCCTCTCGCGCCAGCGCTGCCTTGAGCGTCGCGATATGGGCGTCGATGTCGGCATTGTCCGCCCTGAGCGACGCGTAGATATTTTCGGTCGCTTCGGCCACGGTCGGTTCACTCACTTGTGTCGTCCTTTGGTTGGTTCGGCGGCGGCTTAGCATAGATTCGCTGCCCCGTCAGTTTCGTCCTTTGAGGTGCCTCACCTTGCGCAGCGCCGGAAACAGATAGGCCCACAGGCCGGCAACCGCGACGGCGCCGACGCCGCCGATCACCACCGCCGGAACCGTGCCGATCAGCGCCGCCATGGTGCCGGCGCGAAATTCGCCGACCTCGTTGGAGGCGCCGACGAAGACCTGGTTGACGGCGTTGACGCGGCCGCGCACCTCGTCGGGCGTCCACAGCTGGATCAGCGTCTCCCTGATGTAGACACTGAACATGTCGGTGGCTCCGATCAGGGCAAGTGCTACGATCGAGAGCCAGGTGAGCGTCGACAGGCCGAACAGCACGGTGCAGGCGCCGAACGCCGCCACGAAGCTCAGCATGATCTTGCCGGCACGGTCGCGGATCGGATGGCCCGCAAGCCAGACGGCGACGCAGATGGCGCCGATCCCCGGTGCCGAGCGCAGCAGGCCGAGGCCCCAGGGTCCAAGCTGCAGAATGTCACGCGCATAGACTGGCAGCAGTGCCGAGGCGCCGGACAGAAGCACGGCGAAAAGGTCGAGCGAGATGGCGCCGAGTACGATCTTCTCGCTCCAGATGTAGCGGAAGCCGGCAAACAGCGTCTCCATCGTCGGCTTGTCGGTGGCGGTCTGTTGCGCGGGCTTGGGAATGGTGAAGATCAGCAACGCGGCGGCGAGCATCAGGACTGCGGCCGTCGCATAGGCCACTTCCGCCGACACACCATAGAGCAAGCCGCCGGCGACCGGGCCGACAATCGTCGCGGTCTGCCAGGCGGAGGAGTTCCAGGCGATGGCATTGGCGAAATCGCGCTGCGGCACGAGATTGGCGAACAGGGAGGACGAAGCCGGCCCGTAGAAGGCGCGGGCAATGCCGAACATGACCAGCACGGCGAAGATCGGCAGCGGGGTTGTAAGGCCGCGCAGGGTCAGAAACAGCAGAGCCAGCGCGCAGGCGCCTTCGACCAAGGTCGCCAGGGTCATGATCAGCCGGCGGCCGAAACGGTCGGCGACGACACCTGTAACCAGCACCAGAAGCAGCGACGGCAGGAACTGGACGATGCCGACAATGCCAAGATCGAACGGATCGCGCGTCAGATCATAGACCTGCCAGCCGACGGCCACCGAAACGATCATGGTCGCGAAAGTGGTGAGAAAGCGCGCCGTCCAGTAGCTGAGGAAGGCTCTGTGCCGGAAAGCGGCATAGCGCTGCTCCGGCAAGGTTTGTTCTGGTATCATGAAGTGAGGCCCCGTTGCGGTGGGCATCGGCTCGCGGGGCACTTCCCGAATGGGCGCTGTTCGACCAATGGAACTTGGTAAAGTTCGGGGCGGATATGCTTTAAAATCAGATCCGGATCAAGGGACTTTCGATCCGCACCACCGATAGCACGCGGAAGTTACTGCCGCAGCGCAGCTGAAATCGCGTCCAGCCCGCCTTTCAACTCGGCCTCCCTCGGCCAGCCGAAGCCGACGCGGAAGAAGCGCTTTTCCATTTCGAACCAGTGGCCGGGCCCGACATAGGTGCCGTGATCTTCCAGCAGCCTGACATAGAAGCGATCGAGGTCGAAGCCGGGTTCGACATCGAGGCGCGGGAAACCGACGACACCGCCTTCGGGCCGCACCCAGTCGACCAGCGGCTCGCGGTCGATCCAGGCCTGGACGATGTCCCGGCGCCTGGCCATTTCGGGCAGCAGCTTTGCCAGGAAAGCGTCCCGGCCCTCCAGCACGCCGCGCGCTATGCCTTCGTCGATGACGCTGCCGCAGATGCCGATCTGCTCCTTGGCGGCCAGAAATGTCTCCTGAAGGGCCGCATCCCTGGTGATCAGCCAGCCGATGCGGATGCCGGGAATGCCGAAGGCTTTCGACAGCGACGAGACGCTGATGGCTTTTTTGCTCAGCGAGGCCGCCAAAGGCAGGCGCCTGCCATAGGAGAGATCGCGATAGGTTTCGTCGACCAGCAGATAGCAGCCGCTGGTCTCGGCGAGCGCGACCAGCGCGTCCAATTCGGCACGGCTCATCATGGTGCCGGTCGGATTGTGCGGGCAAGTAACGCTGATCAGCTTCGTGTTCGGCCGCATCGCGGCCCTGACGCGCTCGACGTCGATGGCGAAGCCTTCGTCGAAGGCGAGGTCGACAAAGCTGATGGCGCAGCCGATCGCCCGCGGCGTTTCGATGTTGGTGGCGTAGTTGGGCCTGATGACGACGAGGTGATCGCTGGCCGAGAGCAGCGAGGTGGAGATGATGAACAACGCGCCGGCCGCACCGGCCGTGACCAGCACGTCGTCGGGCGCGATGCCGGCGTCCTGCGCGGCGATCAGCGCGCGCAATTCCCTGTCGCCGCGATGCTCGCCATAGAAGAGGGTCAGATCAGGCAGCGAGAGGCCGATATCGGAGAGTTTCTGATCGGCGATCGAACTTTCGGAGAGGTTGTAACGGATGCGGTCGTAACCGTACTCCTCCGGCGCTTCTTTCTCGATCACCATCCTGGTGTAGTTCATGGCTTCCCCCAGATCGTCTTGTCCCAGGTTATCCAAGCCACAAAAGCACGAAGCCTGCCAAGGCGAATTCGCCGGCAGGCTTCTATTCCAGTCGTCCTAACAATTGGCTCAGCGTCCAAATCGCCTCAGGCCGAGACTTTGGCCTTTCGGCCCTTGCCTTTGACGGCGGCGACCACGGCGGCCTTGCGGCCGAGGCCGATCGACTTCGCCAGTTCGGAGCGCGAAGCCGCGTAGTTGGGGGCAACCATCGGATAGTCGGAAGGCAGGCCCCATTTGGCGCGATAGGCGTCCGGCGTCAGGCCGAAATGCACGCCGAGATGACGCTTCAGCGATTTGAATTTCTTGCCGTCCTCGAGGCAGATGATGAAATCCGGCGTCACCGACTTCTTCGGGTTGACGGCCGGGACCAGCGGTGCCGCCACCGGGGCGACCGGCTGGCCGAGCCCGCTGATCGAGGCGCTGACGCTGGCGATCAGCTCGGGAAGGCCGGACGCAGGCAGGCGATTCTTCTCGACATAGGCCGATACGATATGGGCCGTCAGCTCGAGAAGGTCGAGTGTCTTGCTGGCGTGGCTGTTTTCGTCGGTCAATCTATTTCCTCCATCCATGGCGCATAACCTCGAAAATGGGGCCGTTTTCAAAAAGGATGATGCGCAAAATTAAAGTGGGTCGTCTTCGTGTGTCGCGCGCGACGCGATGTAGTGGGGATGACTTCCTAGTCGGCAAATCTGCACAATGCAATCTATCGCCGGGACATAACACGGCATTTTGAACAACTATACTAAGTTGTAATAATATCAGACGATCAGGGCCTTGTCGCGCCACAGACGAAATCCGCCTTCAAAGGCGCGTGTGTTGTCACCGCGCCTGGAGTCGGGGGGCAATTCGTCCAGCTTGTCGACATTGCCGCCGCCGATGACGACATAGTCTGGCTGCAGGGCGGCGCGCAGCCGGTTGACGACGTCGAAGACATGACCGCGCCACTTCTTCTTGCCGCGCTTTACGAGGCCACGTTCACCGACATAGTCCTCGAAACTCTGGCCTTTTCTGTAGGGAAGGTGGGCGAGTTCCATCGGCTGGCCGACATTGTCGAGGACCATCGCGGCACCGAGGCCGGTTCCGAGGCCGAGGAACAGCATGCGCCCGCCCTCATAGCTGCCGAGGGCCTGCATCAGCGCGTCATTGACCACCTTGACCGGCTTGCCGAACTCAGCGGTGAAATCGAAGCCGGCCCAGCCCTTGCCGAGATTCATGGGATCGAGCACCGGCTTGTTTTGACGCACGGGGCCCGGATAGCCCATCGAAATGACGTCATAGGACAGGCCGTCGGCGAGCTTCTTCACCTTGTCGATCATCTGCCTTGGCGTCAGGTCAGGCCCGGAATCGGTGCGGCGCTCGGTGCCACCGTCGCTGGTCAGGATCTTGACGTGCGACCCGCCAATATCGATCGAAAGGACTACCTGCCCGGTGTCCGACGCAGCCTTCTTAACCACCTTGGCCATCTCGTCCCCTCCACTCATGCGACCGGGTCGATCCAGCCATTGGGCGGCCCGAAGCCGGCCATGGCGTCCGCTGGCCCCCACGTCCTCGGTTCGTAAAGATGCGGCGGCGTGGTGTCGCCGAGCACCGGACCGACGATGCGCCAGGCGAGTTCGGCGGCGTCCTGGCGGGTGAAGAGCTGGCCGTTGCCGTTCATGGCGTCGCCGATCAGCCGTTCATAGGGCGGCATGTCGCCCTTGGAATCGTCGAGCGCGGTGAGTTCCACCTGCTCGCCGATCATGTCGTCGCCGGGCGCCTTGCGCTGGGCGCCGATGGCGATCATCACCTGCGGGTCGATGCGGAAGCGGACGTAGTTCTGGTCGGCGGGCTTGATCGGGTCGAAGACGTCGAGCGGCGGCCGTTTCAGCCGCACCACCACCTCGGTGACATGCACCGGCATGTTCTTGCCGGCGCGGATGAAGAACGGCACGTCCTGCCAGCGCCAGGTGTCGACGAAGAAGCGCACCGCCGCGAAGGTCTCGACCGGCGAGTTCGGCGCCACGCCGGGCTCGGCGAGATAGCCGGTGAACTGGCCGCGCACGACATCGTCTTTCGTCAATGTCCGGATGGCGCGCAACACCTGCACCTTCTCGTCGATCAGGTCGTCGGCGGAGCGGCCGACCGGCGGCTCCATGGCCAGGAGCAGCAGGATGTTGAGCAGATGGTTCTCGATGACGTCGCGGATGGCGCCGACATCGTCATAGAACCGCCCGCGCCCCTCGACGCCGAAATCCTCGGCCATGGTGATCTGCACGCTCTCGACGTAATTGCGGTTCCAGATCGGCTCCAGCAGGGAGTTGGCGAAGCGGAAATAGAGCAGGTTCTGGATCGCCTCCTTGCCGAGATAGTGGTCGATGCGGAAGATCGACTGTTCGTCGAACACCAGGTGCAGCACCCGGTTCAGCCAGCGTGCCGACTGCAGATCGTGGCCGAACGGCTTTTCGACCATCAGCCGCGCGCCATGCGCGGTGCCGGATTGCTCCAGCCCTTGCACGACGGTCTCGAACATGGACGGCGGCACCGCCATGTAATGCAGCGGCCGCTGGGCGCTGCCGAGTGCCGTCTTCAGCTTCTCGAAGGTCGTGGGATCGCGATAGTCGCCGCTGACATAGCGCAGCAGCGACGCGAACTTGGCGAAGACCTTCTCATCGACGGCGCCGAGGGCATGGACGATGCCGTCGCGGGCGCGGTCCTGCAACTGCTTCAAATCCCAGGCGTCGAAGGCGACGCCGATCACCGGTTCGGTGAGCGTGCCCTTGGCGACCATCTGGTAAAGCGCTGGAAATATCTTCTTGTGGGCGAGGTCGCCGGTCGCTCCGAAGAGCACCAGCGTATCGGACCGTTCCTGGCTCATGCGTGCGTCTCCCCTGTCGCCGTCACTTGCCGCCCTTCGGCTTTTCGATGTGTCCGCCAAAGGCATAGCGCATGGCGGACAACAGCTTGTCGGCGAATTCAGATTCGCCTTGCGAGGAGAAGCGGTCGAACAGGGCCGACGACAGCACCGGTGCCGGCACGCCGGTGTCGATCGCCGCCTTCAGCGTCCAGCGGCCCTCGCCGGAATCCGAGACCCGGCCGCCGAATTGCGCCAGACCCGGATCGCTCTTCAGCGCGCCGGCGGTGAGATCGAGCAGCCAGGAGCCGATGACGCTGCCATGCCGCCACACCTCGGCCACCTGCGGAAGGTCGATGTCGAACTGGTAGTATTGCGGGTTTTCCAGCGGGCTTGTCTCGGCGTCCGCCGTCCGCTGCCGTTTGCCGGCATTGGCCGACTTCAGGATGTTCATGCCTTCGGCATAGGCGGCCATGACGCCGTATTCGATGCCGTTGTGCACCATCTTGACGAAATGGCCGGCGCCGCTCGGTCCGCAATGCAGGTAGCCATAGGGCGCGGTGCCGGCGGTCTTGTCCGGGGTGGGCGCGCCGGCATCAGCGCCAGGCGCCAGCGTGGCAAAGACCGAATCGAGGTGCTGCACCGCCACGTCGGGACCGCCGATCATCAGGCAGTAGCCGCGCTCCAGCCCCCAGACGCCGCCACTGGTGCCGACATCGACAAGATGCATGCCCTTGGTGGCCAGTTTCGCGGCCTGGTCGACGGCGTCGTGATAGTAGGAATTGCCGCCGTCGATGACGATGTCGCCAGGCTCCATCAGCGCCGCGACCTGATCGATGATCCTGCCGGTGATCGCCGCCGGCAGCATCAGCCAGACACAGCGCGGCTTGGCCAGCTTGCCGACGAATTCCTCCAGGGATGCCGCCCCCAAGGCGCCGTCGCTCACAAGCGCCGCGACGCTGGCCGGGTTGATGTCATAGACGACGCATTCGTGGCCGTCGCGCATCAGCCGCCGCACCATGTTGGCGCCCATCCGGCCCAGTCCCATCATTCCGATCTGCATGGTTTCGTCCCTGTTTCCTAGAGATTTTCTGGGGTTGTCGAGGAAGGATCTACTGGCTGTCCTGCGCGCCTGACATGACGGAGAAGTCGACATTCTCCCAATCGCCGGTTCCGGGCCAGAAAAAAGTGAAGAGCAGCGTGCTTCCGTTGGGGAGGCTGGCCGTGGGCAGATCGACAAGGTGAAGGCCGAAAGCGTTTTCCGCTGTCCGGCTGTCGTGGGCGGTTGCCCAATTGTCCGTGCTCCAATGCACGATGGCCGCCGTCAGCAGCTCGACGCGCAATGTCTTGCCCTCGGGCAGTGCGCGGATCTTGTTGTTGAAGCGCCATGCCCTGAACGACGATACGGTCTTGCCCTGGATGTAGCGCTTCACGCCTTGCGGCGGCATATCGAAGACGGCGCCGTCGCGTAGCGAGCGCAGCAGCTTGATGTGTTCGGAATGCGCCCAGACCAGTGGCATGGCGCTGCCCGATGGCTTGCCATGCAGCAGCTCGCGCTCGGGAATATCGGCGCCGTCCCACACCTGTTCGGGCAGCAGGCCGCCAGGCCCGGCCGACCGTTCCAGCGCATCGAGCAAGCTGGCCGCCTTGTCCTTGCGCCCGGCGGCCAGCTCGTAATGAGCCCGTTCGCCGGCAAGCAGGGGCCAAGGCCGGCCCTGGCCGGTGCCGTCGAAGGGCGTGCCATCCTCGTGCTCGCCATAGCCGTCGCTGTTATAGCGGTACCAGAGCGGCCCTTGCGGCAGTTCGCAGCGCAGCTGCGCGTCGATAACCTTGACGGTATCGACGATGCGCGGATCGTCGGCGGCTCTCAGGCCAAAGCGCACCAGGGCCAGCGCATCCGGGCTGACGATTTCCTCGGCCGGCCGGTCGGTGTCGCCGGGTGGCCGGTTCTTGATCGGCACATAGCCGTCCTTCGGCGAGCCGGCATCGGGGTCGTCTGGCGGCGCAATGCGGACGTAATAGCCGCCGACACCGACGGTCTTGCAGATGGCGGTGCCGGTGAGATAGGTCCAGCGTTCGACCTGGTCGTTCCAGCAGTCGGCGGTTTCGCGCAGGTAGGCCGCCTCCGCCGCTTTGCCGCTGGCATCGAGCAGGTCGGCGCCGGCAAGCAGTGCCGCGATCTCGACGGCCAGCGTGAACGGGCTGTAGCCGGCGTCTTCTTCCCAGCGGTCCTCGCCGGTGACCGGACCATTGCGCACGACATAGGAGGCGGCGCGCTCGATCATCGGCAGGAAGGCCTTCAGCCTGGCACGCGGCAAGTGGCCAGCGCGATGCAGGGCATCCGCCAGCAGCAAGGGAAAGGCGCATTCGTCCATCTGGATGCCGGGCCAATAGGCGGAGCCGTCGAGCCAGGCGTTCTGTGGCCAATGGCCGTCCGGCTGCTGGATGGAGCGGAGATATTCCAGGATCCGCAATGCCGAGGCGGCATCGCCGGCGGCGAGAAAGCCGCCCGCTGTTTCGACCAGGTCGCGTGGCCAGACAAGATGATAGCCGCCGAGATCATTGTCGCCCTTGTTGAATCCCCATGGGATCGACAGGCTGGCCACCGCCGCGCCGGGCATTGCCGACGACCGGTGGGTTGCCAGCACCGCGGTGGAGACGCGGTAGCTGTTCACTCCGGGGACCGCGTGGCGGTCCAGTGGCAGCAGCCCCGCCTGCCATTCGCGCCATTGTTCGACGTAGGATTTCGCCGCCGGTTCAAAACCCCGCTTCAGGCTGGCGAAGGCGTTGTCGGCGGCTTCGTCCGGTGTCGTCCCAAAACCCAGCGCCAGCACGGTTTTTGTGTTGGCGGCGGTGAAGCCGATCTCGCCGGTCAGCGCGACATTGCCGTCCTCGGCACGCCGGCAAGCCGTATCGAGCTTGCCGGTATTGTTGAGTTGCTGCCAGCCGTCGGAGAAGCCAACATAGCCGGCCGAGCAATCCCGCCAGGGCAGGGAGGAGGCCAGCGCCAGGCAGGTGCCGCGCCCCGAGGCAAACAGGACAGGCTTTCCCTGGTACTCGCCGACCCAGGCGGTGTTGCTCATGCCGGCATTGACCAGATGCGGCGCCAGAAGCGCGTAGACGCGGTAATCGGCCGCGGAGCCCTTGAGCGGGCTGAAGGTGATTTCCTGCAGCAAGGTCGGGCGCGCCGGATCGGCCAGAATACGCTTCTCGATCCGGTAGGCGCCGTCGTCGGCTGTATTGACCAGCCTGTAGGCGGGCACGCCGTCCTCGAACGGCTCTATGCCGTGCGAGGCATCGCGCTTCTCCTCGGAGAAATAGCCATCCATGCCGGTGACGATCAGGCCGAGGTCGCGCGTGCAGGCGCTGTCGACGCGCGGATAGTACACCTCGTTCAGGATGCCGTGGCTGGTGGTGAACCAGACGCGGCTGGACGGCGAAAGCGCCGAGCCGACTCCGCTCTTGGCGCTTGAGGTCCAGCGCGCGGGAATTCCCGGTGCGCCCGGCGGCACAGTCGGCGTCACTGCCATGCTTGTTCGCTCTCCTGGCCCGCATGCCTAGCCATCAAACGAAGCCATTTCAATCAGCGCACCGCAAGTTGATCGCCGGCGCACATCGGATTGCAGTTGACAGCCCGCCGGCCTTCTGCACTTTTGTCTGACAATAGATAAAAAACAGGATCTCAATCGCGAAATTCGTCGACAATCAAACTGATCAGCAACTCTCGGGAGGAGTATCACATGAAGAAACTATTGGTTCTCAGCACGCTTGCGGCGGTGCTCGCGGCCGGTACGGCTTTTGCCGACACCAGCGGCAAGAAGATCGCGTTCTCCAACAATTATGCCGGCAATTCGTGGCGGCAGGCGATGCTCGACAGCTATGGCATCGTCACCAAGAAGGCCGTCGACGACAAGATCGTCGGCGCGGCTGATGTCTTCACCACTGCCGACAAGGAGGTGCCGACCCAGGCCGCCCAGGTGCAGAACCTGATCCTGCAGGGCTATGACGCCATCGTCATCAACGCCGCCTCGCCGGATGCGCTCAACGGTGCCATCAAGCAGGCCTGCGATGCCGGCATCACCGTCGTCTCCTTCGACGGCACCGTCACCGAGCCCTGCGCCTACCGCGTCGTCGTCGACTTCAAGGACATGGGCAAGCAGGAAGTCGAGCAGATGGCCAAGTTCCAGCCCAAGGGCGGCAATCTGCTTGAAATCCGGGGGCTTGCCGGCACCTCGATCGATGATGCCATCCATGCAGGCATCCTCGAAGGCGTGGCCGCGCATCCCGAATTCAAGATCGTCGGTTCTGTCACCGGCGACTGGGACCAGACCACGGCTCAGAAGGCGGTGGCGACCATCCTGCCGTCGCTGCCCGACGTCGTCGGCATCGTCGACCAGGGCGGTGACGGCTATGGCGCCGCGCAAGCCTTCGCCGCCGCCGGCAAGCCGCGCCCGACCATCATCATGGGCAACCGGCAAGATGAATTGAAGTGGTGGAAGGAACAGAAGGACAAGGACGGCTACCAGACCTGGTCGGCTTCGATCGCGCCGGGCGTATCGACGCTCGCCTTCTGGGTGGCGCAGCAGGTGCTCGATGGCCGCAAGGACATTCCGCACGATCTGCTGGTGCCGTATCTGGCCTTCACCCAGGACGATTTCGAGGCGGCCCTGCCCAAGATCAAGGAGGGCGGTGTCGCCACCCACGAATACACGCAGGAAGATGCCATCGCGGCGATCAAAGCCAATATCAAGTGAAAGTCGCAGACGCGTTGCCGCGGGCATCACCGAGCGGATATCGTTGAGCATGGCTGCAGGCGACACGGACATCATCAGACCGGACGGCGCCGAAAACCAATTCGGCGCCGCCAGTGTTGACATCGTAAGACTTGACGGTGCCGAAAAGCATTTCGGCGCCGTCAGGGCGCTGGGCGGGGTGGATTTTCATGTCGGGCCCGGCGAGTGCGTCGGCCTCGTCGGCCATAACGGCGCCGGCAAGTCGACGCTGATGCACATGGTGGCCGGGACCTCGACGCCCGACAGCGGCACGATCACCGTGCATGGCGGCATCGAGGACAACTACTCGGTGTCGCGGGCGCAGCAGCGCGGCATACGCTGCGTGTTCCAGGAACTGTCGCTGTGCCCCAATCTCAGCGTCGCCGAAAACACGCGTATCAACCATGCGTCGCTTTCCGGCTTCGGCTGGCGGCGCAAGGCGGCAGAGCTGATCGCCGCCAAGCTGGACGAAATCTTTCCGGACCATGGCATCTCGGCCTGGGACATTGTCGGCGATCTGTCGATCGGCCGGCGCCAGATGGTCGAGGTGGCGCGTGCCTTCACCGTGACGCACGACCGGCTCGACCTGGTTATCCTCGACGAACCGACCTCGTCGCTCGACGCGCACACATCGGGCCAGTTGCTGGCCTTCGTGCGCCGCTTCGTCGCTGGTGGCAAAAGCTGCATCCTGATCTCGCACGTGCTGGGCGAGGTGCTGCGGAACGCCGACCGGATCGTTGTGATGCGCGACGGCAAGGTGGTGGCGTCGGACGCGGCTGGTGCCTTCGATCGCGACCGGCTGGTAGCCGTGATGGGCGGAGCCGAGGCGCGTGCGAAGACCGCCGCGCAGGCCGCCGCCGCCAAGACAGGCGCCAATCCGCTGCGCGTGCGGGCGCGGCCGGCCGGACAGGCGGATGGCAAGGACCTCGTCGCGCGCGCGGGCGAGATCATCGGCCTTGCCGGGCTGGCCGGTCACGGACAGACCGACTTGCTGCTGCGCATCTTTGATGCCGCCGCACGCGCCAAGACCGGCATCGAGGTGACGGCGCCGGTGGCCCTGGTGGCAGGCGACCGCCAGTCCGATGGCATTTTCCCGCAATGGTCGATTGCCGAAAACATCGGCATCCGCTCGCTGGCGCGCTTGCGCAACGGGCTGTTGATTTCACCCCAGCGTGAGGCCGAATTGGCCGCGTTCTGGCAGAAGAAGATCGGCATCCGCACGCCTGACATGAACAACAATATTTTCTCGCTGTCGGGCGGCAACCAGCAGAAAGCGCTGTTCGCCAGGGCGCTCGGCTCCGATGCCCAGATCGTGCTGATGGACGACCCGATGCGCGGCGTCGACATCGGTACCAAGCTGGAGGTCTACGATCAAGTGCGCGAGGAGGCGGGCCGCGGACGCACCTTCCTCTGGTACACGACCGAAACCGAAGAGCTCGACAATTGCGACCACATCTATGTCTTCAAGAACGGCCGCATCGTCGCCAATCTGACGCGCGACGAGCTGACCGAAGAGAAGATCATCCAGTCCTCCTTCGGCGATGCGGCCTGAGATGACGGCGACGCCAATCGACAATGGCTTCAAGGGATCGGCGGCACGCAATGCGGCGGCGCGGGCGCGGCTGTTGCGCGGCCTGCTGCCCGCGCTATCGCTGGCGCTGGTGTTGCTCGCGATCGCCTGGCTCAATCCGCGCGCCATCAGCTATTTCGGCTTCAGCCTGATGTTGAACCTGGCGATTCCGATCGCGCTGGCGACGATCGCGCAGATGTTCGTCATCGCCGGCAACGAGCTTGATCTCTCGATCGGCACCTTTGTCGGTTTTGTCGGTTGCGTCACCGCGACCTGGCTTAAGGATGCGCCGCTCATCGGCATCCTCATTCTCGCCGGATCGATCGGCATTTATGCGCTGCTCGGCGCGCTGATCCATCTGCGCAACCTGCCCTCCATCGTGGTGACGCTCGGCATGAGCTTCGTCTGGCAGGGCCTCGCCATTCTCGTCCTGCCAAAACCGGGCGGCAAGGCGCCGGACTGGCTGCTGGCGATCATGTCGTTCAAGCCGCCTTTCATTCCGTTTCCGATCATCGCCGCGCTGCTGATCGCGGCCGTCGTGCATTTCGGCCTGATGCGTACCTCCTACGGGGTGATCCTGCGCGGCTCGGGCGGCAATCCCGCGGCGCTCAAGCGCGCCGGCTGGTCGCTGCTCAAGACCAAGATCGTGCTGTTTGCGCTGGCCGGCCTGTTCGGCGTTCTGTCGGGCATGGCGCTGATCGGCATCACCACCTCGGCCGATGCCAATATCGGCAATGGTTACACGCTGCTGGCCATCGCCGGCGTCATCCTCGGCGGCGGCGAGTTCGTCGGCGGCCGGGTCTCGCCGATCGGCGCCGTCATCGGCGCGCTGACGCTGGCGCTGGCCGCCTCGCCGCTGCTCACCTTCATGCACATTCCGCCCGACTGGCAGGTGGCCGCCAACGGCGCCATCCTGATCATCGTGCTTGCGGCGCGGGTGCTGATCAGCCGCAGGGAAAGGTGAGCGATGGCTTCGCTGAAAACCCTGCTCACAAAACCCTGGATCTGGTCGTTTGTCGGTGCGCTGCTGGTGTGGTTGGCGACGATCGCCTTCACCGGGGGCTATGGCGGCGGCGGCATGGTCACGGCGGCATTGTCGCTTGCCGTGTTCACCGTCATCGTCGGCGTCGGCCAGATGTTCGTCATTACGCTTGGACCTGGCAATGTCGACCTGTCGCTGCCGGCCAATATCGGCCTCGCCAGCGCGGTCGCCATGAAGGTGATGGGCGGCAGCGATGCCATGATCCTGGTCGGATTGCTGGCGGCGCTCGCCTGTGGCGCCGCGATCGGGACCATCAACTATCTCTTGATCTGGGCGCTGCGCATCCCGCCGATCATCGCCACGCTGTCAGCGAGCTTCATCATCCAGTCGGTCGACATCAGCTATGGGCGCGGACTGCAGATCAAGCCGCCGCCTGGCTTCGCCGATTTCACCAACTGGCAGGTGCTGGGCGTGCCCGTGCTGGCGATCCTCACCGTGCTGTTCACCATCGGTGCGGCCATCGCCTTACAGCGCATGATCTATGGCCGCTCGGTGCTGGCGATCGGCCAGAACATCCGCGCCGCCTGGCTCGCCGGCGTCAATGTCGGGCGGATCCGTTTTCTCACCTATACGCTGTCGGGCGCGCTCGGCGGCATCGATGGCGCGCTGCTCGCCGGTTATTTCCGCGGCGCCAATGTCGACATCGGCAACGAATACCTGCTCGCTTCGATCGCCGTGGTCGTCATCGGCGGCACGTCGGTGGCGGGCGGCAAGGCGAATGTGCCGGGCGTCTGGGGCGCGGCGCTGTTCCTGGTGCTGCTGCTCACCATGCTCAACACATTCGGCGTCAGCGCCGGGGTGCGTCTCCTGCTGACCGGGCTTATCATCGTAGGGGTGATTACGGCTGCGGGCGGCGAGAAGGCGGTGCGCTGACCGCAACGTCTCCGGCGCGACCGCAGCCTATCCGCCAACCATTGGACCAGCCGGTTCCCATTCGCGGCGTGGCCTTGTAAACCGGTCCCCGATCTCAGTCGGTCTTGGGAGGCCCCCACTTGTCCAGTTCTGTCAGCGTCGCGAACGAGGGTGGCGTCGCCATCGTCACCATCGACAATCCGCCGGTAAACGCGCTGAGTTTCCACGTCCGCGAACCGCTGATGCAGGCTCTGGTCGCTTTGCGCGATGACGCATCGGTCACGGCCATCGTCATCGCTTGCGCCGGCCGGACCTTCGTTGCCGGCGCCGACATCACCGAATTCGGCAAGCCGATGCAGCAGCCGGAATTGCGCGCCATCGTGGCTGTGCTGGAAGCCATCGCCAGGCCAACGGTCGCCGCCATCCACGGTACCGCGCTCGGCGGCGGGCTGGAATTGGCGCTCGGCTGCCATTTCCGCGTTGCCGATCAAGGCGCCAGGCTCGGCCTGCCCGAGGTGAAGCTCGGCATCCTGCCCGGTGGCGGCGGCACGGTGCGGCTGCCACGCCTGGTTGGCGCAGCCAAGGCATTGAAGATGATCGTTTCCGGCACACCGATCGGTGCCGATGAGGCTTACGGCGCCGGCCTGGTGGATGCCGTTTTCGAAGGCGATCTGACCACCCACGCCGTGAATTTCGCCCGCGAAATGGCCCGCAAGGGCGGTCCGTTCCCGCCGGTGCGCGACCGCGACGACGTCCTGAAGGAGACCGACCTTGCCGCCTTCGATGCGGAGGCCGCGGATCTTGCCCGCAAAGCGCGTGGCCTCGAAGCGCCAATCGCCTGTGCGCAGGCGGTGCGCGATGCCGTCACGCTGCCCTTCGACGAGGCGCTGGCGGAGGAGCGGGCGCTGTTCGTCAAGCTTGTCGCCAGCGACCAGTCGCGCGCCCAACGGCACCTGTTTTTCGCCGAACGCGAGGCGGCCAAGCTTCCCGGCAAGGACGCCGTCAAGCGCAGGATCGCCCGCGTCGGCGTCATCGGCGCCGGCACGATGGGCGGCGGCATTGCCATGGCCTTCGCCAATGGCGGCTTTCCCGTCACCTTGCTGGAAACCAGCCAGGAGGCGCTGCGGCGCGGGTTGGCGACGATCGAGAAGAATTACACCGTCTCGGTTGCACGCGGCTCCTTGAGCGAGGATGCCAAGCGGCAGCGGCTCGCCCAGTTCAAAGGCACGATCGACCATGCCGATCTCGCCGATTGCGACCTGATCGTCGAGGCAGCGTTCGAGGACATGGCGGTCAAGAAAGAAATCTTCGGGAAGCTCGACGCAGCGGCGAGGCCGGGCGCCATCCTCGCCACCAACACCTCTTATCTCGACATCGACGAAATCGCCGCCTCGACCTCGCGGCCGCAGGATGTGCTCGGCCTGCATTTCTTCTCGCCGGCCAACGTCATGAAACTGCTGGAGATCGTGCGCGCCGAAAAAACGGCGCCTGATGCGCTGGCGACCGTGATCGACCTTGCGCGCCGGATCGGCAAGGTGGCTGTCGTCGTCGGCGTCTGCCACGGCTTCGTCGGCAACCGTATGCTGGCCGCGCGCGGCTCGGAATCCGAAGCGCTGCTGCTCGAAGGCGCAACCCCCAGCCAGATCGACAAGGCGTTCACCGATTTTGGCTGGCCGATGGGTCCGTTCCAGATGGGCGACCTTGCCGGTCTCGACATCGGCTGGCGTAACCGCAAGGCGCGGGGCCTCACGGCCCCCATCGCCGACACGCTCTGCCAACAGGGGCGTTTCGGCCAGAAAACCGGCCGCGGCTTCTATCTCTACGAGAACGGCTCGCGCACGCCGGTGCCCGATCCAGAGGTCGAGGCGCTGATCCGCGACAAGGCGGCGGAAAAGGGCATCGTGCCGCGCACGATAGACGCCGACGAAATCATCGAGCGCACACTCTATCCCCTGGTCAACGAAGGCGCGAAGATTTTGGAGGAGGGAATCGCGGCCCGTGCGTCCGACATCGATGTCGTCTGGGTCAATGGCTATGGCTTTCCCATCGGCAAGGGCGGCCCGATGTTCTGGGCCGGCCTCGAAGGCGCGGCCAGGATCGTCGGGCGACTCAGGTATTGGCATGAGCGGACGGGCAAGGATGTTTTCAAACCGGCGCCCTTGCTCGAGCGGATGGCCAAAACCGACTCGTGGGAAGCCTGACCCGGGGTAGTCAGCGGCCTGCGGGAATCACCGGATCCGCGCGTCGATGATCTCGACGAAGCGGGCGAAAAGGCCGGCCTGCGACTTGATCTTGAGCTTGCGGTAGATGTTGCGGCGATGGACCTTCACGGTTCCCGGCACGATGCGCATGGCCCTGGCGATCGATTCCGTCGAATGGCCCTGCAGCACCAGGTCGACGACGTGTTTTTCGCGCGGCGTCAGCGACAGGCTTTTCCAGATATGGGCGCGGTCGAACTCGTTGACCTCGGTGATTTCCTCGTCCTGCTTCATCTCGGCCGGCTCGTCGGCGGGAAGAGTTGGCCAGCGCAACCTGGTGAAGCTGATCACCGCCGGCGCCATGTCGCGCAGCAGCCTGGCATCGGCGGTGCCGAACGGACCGGAAGCGCTGAGCCGCATCAGCGACAGCACCAGCGCGTCCTTGCCCGGCAGCGGCACGAAGAAGCCGACTTCCTCGGCCAGCCTGGTCTGGCTGTAATAGGAGCGAAAATATTCGCTGGCGTAGAAACGATCAGGAGCCAGTTCGCGCATGCGCCAGAACCCTTCCTTGCGCTCGACCGCCGCGTGGTGGAAGGGGTCGAGCAGGTAGGGGCCTTCCTGATAGAGCGCGACGAAGACGTGGCTTTCGGCCGGCGTGAAGGTCTCGAACAGCAGTGGCGGGCGCGCGGCACCCCGATAACCGAAGATCACGCAATGGTCGAAGCCGACATGCTGCCGCAGCCAATCGACCATCGCTTGGCCGAAGACATCCCCGCTCGTCTCCCGCGTCGCCGCGACAAGCGTGGCGAGCCGGCGGTATTCGTCGCTGCGGGAAGCGCTCAATCCAATACCCCCTTAAACGGGAAAATAGATCAGATATACCACCTGCGAGGTATATACTAGCTGCCATTAGCTCTGGTAGCGTCTTGAAATCGCATCGTCCTGGAGCCCGCAGCCTTGACCGCAGTGCCCGACATCGAATTTCGCGGCGTCGCCAAGCGCTATGGCGCGGTGACCGCGGTCAGCGGCATCGACCTTGCCGTGCCGCCCTCCGCCTTCGTTGCGCTGCTTGGACCGTCCGGCTGCGGCAAGACCACCTGCCTGCGCATGATCGGCGGGTTCGAACAGCCGAGCGAAGGCCAGGTGTTCATCCGTGGCCAGGACATGGCCGGCACGCCGCCCTACCGACGGCCGGTCAACATGGTGTTCCAGCAATACGCGCTGTTTCCGCATCTCGATGTCGAAGCCAACGTTTCCTACGGGCTGCGCCAGGCAAGGCCACGGCTGTCGTCGCGCGATATCGGCCGGCGGGCTGGCGAAGCGCTCGAAATGGTGCGGCTCGCCGGCTATGGCGGCCGCAAGATCCACGAACTGTCCGGCGGCCAGCAGCAGCGTGTCGCGCTGGCGCGTGCATTGGTCAACAAGCCGGCGGTGCTGCTGCTCGACGAGCCGCTTGCGGCGCTCGACAAGAAGCTGCGCACCGACATGCAGATCGAGCTGCAGAACCTGCAGCGCGAGATCGGCATCACCTTCGTGCTGGTGACCCACGACCAGGAGGAAGCGCTGTCGATGAGCGATTTCGTCTGCGTCATGAATGGCGGGCGCATCGTCCAGCTCGGCCAGCCGAGCGAGATCTATGACGAGCCGGCCGACCTGTTCGTCGCCGATTTCGTCGGCAAGACCAATCTGTTGAGCGGCACCGTCGCCGGGCACACGGGCGACCTGGTGGACGTGGCGCTGGCGGACGGCACTGTGGTCGCGGCGCGCAAGCGAACCGCGCTTCGACAAGGCGAGACCGTCTCGGTCAGTCTGCGTCCCGAATCACTCAGCCTTGGCGCTCCCGAAAGCGGTCCGCTCAAAGGCATCGTCCGCAACCGGATATTCCTCGGCTCGACCGCGGAATACGCGATCGAAGTGCAGGGCATCGGCACTTTGCTCGCCAAGGCCGATCACCTGATCGGCCAAGGCAATCTCTTCAAGCCGGGTGAACCCGTCGCCATCGGCTATGCCATGGGAACGCCGCTGGCGTTTCCGGAAACCAAGAACAACGGGACCAACCAGAGGGTAAACAAACATGTCGAAATCATATCGTGACGGACTGCCGATAAGCCCCGAGAATTTCGTCGACCAGCTGATGCGCCTGAAGCGCGGCTCGATCGGCCGCCGCGACTTCCTTGGCCTCACCGGCCTTGGCATCGCAACGGCGGTGATGGCGCGCGAGATCGGCATCATGCCGACCCCTGCCTTCGCCGCCGAAAGCCTTGGCGACCGCATGTCGATCGCCACCTGGCCGAATTACCATGACCCGCAGACCTTCGAGAACTTCAAAAAGGACACCGGTGTCGCCGTCGAGGTCAACGTGTTCGGCTCCAACGAGGAGATGCTGGCCAAGCTGCAGGCCGGCGCCTCGGGCTGGAGCCTGTTCGTGCCGACCAACTATACGATCTCGACCTACAAGAAGCTCGGCATTATCGAGCCGCTGGAGATGGCGAAGCTCCCGAATTTCGACGGTACGCAGGAAGATCCGCGCTTCACCTCCGAGGGCACGATCGACAAGGTGATCTACGCCGTGCCGAAGAACTGGGGCACCACGGGCTTTGCAGTGAACACCAAGAAGCTGACCAAGCCGATGACGAGCTGGAAGGAGTTCTGGGATACCGCCGTGGCCGAGGGCGATGGCCGCACCATGGTGCACGACTACCAGCTCACCACCATCGGCAACGCGCTGAAATATTACGGCTATTCGTTCAATTCGCTGAAGCAGGACGAGCTCGCCAAGGCAGAGGAACTGCTGCTGAAGGTCAAGCCGCATCTGTTCGCCGTCTCGTCCGACTACCAGCCGGGTATGCGTGCGGGCGACGCGTGGATGACGATGTGCTGGACCAATGACGGCGCGCAACTGCATCGCGACATTCCCGAGATCGCCTATGTGCTGGGCAAGGAAGGCGGCGAGATCTGGACCGATTTTTATGCCATCCCGAAGGACGCGCCCAACAAGCCCGCCGGTTATGCGCTGCTCAACTATCTGATGAACCCGCAGGTCGCAGTGAAGGAGCACCTCGCCAACGGCGCGCCTTCGACGGATGCGCGCGTCAACAAGCTGCTGCCCAAGGAAGTGCTCGACAATCCGATCCTCTATCCGGCGGCGGAGCTGTTGACGCCGCTTGAATTCGGCGCGGCGGCAACGCTGACCGACCCGGGCCGTGCCGAACTGATGGCGCGCTTCAAATCGGCTTGAGACTGGCCTGGATAAAGACAATCGACCGGCGGGCCCATGCCCGCCGGCACCGGGGCGGTTTCGATGCACGGCAACAGATTTCGGCGTAATTTCCTGACCGCCTTGCTGCTCGCGCCGGCGACGGCATGGTTGGTGGTGTTCCTGGTGCTGCCATTCATCGCCATCGCCGTGTTCAGCGTCGGCGAGCGGGCGCCGGAGGGCGGCTACCAGGCAGCCTTCACGCTGGCGCAATATGCCAATCTCCCGGCACGGGCGACCGCGTTCTGGAACACGATGGTGCTGGCGCCAGTGGGCGCGCTCGCCTGCCTGCTTGTCGCCTATCCGGTCGCCTATTACCTCGCCTTGCAGGCGCCGCAGCGCTGGCGGCTGATCCTGCTCGCGCTGGTCGTCATTCCGTTCTGGACCAGCCTTCTGATGCGGACATATGCGTGGATGTACATTCTGGGTGGACGCGGCATCCCGGCGCTGCTCGCCTTTGCCGGCATCGAGGATGTCCGGTTGATCAACACGCCGGGCGCGGTCCTGCTCGGCATCGTCTACGGCTATCTGCCGCTGATGATCCTGCCGATCTATGTCAGCCTCGAACGGCTCGACCGAAGGCTGCTGGAGGCCTCCGCCGATCTCGGCGCGAGGCCGTTGTCGACCTTTTTCGGCGTAACCCTGAAGCTGTCGCTGCCGGGCGTGATGACCGGCTTCTCGCTGGTCATGATCCTGCTGCTCGGCGAATACCTGATCCCGACGCTGCTTGGCGGCGGCAAAGTGTTCTTCATCGGCAACGCGCTGGTCGACCTCTTCCTGCAATCGCGCAACTGGCCGTTCGGGTCGGCCATCGCGATCACGCTGGTGCTGGTCTCGGTGGTGGTGCTGATTGTCGCCAACCGCATTTCGAACCGCGTTGCGGGCGCTCGCCGGGTGGACCTCATCTGATGCGCGCCTTCGTCATCGCCGTCTTTGCGTTCCTCTATCTGCCGATCGTGCTGGTCGTGCTGTTTTCCTTCAACGCCGGCCACCACGCCAGCGAGTTCACCGGTTTCTCGGTGCAGTGGTATGGCAAGGCCCTGTCCAACCCGTTCCTGGTCGAGGCGCTGAAGAACAGCCTGTTCATCGCCAGCACCAGCGCCCTGCTGGCGGCGGTGTTCGGCACCGCGGCGGCAC
The DNA here is from genome assembly GCF_006440715.1 of Mesorhizobium sp. B2-7-3. Lineage (NCBI taxonomy): Bacteria > Pseudomonadati > Pseudomonadota > Alphaproteobacteria > Hyphomicrobiales > Phyllobacteriaceae > Mesorhizobium > Mesorhizobium sp. B2-7-3. The sequence continues at coordinate 673,125 of NZ_VFTY01000001.1, forward strand.
TTGGCCTGGCGCGTGTCGGCGCCAGAACCCGCGCCGTCTTCGACGGCCTGCTTGGCGCGGCGATCGTCGTTCCGGGCGTCGTCATCGGCATCTCGACGCTGGTCGCGCTCGTTCAGCTGTTCGCGGTCGTCAATCCGTTCCTCGCCTCGGTCTGGCCGGGCGACCAGCCGCCGCGCCTGTCGCTCGGCTACGGCTCGATCATCGCCGCGCATGGCCTGTTCTCGATGGCGCTGGTGACGATGATCGTCGGCACGCGGCTTGGCAGCCTCGATCGCAATCTGGTCGAGGCCTCCAGCGATCTATACGCCACGCCGTTGACGACCTTCCGCTCGATCGTCCTGCCGCAGATCATCCCGGCGGTGGTCGCCGGTTTCCTGCTCGCTTTCACCTTCTCCTTCGACGACTTCATCGTCGCCTTCTTCGTCGCCGGCGCGCAGACGACGCTGCCGATCTATGTCTTTGCCTCTATCCGGCGCGGCGTAACGCCGGAGATCAACGCCATCGCGACGATCGTGCTCGTCGCCTCCGTCCTGCTCGTGGTGCTTGCCCAATGGCAGCTGCGCCAGCGCAAGCCGTCAAACTGAAAGCCGCTCCATGATCCTCAAAGACCGCATCGCCGTGGTGACAGGCGCCGGCTCCGGCATCGGACGTGCCGGCGCCATGATCATGGGCAGGGAAGGCGCGGTGGTCGTCATCGCCGACAGGGACGGGACCGCCGGCGAGGCAACGGCCGCGGATATCCGGGCGGCGGGCGGCCGGGCCGAGGCGATCGCGACCGACGTCTCGAACGACAATGCGATCGACCAGCTCATCGTCGGCACGCTCGACAGACATCAGCGCATCGACATCCTGCATAATCATGCCGGCATCCAGGTCGGCGGCACGCTGACCGAGGTCGAGACCGCCGGCATGGACGCATCCTGGCGGGTCAATGTGCGGGCGCAATTCCTCGCGGCGAGGATCGTGATGCCGTCGATGATCGCGCAAGGCGGTGGCGTCATCCTCAACACGGCTTCGAATTCGGGTGTGTTCTACGACCGCGAGATGATCGCCTATGCGACGTCGAAACATGCCGTGGTGGCGATGACCAGACAGATGTCGCTCGACTATGCCCGGCACAATGTGCGCGTCAACGCGCTCTGCCCGGGCTGGGTCGACACCCCATTCAACGAGCCGTTCATCGCCCAGATGGGCGGACGCGAGGCGATCGAAACCTATGTCCGCACCAAGATCCCGATGGGGCGCTGGGCGGTGGCCGAAGAGATCGCCGAGGCGATCCTGTTCCTGGTCTCGGACCGTTCATCCTTCATGACCGGGCAAGCGCTGGTGATCGATGGCGGCGAGAGCATCGGCTGACGCTGCTTTCATCGATCGACCTTTCCCAGTTCAGCCCCGCTTTTTCTGTCGTTTCGCGGGATGCCGGACGGCACAAGACCATGGTCTGGCGGGCATGGGACTTCAGTGCCAAGCCAGGTCAAAGCGGTATATTTCCTTATCTTTTCAAGTGGTTGTTGATCCGACGCAGCGCGCGCTCTCGGATTGAGACCGCATTTGTCTAAAGTTTACCGGGTATGATTAGCGATTTCTCATACGCAGGTGGTTCAGCGGTGGGCGAGTGCGGCGATTCCCGAGGAGATTAGCATGACAAACCGGAAAACACTGTTCGCGGCCGTGGCCGCATTGGCGCTTCTGGCGTCTCCGGCGCTCGCCGGCAATGGGCATGGCAATGGCGGCGGCAATGCTGGAGGCAATGGCGGCGGCAACGGCAATGGCGGCGGCAATGGCGGCACCCATGGGAATGGCAACGGCAACAGCGGTGCTTCGCACGGCAAGTCGTCGGCACCGGGACGGGCAGCCAAGACGGACACGGACACAACGGCCGACGCCACGGTCGATACGAACACAAAGGTCTCGTCCGTGCCCAAGGAGAAGAATATCCACGCCAAGCTTGGCCGGCTGAACTCGCTGCAGCGCAACGTCAACGCCTATATGAACTCCAAGAGCAAGAAGTTCGCCGCCGTTCAGGCATTCGTGACGCAGTCGGCGAAAGCCAAGAACGCGCAGACCGCGGCTGCGGCGGCCGCTGCCACAGCTGCCGCGGCCCAGGCTCAACTGGATACGCTGAATTCGCAGTTGAGCGCACTGACGTCGCTGTCTCAGGCCGAAATCGACGCCATGACAGCCGAACAGCAGGCGGCCCTGCCCGGCCAGATATCGGCTCTGCAGGCTGACATCACTGCCCAGCAGGCGGTGGTCGACGCCGACAATACTGCGGCCGATGAGGCTGCGGCCGCGGCTGCGGCGGCAGCGGTCGGCACCGATGATGCATCGCTCGATGCGGCGCTGACCGACATGGCCAACAAGCCGGTCGACGCCGAGGTCACGGCCTGGGCCCAAGGTGTTCTTGCCGGCAAGATCGACCAGACGGCGGCCAAGCTTCAGGCGGGAACGACGCCGTAGCGGTTCGTCGCTGAAAAGGCCCGTAGTCACCAGAGGAGATGCCGCTGGGCTTGGCCTGGCGGCATCGTTTTCCTCCTGGAGCCGTTCCCGTTCAACGACAACGCAGAACCGCTTCTCGCTTCGACCTGATTGTCGGCGAAAAAAGCCGAGCGCGGCTTGTCGACTGGCTGGTGGCCAACAAGACCGGTGGTGAGCGCATCAGGGCGGGCCTGCCGAGAGGCTTGAAATGCGGCGACAAGACCGGGACCGGCGAGCGCGGCAGTACCAATGATGCCGCCGTCATCTGGCCGGCCTCGGGCAATCCGGTTCTGATGTCGATCTATCTGACCGGCACGAGCAGAGCCTGAACGGCGCGGCTCTGCCGCGCCGCCGGTTTCACACACATCCAGCCGTTCCGGGTCATGCATCAACGTCTTCCGGCTGAAGCAATCGTTGCGCGAGCACCTCAATACACTCGACCATCTCGACAACCGGCGATATGAAATGGGTGCCGATCTGTTCGCATCCCCTGCGCCTCTCCCGCAGCCAGGGACCGCAGGCGGCCAGGCAAGGAGCCGCACTGTTCGGCGTGATCAGCCGGCCGGATTGAAGAGGATGAATTGACGCGTAAAGCCAGCCCGACCATCGCGCTGTTTTCCAAGGCGGGCTCTGGCGCCGCGCTGAACTGCATCGGCATCGCACAGGCCTTGCGCGCCCGGGGCGCCCAGCCTTCATCCGCCATTGCGCGGTGGCCGACACTGTCTATCTCGACGCCTGGTTTCCGCAGCCCTCGGTGGCGGCGAAGTCTGACCTGTTTATCCACCACGGCGGCATTAACAGCTTTTGCGAGGCGCTGCGCTTCGGCGTGCCGTCGCTGATCATGCCCTATTGCTGGGACCGGCACGACAATGCGCAACGAGCCGGAGAGACCGGCGTCGGCGATCATATCGGCCGCGACGGCTGGACCGAAGGGGGATTGAAGAGAGCCATTCTCGGCCTGCTGGCCGATGACGCCATGCGCGCCCGCCTCATGCAGCCAAGATGGCGCTGAAATCCGGAACGGACGTGGCCGCGCAAGCCATTGTCTCCATGATACGGACATGAACGAAATGCTTGATAAGAACACGAATACCGCAACCAACGACCCCAAGGCCTGGCTCACGCAGCACGGCATCACCGAGGTCGAGTGCCTGGTGCCCGACATGAACGGGGTGTTGCGTGGCAAGGCGCTGCCGACCGCCAAATTCCTCAAGGCGTTGGAAGACCGCGCGCTCTATCTGCCGAGCAGCGCCTTCCTGGTCAGCATCGACGGTCGCTATTCCGGCTCTATCGACGAGGGTTTTGCCTATGCGGACCCCGACATGCGCATGGTGCCCGATGTCTCGACGCTGTGCCTGGCGCCGGGTGCGGGGGCGGGCAAGGCCTATGTCTTCGCCGACGCCTTCCACATGGACGGCAGGCCATGGATGGCCTCGCCACGCCATGTACTGCGCGCCGTGCTCGATCTCTACCGCCAGCGCGGCTGGCGCGCGGTGGTGGCGCCGGAACTCGAATTCTACCTGACCGCGCCGAATCCCGATCCGGACAAGCCCCTCACCGCCCCGGTCGGCGCCAATGGCCGCGCCGAGGGTGTGCAGCATCCCTATGACATGGCCGCGCTGGAAGAATTCGAGCCGGTGATCCGGCGCATCTACGACTATTCAGCGGCGGCCGGTCTGCCGCTCGATACGCTGATCCATGAATCGGGCACGGCGCAGCTGGAAATCAACCTGCTGCATGGTGACGCCCTGCCGCTGGCCGACCAGGTGCTTTTGTTCAAGCGGTTTACGCGCCAGGCCGCGCAGCAATGCGGCATGCATGCGACCTTCATGGCCAAGCCGATCGCGGCCCAGGCCGGCAGCTCGATGCATCTGCACATGTCGGTCGTCGACGAGGCCGGCAATGCGCTTTTCGCCAGCGGCGACGATGCCGACACCGGGATGTTCGGCCACTTCATCGGCGGATTGCAGAAATATGTTCCGGAAATCATGCCGCTGTTCGCGCCAAACGTGAACTCTTTCCGCCGCATAAGGCCCAACCACAGCGCACCCGCCAATATCGAGTGGTCGCATGACAACCGCTCCTGCGGCCTGCGTGTGCCGGCGGGGGGACGCGCGGCGCGGCGGGTGGAGAACCGGCTGCCTGGGGCGGATTGCAATCCCTATCTGGCGATCGCCGGGTCGCTGCTTGCCGGCTATCTGGGCGTCGAGCAGAAATTGGCGCGCTCGGCCGAGGCGTCGGGCAATGCCTACAAGATCAGGAGCACGCTGCCTAAGACCATGGAGGAGGCGCTGGATCGTTTCGAGGCTTGTGCCCCGGTGCGAGAGCTGCTCGGCGAGGACTTCTTCCAGACCTATCTGCGCGTCAAGACCGTCGAACTCGACCTGTTCCAAAGCGTGGTGACGAGCTGGGAACGCGACCATCTCTTGCTGAAGGTGTGATCATGGCATCTTCAACGGGTTTCAATTCCGGTCTCGACATCGGCAAATCCTACTACGTCGCCACCGCCAATCCGGCGCCGGACCATCCGGCGCTCGTCGGCGATGCCGAAACCGACCTGGTCGTCGTCGGCGGCGGCTGCACCGGGCTGTCGGCCGCCCTTCACGCCGCCGAACGCGGGCTGAAGGTGGTGCTGCTCGAAGGCGGCAAGATCGGCTGGGGCGCATCGGGCCGAAATGGCGGCCAGATGATCCCCGGCCTGCGCAAGGGCGCCAAGGGCCTGGTCAAGCTCTATGGAGCCGAGCGCGCCAAGGTACTGTTCGATCTCGCTTTCGAGGCGCGCGGCCTGGTGCTCGACATCATCGAGCGCAATGCCATCGAGTGCGATCTCAGGCTGACCGGCCATCTGGTCGGCGCGGTCAACGGATCCGACCTCAGGGATCTGGAAGAAGAGGCCAAGTGCCTCGAAAGCGTGATGAAATTCCGCGATGTCGAGATACTCTCGGCGGCGGCGGCTCGGGCCAAGGTCGACACGCCTTATCATGGCGCCATGTATGAGCCGCTCGGCGGCCACATGCATCCGCTCAACTACACGCTTGGGCTTGCCCGAGCGGCTGTCGCGGCCGGCGTGGTCATCCACGAAAACTCGGTGGCCGTGAAGCTGGAGCGCGAACCCTCGATCCGGGTCTCGACTGCAAAAGGATCGGTGCGGGCCAGACATGTCGTGCTGGCGGGCGACGCGCTGCTCAACGGGCTGGAGCCGCGCGTCAACAGTCGCATCATGCCGGTCGGTAACTACATTGTCGCCACCGAGCCGCTGGAGGGCGCGCGCAACGTCATCCCAGCCAATGTCGCGGTGTCCGATACACGCTTCGTCGTCAACTATTACCGGATGTCCGCCGATGGACGCCTGCTGTTCGGCGGAGGCGAGCGCTACACGCCGTCACCGCCGGCCGACATTGCCGGATTCGTGCGGCCGCACATGGAGAGCACCTTTCCGCAACTCAAGGGCTGCCGCATCGACCATGCCTGGGGCGGGCTGGTGTCGGTAACGACGTCGCGGCTGCCGCATGTCGGGCACTATGGCGAGGTCTATTTCGCGCACGGCTATTCAGGCAAGGGCGTCATCCTGTCGACGCTCTCGGGCAAGCTTTTGGCCGAGGCGATCACCGACGATGCCTCACGGCTCGACCTGTTCTCGACGCTGACACCAATGCCGTTCCCGGGCGGCACGGCGCTGCGCGGGCCGCTCTATGTGCTGGGCATGCTGTGGTACGCGATGCGGGACCGGATCAAGCATTGAGGGCGCTATTTAGACGCTGGCGGGCCAACGCCAGGGAAGCCTAACAGGCCTCTATCAGACGACAAAGAAATCCTCGACACGCTGTCTGGCCTCAAGCAGCGCAGGCAAGATCTCCCGCTCCATATCCGCGACGGAAAACCGTGCCGACTGGGTCGAGACATTGATCGCCGCGACCGTGCGCCCAGCGCGGTCGCGGATCGGCACGGCGATGGAGCGCAGCCCGAGTTCCAGCTCTTCGTCGACGATGGCGAAGCCATCCATTCTGGCTTTGGCAATGGCCTTTGCCAGCAACGGTCTTTCAACAATTGTCTTCGGCGTCCGCCGCTCGACCGTTGCCTTACGGAAGAAGGCGTCCAATTCCGCCGGTGTCAGCCCCGCCAGCAGCATCCGCCCCATCGAGGTGCAATAAGCGGGTAGCCTGGTGCCGACATCGAGCGATACGCTCAGGATCCGCCGGCCAGGAATGCGGGCGACATAGACGACATCTTGGCCCGACAGGATCGCTGCAGAGCAGGCCTCGTTCAGCTGCGCGGCGACCGCGCGCATGATCGGCGCGGCGAAGCTCCACAGCGAGGCGCCGCCGAGCCAGGTGCGGGCAACGGTCAGCAAGCGCGGGGACAGGGAGAATACACGCCCGGATTGCGTCGCATAGCCGGTAGCGGTGAGCGTCAGCAGGAATCGCCGGGCGCCGGCACGGGTCAGGCCGGCTTCTTCGGCCATTTCGGTCAGGGTCATGCCGGAGGGATGGCGGGCCAATATCTCCATCACGCCGAGTCCGCGCTCGAGCGAGCCGACGTGATCACGGGAAACGGTCTCGTCGTCCATCTCATCTCTCGGTCCGGGCGATCTCGCCACGATTGACACCCCGGCTCAACGGAGTTTAGAAAGTATCGCATTCAATACATGTGTTCGCAATACGAACTTTTTGGACTCTGGGAGTCGCCGCGATGGTCAAGTTCCTGCCGCTCAAACAGGCCGTGGCGGAGAACCTGAACGATGGCGACACCGCTGCCTTCGAAGGTTTCACCCACCTGATCCCGACGGCTGCGGCGCATGAGGCGATCCGCCAGGGATATCGCGACCTGACCCTGATCCGCATGACGCCGGACCTGATCTACGACCAGATGATCGGCATGGGCATGGCCCAGAAAATCGTCTTCTCCTATGTCGGCAATCCCGGTGTCGGCCTGCTGCGGCGCGCCCGCGATGCGATCGAGAACGGTTTTCCCCGCTCGATCGCGGTCGAGGAACACAGCCATGCCGGCATGGCCAATGGCTATGAGGCGGGTGCGGCCGGCCTGCCCTGCGCGGTGTTCCGTGGCTATCGCGGCACGGGGCTGGCTGATGTCAATCCGAACATCAAAGCGGTGACCTGTCCGTTCACCGGCGAGATGCTGGCGGCCGTGCCTTCCATCCGGCCCGATGTCACTTTCATCCATGCGCAGAAAGCCGACCGGAAAGGCAATGTGCTGGTCGAAGGCATCATCGGCGTCCAGAAGGAGGCGGTATTGGCGGCGAGGCGCGCGGTGGTGACGGTGGAGGAGGTGGTCGACAGTTTTGACGATCTTCACCCCAATCTGACTGTGCTGCCCCGCTGGACGATCGCGGCGATCTCGGTCGTGCCCGGCGGCTCGCACCCCTCCTATGCCCATGGCTATTATGCGCGCGACAATGCCGCCTATATCGAATGGGACGAGGTCGCGGCCGACCGCGAGAAATTCCGGGCCTGGATGCAGGCAAACGTGATCGAGAAAAGTCCCGACGATTTCGCGGCCCGGTCTCGCATCTGCGGAACGCGGCATGAGCGAGAATCAGCTGGGCTTCACCCCCAACGAGATGATGACGATCGCCGCGAGCCGGGCGCTGAGGAATGACGATGTCTGCTTCGTCGGCATCGGCGCGCCGTCCGCGGCCTGCAACGTCGCGCGGCTGACGCATGCGCCCGACATCACCTTGATCTATGAGAGCGGCACGATCGGTACGGCGCCCGACGTGCTGCCGCTGTCGATCGGCGATGGCGAATTGTGCGAAACCGCCGTCACCACCGTCGCCGTACCGGAGATGTTCCGCTACTGGCTGCAGGGCGGCCGCATTTCCATCGGGTTCCTCGGTGCGGCGCAGCTCGACAAGTTCGGCAACATCAACACCACTGTCATCGGCGACTATTTCCATCCCAAGACCCGACTGCCCGGCGGCGGCGGCGCGCCGGAGATCGCGACGTCGTCGAAGGAGATCTACATCACCATGGCGCAGACCAAGCGCGGCATGGTCGAGAAGATCGACTTTGTCACCTCCTTCGGCCATGGCGAGGGCGGCGATCACCGACAGCGGTTGGGCATCCATACATCCGGCCCGACATTGCTGGTCACCGATCTCGCCCTCTGGAAGCCGGATCCGGTGACCAAGGAATTCACGGTCGTGTCGCTGCATCCGGGCGTCACCCGTCAGCAGGTGCAGGAGCGCTGTGGCTGGGTTGTTAAGTTCGCCGAGGCGCTTGACGAAACACCCGCGCCAAGCGAACTCGAACTGAAGACATTGCGCGACCTGCAGGCCCGCACCAAGGCGGCGCATGAGGGAACCGGAAAAACAAAGGCTGCATAAAATGGCCGAGGCCTATATCTGCGACTACATCCGCACGCCGATCGGCCGCTTCGGCGGTTCGTTGTCTTCGGTTCGGGCCGACGACCTTGCCGCCATCCCGCTGAAGGCTTTGCTTGAGCGGAATCCCGGCATCGACTGGCAGCGGATCGACGACGTCGTCTATGGCTGCGCCAACCAGGCCGGCGAGGACAACCGCAACGTGGCGCGCATGGCCTTGCTGCTAGCTGGGCTGCCGAAGGAGATACCAGGCTCGACGGTCAATCGTCTGTGCGGCTCGGGCATGGACGCGCTGACCATCGCGGCGCGTGCCATCAAGGCCGGCGAGGCGGAACTGATGATCGCGGGTGGTGTCGAATCGATGAGCCGCGCGCCTTTCGTCATGCCCAAGGCCGACACGGCGTTCTCGCGCAATGCCGAGATCTATGACACCACCATCGGCTGGCGCTTCGTCAACCCGCTGATGAAGAAGCAATACGGCGTCGATTCCATGCCGGAGACCGGCGAGAATGTGGCGGAAGACTTCGCTGTTTCCCGCTCGGACCAAGATGCCTTTGCCGTGCGCAGCCAGGACAAGGCGGTCGCGGCCCAAGCCAATAGCCGGCTGGCGAAGGAGATCACCCCGGTGACCATCCCACAGCGCAAGGGAGATGCGGTCACTATCAGCAAGGACGAACATCCTCGCGCCGGCACAACCGTCGAGGCGCTGGCCAAATTGCCGACGCCGTTCCGGCAAGGTGGCACGGTGACGGCCGGCAATGCGTCTGGTGTCAATGACGGCGCTGCGGCGCTCATTGTTGCCTCGGAAGCGGCGGTGAAGACATGCGGGCTGACGCCGATCGCCCGTATTCTGGGTGGGGCCGCCGCCGGGGTCGCGCCGCGCATCATGGGCATCGGTCCGGCGCCGGCGACGCAGAAACTTTGTGCGCGGCTTGGCCTGACGCCGCAACAATTCGATGTCATCGAACTCAACGAAGCCTTTGCCTCGCAAGGCATCGCCGTGCTGCGCCAACTCGGCATTGCCGAGGATGCGCCGCATGTGAACCCGAATGGCGGCGCCATCGCACTTGGCCATCCCCTGGGCATGTCGGGCGCGCGCATCTCCGGCACGGCGGGGCTGGAGCTGCGCGAGCGCGGCGGCCGCTATGCGCTGGCCACCATGTGCATCGGCGTCGGCCAGGGCATTGCCATCGCGCTCGAACGGGCCTGAGCAATCGCTCTTCCTGGCAGGCCAGGAGAGTGGATATGCTCGATCCTGCCAAATTTGACCATGTGGACAAAAGTCCGGACCCGTTCCATAGTTCCCCGTCTGATTTCAGGAACGGCCGGCTCGACACGGCTGTCAAACAGAGGGGCACTTCAATGGAAGACCGGAAGAACAGATCTCATTCGATGCGCGAAGGGCTGTCGCGACGCAACGTGCTGGAGCTGGGCGCGCTTGGCCTGGCCGCGACGATGCTGCCGGGTGCGGCCTTCGCGGCGGGCAAAAAACTGAAGGTGGCGGCGATCTTCGCCACGCCGATCGAGGAACCCTGGGACAACCAGATCCACGTCGCCCTGCAGAAGGCCGAGAAGGAACTGGGCATAGAATATAAATGGTCGGAGAAGGTCCAGACCGCCGACTTCAGCCGCGTCATGCGCGAATATGCGCAGGGCGGCTACCAGCTGGTGCTGGGTGATGCCTTCGCCGCCGAGCGTGAATCGCGCCGCACGGCCAAGCAGTTCCCCAAGACAGCCTGGCTGTTCGGCTCCGGCGCCGGGCCGGCCGAGCCGAATTTCGGCGTGTTCGACAACTGGATCCACGAGCCCGCCTATCTCTCCGGCATGATCGCCGGCAAGATGTCGAAATCGGGCACGGTCGGCGCGGTGGCGGCGATGGGCATTCCGGAAGTGAACCGGCTGGTCAACGCCTTCTTCGCCGGCGCCAAGGAGGTCAACCCGAACGTCAAGAAGAAGGTCGCCTTCATCGGCTCCTTTTTCGATCCGCCGAAGGCCAAGGAAGCCGCGGTGGCGCAGATCGATGCCGGCGTCGATGTCATCTATGCCGAACGCTTCGGCGTCATCGAGGCGGCGGTGGAAAAGAAGATCTTCGCCATCTCCAACATGTCCGACCAGTCGAGCCTCGGCCCCGACACCGTCATCACCGGTCCGGTCTGGGACATGTACCCGACGGTCGAGCAGGCGATCAAGCTGGTCAAGGCTGGGGTCTACACCGCGCAGGACTATGGCGATTTCTCGCGCATGGCCAAGGGCGGCTCGTATCTGGCGCCCTTCCACAAGTTCGACAAGACTTTGCCCGCCGAGGTCAAGGATCTGGTCGAGAAGAAGAAGGCCGAGATCCTGGAAGGCAATTTCCGCGTCGACGTCGACGAGAACACGCCGGTTTCGGATTGACGCCATGATTGAGGGGCTGGCGCGTGGCGCCCCCCTCTGGCCTGCCGGCCATCTCCCCCTCAAGGGGGGAGATCAGATGTCACTTCGGCTTTCGCCAATCGCCGACCTTAACATAAGCGAAGTCGGCGAAGCTGCCAATCTCCCCACTTGAGGGGGAGATGTCCGGCAGGACAGAGGGGGGTACAGCGCCGCCCTCCGCAGCTAAGGCCGGATCGGAAAAATCAGGAGCATTCTTGTCCGCCCCTCTCATCGAAATGCGCGGCATCACCAAGACCTTCGGCGCCGTCAAGGCAAACGAGGCTGTGGATCTCAGCGTGGCGCCGGGCGAAATCCTCGGGCTGCTCGGCGAGAACGGCGCCGGCAAGACGACATTGATGAACGTGCTGTTCGGGGCCTACGCGCCGGATGCCGGTGAGATCCTGATCCAGGGCCAGCCAGTCAGGATCACCAGCTCGGCCGATGCGCTCGCCGCCGGCATCGGCATGGTGCATCAGCATTTTCATCTGGCACCACGGCTCACCGTGCTGGAAAATCTGCTCATTGGTATTCCGGGCAAATCGGGACGGATCGACCGCAGCGGCGGGCTGGCGCGGCATGCTGAAATCAGCAGCCGGCACGGGCTGACGCTCGATCCCAATCTGCCGGTCTCGGCGCTGTCGGTCGGCGAGCAGCAGCGGCTGGAGATCGTCAAGGCGTTGTTTCGCGGTGCCAAGCTCTTGATCCTTGACGAGCCGACGGCGGTGCTGGCACCGAGCGAGGTCGACGGACTGTTTTCGGCCCTGCGCTCGATGGCGGCGCAAGGCCTGGGCATCATCTTCATCTCGCACAAGCTCAACGAGGTGCGGGCGCTGACGCATCGCTGCACCGTGCTGAGGCACGGCCGCGTCGCGGGCCGCGTCGACGACCCCGCCAACACGACGTCGGCTGCAATGGCTGAACTGATGTGCGGCCATGAGATCGTGCCGCCAGCAAGGGGATCGTCGACGCCCGGCGCCGATGTGCTGACGCTCGACGGTATTTCAACCTCGAAGCATTCCGGCACGGCGTTGCGCGACGTGTCGCTTGCGGTTCGTGCAGGCGAAATCCTCGGCATCGCCGGCGTCTCCGGCAATGGCCAGCGGGCGCTGGCGGAGATTATCTCGGGCACGCGCGCGCCCGACAGCGGTCAAATGACGATAGCCGGCAAACAGGTCGTGCAATTCTCGCCGCGCGAAGTGCAGGCACTCGGCCTTGGCCGCATCCCGGAAGACCGCATGACGACGGGGCTGGTTACCAATTTGCCGCTCGCCGATTCGATGGTGCTGCCGCGCATCGGCACTTCAGCCTTCTCCGCGAAGGGCTTGCTGAAGCCGGATGCGATCCGCGCTTTCGCCGAGGAACAGATCAAGGCCTACGACATCAGATGTCCCGGGCCGATGACGCGCGCCGGCGCGCTGTCCGGTGGCAATCTGCAGAAGGCGCTTCTGGCGCGCGAGCTTGCTTTCGATCCGAAGGTGCTGATCGTCTCACAACCGACACGTGGCCTCGACATCGGTGCGGCGCGCTTCATCCATGAAAAATTCCTCGACATGCGCGCCAAGGGCTGCGGCATCATCGTCATCGGCGAGGATCTGGAGGAACTGCTGGTGCTGTGCGACCGCATCGCGGTGATGTATGAGGGCCGCATCGTCGGCACGCTGGACAGTGCCGATGCGACCGTCGCCCGGCTCGGCCTGCTGATGACCGGCGCGGAGGGCCACTGATGTTCCGCCTCGAAGTCCGCACGTCCACGCCCGCCTGGTTCAACCTCGCGCTGCCTTTGCTGGCGATTGTCGCCACGCTCATCCTGTGCAGCGGCCTGATCGCGCTGGCCGGGGCCGGGGTGTTCGAATCCTACGGCGTGATGTTCACGGCCTCGCTTGGCGACAGCTACGCCGTCACCGAAACGCTGGTCCGCGCCGCCCCGATGATCTTTACCGGGCTGGCGGTGGCGGTCGCCTTCCGCGCAAAGTTCTGGAACATCGGCGCGGAAGGGCAATTGCTGGCCGGCGCGGTGGCGAGCTGTTTCGTTGGTACGATCCCGATGCCCGGACCGCTTGCCATGCTTTTCATGGCGCTGGCGGGGGCGGCCGCGGGCGCGGCGGTCGCGCTGGTGCCTGCGACGCTGCGGGTAAAGTTCAAGGTCGACGATGTCGTGAGCTCCTTGCTGCTCAACTCGGTCATCTATTATGCCCTGATGGCACTGATCGAGGGACCGTGGAAGGACAGCTTCAGCGGCTATCCGATCTCGCCGCCGATCGAGGATTCGGCGAACTTTCCGGTGCTGATCGAAGGCACGCGGCTGCATCTCGGTGTCGTCGCGGCGCTGATCGCGGCCCCGTTGATCTGGTTCCTGATCGTGCGCACGACGCTGGGCTTCCGGATCAGGGTCACCGGCGAAAACCCGGAAGCGGCACGCTATGGCGGCATCCATGTCGAGCGCGTGCTGCTGTCGACGGCGCTGCTGTCGGGCGCGTTGGCGGGGCTGGCCGGCGTCGGCGAGGTCGGCGGCGTGCATTTCCAGGTGATGAGCGATATTTCGCCGGGCTACGGCTATTCCGGCATAGTCGTCGCCATGCTGGCGCGGCTCAACCCGCTCGGCGTCGTGCCGGCGGCGATCTTCCTTGCAGCCGTGATGACCGGCGCCGAGGCGATGTCGCGGGCGACCGGCGTGCCGGCCTTCCTCAGCGACGTCATCCAGGGCACGGCGCTGCTCGCCATGCTGGTGGCGCTGCTGTTCACGGCCTATCGCATCCGCCGCGTCGGAGCCGTCGGATGAGCGCGGTGTTCGAGCAGATTTTTCAGGTCGGCTTTCTCGCCGCCATCATCCGCATCGCCACGCCGCTGGCCTTTGCCACGCTCGGGGAGATGTTCTCCGAACGGGCCGGCGTGCTCAATCTCGGCATCGAAGGCATCATGCTGCTTTGCGCCATGACCGGCTTCACCGCCACCAGCCTCAGTGGAAGCCTGTGGCTGGGTGTCCTGGTGGCGGTGCTGACCGGCATGCTGATGGGCGCGCTGCATGCGCTGTTCACGGTGGTTCTCGGCCTCAGCCAGCATGTCTGCGGTATCGGCGTCACCCTGTTCTCGTCGGGGCTGGCCTATTTCCTCTACCGGCTGATCTTCGGCCAGCAATCGGTGCCGCCGAGCATCAAGGGTTTTCAGACGCTGCCGATCCCGGTTCTCTCGGACATTCCCGTGCTGGGTCCTGCGGTGTTCGACCAGTTCGCGCTGGTCTACATGGCCATCCTGGCCATTCCTCTGGCGGGCTTCATCCTTTACCGCACCCCGTGGGGGCTGTCGGTGCGCATGGTCGGCGAGAACCCGCGCGCCGCGGACTCCGCCGGCGTCAGCGTCATCGCCACGCGCTTTCAGGCCGTCATTCTCGGTGGCGCCCTGATGGGGCTCGCTGGTGCTTTCCTGTCGATGGCGCAGTTCAACGCCTTCACCTTCGGCGTCGTTTCCGGGCGCGGCTGGGTGGCGATCGCACTGGTCGTCTTCGGCCGTTGGGATCCCTGGCGCTCGGCAGGGGCCGCGCTGCTGTTCGCCTTCGTCGATGCCTTGCAATTGCGCATGCAGGCGAGTGGGCTTGGACACATCCCCTACGAGGCGTTCCTGATGCTGCCGTTCATCTTCACCATCGTCGCCATGGCCGTCATGTCGCGCAACGCTGTGGCGCCATCGGCGCTGCTCAGGCCGTTTCGAAGGGAAGAGCGTTAGACGAGTAGGATTTGGTGTCCTTCCTATCCCTCCGGAGGGGAGAGGAAGGGCGTCAAGCTGTCCCGGAATGAAGAAGCTGGACCTTGGGACGCCTCACATCGATACCCCCGCGCTCTTCCGATCGATTGCCTGGAACCCATGCTCACAGCAACTTCACACCAATTTTTGGCGGTCAACGAGAAAATAATTCTGTCAGTTGCCCAAAAATAGCAATCGACAAAGTCTACAAGTTTTATAGATTAAGCGGCGAGACGGAGGTCGACATGTCCTATTTCCAGAACGCCCAGACCGACAGCAACGGCCAGCGAGTGGCCAATGCCCAGGGCTTTCGCCCGGCCTATGCCGGCGCTTTCGCCTATCTCGTCTTTGCCCTTGCGTTCGTGTTCACCGGGGCAGTCGTGCTGGGCCTTATTCCCTAAGGCGCGGGATCGACAGGGGCTGCTGCCCCACAGCTTTCAGGCAATCGGAGTTGAATGAGCCGGATCCCGGGGCGTTTTCGCGCGCCTGAGGATTCCCATTTCACAGCATCAGTGATTCCAGTGATGGAGGAGATCACAATGCCGATCGAATTCACGCATGTACCCGGCAAGACCGCCGACGCGGCGGTTCCCTTTTTCTATGACTTCGCCGAGACCTCGACCAAGCTCGGGCTGATCGAGGACGGCGGTTTCCAGAAGATCGTCGTCGACGATTCGGCCGGGCTGCTGACCAACATGGATCTGGCCTCGCAGGTGCTCAACCGCACCGCTTCGCTGCAAGTGGTGCTCACCCACTGGGCCGGCGTGATCGAACCGACGGTGGCTGCCCGCCAGCTGGCGTCCATCGACAGGGAGAGCGGCGGACGGCTGACGCTCAGGATGATCAGCGAGCCCTTGAACGACGACGATGCCGAGACACGGCCGGTCGGACATGGCGTCGTCTGGCAGCGCATCGACGAATATCTGGTGCTGTTGAAGCGGCTGTGGTCGAACGACCGGCCCTTCGATCACGAAGGCGCTTTCTACAGCATCAAAAGCGGTTATGTGCCGCGCAAGGGCCCGCATGGCGCCGACCTCGTGGTCCGCATGGGCGGGCAATCCGGAACGGCGCTGAAGGTGGCCGGCCGGCATGCCGATGTCTTCGAACTGGCGCCGGGGCCGATCGACGACATCAGGCAATTGATGGAGCGGGCACGTGGCGCCGCGGCCGAACATGGCCGTGCGGGCAAACTGCGCTTCGCGCTTCCGGTCAGGATCCACCAGGGTGTTTCCGCCGCCGGCCACAAGGCGGTCGACCTATCCGGCCCGCCTGCTCAGGCCGCGCTGTCGCTGCTCGCCTATGCCGGGCTCGGGATCGATGAGTTCATGATCGTCGGCGTCGACACGCCGCGCGAGATCGCGACGGCCGGCCGGGAAACATTGGCGCTGCTGCGCAACTCCCTGGCGCGCCGGGAGGCCAGCGAGTTCCAGCTTGGAGCTTATGCGCCTCGCCCAGGATTGGAGACGCGAGCAGCGGGGTGAAGCCCATCAATCGTCTGCTGCTTCAGGCTGTCGCCAAGCCGCGACAGGCCTTCAATGACGGCGTCCGAATCGGCCAGCACGCCGAAGACGCCGTCCTCGACCGTCACCATGTGCAACGCCGCTTCATGCGCTTGTCTGTCGCCGCTGGCGCAGGCGTCCGAAATCGTCAGGCACTGGAAATTGCGGTCACAGGCCTCGCGCAGCGTGGTGTGGACGCAGACATCCGTCGTGCATCCGGAAAACATCAGATGCGTGATGCCTTGCGCCCGCAGCACAAGCTCGAAATCCGTATAGGTGAAGGCGCTGTTGCAGGTCTTGTCGACGATGATGTCGTGCGGCGCGACGTCGATCTCCGGGACAATCTGGAACCCAGCGCCTGAGCGCAGCAGGACGTCGGTGCCGTCGAGGCCGGAACGCTTGCGGCGCCATTTCTCGTAGGGCGTCATGTCCGCCATGTCGGCGCGGTAACCCTGTCTTGTGTGGATGACCGTGATGCCGGCTTTGCGCGCGGCCGCGATCAGGCGGTTCACGGCGGGCAGGATCGCCCGCAGCGGCGAGGGGTCATACCCCTTCCTGGCGAAATAGCCCGATGTCGACAGGAAATCCTGTTGCAGGTCGATGACGACGAGCGCGGTGTTTTCGGCAACCAGCCTGCCGTCATAGGGGTAGTCGAAGGGTGTCGCCTTGATCATCCGGAGCTCCTTGCCGCCGGCTCACCCTAGCGTGTCCGCATCGATGCGGCGACACCGGATGCCGACATCGTGTGGCCCGGGACCGAGATCGCCGGCGCGGATCGGCCGGCTGCGCGAATGACGGCGCGTACGCGGCAACAATGCCACCGGCCCCGGAGTGTTTCAGGTTCTTGCGGCGCATTGCCAAATTGCCGAGTGTTGCAGTCATCTTAAATCTTGACTAATAAGATCATGTTTCATAGTCAACCGGGCACCTGCCTCCGCAGCCAGGATGGGAATGCGGCGGCGGGGCTGGAGAAATGCCGTGACCATGGCCGAAGCCGATAGCCAGACCGCATTCGATATCGATGCCGTGCGTTTCGCCGTCGGCGAACGGATGCTGCTCGGTCCGGTCTCGCTCGAATTGCGGCGCGCGCGCGTCTACGGGCTGATCGGCCATAACGGTTCGGGCAAATCGACGCTGATCAAGCTTTTGGCGCGCCAGCAGCCGGCAAGCTCCGGCGCCATCACTTTCGCCGCACGGCCGCTATCGCAATGGGGCGCACGCGAGCTGGCGCGGGCTCTTGCCTATCTGCCGCAGACGACGCCAGCGGCGACGGGCTTGACCGTGCGCGAGCTGGCAACGCTCGGACGCTATCCATGGCATGGCGCGCTTGGCCGTTTCGGCGCCGAGGACAGGCGCCATGTCGAGCAGGCCCTTATGCTGACCGACATGGAAGGGTTCACTGAGCGGCTGGTGGATGAATTATCCGGCGGCGAGCGCCAGCGCGCCTGGCTGGCCATGCTGGTGGCGCAGAATGCCGGCGTCATGCTGCTCGACGAGCCAATCTCGGCGCTTGACATCGCGCATCAGGTCGAGGTGCTGGGCCTGGTCAGGGAGCTCAGCCGCAAGCGCGACCTGTGCGTCGTCGTGGTGCTGCACGACCCCAACATGGCGGCGCGCTACTGCGATGAGCTGATCGCGCTGAAGGACGGCAGGCTGCTGACGCGCGGCACACCGAGCGAGATCATGCTGAGCGATGTGCTCAAGGACATTTTCGGCGTCGAGATGGGTGTGTTCGCGCATCCCGTCACCGGCCAACCCGTCGGCTATGTGCAGTGAAGTCGTCGCCGGCGGTTGCAGGAACCGGCAAGCGGCTGGCCGCCGTGAGAACAAGGAAGAAGCTCATGTCGAGATATGGTTTGTTGGCGGCGTTGGTCGCATCGCTTGTCCTGGGGGCGACCGGCGCCACGGCCCAGGAGCAACCGGCCGGCTCTTCTCCAGCGGTTGAGGCCCCTGCCGCGCCGGCACAAGCTGCACCGGCTGCCCCCGCGCAACCAGCCGGCCAGACGAGCGCGACAACGCCGGCCGAGGTCGCGCCTGCCGGGGCGATGGACCTGAACCTGCCGCATGACCTGTCGCCATGGGGCATGTTCAAGGCCGCCGACATCATCGTGAAGGCGGTGATGACTGGATTGGCTTTCGCGTCGCTCGTTACCTGGACGATATGGCTGGCCAAATCGCTGGAGATTTTCGGCGGCAAGCTGCGCCTCCGCCGTGCCGTCCGCGCGATCGGCGATGCCGCCACGCTGAAGCAGGCGAGCCGCGCGCTCGACCGCGGTGGCGGTCCCGGCGCGCTCCTGGTGCGGGCAGCGGAAGAAGAGGCCGCGCTTTCGGCCGATGCGCTCGACCATGTCGGCGGCGACGGACTGAAGGAACGGGTCAGCTCGCGCCTGTCGCGCATCGAGGCGGCTGCGTCGCGGCGCATGTCGCGCGGCACCGGCCTGCTGGCGACGATTGGTTCCACCGCGCCTTTCGTCGGCCTGTTCGGCACCGTCTGGGGCATCATGAACGCCTTCATCGGCATCTCGCAGGCTCAGACCACCAATCTCGCCGTGGTCGCGCCGGGCATCGCCGAAGCGCTGCTGGCCACCGCGATGGGTCTCGTCGCGGCAATCCCAGCGGTGGTGATCTACAACGTCTTCGCCCGCTCGATAGCCGGCTACCGGCAGATCCTCGCCGACGCCTCGGCCGGCGTCGAACGGCTGGTCAGCCGCGACCTCGATTTCCGCACGATAGCGGCGGCGACGGCCTTGGCGGCGGAGTAGCGGGAGCGACGCCATGGGGAGCAGAATGCGACAGACCCTGGACGACGACCTCGAGGAAAGCCACGAGATCAACGTCACGCCCTTCATCGATGTCATCCTTGTGCTCCTGATCATCTTCATGGTCGCCGCACCGCTGGCGACGGTGGATGTCAATGTCGACCTGCCCGGCTCGACCGCGACGCCGGCGCCGCGACCGGAGATGCCGCTGTTCCTGACGCTGAAGGACGATCTCAGCCTGGCGATCGGCAACGACACGGTGCCGCGCCCGGCTTTTGCCGCCACGCTCGACAGCCGCACCAAGGGCGACAAGCAGACGCGGATATTCCTGCGCGCCGACAAGGCGGTCGCCTATGGCGACCTGATGGAGGCGATGAACCTGCTGCGGGCCGCCGGCTATCTGAAGATCGCGCTGGTCGGCCTGGAGGCCGCGCCGCCCGATATCGCCGCACCGGCGTCAGGCAAAACGGCCGCTCCATGACGCAATCCGCCGCCTCCCCCACGGTGGTACTGCCGCGCCTCGACTGGCGCGACCTTGGCTTATGGGCATGCGCGGCGGTGCTGATGCTTGGGGCTCATGGCGCGGTCGCTTATGCCGTGCAGAATTTCAGTCCAGTCGACCTGTCGGATGGCGGACCGCCGCCGGCCCTGGTGGTCGAGATGGCACCGATGATGGTGACGCCGGCGGTGCCCGAACAGGCCGCGATGCCCGACGCGGCCATTCCCGACCGGACCGAGCCGGTCGAAGAGATCGTGAAGGCAGCCGAAGCCGAGCCTGACAAGGCGGTCGAGCAAGCGGAGCCTGTTGCCGAGGCCGAGATGGTGCCGCCGAACGAGCCTACGGAGATGACGAAGGCCGAACCGGTCGAACAGCCGCCGCTGGAACAGGTCGTCCCCGATATTGTCGAGACCGTCGCGCCGGAGGCTGTCGTTCCGCTGCCGCGGGCAAAGCCGACGGAACGGCGCAAGGAAAAGAAACCGGCCGAAGCCAAGGTTAAAAAGCCGGTCGACAAGCCCAAGCCAAGGCCGAAGAAGGAAAAGGCCGAGCCACCGAAGACGGCAAGTGCCGCGAGAGCCGAGGCCAAGCCTGCCGCCAAGGCGGCGGCGCCGAAATCGGCGGCCGGGTTCTCGGGTGTCAGCCCGGCCAAATGGGAATCGCGGCTGACGGCGTGGATCAATCGCCACAAGCGCTATCCGAGCGCCGCGAAATCCCGGCGCGCGCAGGGCAATGTGAACGTGACTTTTACAATGGACCCATCCGGCCGGGTCCTGTCGGCCCGGGTCGCCCGTTCGTCCGGCGATGCCGAACTCGACCGAGCAGCACTTGCGGTGCTGCAGGGCGCGACCGTGCCGGCGCCACCGGCGGAACTCGGCCCGCGCGTCAGCCGTACAGCGCCATTCGTGTTCAGTTTGCGGGACTAATGCCCCTCAAATCCGTGCCAGCCGTCCCGCAAGCCCGACAATTGCATCGCGCTACGCTGTTCTTGGCTGAGCGTGGTTGTCTTTCGGGTGTGCCTTGGGGTGCATCGGATTGCCGCTGAGCTGCGCGTGTCGTGCCGGCCGTGCGCCGCGCAAGACGTCGAAGGCTTCGGCATAGGCCATACCGAGCAGATAGGAGATCATGGGGAAGCGGCTCGCTTCGGCCATCTGCACCAGCTCATTGGTCATCGTCGCGATATATTGGAGACTGTCGAGCTCTGACTGACGTAAGGCCTGATTTGACATGTTCTGCTCCTGTCATCGAATGAACTTTAGGGAATGCGTACTGGCTGCACTAGATGTACTACGCCGGCTAATTGATCGATCGACCGGCCGAATGCGGATCAAGTTCCGGGATTGAGAGGGTCAACGCATAGATGGGCGCGTCGGTGAGGCGGTCGAGGCCCAGAAGGCGCTTGATCGCCGAATGGCTCAGCGCCGCCGTGGGGCAGGCCGACAAGCCGTGCCTGGTTGCCGCCAACATCATGTTCTGGCCAATGTTCACTTTCTTGGTCATTTTCGTCCCTTTCCCCGACCCCCAGGGATCTGTTGAAAGATCCCGGAAAGGGATCCGCGGGAAGAAAGGTAAGGTCGGAAGAGTTACTGGTTTGTTAAAACTGTAGTAAATCAGCCATGAGCTAAAATATCTTTCTTGGCTAGAAAGTCTAAAAAAATCGATTTTACTCGGTTATGGAGTAGGCAATCGCTGGCATACGCTTTTTCGGGATATTCTTGTTCTTATTCAGCGTAAGCAAGCGGCTAACCCAGCCCGTCCCGAGCGAGGCTGACGACGAGCTGGTCGAGGCTGGGATCATCGAGCCTGACGACATGCGCCATGCGGATCGCATGCCTGGGCCGGATATTGGACCTATCCTGCCGCATGATGACCGACACGAATGCCGGCCCGGCTTCGGTCAGAAGCATGGCCTTGCCTGTCAGCACCGGTTCGGAGATAGGCGCCCATTGCACCGAGATCAGCGACGGCTCGCCTGTCTGGCGGCGGTTGACGCCCCTGAAATAGATCCAGTTAAGGCGCGAGATCGCCACGCCATAATGATTGCCGCGTGCCCGCGCCCATGTCGAGCGATGATGCTCCGACCATCCGGTGACCCTGCGGAACGTGACCAGCTCGGCTTCGCGACGCACGAAGGTGATCGCCCGCACCAGCAGATCGGATCTGCCGGGGATCGAAAAATAGGTGAAATAGGTGCCGCCCGCAATCGACGGAGCGGGCGGCCGGATCATCTGGGTGAACAGGCTTTCGGAGATCGGCGGCAGACCGGGAGCCGCGGGCGAGGGGGCGCCGGGGTCCCGGTACAGCTCGGCTTCGTCGACGCGGAAATAATCGCAGATCAGCTTGGCGGTGGCCTTGTTGGGCACGGTCTGCCCTTGCAGGTAACGCTCGAATTGTGTGCGGTTGATGCCAAGCTCGCGGCATACCGCGCTGACAGAAGCATGGTCCTTGCAGAGCCGCCTGAGATTTGCAGCAAGATTCTGGCGAATGGACACTAGTTTGCTTTCGCAGGCGGATACTTCATTTCGACTCGGAATCCGTATAGCGCTTTCGGTCGCCCCCGCCGAAACGCCCTGTCACAACACACAGAAAAAACTGATTTGAGAACGCCACTCTAATGGGGCGGCTTCCAAAAAAAATAGCGCCTACCGGACACCGGCCATCGCCATAAGTCCAATTGACAACCATTTCGCCTCGGAAACGGCGAAATGCCGTTTGGCCATTTTTGGGGGGATCGGGGCTACGCCTTGCATCGCGCCGTGGCGGATGCCGGCCGCGCCTTGCCGGGACGATCAAAAGCAGACGATTATTCCGCTGGTGGAGCTGAGGAGGATCGAACTCCTGACCTCGTCATTGCGAACGACGCGCTCTCCCAGCTGAGCTACAGCCCCGTCCAGCGGATGGCGCATTTATCGGGCGCCGCGGTTTCCTGTCAAGGCGGCGCTTCACCGAAAACCGGCTGCCGGTCGCGTGGCGGAACCCTGCCCTTGCCGGTTTGGCGCGTAATGGCTACATGTCGGCAACAATTGGAGTCCGGCATGCTCGCCCTCATACAAACCATCGTCATGGCGCTCGACCTCTATTGGTGGGTGATCATCGCCTCGGCGATCTTTTCCTGGCTCTACGCCTTCAATGTCGTCAACTCGCGCAACCAGTTCGTCGGCAGCATCGGGAACATGCTCTACCGCCTGACCGAGCCGGCGCTGCGGCCGATCCGCCGCTTCATGCCCGACCTTGGCGGTATCGACATCTCGCCGATCATCCTGTTGCTGATCCTGTTCTTCCTCAGGCAGTTCATTCTCACCACGGTCGCGCCGCTGCTGCTGGCCTGACGATCGCATGAGCGCGCCGTTCCGCATGCGCGAGAACGGCGTCGATCTGTTCGTGCGGCTGACGCCGAAGTCTTCCGTGGACCGGCTCGACGTTGTCGAAACATTGGCGGACGGACGAAGTCACGTGCAGGCGCGGGTCCGCGCCGTGCCGGAAAATGGCGCCGCCAATCAAGCGCTGGAGAGGCTGGTCGCCAAGACGCTAGGTGTTCCGGCATCGGCCGTTTCCGTCGTCGCCGGCGGTACGGCCCGCCTCAAGACGTTGCGGATATTGGGTGATCCGGAGGCGCTGGTAACAGGTGTCGAAGCGCTTTTCCAAAATTGAGATGCAGGCGGGACATCGCCCCCTCTGCCCTGCCGGACCCGGTCCTGCGCTGTCGCTCCGGGTGGTCGTCGTTCGGAAAGCCAAGCAATTGGCTTCCCGTCCGCTGCGCGGACCACTCCTCACTCACGCTTTTGGGGGGAATTGGCAATTTCGGCGCCGGCTCGTCAATCGCCCAGCGGCAAACGCGGGTCGTCGACCTTCAGCGTGTTCACGCTCTGCTTGATGCGGCGCAGGTTCTCCAGCACCTTCGGGCCGCGTGTCTCGGCGACCGAGGTCACGATCATGTCGACGATCGCCAGCAACGCGTAACGTGACGATGTCGGCTTGTAGATGTTGCCGTCCTCGAACGGCTGCAGGTGGATGACAGTGTCGGCGACCTTGGCCAGTGCGGAGTCGGGCGCGGTGACCGCCACCGTGGCGGCGCCATATTGTTGGGCGACCTGCACCGCCTCGATGACCGAGCGCGCATAGCCGGAGACCGAGAAGGCGACCACCGTGGTGTCTGGCGTGGCAACGGCGGCATACATGCGCTGCAACTGTCCGTCGATCTGTGCCAGAACCGGCAGGCCGAGCCTGAACAGCCGGTTCTGCATTTCGGTCGCCATCATCGAGGAAATGCCACCCGAACCTATGCACAGCACATTGCCTGATGCCGCAAGGCGCGCGGCGACGTCGACCAGCGTCGTCATGTCGAGGTTCTCGCTGGCGCGCTGGATGGCTGTAACCGCCGCTTCGGTGATGGTCGAGGCAATGCGCTGTTCGCGGGCGTCGCGGCTCAGTGGCTCCGGCGACAGATACTGGCCGCCGATGGCGATGGCCTGGGCCAGGTAGAACTTGAAGTCGCGCAACCCCTCGCAGCCGAGATTGCGGCAGAAGCGGGTGACCGTCGGTTCGCTGACGCCGACCCGCGCGGCGATCTCGGAGATCGCGGCCTTGGAGGCGAAGTCGAGGTCGGACAGGACGAGGCTCGCCAGCCGGCGATCCGACTTGGTGCCGTCCTGCGACATCAGCTGCAGCCGCGTGATGATATCGGCCGGCGTCTTCATATCCGCGTTTCCGTCGTCATCTCAGCGGCAGGCCCGTCGCCGTGTCGAACAGATGGATGTTGCCGGGGTCGACCGAGACCGGCAGCAGGTCGCCCGGCCGCACCGGCACCCGGTCGCGGAACACGGCGCGCACCGTATCGGTGCCAATGGCGCCGTAAACATGGGTTTCGGAGCCGGTCGGCTCGACCACGTCAACCTTGAGCGTCATGGCGTCGGTGGCTTCACCGACGATGAAATGCTCCGGCCGGATCCCCGCCTCAACGGCACTGCCTGCCGGCACCGGGTCGCCGGCAAGCGCAAGCCGGCCGCCGCCGACCGACTCGAACCAGGTCGTCCCGGGCGTCGTCTTCAGTGCCCCGGATACAAAACTCATGGACGGCGAGCCGAGGAAGCCGGCGACGAACTTGTTGGCCGGCCTGTCATAGAGCTCCAGCGGCGGCCCGACCTGCTGAATCCTGCCGCGGTCCATCACGACGATGCGGTCGGCCATGGTCATGGCCTCGATCTGGTCGTGGGTGACGTAGACTATGGTGGATTTCAGCCGCTGGTGCAGCGCCTTGATCTCGGTGCGCATCTGCACGCGCAACTGCGCGTCGAGATTGCTGAGCGGCTCGTCGAACAGAAACACCGAGGGTTCGCGCACGATGGCGCGGCCCATGGCGACACGCTGGCGCTGGCCGCCCGAGAGCTGGCGGGGATACCGGTCGAGATAGGAGAACAGGTTGAGGACGCCGGACGCCTTCTTGACCTTCTGGTCGATGGCGGCGCGGCTCTCGCCCCGGATTTTGGGACCGAAGCCGATATTGTCGGAAGCCTTCAGGTGCGGGAACAGCGCGTAGGATTGGAACACCATGGCGATGTTGCGCTGCTGTGGTGGCAGGTCGTTGGCGCGCGTGCCACCGATCAAGAGGTCGCCGGAACTGATGGTCTCCAGGCCCGCCAGCATGCGCAGCAAGGTCGACTTGCCGCAGCCGGACGGGCCGACGAGCACGACGAACTCGCCGCTCTTGATGTCGAGGCTGATCTCCTCGAGGATCTTGTGCTGGCCGAAGGATTTCGAGAGGTTGCGAAACTCGACGTCGGTCATGGTCACGCTCCCAGTATGTCGTCGATGAACGGCAGGCAGCCGGCGGTCAATCCCGCATCCACGGGCATCACCACGCCTGTTACGCCCGAGGCGCGGTCGGAGGCAAGGAAAGTCACCGCTTCGGCGACTTCGGAGGCGTTGACGATGCGGCCGAGCGGATAGAGCCGCTGCAGCTTGCCGATTATGTCAGGGTTCTTGGCAAGGCGATGGTCCCAGGCGGCGGTGCGAATCGATCCGGGGCAGACGACATTGGCGCGCACGCCGCTACGGCCGAGCTCGACGGCGATCGACTTGGCATAGGCGTTGATGCCGGCCTTGGCGGCGGCGTAGGCCGGATTGCCGAAATGCGCGATGGCGTTGACGGAAGAAATGAAGACGACGCTGCCCGAACCGCGTGCAGCCATCGCCTTAACCAGCGCGTCGGCGAAAGTCATCACACCGGTCAGGTTGAGGTCGAGCTCATGTTCGATCGTGTCCGCCGTCAGCGCATCGAGCGTTTCGGCGCGCGTCCAGCCGGCATTGTTGACCAGGATATCGGGCACGCCGTCCCGGTCGAGAACGGCGGCGATCCCCGCCTCGATGGAAGCCCGGTCGAGAAGGTCGAAGACATGCCGCGAGGCAAGGTGCGGGCTCGCCAGTGCCTCCTCTGATTGGTCGCAGCCGACCACCCGCGCGCCCCTGCTGGCCAGCAGTGCGACGATCGCCGAGCCAAGGCCGCCACCGGCGCCGGTGACGACGGCGGTCCTGCCTTCGAATTCGGCTCTCGAAACCACGGCGCTTGCTCCTCCCGCAGGTCAGGCAGATGCCGGAGAGGCTAAAGAACAGGATGTAATTAAGCAACATATTAATCCGCTTGCGCGCGGCGAATTCATCGATAATGTAGGAAAGTCACATAAATCTTGTGCCGGCACGGCACAAGGAGCGCGAATGCGCGAAACAAATGGGAGAGATCGGATGAACCTTGCGAAATGGACTGCCGGCCTGATGGCCGGAATGGGCATTCTGGCCTTCGCGGCGCAGGCAGAGGCTGGCGAAGTGCGGGTTACCGTCGCCGAATACAGCGCCAAGACCGGTCCGTATTTCGAGCAGGTCAAGAAGGAGTTCGAGGCGAAGAACCCTGGCATCACGGTCAAGTTCGAGGTGGTGCCGTGGGATGTGCTCTTGCAGAAGCTGACCACCGACATCACCGCCGGCACCAACGCCGATCTCTCCATCATAGGCACGCGCTGGCTGATAGACTTCGTCCAGCAGGACGTCGCCGAGCCGCTCGACAGCTACATCACGCCCGAATTCAAGGGTCGCTTCATCGACACCTTCCTGTCGCCCTCGATCATGGGCGGCAAGACCTACGGCCTGCCGATCGCCGCCTCGGCGCGCGCCATGTATTACAACAAGGAGCTGTTCGAGAAGGCCGGCATCGCCAAGCCACCGGCAACCTGGACCGAATTGCAGGAGGATGCTCGCAAGATCAAGGCGCAGGGTGCCTTCGGTTTCGGCCTTCAGGGCAAGGAGATCGAGACCGACGTCTATTACTACTACGCGATGTGGTCGCAGGGCACCGAGATCCTCAACAAGGACGGCACGTCGGGCCTGAGCACGCCGGGCGCGCTCGAAGCGGCCAAGCTCTACAAGTCGATGATCGACGAGGGGCTGACGGAGCCCGGCGTCACCTCCAACAATCGCGAGGACGTGCAGAACCTGTTCAAGCAGGGCAAGGTCGGCATGATGATCACGGCGCCCTTCCTGTCCAACCAGATCAAGGACGAGGCGCCGAGCCTCAAATATGGCGTTGCCGCCATTCCGGCCGGTCCGACCGGTGCGCGCGGCACCTATGGCGTCACAGACTCCATGATCATGTTCAAGAACTCCAAGAACAAGGACGAGGCCTGGAAGCTGATGGACTTCCTGTTCACCACGGAACAGCGCGCCAAGTTCACGCAGGGCGAAGGCTTCCTGCCGGTGAACAAGGAAGAGGCCAAGATGGACTATTACGTCAACAACGCCGACCTGGCCGCCTTTACCGCCCTGCTGCCGGATGCCCGTTTCGCGCCGGTCATCCCAGGCTGGGAAGAAGTTGCCCAGATCACGTCGGATGCCATGCAGAAGATCTATCTCGGCGGCGATCCCGAGGCAGGCTTGAAGGAAGCGGCGGCGAAGGCCAACGCAGTGCTGAAGAAGTAGGGGCCGCGCCCCACAAATAGGGCGTATCTCCCTGCGCCCGTGGCGCGCCCCCGACTCAGGTGGGGCGCGCCACATTTCCAAACAGACATTTGGCTGCGCTCCACGTAAATAACGAAGACTGACAAGCAACCACTTTGGACGAATTGTCGACGTCAGCGCCGCCCCTCATTGCCCTGCCGGGCATTTCTCCCCGTATAGAGACGGGGAGAAAGGGCGGCCGGCATCTCGGAGCCCTTTCTGGACGCTGGTGACTGGCGAAAGCGGTGATGAAAGCGCCCCTCTCCCCGTCTCTATACGGGAGAGGATGCCGGCAGGCAGGTGAGGGGCGGCGCCGCCGCCGGGGAAGAGTTCGAAACCGAGCGCCTGGGAAGAACAGGTCAACTGGCCAACCAGTGCTACTGATGCCTCGCAACGCGGTGTAAAATCAGCCGATGCAAAATCGCTTCCTGCCCTACCTCCTGACCTTGCCCAGTCTGTTCCTGGCGGCGGTGGTCATCTTCTGGCCGGTCTGGGACCTGATCCAGATCGCCACGCATGACGTCAATCGCTTTGGTCAGCTGCGCGAGTTCAGCGGTCTTGCCAATTTCGCCGCGCTGGCCGCCGATCCCGACTTCGTCGCCGCGCTCTGGCGCACGGGGCTGTGGACGGTGCTGGTGGTCGGCGGCGCGCTGCTCCTCTCGGTCCCGGTGGCGATGATCCTCAACACCGATTTCTATGGCCGTGGCCTTGCCCGCGTCATCATCATGCTGCCATGGGCAGTGTCGCTGACCATGACGGCCGTGGTCTGGCGCTGGGCGCTGAGCGGTGAAAGCGGCATGCTGAATTCGGCGCTGATCGGACTTGGCCTGATCGACCACAACATCCAGTGGCTTGCGAGCGCCGAGACGGCGTTTCCGATGCAGGTGCTGATCGGCATATTGGTGACGGTGCCGTTCACCACGACGATCTTTCTCGGCGGCCTGTCGTCGATCCCGGACGATCTCTACGAGGCGGCGGCGCTCGAAGGGGCAACGCCGCTGCAGCAGTTCCGCGAGATCACCTTTCCGCTCCTGAAACCCTTCATCAACATCGCCATCGTGCTCAACACCATCTACGTCTTCAACTCGTTCCCGATCATCTGGGTGATGACGCAGGGCGGGCCGGCCAACTCGACCGACATACTGGTCACCCACCTCTACAAGCTGGCATTCCGTATCGGCAAACTCGGCGAGGCGTCGGCGGTCTCGCTGGTGATGTTCGCCATATTGCTGATCTTCACCATGATCTATGTGCGCCTTGCCATGCGGGAGCAACGCGCATGAAGGCCAAGCTGAAGCGCACCATCATCGCCTGGCTGCTGCTGGCGCCCTTGATCGTGGTGACGATCTTTCCCTTCGCGGTGATGTTCCTGACAGCGGTCAAGCCGCGTACCGAAGTGCTGACGCCGACTTGGTGGCCGAGCGAGTTCCGGTGGTCGAATTTTGCCGACATGTGGGTGGCGACCGGCTTCGGCCGGGCGCTGGCCAATTCGCTCTACGTGTCTGTCATCGCCACCGTTGGCGCCATCCTCATCTCCGTCCCGGCGGCCTATGCCATGTCGCGCTTCCGCTTTGCCGGATATGGAGCGTTCCGCCAGTTCCTGCTGATCTCACAGATGATCTCGCCGATCGTGCTGGTGCTCGGCCTGTTCCGGCTGATGGCTGCCTGGGGACTGGTCGAATCGACCACCGCGCTCGGCTTCATCTACATGGCCTTCAACGTCGCCTTCACCGTGTGGATGCTGCAGAGCTATTTCGACACCATTCCGCGCGATCTCGAGGAAGCCGCCTGGATGGAAGGCGCCGGCCGCTGGCTGACGCTGCGAAAAGTGTTCCTGCCGCTCTGCCTGCCGGCGATCGCGGTGACGGCGATCTTCACCTTCATCAATGCCTGGAACGAATTCGTCGTGGCGCTCACCATGCTGCGCAGCCAGGAGAGCTATACGCTGCCGATCCAGGTGTTCTCGCTGGTTGCCGGGCGGTACACGATCGAATGGCACCATGTCATGGCGGCGACGCTGCTGGCGACGCTGCCGGTGGCGATCCTGTTCATCTGGCTGCAGCGCTATCTTGTCCGGGGCTTGGCGCTCGGGGCTGTCAAATAGCAATCCCAGCAATTCCAGGAAAAGTGCCCAGCGGTTATCCGTCCGGAATTGCGAAAACAAGAAGTCCACGGAGTTTTCATGCGTATCTTCACCGCCTCGCTGGCGACGGAAACCAACACCTTCTCGCCTGTGCCAACCGACCGGGCCTCTTTCGAGATGGCGTTCTATGCCGGGCCGGGCAAGCATCCGGGAACGCCGACCCTGTGCTCCTCGCCGATCGTGGCGCTGCGCCGCCGCGCGGCCGCCGAAGGCCTGACCGTGATCGAGGGCACCGCCACCTGGGCCGAGCCCGGCGGCCTCGTGCAGCGGCAGACCTATGAGGCGCTCCGCGACGAGATCCTCGGCCAGCTCGAGGCCGCCTTGCCGGTCGATGCCGTCATTCTGGGCCTGCACGGTGCCATGGTGGCGCAAGGCTATGACGACTGCGAGGGCGACCTGCTGGAGCGCGTGCGTGGCATTGTCGGGCCAAGCGTGGTGATTGCCTGCGAGTTCGATCCGCACAGCCATCTGACGCCGAAGCGCGTGGCGGCGTCCGACATCATGGCCTATTTCCTCGAATTCCCGCACACCGATTTCTACGAGCGCGGCGAGCATGTGGTCGCGCTTGGCCTGGCCGCGGCGCGCGGCGAGATCAAGCCGGTCATCTCAACTTTCGACTGCCGCATGATCCAGGTGCTGCCGACCAGCCGCGAACCGATGCGCTCCTTCGTCGACCGCATCAAGGCGCTGCACGGCAAGGACGGCGTGCTGTCGGTCTCGGTCATCCACGGCTTCATGGCCGCCGACGTGCCCGAAATGGGCACGCGCATCCTTGTCGTTACCGACAATGACAAGGCCAGGGGCGATGCGCTGGCGGAGCGGCTTGGACGCGAGCTCTATGGCATGCGCGAAACGACCGCGATGACGATGCTGAGTACGGCCGACGGCATCGATCGGGCGCTGGCCGTGCGCAAGCAAAGACCGGGCAAGCCGGTGGTCATTGCCGATATCTGGGACAACCCCGGCGGAGGCGTTCCCGGCGACGGCACCTTCGTGCTACGCCAGATGCTGGCGCGGGGCCTGGACAAGTTCGGCGTGGCGACGATCTGGGATCCGATCGCGGTGACTTTCTGCCAGGCGGCCGGCGAGGGCGCCGTCATCGACCTGCGTTTCGGCGGCAAGGCCGGCCCGCAGGCGGGCGAACCGATCGATGCACGCGTCAAGGTACTGAAAGCGGTTGCCGAGGGCTGGCAGAGTTTTGGCCCGAGCCGGGTGACATTGGGACCATCAGCGGTGGTGCGCATCGAGGGCACCGAAGTCGATGTGATCCTGAACACCAACCGCACCCAGACCTTCGAGCCGGATGTCTTCTCCAACATCGGCGTCGATCCGTTGTCGAAAGACATTTTGCTGATCAAGTCGACAAACCATTTCTACGCCGGCTTCGAGCCGATCGCCGCCGAGATCATCTATGTCGCGGCGCCGAGTTCCTATCCCAGCAATCCGGCGGCGACGAATTACACGAAGCTGACGCGGCCGGTGTGGCCAAGGGTAAGGGATCCTTGGGTCGGCAGCCAAGGACAACGAGGTTAACGTCGGCGCCGACTTCGGCGATTGCCTACACCAATCCGCGCTTGACCATCATCGCTTCCGGCGACGGCATTTTGCCGCGAAACGCCGTGTAGAGCTCTTCCGGATCCTTCGAGCCGCCGGCGGCGTAGATGTTCTTCCTCAGCCGCTCGGCCAGCGCCGGGTTGAAGGGGTCTCCGGTTTCCTCGAAGGCGGCGAAAGCATCGGCGTCCAGCACCTCCGACCACATGTAGGAATAGTAGCCGGCCGAATAGCCCTCGCCGGCGAAGACATGGCCAAAATGCGGGGTGCGATGGCGCATGGCGATCGTATCCGGCATATGCAGCGTCGCAAGCGTTTCGGCCTCGAAACGAAGCGGCTCTTCCGGCGCGTCGGGCCGTGCATGGTAGGCCATGTCCATCAAGGCAGAGGCGGTGAACTCGACGGTGGCGAAGCCGGCGCCGAAGGTGCGTGTGGCCAGCATTTTGTCGAGCAGCGCCTTCGGCATCGGCTTGCCGGTCTTGACATGCAGCGCATGCTTTTCCAGAACCGCCGGCACAGTCAGCCAGTGCTCGTAGAGCTGCGAAGGCAGTTCGACAAAGTCGCGGCTGACCGAGGTGCCTGACACCGACGGCCAGGTGACGTCGGTCAGCATGCCATGCAGCGCATGGCCGAATTCGTGGAACAAGGTCTTCGCTTCGTCGACCGACAGCAAAGCCGGTTCGCCCGCTGGCGGCTTGGCGAAGTTCATGATGTTGTAGATCACCGGCTTCGAGCCATGGCCAAGCTTGTAACCGGACTTCAGCGCGCTCATCCAGGCGCCGGAGCGTTTTGACGGCCGCGCGAAATAGTCGGCGAGGAACAGGCCGCGCTCACTGCCGTCGGCATTTTTGACCACGAAGACGCGCGCGTCCGGATGCCAGGCGGCGATGCCTTTCTTCTCCTCGAACGTGATGCCGAACAACCGTGTCGCGACGTCGAAGCAGGCGTCGATGACGCGGTCGAGCTGCAGATAGGGTTTCAGCTCCGCCTCGTCGAAAGCGAACTTCTCGGCGCGCAGCTTCTCCTGGTAGAAGCGCCAGTCCCAGGCGGCGAATTTTTCGTTGCTGCCGGCCTCGGCCGCCAGACGCTCCAGCTCCTTCTGGTCGGCGGCGGCTTTTTCCAATGCCTTTTCCCAAACCGGGTCGAGCAGCGCGTGCACCGCCTTCGGTGTCTTGGCCATGGTGTCGTCGAGCTTCAGCGCGGCGAAGGAGGCGTAGCCGAGCAGCTTCGCCTTTTCGGCGCGCAGCTTCAGCATGTCGCGCACCACGGACGTGTTGTCGGACGCACCGCCGTTCTGGCCGCGCATGGTGAAGGCGCGATAGGCGATCTCGCGCAGGTCGCGGCGTTCGGAGAAGGTTGTGAACGGCTCATAGATCGAGCGCGACAGGGTGACGGCGTAGCGGCCCTTCTGGCCGCGCATCTCGGCGGCCTCGGCCATCGAGCTTTTCACGAAATCCGGCAGGCCGGCGAGATCGGCCTCGTCGAGGAACAGCGCCCAGTCGCGCTCGTCGGCGAGCACGTTCTGACCGAAAGTCGTGCCGAGCGACGACAGCTCCTCGTTGATTTTGGCCAGCCGCGTCTTGCCGTCGGCGTCGAGCTTGGCGCCGGAACGGACGAAGCCTTTCCAGGTCTTCTCCAGGACGCGCAGCGTCTCGCGATCGAGGTCAAGGCTCTCGCGGCGCTGGTAGAGATCGTCGATGCGGGCAAACAGCTTCTCGTTCATCGAGATGGCCGAGAAGTGCCGCGACATCTTCGGCGAAATGTCACGCTCCAGGGCCTGGATGGTTTCGTTGGTGTGGGCGCCGGCGCGGCACCAGAAGATCGATGAGACATGATCCAGCGCCTCGCCGCCGAGCTCAAGCGCGGCAAGCGTGTTCTCGATGCTCGGCGCATCCTTGTTGCCTGATATCGCGTCGATCTCGGCCTCATGCGCCTTCAGCGCGGCGTCGAAGACGGGAGAAAAATCACCGTCGCCAATATGGGCGAAATCGGGCAGGCCGAGCGGCCCTCGCCACGCGGTCAACGGATGGGCGGCGAGATCGACGGCTTTCGGAGAGGGCATGGAGGGTCTTTCGCTGGCGTCAGGAAGGAGGGTGTCACCGATGTAGGGCGCGGTCCGCGGGCCCGCAATATGCCAGTTGGCCGCTCCGCCTCAGTAGCCCTCGCAGTTTTCAGCGATTGCCGCCTGCGAACTGGCGGTGATGCGGTTGTCGCTCACCGCGAAGGTCTCCTGCATCAGCATGTCATTGTCGGGGAAGTCGTAGCAGGCGATCACGGTGGTGACCCCGCCTTCGGTCTTCTCGATGCGGTGGCGGATCGCGGCTCCCGCAACCGCGCCTTTCCATTCGTCGAGCGAGGCGATGAATTCCTGCTTGCTCTGGACAACGCCGAGGTCGTCGAGCTTGATGCGGACGTCGTCGGCGAGCAGGTCCGCCAGCTCGGTGCGATCGGCGACCAGCAGCGCCGAATACCAGCGGCTTATGATGGCGCGGTCATCGGCGCGAGCGGCAACGATCGCTATCATCAGCGCGGCCGCCGAGAAAACGACCGGCCGGACGCTCATCGCCTGGCGCGCCCTACCCTTCATTCCAGCACCGGCCGCTCGAAATCGCCGGTCTCCTTGTTCATCACCCAGAGCTCGCCGGTCGAAATGTCGAACCAGGCTCCGTGCAATGACAGCCGCCCCTTGCCCTCGAGGATCGAGACGCAGGGAAAGGTCCTGAGATTGGCGAGGGAGTAGCGGATCGAGATGCGCTCCAGGGCCGTCTGGCGTTCCGTCGCCGTCATGAAGGTGCTGGCCGACACCGTCTCGGCGGCCGGCGCGATCAGGCTCATCCACTTGCCGATGAAGTCGCCGGGAGATAGCGGCGCGGAGTTGGTGTCGAGCGCGGCCCGGATGCCGCCGCAGCGGCCGTGGCCCATGACAACGATATTCTTGACCTTGAGGCTCTGCACCGCGAATTCGAGCGCGGCCGAGGTCGAATGGAACTCGCCGTCCGGCTCGTAAGGCGGCACCAGATTGCCGACATTGCGCAAGACGAAGAGTTCGCCGGGGCCGGCGTCGAAGATCGCCTCGGGCGCGGATCGCGAGTCGCAACAGGCGACGATCATGGTCTCGGGCGCCTGGCCTTCGCGGGCGAGCTCGCGATAGCGGCCGCTCTCGGTGAGGTAGCGGCCGTTCATGAAATTGCGGTAGCCGGCGAGGAGGTGTTCGGGAAGATGAGGCATGGGCGGCTAAGGCCTTTCCGGGTTGGAGGCGGCAGCTCGTTGCGGTCGAGGAAAGCCTCTAACGGCAAAAACCCGTTACGAGCAATGCAGAATTGTAGGGGCTAGCTATAAATGCCA
This sequence comes from Mesorhizobium sp. B2-7-3, assembly GCF_006440715.1. Classification (NCBI taxonomy): domain Bacteria; kingdom Pseudomonadati; phylum Pseudomonadota; class Alphaproteobacteria; order Hyphomicrobiales; family Phyllobacteriaceae; genus Mesorhizobium; species Mesorhizobium sp. B2-7-3. The sequence continues at coordinate 707,869 of NZ_VFTY01000001.1, forward strand.
TGCGCCAGAGCGGGACGCCCGCCGACGTTGTCACGCCCAAATGGCGACCGGTATGCCAAAACCGTCAGCGCGAGGCGGGTCGGGAAACGGCTTCGCGTCGCCGCTGGCGATGCGGCCGGCAATCAGCATCATGGCCGCCGCATCAAGGAAATCGTCGGCGGCCGCACCACGTGGCGGCAGCTGGTCGAGGAAATCCATGTCATAGCCGTGCCGGCAAAGCAGCTCCTTGCGCTCCGCCATGCCGGCCAGATTGACGCTGCCCTTGATCTTCTTCGGCAACCGCATGGCCTGATCGCCGTTCAGGCGACAGAAGGCGACTTCCGGATGCGATTCGAAGATGCGGCCGCGCAGTTCGGGCCGCGCGATCAGCAATGTGTCGATCTCGCGGATTTTCGAAAAGATGCCGAAGGCCTGGATGGAAACGCCGCGCGGCGGGTTGGATGTGGCCTTGGCCGCTTCGCTTGCCCTAATATGCGCGGCGTACCAGGCTTCGATCGTGGTGAAGCCGCTGGTGTCGGCATAGAGCGCGGCACGGGACGGAATCGAGAAGACGCTGGACTGGCGAGGGCCAAGCAGCGGCCGCACCAGCGCTTCCGGCCCGCGTCCGCCCTTTTGCGAAAATTCCGGTAGACCGATCGGCATGTCGACGGCGACGATCGCGTCATCGGGGATCGCCGCCAGCAGGGCGGCGAACGAAGGGAACACATCGACCGAAGGCGCCGTGTCTGGGTCACGACGTGTCGAACCGGGTTCGCTCCGCACGGCGATCCAGCCGGCCTTGCAGCCATCGGCGCCGACGAGCACGACCTTGGCCGGGGTCACGCCCGGCGGTCCCGCCCCGGATGCGTGAGGTGGCGAAGCTGGACCATGGCCATCGGGTGCGACAGGCTCTGCGCGTCGGTTTCGAGCTGCAACTCGTCGCCGCCGCGTTTTGCGGTGCGCGCCAGGATTTCGTAGACCGCCGCCGTCGTCGACTGCAGCGCCTTGATCGCCGGCTGGCCGGACAGGATGCGCGCCAGGTAGACCGCTGCCGTCAAGTCGCCAAGGCCGTTCGGCGGCTTGTCGATCAGGCGGTGTTCGGCCAGCAGCGCCTGGGTGCCGTCGAGCAGCAGATTGCCTGTTCCGCCTGACATCATCGACGGAGCCGAGGTGACCAGCATGGTCGACGGTCCGGCATGGAGTGCGGCCGAGATCACCGATTTCAGATCGGGCAGCGGCGCGCCGGCCATCCATTCCAGCTCATAGCGGTTGGGCGTGGCGATGTCGGCGATCGGCATCAGCCGGTCGCGCATGGCGGCGGCGGTGGGCTCGGGCACGTAGAGGCCGCCGGAATCACCCATCACCGGATCGCAGATATAGACGGCATCGGGCGTCCTCGCCTTGACCGCGGCGACCAGCGAGGCGACCGCCTCGGCCTGGCCGGCCTCGCCGAGATAACCCGACAGCACGGCCCCGACCTCACCCAGCCACGGCGCGCGCTCCAGATCGGCCATCAGCGCCTTGAACTGGTCGAGCGGCGGCACGATGCGGGTCGCGCGGCCATGGCCGGGATGCCAGGGCAGGGTGACCGTAGGTACGGCCCAGACCGGAAAGCCCAGTGTCTCCAGCGCGAAGACGGCCGCGCGGTTGCCGACGGAGCCGCGGGCGACATGGCTGGATATGACGATGACCGCGCGCGGCGCGTCGGCTTTTTCGGCGCTCATTGTCTCTTGATTCCTAGCTGCCCCGGGTGAGGAAAAGCACGAGCCAGACCATCAGGCCCAGCGCCAGAAGCAGGCCGAGTATCCTGCCAACACGCGTACCCCAGACTTCGATCGGATCCGTGCGATCGGCATCGGCCGCGGAGACGTGGTCGCGCATGCCTTTCGTCGTCCGTGCCACGAAAGAATTGCCGGCCGGATCGGTCTCCTGCGCGACGCGCTGGAGGATACGGCGCGATTCGCTCTCGCTGTCCTGGCGTTTCGCCATGATGATATCCCGTTCTGATCGAACCTTATCGCGTTCACCGGGCCAATCACAGGGCCTTGCGCGGGCACAATTCATGCCGAGCCTGCTTCAGAGGCCGAGGCCGTTTTCTTGCGCGCCGATTGTGGTAATGCTTCGGATGCAACTTCTATCGAGGGATCCCTTCATGCTTGCCCAGCGCCTTGCTCGACCATCGACATTTCGCACGTTGCCCGCCTTCCTGATGATGGCAATCGTGCTGCCGCTGCTTGCCGGCTGCGGCTACAACACGATCCCGACGGCGGAAGAAAACGCCAGGGCGGCATGGAGCGAGGTGTTGAACCAGTATCAGCGCCGCGCCGACCTCATTCCCAATCTGGTCGAGACGGTCAAGGGCTATGCCTCGCATGAAAAGGACACGCTCGACGCGGTTGTCCAAGCGCGCGCCAAGGCGACGCAGATCACGGTGACGCCCGAAACGCTGAAGGATCCGGAAGCCCTCAAGAAGTTTCAGGATGCCCAGGCCGGGCTGACCAGCGCGCTGTCGCGGCTGATCGCGGTGTCGGAAGCCTATCCCGACCTCAAGGCCAACCAGAATTTCCTGGCGCTGCAGGCGCAGCTCGAAGGCACGGAGAACCGCATCGCGGTGGCGCGGCGCGACTACATCCAGGCGGTCAGGGACTACAATTTGACGCTGAAGACCTTCCCGTCGGTACTGTGGGCGACATTCTGGTTCCGCGGCAACGAGCCCTTCGCCAACTTCACCGTCGACGAAGACAAGATGCAGCCGCCGAAGGTCGATTTCGGCACGAAGCAGGGCGGGTGAACGGCGACTGTCCTCGGAACGAATTCCCGAAAAGACGGACCGCCGGCGTGCAAACACCCCCCTCTGTCCTGCCGGACATCTCCTCCTCAAGGGGGGCGCTGCGGAACGCCCACCTTTCCTTTCTTGGCCTTCTTGCCGGCATCCTCTTCCTCCCGTTCGCCGCCTTCGCCGCCGATCTTCCGGCGCTGACCGGCCGCGTCGTCGACAATGCCGGCATCATCGATGCCGGCACACGTGCGGCGCTGACCCAAAAACTCGCCGACTTCGAAACCAAGGGCTCGGACCAGATCGTCGTCGCCACCGTTCCCAGCCTCGGCGGCGAGGAGATCGAGCCCTACGCCAACCGGCTGTTCCGCTTCTGGAAGCTCGGCCAGGCCAAGGAGAACAACGGCGTCCTGCTTTTGGTCGCGCCAAACGACCGCAAGATGCGCATCGAGGTCGGGTACGGGTTGGAAGGCACGCTGACCGACCTGCACACCAAGCTGATCATCGAGAACGACATGGTGCCGGCCTTCCGCGCCGGCGATTTCCCGGGCGGCATCTCCAAGGCCGTCGACGACATGATCATGGTGCTGGAGGGCAATCCGGAAGAACTGGAAGCGCGCGGCAAGCGCAACGAGCAGGCACCATTCAATTCCGACGACCTGTTCTTCGCCATTTTTATCGGCATCTGGGCGATCATTTTCTTCGGCAGCATCGCGGCCTCGGTCCTGCCGCCGATCTTCGGCCAGAAACTCGGGCCCGGACGCTATCGCTGGCTCGGCATGACCTTCGAGCCGCACCGGCGATCATCGTCCGGCGGCTGGTCGTCCGGCGGCGGCGGTTGGTCCTCCGGCGGAGGGTCCTCCGGTGGCGGTTTTTCGGGCGGCGGCGGTTCGTCCGGCGGCGGCGGCTCCTCGGGAGGCTGGTAAGGCCATGGCCAGAGCTGCCGTCCCTTCAATGCCCGGCCAATGCGCTTCGCGGCTGCGCCTGGCCTTAATCATCCTGGCGTCTCTGCTGCTTGCCTCGATCGCCGCCGTGGCCGCCGACCTTCCGGCTCTCACCGGCCGCGTGGTCGACAATGCCGGCATCATCGATGCCGGCACACGTGCCGCGCTGACGCAGAAGCTGGCGGACTTCGAAACCAAGGGCTCCGACCAGATCGTCGTCGCCACCATTCCCAGCCTCGGCGGCGAGGAGATCGAGCCCTACGCCAACCGGCTGTTCCGCTTCTGGAAGCTCGGCCAGGCCAAGGAGAATAACGGTGTCCTGCTTTTGGTCGCGCCAAACGACCGCAAGATGCGCATCGAAGTCGGCTATGGGCTGGAAGGCACGCTGACCGACCTGCACACCAAGTTGATCATCGAGAACGACATGGTGCCGGCCTTCCGCGCCGGCGATTTCTCCGGCGGCATCTCCAAGGCCGTCGACGACATGATCATGGTGCTGAACGGCAATCCGGAGGAGTTGGAGGCGCGCGGCCGGCGCAATCCCGCCGACAGCAGCACCCCCATGGATCCGGTCGTCGCGGTGTTCCTGATCCTGTGGGCGACGATGTTCTTCGGTGGCCTGGCAATGGCCTTCCTGCCGCCGATGTTCGGCACAAAGCTGTCGCCGGGCGTGTATCGATGGCTGGGTATGACGTTTCGTTATGGCCAGGGTGCGGGCGGATCATCCGGAACCAGCGGCTGGACGACAAGGTCGTCGGGCGGCGGCTGGTCCTCGGGTGGTTCCGGCAGTGGCTGGTCGTCGGGGTCAAGCAGTGGCGGCGGGTTTTCCGGTGGCGGCGGCTCGTCCGGCGGTGGCGGTTCTTCAGGAAGCTGGTGAGACAAGATCATGGCGACACGACCGATCAGCCCGCAGGATCATGAGCGCATCGCCGCTGCGATCCGCGCCGCCGAAGCGCAAACCGACGGCGAGATCTACTGCGTCGTGGCGCATGCCAGCGATGGCTACTTAGCTCCCGCAGCCTTGATGGCGACCCTCGGCATGCTGGTCGTCAGCCTCGCGGTCGCCTATGGGCTGGAGGCCTGGTGGCTCACCATCCGCCTGCCACATTTCGTCATCGCTCAGTTGCTGGCCATGGCCTGCGTGCTGGCCCTGTTGTGGACGCTGCCCGGCCTGCGCATCCATATGGTGCCGCGTCGGCTGCGCTATCAGGCTGCGCACGCCAATGCGCTCAAGCAGTTCCTCGCCCGCAACGTCCACCGCACCACGGCGCGCACCGGCGTGCTGATCTTCGTCTCGATCGCCGAGCGCTACGCCGAAGTGCTCGCCGATTCGGGCATCGCTGCCAAGGTCGGCCAGCATGTCTGGGACGGCGTGGTGCGCGATCTGACCGCGCATGCCGGCCACGATCGGCTTGCCGACGGTTTCGTCAAGGCGATCGAGGGGGTCGGGGCCGTGCTGGCCGAGCACTTTCCGGTTACTTCGGGCGATACCAACGAGCTCGACGACCATCTGGTCGAAATCTGAAAAGCCCTACCTGCAAACGCTACTCAGCCGGACGCCTGACGCGGCTTTCTGCGCTTCCGATGCCCACGGACCTAAAAGTCCGCTGGGTTTCGATACTCGAAAGCCGCGCCATCCGCCTCGGCTGAGCGCGTTTTCAGGCAGGCTTTGGCCAATGTCGGCAGTGTCATGATCGTCTGTGCGAAAGCGGACCATCGGCCGCCGGGACTCTTGCAATCGGGCGATGCGGGTTTATGGTTAACAAATCATGAATACGCTGACGATCGACATTCGGAAGGCAGACCCGCGCGATGCCGGCGCCATCGCCGAAGTGCACCTCGAGGCTTGGCGCGGCGCGTATAGCGGAATCATTCCGCACCGCACGCTGACATCTATGATCAACCGTCGCGGAAGCGACTGGTGGGCCAACGCCATCCGCCGCGCCGCCACCGTCCTGGTCGTCGAGATCGGCGGCACGATCGCCGGCTACGCGACGATCGGCAAGAACCGCGCCAAGGAACTCAAGCAGCAGGGCGAGATCTACGAATTGTACCTGCGCCCGGAATATCAGGGCATAGGGCTCGGCAGGCGGCTGTTTTCGGCGGCCAGGGCACGTCTCGCCGACCATGGGCTGAAAGGCATGGTGGTGTGGGCGCTGGAAGACAATCAGAACGCACTTGCCTTCTATGCCGGGGCCGGCGGCCGCGACATCGCCGAAGGGGTCGAGATTTTCGAGCAGAAGGCGCTGAAGAAGGTCGCCTTCGTCTGGGAGTGACCGCCTGGGGGTAATCGCGGAACGCGTGGTCCCGGGCTCACGCACATCACGACCTTGAAACATCTTGTGCCGATGATTGAACGGGTCGACCGCCATCGCGTCTCGCCGGACGCCTGTAAGCACCATTCGCCGCATTGCACCATTTTGCGCCGCCCGCTATCTCCTGCCGACCGAGAGAGGGACAAAAGACATGCGCATCGAAGCTATAGCCACCGGAAAGAATCCGCCTGAGGACGTCAATGTCATCATCGAGGTGCCGATCGGCGGCGAGCCGATCAAGTACGAGATGGACAAGGAGGCCGGCACGCTGTTCGTCGACCGCTTCCTGCACACCTCGATGCGCTACCCCGGCAATTACGGTTTCGTGCCGCACACGCTTTCGGGCGACGGCGACCCGATTGACGTGCTGATCTGCAACACGCGCGCCTTGGTGCCGGGCTGCGTGATCAACGTGCGGCCGATCGGTGTGCTGATCATGGAAGACAATGCCGGCCAGGATGAAAAGATCATCGCGGTGCCGTCACCGAAGCTGACACTGCGCTACGAGAACGTCACCGAATACACGCAGCTGCCCGACATCACGCGCCAGCAGGTGCAGCACTTCTTCGAGCACTACAAGGATCTGGAACCCGGCAAATGGGTCAAGATCGAGGGCTGGCATGATTCCAAATACGCCAAGAAGATGATCATGGACGCGATCGACCGGGCGAAGGCGAGCAAGTAGCTCGAGCGCTCAGTTATCGACCCGGCCGAAAGCCGGCACGTCGCCAATCACCACGCGCTTGTCCTTGCCGCAGGCGAAGCCTCTCGCCTTCTCGTCGGCGATCTTGCGCGCCTGGTCGTTGGCGGCGGGGTTGCCGGTGGCCAACACCAGGCCGACGGTGCAGCCGTCCCGGGCGTCCATCTGGGCGACCTTGGCGACGAGCAGCACCTCGGTCTTCTTGGTCTCGTCCTCGCCATTGCTGATCGAGCGGCGGTGGATGACCGCGAACGGCACGGCTTTGTCGCCATTGGTTTCGACGCGCCACTCGACCTTGGCTCCGGACGAATTCAAGGCGGAAAAACTTTCCCAGGTGGACGTCATGTCGCCGCCGGGCGGAAAACCATAGAACAGCGATTCGCGGGCGTCGTCATATCCGACCAGCACGGGATAGCCGCGATAGCCGGAGCAGGCGAGGTCGGCCCAGTCGCCGTCGCCCTGCCCGGCCTGCGCATAGGTCACGCAGTCCTTCTTCCAGTCGAGGTCGGTGTAGGTGCTGGATATGTCGCCGGCCTGTGCCGCCTGGCAAAGGCCGGCGAAGGTGAGCGGGATCAACAGGCTGCGCATGGCGGAGATCTCAGTTGGAGGTCGTCCCAGCGTATCGCCAATCGCTATTTCTTCAAGCTGGCTTCGATCAGCAGGTCGGCGTTGCGGGCAACCGACTGCGCGGGTCCGCCGAGGCCGAACAGTTGGCCGCTGATATAGGCGCCTTCGATAAGCAGCAGCAACCCGTCGCCCAGCGTGTCGGGGTCTTGCGCGCCCATCGCAGCCGCCATGGCGCGCAGGCGGCGGCGCAATTCCTGCTTGTTGGCCTCGCTGACGACGCGAGCCGGATGGCTGTGGTCGGGATATTCGACCGCCGCATTGGTCATGCCGCAGCCGCGATAGTCCGCCACCTGCGTTCGCTTGCCGATGCGGGTCAGGAAAGCCTTGATCTGAGCGCGCGGGTCGCCGGGATTGGCGGCGACGGCCTCGTCGAAACGCTCCCAATATTCACGATCGTATTGCCTGAGGTAGGAAGCGGCCAGCTCGTCCTTGGAGGGAAAGCTGCGATAGAGGCTGGGCTTGGTGACGCCGGCACGCTTGACGATTTCGTCGACGCCGATCGCCCGGATACCGCGCCGGTAGAACAGGTCATAGGCCACGTCGAGGATCTTCTTGGCGGCCTTCGGTGGCGCCGACGCATGACCGTCGCTGATGGTCAGTTCAATATTTTTGTCGCTTGGCATCATGGGACTCGATTGACAATGTTACCGATCGGTACGTATACATGCTCCCATCTTGCAACGTACCGGTCAGTAACATGATAGCTCAATCCCGTCCCTTTGGCCAGCGCTACGCTTTCGTGGTGGTGGGCGTCATCTTCCTCTGCCTGCTGATCGCGGCCGGCCTGCGCTCGGCGCCTTCCGTCATGATGCTGCCGCTCGAAAACAGCTTCGGCTGGCGGCGCGACGTCATTTCGCTGGCCGCGGGCGTCGGCATCCTGCTCTATGGGCTGACCGGTCCGTTCGCCGCGGCGCTCATGGAACGCATCGGGCTGCGCCGCACGCTGCTGGCGTCGCTGGTGGTGATGTCGGCTTCGACCACGCTCAGCCTGCTGATGACCAAGCCATGGCATCTGTTCATCACCTGGGGCGTTTTTTCCGGCATCGGATCCGGCGCTGTCGCCAGCGTCCTTGGCGCCACCATCGTCAACCGCTGGTTCAAGACCAATCGCGGTCTTGTCATGGGGCTGATGTCGGCCTCCAGCGCCACCGGCATGCTGATTTTCCTGCCGCTGATCGCCTCGCTCGCCCAGACAGGCGGCTGGCAGCCTGTCGTCATCGCTGTCGCGATCGCCACCGCGGCGTTGATCCCTCTGGTCTGGTTGCTGGTGCCGGAGCGCCCGGCCTCGATTGGCATGGTGCGTTATGGCGCCGAGGCGGATGATGTGCCGCCGACTTCGCCCGCGTCACAGGGCAATTTCCTGGCGCATACGCTCAGCACGCTGCGCCGCGCCGCTGGCACGCGGGTTTTCTGGTACCTGTTCGCCACCTTCTTCGTCTGTGGCTTCACCACCAACGGGCTGGTCGGCACCCATCTGATCGCCTTCTGCGGCGACATGGGCATCGGCGAGGTGCAGGCCGCCGGCCTGTTGTCGATGATGGGCATTTTCGACCTGATCGGCACCACGCTGTCCGGTTGGCTCACCGACCGCTACGATCCGCGCAAGCTGCTCGGCGTCTACTATGCCATCCGTGGCCTGTCGCTGATCTATTTGCCCTATTCAGGTTTCTCGGCAACCAGCCTGATCATCTTCGCGGTGCTCTATGGCCTCGACTGGATCGCCACCGTGCCGCCGACTTTAAGGCTCGCCAACGAAGCCTTCGGCGACCGCAGCGGGCCGATCGTGTTCGGCTGGATCGTGGCCGGCCATCAGGTGGGTGCCGCCACCGCTGCTGCCTTCGGCGGCACCATGCGCGAACTGCAGGGCAACTACGAACTGGCGTTCCTGATTGCCGGCATGACGGCGATCGCGGCGGCTTGTATTTCGCTCCTGATCAACACCAGCCGGCCGGCCTTCGATCCCGAACCGCAGGCGGCTTGAGGCGCGTCGATAATTCAGGTGAGGCCGGCCTGCAAACGGCGGATTCCTGCGCTTCTCCGTTCTACTGCGTCGCAGTAGAACGGAGCTCACGTACAAAATGTACGCTCCGCTCGGATTCTCGAAAACCATTATTTTCGGCCCGGCCTGACCTGAATCTCAACACACCTCAGCGTGTAAGAACGGGCGCGAACGGTCAGTCGGGGTAGCAGACCATTGGAATGTTGGGCCAGACCGCCGCGTCGCAGTTGGCGCTCGCCTGTCTCTGCTTGAAGGCGGCACTGACCGGCCCGGTCACCACGGGGTCGACGCCGTCGGGCGCGTCGGCAAAGGCCTGTTGCGCGGAAGGCGCATCGGTCGGCAGGGCAGGCCGCGTTTCCTTCAGCGTCGCGGCCGACTGCGCTGCGTTGGCCGCCAGCAGCATCGCAAAGGCGGCGGACGCGATAAGTGGCCAAAATCGATTGAGTCTATCGGTCATCACGTTCGAACTGTCCGGGCCCTGAAAAGGTTCCCGCCTTGGTTAACAAAATCATTTCACACGCAGATGCTTAAGATTTGATGAGTATTTGGTGTCGCGCGTCCCCTTTCGCAACTGCGAAAAACCCTGTATGAGCCGCGCAACCGAAAGAGGCAGCGCCCTTGGCCTGCTGCCTGCAACGCTTCCGAGACCAGAATCATGAACCTCCGTAATATCGCGATCATCGCGCACGTCGACCATGGAAAGACCACCCTGGTCGACCAGCTTTTGAAACAGTCCGGCTCCTTCCGCGACAACCAGCGCGTCGCCGAGCGCGCCATGGATTCCAACGATCTCGAAAAGGAACGCGGCATCACCATCCTGGCCAAGGCGACCTCGGTCGACTGGAAGGAGACGCGCATCAACATCGTCGACACGCCCGGCCACGCCGATTTCGGTGGTGAGGTCGAGCGCATCCTGTCGATGGTGGATTCCGCCATCGTGCTGGTCGACGCCGCCGAAGGGCCGATGCCGCAGACCAAGTTCGTCGTCGGCAAGGCGCTCAAGGTCGGCTTGAGACCGATCGTCGTCATCAACAAGATCGACCGGCCGGACGCGCGCCATGTCGAGGTGGTCAACGAGGTGTTCGACCTGTTCGCCGCGCTCGACGCCACCGACGAGCAGCTCGACTTCCCGATCCTTTATGGTTCGGGCCGCGACGGCTGGGTGTCGGAAAATCCGGAAGGCCCGAAGGACCAGCAGCTTGCGCCGCTGTTCGACCTCGTCATCAAGCATGTGCCGGCGCCGACCGTTCATCCCGGCCCGTTCCGGATGATCGGCACCATCCTGGAAGCAAACCCGTTCCTCGGCCGCATCATCACCGGCCGCATCGAGAGCGGCACGCTGAAGTCTAACCAGGCGGTCAAGGTGCTGCACAATGACGGCACCCAGATCGAGACCGGCCGCATTTCAAAGATTCTCGCTTTCCGCGGCCTTGAGCGTCAGCCGATCGAAGAAGCGCAGGCGGGTGACATCGTCGCCATCGCCGGCCTGTCCAAGGGCACCGTCGCCGACACGTTCTGCGACCTGGCGGTGACCGAGGCGCTGCATGCACAGCCTATCGATCCGCCGACCGTGACCATGTCCTTCCTCGTCAACGACAGCCCGTTGGCCGGCACCGAAGGCGACAAGGTGACCAGTCGCGTCATCCGTGACCGTCTGCTGCGCGAGGCCGAAGGCAATGTCGCGCTGAAAATCGAAGAATCGCCCGACAAGGATTCGTTCTTCGTTTCCGGCCGCGGCGAATTGCAGCTCGCCGTCCTGATCGAGACCATGCGCCGCGAAGGTTTCGAGATCGCCGTCTCGCGTCCGCGCGTCGTCATGCAGAAGGGCGAGAATGGCGAATTGCTGGAGCCGGTCGAGGAAGTCGTCATCGACGTCGACGAGGAGCATGCCGGTGTCGTCGTGCAGAAGATGTCGGAACGCAAGGCCGAAATGGTCGAGCTGCGTCCCTCGGGCGGCAACCGCCAGCGCATCGTCTTCCATGCGCCGACGCGCGGCCTGATCGGCTACCAGTCGGAACTGTTGACCGATACGCGCGGCACCGCCGTGATGAACCGGCTGTTCCATGCCTACGAGCCCTACAAGGGCGAGTTGCCTGGCCGCACCAACGGCGTGCTGATCTCCAACGAACAGGGCGAGTCGGTGGCTTACGCCATGTGGAACCTTGAAGATCGCGGTCCGATGGTCATCGATCCCGGCGTCAAGGTCTATCAGGGCATGATCATCGGTATCCACAGCCGGGACAACGATCTCGAAGTGAACGTGCTGAAGGGCAAGAAGCTGACCAACATCCGCGCCGCCGGCAAGGACGAGGCGGTCAAGCTCACCCCGCCGATCCGCATGACGCTGGAGCGCGCGCTGGCCTGGATCCAGGACGACGAACTGGTCGAGGTGACGCCGAAGACCATTCGCCTACGCAAACTCTATCTCGACCCGAACGAGCGCAAGCGTTTCGAGAAGTCGTCGAAGGCGGTCGGCGCGGCGTAAAGTTTCCCTTTCCGAGAGTTTGAGAGGGCGGAGCACTTGTTCTCCGCCCTCTTTCGTTCATCCACCAGCGGCCGAGATGATGGTCCGCCGGTCGGGCTCGCTGGCGAGATCGATGCGGATTGTCGCTCCCTCTCGGACCGGTTTGCGCAGGGCCTTTGCTCCATCCGGCTCGATGGTCAGCAGCCTCCGCTCGTCCAGCGCCCGAAGGCGCGACCGCGAGATGCCGAGTTCGTTGGCAAGCAGCCGGTCGAGCCTCAACGAAACCGGTATTTCCAGACCAAGCCGAAGATCCAGCACCGTCGCGCCTTGCTTAATCCTGCCGATCACCTGCTTGCGCACGACGGCGTCAGGGAACTCTTCGACGCGTCCCACCTGGTTGCGCAGGGCGACGATGTCGAAGGCATGGCTCCGGACCAGTGCCGGATCATTGCTTTCGAGCGCCGCCAGCAGTGCCGGCGCGATATCGCGCCGGTTGCAGCGCTCGAAAATGCCGAAATTCCAGGAATTGTCGCAGTCGACGCAGCGATAGATCAGCCACACGTCGATGCGCTTGCCGTTGGCGTTGACGCGGAATTTCTCGCTGCAGCGGTAGGCTTTCACGAAGCCACAGCGATTGCAGTTGATCAGGGGTCGTGGTGCGATTTCAGGCGCGATCGTCCAGTGGACGCGCAGGGCGCAAGACATGCCGGTAAGTCCTTCCCGTTGGGAAGTTCATCCGGTCGGCGCTATCGAGATGCCCATGCGGGCGCGGCGTGGCGGGTGGCTGCGGAGATTGTGACATCAGGTGTCGCTGGCGGTAAGCCGAGCGACAGCGGTTCAGCAGTGCCAAACCGGTCTCGAACCGCCGCCCAGAGGAACACATAAAAAAAACAAACAGGCACCGCTGATGCAGCGCCATGCAGGTGTGTCGGGGGAGTTGACGAGACCGGTGGTTACTGGGGCAAAGTGAAGCTCGAAATTGTTTCGCGGCGGCCCTTCTAGCGGCGTGACGCTGGGGCTGCAAGGGGCTCCGCAAGTCACGCCGTAGGGGTCGGCGCCCATGGCCCATATTGTCTTGCCTTTGCCAGAGACGCAGCAGTCGGGTTATTGTGGTTGGTGAAGCCCTGACGCGGAGACCCTCGCCATGCACCTCGCCTCGCTGCTGATTTTCGCCGCCGCCTTGTTCGTGGCCGCCGGTTCGCCTGGCCCATCGATCGCGGCGCTTGTCGCGCGCGTTATCTCGAAGGGGTTTCGCGATGTGTTTCCGTTCCTGCTTGCCATGTGGATCGGCGAAGGCATCTGGCTGTCGCTGGCGGTGTTTGGGCTGGCCGTGGTGGCGCAGACCTTCCATCTCGCTTTCGTCGTCGTGAAATGGGCCGGCGTTCTCTACCTTGCCTATCTCGCCTGGAAAATGTGGACGGCGCCTGTCGACGCCAAGGAGGGCGAGATGCCGCGTGAGGATTCGGCCGGCAAGCTTTTTTTCGCCGGCATGGCCGTCACGCTCGGCAATCCCAAGATCATGATGTTTTACCTGGCGCTGTTGCCGACCATCATCGACCTCGCTTCGGTCAGTCTCGTCGGCTGGGTCGAACTGACGGCGACCATGGCGGTGGTGCTGATCGCCATCGATCTCGCCTGGGTGCTCGCCGCCTCGCAGGCGCGCAAGCTCCTCAGGAGCAAGCGCGCCATGAAGATCGCCAACCGCGTCAGCGCCACGACGATGGCCGGTGCGGCGGCGGCCATCGCGGCGCGGTAAGGCTATTTGGGCAAGACGCCGGCCGCAGGCATGGCGGCCGCCTTTGGCGCCTGCGGTCCGCCGGAATAGAATTTCGAGGCCGGGTTCTCCTGCATGAAATCGTAGGCAACCATGCCGAGCGGCCGCTTTTGCCGTTCCGATGCCGCCTGATGCCAGGGGATCACCTGGCGCAGCGCCTCGAGCGCCGCGGTTGGCGCCTCGCCGAATTTCCGCTGCGGGTTCTGCGCCTTGCGGATTTCCATCCAATAGCTTGCCGTCAACAGGTCTTGCGCCAAGAGATGGAAGGATATGTCGACCGCTTCGCGGGCGCGTTGCGTCTTGATGCGGGTCTGCCCTTCCAGGTCCTCGACGGTGGCGACGATCGCCTGGCCATTCGGCGTCACCGGCGTGCCGAGGTCGGCCAGTTCCTGCCAGAGATCGGTCGGCAAATAGCCATCGAAGGTCGGGATGTCCTTGCGCTCGTCGGGCTTCAGCACATCGATCGGCTTGATCACGGTAAAGAAGGGATTGCGGAAGCGCTCGATGCGCTGCGCCACCGCGACACCGAGATTGGTGAGAGAGATGGTGAAAGCCTCGACCTGATTGGCCATGGGATAGGGATCCCAGTTGGCGTTGGAGAAGATATAGCCGGACTTGCCGCCGCTCAGCGGCCCGCCCTTGATATAATATTTCATGAATTGCGGCGTGCTCAGCTCAGGCGAGCTCTGCGGCGTCAGGCCCGGCAGCACGGCCGGATTGTGATCCGACGAATTGATGGAGAGCAGCACGGATTGGCGCAGATCCGCCCAGGCCTGCCAGGCCGAGCCCTGACGCTGGCTGGAGGCGCGCATGCTTTCCGGATCCTGGATGATGCGGGCCTGATCCTCGTCGAAGAGATAGCTGCCCTTGATCATGTCCATGACCCGCGCGGCATCCCATGTCAGCCATGGGTAAGGCCGCATGGATTGCACGGGTGCGGAAATCGGCGTCACGCTGGAATTCATGCCGTTCAGCCCCATGGCGTAGCTGAGGTCGGTCCACTCCAGCAATTTTCGCGCGTCCTCCAGCAAAAGCACGGCCTGTGCCTGTGCGTAGGCGTTGGTGCTGATCAGCGCGGCCTGGTCGGCGGCGAAAGGCTCGAGAGGCTTCAGACCGGCCTGCGAAAGGGCCTGTGTGGCCGGCATGCGGACGCCATCGAGATAGGCTTCGCCTTCGCCGACCATGGCCGCGCCGATATTGCCCAGCGTCGCGAGGTCGCCTTCGCCGAGCGTGCCGCGCGATTGCACGACCGGCGTCACCCGCTTGTTCAGCATGTCGACCAGCATATGCGTCAGCTGCGGGCTGGCAGCCTCGTAGGACATGGTGTTGGCGCGGGTCGCCATGATGGCGCGTACCAGCGCTTCTTCCTGCAGCTCCGGCCCGTAGCCTCTGTTGACGCCGCCCTTGAAGCGGGCGAGCTGCTGATCCTTGAGCAGCTTACTGTTTTCCGGCGTCGTCGGATCGCCCGAGAAGATCACCGTCTCGCGCTGGTCGCCGGCGCCACGGTTGAACCAGTAGATGGTGACACCTTCGGCAGCACCTTCGAGCAGCAGGCCATAAGCGTCCGCCGAACGTTGCAGCGCCTCGGGGCTGAGCTCGACCTTGGCGCCGTTGCGGGCGATGTCGATGATCTGTTCGACGGTCAGGTCATGGCCAGTCAGCGTTATCGTCTTGGCCGCGGCTGTCTCGAAAATGGGCTGGTAGGCTGTCACCGCCTCGAAGGCGTGGGCGGGTGGAGCGGCAAGCGCCAGCGTCATGGTCAGGGCGCGGAGAAAAATCCTGGGTTTGGCAATTGCATCAAGCATAGGGGGACTCCCATTCACGAAGCGTTGGCCTCGGGCATCAAGTTCACCCCTCGGAAATTTTGTTTCCCGGAAAACTAGCCGGCGGCATTCGCCTGTCAACGCTTGATGCGAAGTAGGACCGATGGTGGAACGCGCGTGGCCCTATCGCGCCATGGCGTGGTATTCGTCGTTCGGCCGCATGTCGATCGCGGCCGCGACACGGTTCGACATGTTGAAGAAGGCCGCGGTCGAGGCGATATCCCAGATGTCGCGATCGCTGAAGCCGGCCTGGCGCAGGGCCGCGCGATCGGCCTCGACGATCCTGGCCGGCTCCTCGGTCAGCTTGACGGCGAATTCGAGCATTGCCGTTTGCTTCGGCGAAAGGTCGGCGGCGCGGAAATTCATCACCATCATCTCACCAAGCAGGGGATCGCCCGAGAGCTGGCGCACCGCCGCGCCATGCGCGGTCAAGCAGTAGTAGCAGTGGTTGATGGAGGAGACGGCGACCGCGATCATCTCGCGTTCCAGCTTCGACAGGCCGGACTCGCCCAGCATCAAATCATTGTACATGTCGGTGAAGGCGCGCAGCTTCTTGTCGTCGAAGGCATAGGCCTTGAGCACGTTGGGGACGAGGCCGAGCTTTTCCTCGCATTTGGCGAAATAGGCTTTTGTCGGCTCGCTCAGCTCTCCGGCGGCCAGGTCTAGCGCGGTGATTTTGCCGGTCATCGTGTCATTTCTCCTCGTCATGCGAAGCCTTGCCGCCGAATTCCGAGAATTCTTGGCAAGCCGTCAAACCTTTGTCGCCAAACAGTGGTCATCTGCTACCATAGTCGTAAAAGCATGCGACGGGAGGGAAGAAGCGTCATGGCCAGCGTAAAATCCGCAGCTAAGTCGAAGAAGAAGGCACCTGCGGCAAAGGCCGATGACAGACCGGCCAGGCTCGCCGATTACCTGCTCGCCCGCGCGCCGGCGGAGGATATCGCCGCCTATGACGTGGCCGACCTCGAGCGTGCCGCCGATCTCGCCGGCCAGGCGGTCGCCGCCCACAAAAAGGGTGAGTGCGTCGTCGCCGTCGACGCCGATTCGGGCGTGGTTCGCGAAGGCCGTCCGGTGACCGTCATCACGGTGGTCAACGACAACATGCCATTCCTGTTCGATTCCATCCTCGGCGAGGTTACAGAAACCGCCGGCGAACCGACCCTGGTCACCCATCCGGTGATTACGGTCCGCCATGGCAAGACGGGTGTCGACGAAATCCTCGGCGATGGCAATTTCGCCAGGGATGACGGCAGCCACGACCGGCTCAGCGTGATCCATGTCCATATTCCCCGGCTGACGCCCGAACAAGCAAATGGCCTGGCCGAGCGGCTGCGCAAGATGCTCGGCCAGGTCCATGCCGCCGTCAACGACTGGCGGCCGATGCTGGCCCGGCTCGATCAGGCCATCTCCGAATTCCGCTATTCGGCGGTGCCGCTCGACAAAAAGAGCGTCGCCGAGGCGATCGCCTTCCTGGAGTGGCTGCGCGACGACAATTTCACTTTCCTTGGCATGCGTGAATTCAAATACACCGGCGGCGAGGAAAGCGGCAATCTGGAGCGGGCAGAAAAACCCGGCCTCGGCATCCTGACCGACCCGGACGTGCTGGTGCTGAGACGCGGCACCGAGGCGGTGACGACGACGCCGGAAATCCGCGCTTTCCTGCACGGACCGGAGCCGCTGATCGTCACCAAGGCCAATGCCAAGTCGCTGGTGCACCGGCGCATCTATCTCGATTACATCGGCGTCAAGACCTACAGCGCCAAAGGTGCGTTGGCGGGCGAACTGCGCATCGTCGGCCTGTTCACCTCGACCGCATACACGCGCTCGGTGATGAAGATCCCGTATCTCAGGTCCAAGGCCGAAACCATCATCGCCAAGTCGGGGTTCGACCGCCACGACCACTCCGGCAAGGCGCTGATCAACGTGCTGGAAAGCTATCCGCGCGACGAGCTGTTCCAGGTTCCGGTGCCGATCCTGCGCAAGCATGCCGCTGCCATTCTGGGCCTGGTCGAGCGGCCCCGCGTGCGGGCGCTGGTGCGCGTCGACCAGTTCGACCGTTTCGTCTCGATCCTCGTCTTCGTGCCTCGCGACCGCTACGACAGCGTCGTGCGCGAGAAGATCGGCACCTATCTGAAAACCGCGTTCGAGGGCCGGCTGTCGGCCTATTACCCGGCTTTCCCGGAAGGCGGGCTGGCGCGCGTGCACTTCATCATCGGCCGCTCCGGCGGCAAGACGCCGAAGGTCGAGCAGGCGACGATAGAGGCGGCGATCCGCGACATCGTGCGCACCTGGGAAGATGCGCTTGCCGATGCGGCCGAAGCCAGCGGCAGCGACCCGGCGTTGAAAGCCATCGCCGCGCGGCTGCCAGAGAGCTACCGGGATACGTTCAGCGCTGGCGTGGCGCTGGCCGATGCCGGACGAATCGCCAAGATCAGCGCCGGCAATCCGATCGCCATCGATTATTACCGCCATGCCGAGCAGAAGCCGCACCAGGCGGCGCTGAAGATCTATCACCATGGCAGCCCGGTGGCACTGTCGCGGCGCGTTCCGGTGCTGGAGAACATCGGCTTCCGCGTCATCAGCGAGCGGACTTTCGAAGTCGGCGACGACCAGTCGGGCTTGGTCTTCATCCACGACATGGAACTGGAGAACAGCTACGGCAAGCCGATCGACCTCGCCGACGGCGGCGCGCTGTTCGAGGACGCCTTCCTGTCGGTGTGGCGGGGCGACGTCGACAATGACGGCTATAACGGCCTCGCCCAGACCGCCGGCCTGTGGTCGGGCGAGATCACCATCCTGCGTGCCTATGGCCGTTACCTGCAGCAGGTCGGCATCCCGCAGAGCCAGGATTTCATCGCCGCCGCACTCAACCGCTATCCCGAGATCGCGCGCGGCCTGCACGCGCTGTTCATCGCCCGGCTCGGCCCGACGGCCGAAACCGAAGGCGTGGTGGCGGCAAAGCACCTCAAGGCCAAGATCAAGGATGCGCTGGAGGATGTGCCTAACATTGACGACGACACCATCATCCGCCGCTACCTCAATTTGATCGAAGCCTCGCTGCGCACCAATCATTTCGTTGCCGATACGAAAGAGAAAGGCCAGTCGCTGGCGATCAAGCTCGAGTCGCAGGCGGTCGAGGGATTGCCGGCGCCGCGGCCATGGCGCGAAATTTTCGTCTACGGCTCGGAGGTCGAAGGCCTGCACCTGCGCTTCGGCCCGGTTGCGCGTGGCGGCTTGCGCTGGTCCGACCGCGCCCAGGACTATCGCACCGAGGTGCTCGGCCTGGTCAAGGCGCAACAGGTCAAGAACGCCGTCATCGTGCCGGTCGGCGCCAAGGGTGGCTTCTATCCCAAGAAACTGCCGATGAGCGCCGGACGCGACGCGATCTTCGAGGCCGGCACATCGGCTTACAAGAACTTCGTTTCCAGCCTGCTCTCGATCACGGACAATATCGGCCTGGACGGCGTCATTCCACCGGCAGGTGTCGTGCGCCGCGACCAGGACGATCCTTATTTCGTCGTCGCCGCCGACAAGGGCACGGCAACCTTCTCCGACACCGCCAACGCCATCTCCGAAAAGCACGGCTTCTGGCTCGACGATGCCTTCGCCAGCGGCGGTTCGGCCGGCTACGACCACAAGAAGATGGGCATCACCGCCAAGGGCGCCTGGGAAGCGGTCAAGCGGCATTTCCGCGAGATGAACCGCGACATCCAGACCTCGCCCTTCTCTGTCGTGGGCGTCGGCGACATGTCGGGCGACGTGTTCGGCAATGGCATGCTGTTGTCGCCGAAAACGCGGCTGATCGCCGCTTTCGACCATCGCGACATCTTCATCGATCCCGATCCCGACATGGCGGCCTCGATGGCAGAGCGCGAGCGCATGTTCGCGCTGCCGCGTTCGAGTTGGCAGGACTATGACAAGACCAAGCTGTCGGATGGCGGCGTCATCGTTTCGCGCAGCCAGAAATCGATCACCTTGCCGGCTGCCGCGGCGGCGGCGATCGGACTTGCCAAGACGACCGCCACGCCGGTCGAGATCATGACCGCCATCCTCAAGGCGCCGGTCGACCTCTTGTGGTTCGGCGGCATCGGCACGTATCTCAGGGCATCGACCGAGACCAATGCCGAGGTCGGCGACCGTGCCAACGATGCCATCCGCATCACGGCGCTCGAGGTGCGCGCCAAGGTGATCGGCGAGGGTGCCAACCTGGGTGTGACGCAGCGGGCGCGCATCGAGTTCGGCATGAATGGCGGCCGCTGCAACTCCGACGCGATCGACAATTCGGGCGGCGTCAACTGCTCCGACGTCGAGGTCAACATCAAGATCGCGCTGGCGTCGGCAATGCGCAAGGGATCGCTGACGCGGCCGGCGCGCAACAAGCTGCTGGCCGAGATGACCGACGAGGTCGGCGGGCTGGTGCTGTCCAACAACTACCAGCAGACGCTGGCGCTTTCGATCGCCCGCAAGCGCGGCCTCGCCGACATCGCGCATCAGAGCCGCTTCATGACGGCGCTGGAGGCACGCGGCCTGCTCGATCGTGTCGTGGAAACACTGCCGTCGCCGTCAGCCCTTGCCGAGCGCGAGGCGCGCGGCGAGCCGTTGACCCGGGCCGAGCTCGGCGTGCTGCTCGCCTATGCCAAGATCGTGCTGTTTTCCGACATCGTCGCCAGCGACGTGCCTGACGATGCGCATTTCGACCGCGACCTGATGGGCTATTTCCCGGACCGGATGGCGAAGAAATACGCTTCCGAGATCCACGGCCACCGGCTGCGCCGCGAGATCATCGCGCGCGTCGTCGCCAACGATCTGGTCAATCGCGGCGGGCCGTCCTTCGTCAACCGGCTTCAGGAGGCGACGGGGCGCACCGCAGCAGATGTAGTGCGCACCTTCGCCGTGGTGCGCGATGGCTTTGCGCTGCCCGCGCTCTATCGCGAGATCGACGCGCTCGACAACCAGATCGACGGCCAGGTGCAACTCGATCTCTATCAGATGGTGAGCCGGCTTATCTACATGAGCAGCGGCTGGTATCTGAAGAACGATGCCGGCACGGCACCGCTCGGCCAGCGCATCGCCGAACTGCAGGATGCGCGCAAGGCGCTGGAGCCCAAGCTCGTTTCGCTGCTGCCGGCTTTTTCGCGCGAGCGGATCGAGGAGAAGCGGCACGGGCTGTTCAAGGCGGGCGCACCGGAAAAGCTGGCCGAGCAGCTGGCGATGAGCGAGGCGGCGGAACTCATCCCCGACGTCGCGCTGACGGCCCGCATCGCCGGCGCCGATATCGTCGCGGCGGCCAAGGCGTTCTTCGCCGTCAGCGATGCCTTCCGCATCCCGCGCGTCGAGGATGCCGCGCGCTCGATCACGCCATCGGACTATTATGACCAGCTCGCTCTGTCCCGCGCCACCGACACGATCGGCGCGGCGCGGCGCGGTATCGCTATCGCCGCGCTTACCGGCCATGCCGAGGCGGCCGATCCGGTGGCGGCCTGGCTCGAAGCTGGTGGCGAGCGGGTGGCGCGCATCCGCGAACGGCTGCAGGCGTTGACGGAGGGCGGCGACATCACCGTGTCGCGGCTGTCGGTTGCGTCGGGGCTGATGAGCGATCTGACGGGCATGTGAGCCAGCGGTTGTCCGTTTGCATGATCATTCGAAACATGCAGACATGGCGCCCGAAATGGGCGGAGCGGACGCCGGGGGAATCACTATGGCGGTAGAGACAGTGCAGCGGGCATCCGGGCGCGGCATCTGGGGTTGGATGTTCTTCGACTGGGCGGCGCAGCCGTTCTTCACGGTCGTCACCACCTTCATCTTCGGCCCCTATTTCGTTTCGCGCATGGCGGGCGATCCAACCACTGGCCAGGCCGTCTGGGGTTATGGCATCGCCGCGGCCGGGCTGGTCATCGCGGTGCTATCGCCGATCCTCGGATCGATCGCCGACCAGACCGGGCCGCGCAAGCCGTGGATCGCGTTTTTCGCGGCGATCAAGATCACCAGTCTCACCTTGCTCTGGTTCGCCGCGCCGGGTTCCAACCTGTTCCTGGTCGTGGCGCTGTTCTCGCTGGCGTCGGTGGCGGCGGAGTTCTCCACTGTCTTCAACGATTCCATGATGCCGCGGCTGGTGCCAAAGAGCGAGATCGGCCGCATCTCCAACATGGCCTGGGGCCTCGGTTATCTCGGCGGCATGATCGCACTGATCTTCGTCGTCACCTGCCTAGCCGGCTCGCCGGAGACCGGCAAGACGATCATCGGCATCACCCCGCTGTTCGGGCTCGATCCGCAACTGGGCGAGGATGCTCGCGCCACCGGGCCGCTGTCGGCGGGCTGGTATTTCCTGTTCATCCTGCCGATGTTTTTCTTTACGCCCGACGCCATCAAGGGCATCCCGATCGGGCCGGCGGTGCGCGAAGGCCTGTCGGAGCTGAAATCGACACTGGCCGAGGTGCGCAAGCGCGGCGGCATCTTCCGCTTTCTCGTCGCCCGCATGATCTATCAGGATGGCGTCAATGCCTTGCTGGCGCTGGGCGGCACCTTCGCGGCGGGCATGTTCCACTGGTCGATCACCGAGATCGGGATGTTCGGCATCATCCTCAATATCGTCGCCATCTTCGGCTGCTGGGTCGCCGCCCGCCTGGACACCGCGCTGGGCTCCAAGGCGGTGGTGATGATTTCGCTGGTCATGCTGTCCATCGCCACTATCGGCGTGGTCTCGACCGGCCCTGGGTTCACGCTGCTCGGCCTGATCCAGCTTTCGACCGCCGATTCAGGCGGCCTGTTCGGTACGGCGGCCGAAAAGGCCTACATCATTTACGGCCTGCTGATCGGCCTGGCCTTCGGGCCGGTGCAGGCCTCGTCGCGCTCCTACATGGCGCGCAGCGTGACCGCAGCCGAATCCGGTCGCTATTTCGGCATCTATGCGCTGGCCGGTCGGGCGACCAGTTTCCTGGCGCCGTTCATGGTGGCGACGATTACCGCAACCAGCGGCTCGGCCCGGCTTGGCATGGCGGCGATTATTTTGTTCCTGGCCATTGGCATGGCGATCCTGGTTCGCACACCGTATCCGGCGGATCGGCCGGAGTAGATGCTTCGATAATTCACCCCACTGGCCGCCGAGCGGCAGGTTAGTGCCTGAAATGCCTAATGCCTGTGAACACCATGGCAATGCCATGTTCGTCGGCGGCGGCGATGACATCGTCGTCGCGCATCGAACCGCCCGGCTGGATCACGGCGGTGGCACCGGCTTCGATGGCCGACAGCAGGCCGTCGGCGAAGGGGAAGAAGGCATCCGACGCGACCACCGAGCCCTTGGTCAACGGCTCGGCCATGCCTGCCGCCTCCGCCGCGTCGATCGCCTTTCGCGCGGCGATGCGCGAGGAATCGACCCGGCTCATCTGGCCGGCGCCGATGCCGACCGTGGCGCCGTCCTTGGCGTAGACGATGGCGTTCGACTTGACGTGCTTGGCGACGCGGAAGGCGAATTTGAGATCGGCCATTTCACTAGGCGTCGGCGCGCGCTTCGTCACCACCTTCAGTTCGAGGTCGTCGACCACGGCATTGTCGCGGCCTTGGACCAGCAGGCCGCCTGAAACCGACTTGACCGTCGTGCCGGCCGTGCGCGGGTCCGGCAGGCCGCTGGTGACCAGCAGGCGCAAATTCTTCTTGGCAGCTATGATTGCAGCAGCCTCGTCGGTCGCGTCGGGCGCGATGATCACCTCGGTGAAGGTTTTCACGATTTCCTCGGCCGCCTCGGCGTCAAGGGTGCGGTTCAAGGCGACGATGCCGCCGAAGGCCGAGACCGGGTCGCAGGCGAGCGCCTTGGCGTAGGCCGCTTTCAGCGATGTGCCTTCGGCTACGCCGCACGGATTGGCGTGCTTGATGATGGCGACGGCGGCCGAGCGATTGGGATCGAATTCGCCGGCCAGTTCGAAGGCGGCGTCGGTGTCGTTGATGTTGTTGTAGGATAGCTGCTTGCCCTGCAACTGCCGCGCCGTGGCGACGCCCGGCCGTTTGTCGCCATTGACGTAGAAGCCGGCGCCCTGGTGCGGGTTCTCGCCGTAGCGCATCACCTCGGCCAGCCTGCCGCCGAAAGCGCGCCAGGTTGGATGCTCGATTTCCAGCGCCTCGGCGAACCAGCCCGAGATCGCCGCATCGTAGGTAGCGGTGCGGGCGAAGGCCTTCGCCGCCAGCTTCTTGCGGAAATCCAACGACAGAGAGCCGATGTTCATCTCCAGCGCGTTGAGCACCGCGGCGTAGTCGCCGGGGTCGGTGACGATGGCGACATAGGCGTGGTTCTTGGCCGAGGCGCGGATCATCGCCGGGCCGCCAATGTCGATGTTCTCGACGATCGCCGCGTAGTCGGCGCCGGAGCGGCGGACTTCCTCGAACGGGTAAAGATTGGAGACGACGAGATCGATCGGCTCGATGCCGTATTTGCGCATCGCCAATGCGTGCTCGGGGTCGTCGCGCACGCCAAGCAGCGCGCCATGCACGGACGGGTGCAGCGTCTTGACGCGGCCATCCATGATCTCGGGGAAGCCGGTGAGCTCGGAGACGTCGCGCACCGCCATGCCGGCCTCGGCGATCGCTTTTGCCGTGCCGCCGGTGGAGACCAGCTCGACGCCGGCCGCGGCCAGTGCCCTGGCAAAGTCGATCAAGCCCGTCTTGTCGAAGACGGAGAGCAGCGCACGGCGGACCGGAACGAGGTCCGGGGCGGGAATGTTTTTGGCAGGAACGGCCATGGCTGGCGGCCTTTCATGTCTGGAGGAGCGTGCCCGCGCCGTAGCACATGAGGCTCGGAAATCAAGCGTTGGCTTTTCGCGGCATGCCATTGCCGCCGCAAGCTCAATTGTTTTCGGAATAACCGGCGATCTTTGTGCGGGTCAGCTGCCAGTGGACGTCGGCAATTTCGGACGCCTTGAAGGCGAGCACGATCTGGCGGCTGCGGCGCGGACCGCCAAGACCGGCGAAATAGATCGATTCCTCAACTTCGGGCACCACTTCGCTGGAGGTGAACACCCAGGTATCGGCCTGATCGCCGGTCAGGACCAGCCGCTCCTGCTCGTCCTGCAGCAGATTGATGTCGGGGTGGATGTGAAAGCGCACCGTGATGAAATCGCGGCCATTGTTGCGGATCGCTGTGCTGCCCGGCCGCTGGAACCGGTCCCGGCCCACCAGCACATTGCCGTCCGAGGAGAGTTTCAGCTCGCGCTCATGCAGGAAGCCGAAACGCTGGAGATAGCCGTCATGACGGGCGATGAAGCCGTGGACGCCCTTCTGGTCGATGCGCTTGCACTGCACTTGCTGCGGGCCGCCGATCAACGGTGAACCCAACTGGTCGTTTACCCGCAGCGCGTGGGTGAAACGCGCCGAAGACGTGTCGTTGATGGTGGCCGTCGAATGCGCGGCGGTGGCGCGGGCCAGCGGCCGGAACTCGGCGGCGCCGTAGGTGTCGATGCCGGCATTGACGATGTAGTGCTGGCGGCCCGACGACAGTTCAAAGGCAAGGCAGCCGGCATGCGCTGCATTGGACACGTCGACCGGTGGCGGCAGGCCGGTATCGGCTATGACGGTGGTGCCGCCCATCGCCAGCCGCTCATAGCCCGAATGCGGCGCATGCAGCAGCGGTGCGCCGGCGGTGTCGTCATGGCGCAGGATGGTGGCGATGCGGTCATGGATGGTGGCGCCCATGCCGTTGAACCGGGCGAGGCTGCCGTCCTGGTGGCGGAAGAAACGCAATGCCGGCAGCATGCGGTCGATGGCACCGATCAGCGCCTGCGGCGGCGCTTCGGCCTGGTTGGCATAGGTCTGGCGCAGCGGCAGGAGGTCGGCGAGGATTTCCAGCACCGCCATTGGATTGCGCGAGATGTGACCGCCGTCGGCAAGGATCTGGCGATTGAGTTCCCCCGCGAGGTTGCGGGTGGCGCCGCGCAGCGCCGAAGCCGGCGCCGGCAGGGACAGCGCCGCGAAGGCCAGCGCGATGCGGGCGCGCAGCCGGTCCTTGCCGTCGGGCATTTCGCGCGCCATCGACCTGAGATAGCGGATCTGCATGGCCAGCGATTTCAGGAAAGCGCGGTAGAAGGGGAACTCGGCACCCTGCAGCACGATGGAGGAGTGCTGCAGCCAGGCAATGATGCGTTTGGCGGTCGTGCCTGGCTCCCAGGCAACGCCCGAAATATGATTGCCATGCATGGCGATCCAGTCCGAAACCAGGGCACGGGCGTTGGCGGCGGCAAGCTCGGTGCCGGCGGCGCGCATATGGCGCAGCCAGCGGAAGCCATGCAGCGTTTTCTGCCAACCGTGATTGGGGACATTGATCTGGAAAGGGGATTTGCCGCCGGTCTCGACCAGGTGGCCGGACAGGGGATAACGGCCGTAGTAGATCTCGAGCGCGATCTGCGGATCGGCGAGGCGCAGGTCCGGCGGTGCGATCAGGACACGTTCGGGCGTGCGGCCCGAATAGCGCCAGCGATAGATCGGCCCGGCGCGCAGGCGCCGGCGCGTCTTGCGCCAGAACTCCTTCGCGACCAGCGTCCACAGACGCGTCGTGTTGCCGGCAGCAAGTGCCAAAACCCCTCCTGATCGTCCTCTATCCCAAGCACAAGCTTATATGATTCAAGAACTTATGCGAAGGCGGATTTCGCCTCGGTAAGGCGCGCAACGGGGCCGTGGCCGGGTCGCCCTAAAAAAAGTCACGTCTTTTCCGGGCCATACAGCCGGTTTTCCTGCGACTTATGTCCTCTTGCGGCGGCGGCCAAACGCGCTGGGCCAGCAGTTTTCGTGGTCCAGAAAGGGCCGCGGGACGCGGAGGGCATCGCCGATACCGACCCTCGTCGCGACCGTTCGATCGAATCGGTCGCCGCCAGCAATTGCCTGGCCAACAGGATGCGCGGCTGAAACGGCATGAGCAAATGGAGGTCGGTTTCCTATCCATAGGAGCGCTCCGAATGATAAGGTATTCTCCGGCCAAGGTCGAACCGATCCAGGTGATTGAAATGTCGGTATCAACGGATGAGCAGGCATTTCCGGACACCCCGCCGGTTGCCCTCACAGCTGACGGCAAGCTGCTGTCGACAATGCCGAACAGGCTCGGATACCTTTCCGCGACCGACCCGTCCGTCGGCATTGAAGCCATCCGGCATCTTTATGCGACCCAAGGCTATGTCTGGCTGAAGGGCCTTTTGCCCCGCAGGGAAGTGATCGATTTTCGTGGCTGGGTGCTTTCCCATCTTGCCGAGAGCGGGCTTTTGGAACCCGGGACGGATCCCTCGCTCGGCATCGCTTCGGATCGTGCCATCGACCGTCAGCTCGCCGAGCGCCGGCTGATGTCGGTGGTCCGGTCAACCGGCTATGAAGGCTTTTGCGCGCAGCCGCGCCTGTCGCGCTTGATGGACGCTTTCGTGGGCGGCCTATCCTATCTGCACAAACGCAAGATCATGCGCTTCACCTTGCCTGGAACGGCCACCGCGACGCCGGCGCATTACGATCTCGTCTATCTGCGCGGAGGCACCGACCGGGTGGTGACGACCTGGATACCGATCGGCGACACGACCATCGACATGGGCGGCCTGGTCTACCTGGAGGGATCACACGCCGTCGGCGCCGCCCTGGAGAGACAGTTCAACAAGGACAATTCCGCTCTCAGTCCGCAGGAGCGCATCAGTGCCTATAATCGCAACATGAGTGAGGGCGGCTGGGTGTCGAAGGACCTGCCCGATATGGCGGAGCGGTTCGACACGCGCTGGCTGATGGCGGATTTCGAAGCGGGCGACATCGTCCTTCACTCGCCCTACATGATCCATGCCTCGACGACCAACCAGAGCCTCGATGGGCTGATCCGGCTGTCGACGGATATCCGCTACCAGAATGTCGACGACGAAATCGATGCCCGCTGGGGCAATCATTGGAGCCTTGATGACATGCTTTAGAGCGTTCAGCGTTCGATGGAATCGCCGCCCGCTCTAACTCTTTGTCTTCACGCAATTCCGGACGGAAAACCGTTACACGCTTTTCCTGGGATTGCTTTAGCCTGCGCGTCGCATGCGGGCCGCGTAGAAGCCGTCGAGACCGGAAATCTCGGGTGCGCCCAGCACCATGTCGGCGGGCGTGGTGCGCAGCGTGCCATCGGATGTGAGGAACGGGTCGAGACAGGCAAATTCATTCGGCCGGATCGGATCGGTGGTCACCCCCGGATTGTCGACCAGGAAGGCGCGATAGAGTTCCTCGCCTTCCCGCGGATCGAGCGAACAATTGGAAAAGACGATCTGGCCGCCGGGCCTGACCAGCATCACGGCGCGGGCGAGCAGCCTGCGTTGCAGGTCGGCGAGTTTTTCGACGTCCGCCGCCGTCTTGGTCCACGGCACGTCGGGATGTCGCCGAACGGTGCCGGTCGAGGAACATGGCGCGTCGAGAAGCACGGCGTCGAACAACTCCGCCGGCTCGTATTTGAGCAGATCGGCCTGGACGATTTCGGCGGAGAGGCCGAGGCGGGCAAGGTTCTGCGTCAACCGCGCCAGCCGGTTCTTCGAAGTGTCGACGGCGGTGACCTTGGCACCGGCGAGAATGAGCTGCGCGGTCTTGCCGCCGGGCGCGGCGCAGAGATCGGCGACGCGCAATCCGCTGACATCGCCGAACAGTCTTGCCGGCAAGCTGGCGGCCGCGTCCTGGACCCACCATGCACCCTCCGCGAAGCCCGGCAATTCGGTGACAGCGCCGGCAAGCTTCTCCACCCGAACCGTGCCCGTCGGCAGGACAATGCCGCCAAGCTTTTCGGCCCAGAGTTCGGGATCGGCCTTGACCGAGAAATCAACCGGCGCCTCGTGGCGGTGGGCAGCCAGGATCTGCCGGGCCTTCTCGGCGCCATAGGCGGCCTTCAGCCGGTCGGAAAACCATTTCGGCGCTTCGTCGGTGGCGGCAAGCGCGGCCGGAAGCTCGGATTCCTTGGCCCGCGCGAGCGTGCGCAGCACACCGTTGACCAGGCCGGAAAAGCGCTGCGTGCGAGGATCGGACTTGGCGTGGGTCACCGCGAGGTCGACGGCGGCGCTGTCGGGAATATCGAGGAACAGGATCTGCGCCGCCGCCACATGCAGGATATGCGACAAGGCGGTCGCGTTGGGCGGCAGCAGCTTTTCCAGGCGCCGCGCCAGGAGCCCCGCTATGGTCATGCGGTAGCGCAGCGCGGTGACCAGTATGGCGCGTACCAGGCCACGGTCGCGCAGATCGAGCGCCTTGTATTGCGGATGGCCGTTCTCGTGATCGGTCAGGCCGTCGAGCGGCGTGCGGGCGTCGATGACGGCGGCCAGCAGCCGTGCCGCCGCCTTGCGCGCGGCAAGGCCGGCAACGAATTCGCCGCCGGCATTGTGATCCTGATCGCCTGGAACCGTGCGTCGAGGTGCCCTGCCCGCGACACTCACGACCACCGGCCCTTGGGCCCGGTCGGATTGCGACCCCACGGATTGGATTTTGGGCTGGCCGGCCCGGTCGCCGGTTCTGGCGCGGTTGGCTTGCCCCACGGTCCGGTCATCTCCGGCTCGTCAGCCTGCGTTGACATCGGCGCTTGGCGCTGCGTGGCTGGCGGAGCGCCTTCGCCCATCCGCTGTGCCATCGCCTGCAGCGCGGCAATGCGGTTGTCGGTGCTCGGATGGGTGGAGAACAGACTGTCCATGCGCTCGCCATGCAGGGGGTTGATGATGAAGAGATGCGCCATCGCCGGATTGCGCTCGGCATCGGGATTGGGAATGCGTTCGGCCCCGCTGGCGATCTTGTCAAGCGCGGAGGCCAGCCACAGCGGGTGTCCACAGATTTCGGCGCCGCGCCGGTCGGCCTCGTACTCGCGAGTACGGCTGACCGCCATCTGCACGATCATGGCGGCGAAGGGCGCCACGATCATCGCCGCCAGCACGCCGACAAAGCCGAATGGATTGTTGTTTTCGCGGCTGCCGCCGAGGAAAAAGGCGAAATTGCCGAGCATCGAGATGGCGCCGGCAAAGGTGGCCACGATGGTCATGGTCAGCGTGTCGCGGTGCTGGACATGGGCGAGCTCATGCGCCATCACGGCGGCGACCTCCTCATGGGTCAGCCGCTGCAGCAGGCCGGTGGAGGCGGCGACCGCCGCGTTCTGCGGATTGCGTCCGGTGGCAAAGGCATTCGGTTGCGGATTGTCGATCAGATAGGTCCTGGGCATCGGCAGGCCGGCCTGCTTGGCCAGCGCCTGGACGATGGCGTAATATTCCGGCGCGTTTTTCTCGTCGACCTCGACGGCGCGATTCATCGACAGCACCATCTTGTCGGCGTTCCAGTAGCTGAACAAATTGGTGCCGGCGGCAATGACCAACGCGATCATCATGCCGCCCGAACCGCCGATCAAAAAGCCGACGCCCATGAACAGCGCCGTCATGGCGGCGAGAAGCATGGCGGTGCGAATGGTATTCATCGTCTGCTCCTGTCCGGATGGTGGTGAAAAAGGCTCGATCCTCGTGAGGTCATCGCTATATGATGGGAAACGCCCGTTCCCGTTTCAATCCACTGGAAATATCGCATGAACGACGAAACCAGTAAAACGCCGCCCGGCCCGGACGATGGCACGCCGCCACGGGAGCTGACGCCCGCCGCCCGCCGCGCGCTGCAGGAAGCCGAGGCAAGGCGGCAGGACTACCGCCGCAAGGAAGCAGCACTTCCGCGGGAGATCGGCGGCCGTGGCGGCAAGGAGCCCGGCCGCTATGGTGACTGGGAGGTCAAAGGCCTGACCAGTGATTTCTAGCGACTGATCTCAAGCAGCGTTGCGCTGCGGCTCGAGCGCAACCCAGCCTCGCTCGTCGACGGTGATGCCGATTGCGTCATAACCTGATATCGCGGCGTGCTGTGTTGCCAGGGGGTGCTGGTGCGTGGCGTTGATCACCATGACCGAAGCGCCCGCCGCCTCCGCCGCCGCGATGCCGGCCGGGGCGTCCTCGAACACCAGGCAATCGCGCGCGTCGAAGCCAAGGCGTCTTGCGCCGAGCTGGAAGCAATCTGGCGCCGGCTTGCCGCGGGAAACGTCCTCCGCCGCGACGAGGACCGCGGGGACGGGAATGCCGGCGACCTTCATGCGTGCAAGCGCCAACGAGCGTGGCGCCGAGGTTACGATCGCCCAGCGCTCCGGCGGCAGGGATTTGAGGAATGCCACGGCGCCGGCGATCTGGACGATGCCGTCGAGATCGTCGGCCTCGGCCTTCAGCAGCAGATCCGCTTCGTGTCTCGGGTCGACGCCCGGAAGCGCCAGGGCGGTGATGGTCTCGATCGCCCGTACGCCGTGGATCGTCGGCAGGAAGGCCGCGACATCGAGGCCGTGGCGCTGCGCCCAATCGCCCCAGACCCGCTCCGCCGAGGCGATGGAATTGATGAGCGTGCCGTCCATATCGAAGAGGAAGGCGGCGAATTTTCTGCCAGCAAACATGATTTTCCTTGAAGTGCGGGGGAGGGGTCGAGGGAGGACGCAACCGTAACGCCAAGGCGGTGACATGGAAAGGCGCGCGAGCGCATTTGGGGCGCGATCCAGGGAACCACCGTCACCTTGCAACGTTTCAAACGTACAATTCCCACCACGCGAACCAAGGGACGACGCCCATGCTGATACGCCTCGGCTATGAGATTGCCATCGAATGCGCCGAGGCCACTCCGGTGATTTCGCTGCTCGAGATTCACAAGGACAGGCAGGCCGACATCAAGCGGCAGACGCGTGTCCTGACCTCGCCTTCGGTGCCGACCAGACTCTATCATGACCTGCACGGCAATGCCTGCCGCCGCTTCACGGCGCCGGCCGGCGGCTTTCGCATCCTTTATGACGCGGTCGTGGAGGACAGCGGCGAGACGGATGAGGTCAATACGCTGGCCCGGGAAATGCCCGTCGCCGAGCTGCCTGACGAGGTGCTGTTCTATCTCCTGGGCAGCCGCTATTGCGAGACGGATCATCTGAGTAACCTTGCCTGGCAGCTCTTCGGCCATCTTCCTTCCGGCTGGGCGCGGGTGCAGGCGATCGTCGACTATGTCCATAACCGCCTGTCCTTCGGCTACGGCTATGCCCGTTCGACCCGCACCGCCGCGCAAGCGCACGAGGAACGTGTCGGGGTGTGCCGAGACTTTGCCCATCTGGCGATCACGCTCTGCCGCTGCATGAACATTCCGGCGCGCTACGTGAACGGCTACCTCGGCGATATCGGCGTGCCGGCGGATCCCGCGCCGATGGATTTCTCGGCCTGGATGGAAGCCTTCCTGGACGGCAAGTGGTATACGTTCGACCCGCGCCACAACCGGCCGAGGACCGGTCGCGTCGTCATTGCGCGCGGCCGCGACGCCACCGACGTTCCCTTGCTGCACAGTTTCGGCCCGCACCGGCTGAGCTTGTTCAAGGTATGGACCTACGAACAGGAAGGCAGGCTGTTCAATCCACCCTATCACGGCATCGACAGGACGGTCAGCGCGCGGATGCTGGCCTAACTGCGTTGATATTCAGGTGAGGCCGGGCTGCAAATGGCTTGGCCTGACATGAATCTCAACACACCTGGCCGGGTTTGTGCCTCGACATGCTTCGCAATCCTGGGACAGTTGGCCCGCTTCGGCACAGAGATGCTGTGCCGCAACAAGACGTCGCCAGACACCGGACCAGCACTTCGCTATGGGCATGGTAAGCGTCCGGTAAAGGTGCGCGCGGATACACGCTGACGTTTACCGACCGTTCACCTTCTTACCCCGTGAAAATCCAATAAAAGCAATGTTCTGCTGGTGAATTCCCGATCGCGGATCGGGTCGCCTCCCGTTCCGGCTGGAATCCTGCATTGCCCCCGATGCGGCGACGAGGCCGAGGCAAGTGGAGGCTGTTGGATGCGGAATTACGGGGGTCTTGTTCACGCGGTCGGCGGCTTCGCCAGAGACCGCAGTGGAAATTTCGCGGTCCTGTTCGGCTTTGCTGCCTCGGTCTTGGCGCTGGCCGCAGGCTTCTCGGTCAATATCACGCAGCTCTACAACGCCAGATCGAGCCTGCAGGGCGTGATCGACGCGGCAGTGACATCGACGGCACGTGACCTGACCACCGGCGCCATCAAGGAGGCCGACGCAAACAAATCCGTGCAGGCCTTTCTCGACGCCAACGGCACGGGGGGCATTCTGCACGCTGGCCAGATCGTGCTCGACAAGCTGATCGTCGACAGGACCGCCAACACGGTCCAGGCGGATGCCCACGTCGATGTCGGCCTCTATTTCCCGTTGTTCAGCACCGGTGACATGCAGCGCGTCGGCGCTTCCACCAAAGCGCTCTATTCCGACAAGCAGATAGAGGTGGCCATGATGCTCGACATAACGGGATCGATGGCCAAGCGGGGCAACGTCAACAAGATCGGCGATCTGAAAGTCGCTGCGACGAACGCCGTCAAGACGATGCTCGAGAACCAAGACCCGAAGAACCCCCGCGTCCGTGTCGCGATTGTGCCCTACGCATCTGGCGTGAACGCCGGAAAACTGGCCGAAAACGTCTATGCCGAGAAGCAAGGGAGTTCCGAACTACCACCCGTCGCCGGCAGTTCGCTTCTCGTTGCCAAGACGGGCAAAAATCTGCTGCCGACCTTCAGCGACTACGTCTCCATAGTTGGGGCGGCCATGCCACACCCGGATAATTGCGCCACAGAGCGCAAGAATAAGAACGGCGATGCCGACTTGAGCGCCGATGGCCCTGACACGGTTCGCACAGACAGGAACGGCAAGAAATATTATGCCCTGGTGAATCGGGACGATCATCTCAGCGACCAGGGAATGAACAAGTGTCCTGACGCGCAAGTGATCCCGCTGACCGCGGATTCGGAGGCATTGCTTGATTCGATCGACGACTTCCAGGCCGATGGTTATACGGCCGGCGCGATCGCCATTCAGTGGACCTATTACATGCTGTCGCCGCAATGGCGCGCTGCGATCGAGAATGCCGGTCTCGGCAACGGCGCTTCGAACGCCGATGCGAAGAAGGTCGCCAAGGTTGCGATCCTGATGACCGATGGCCAGTTCAATACCGCCTTCGCGGGTGTTGCTGGGAGATACAACAGCCAGGGCAATCTTGCGCGCGGCAATGCTGAAACGCTGTGCGACAATATGAAAAATGACGACATCGAGATTTTCACCATCGGCTTCGACCTCAACGAAAAGGATATGTCGGCAACCGAGAGGGATCAGGCAAAGGCGGTGCTAAAGGATTGTTCTTCGAAAGACGCCTCCGCCGCCGAGAGACATTATTTCGAGGTGTCCACCGGGCTGGAATTGGATAATGCCTTTCAGGAAATCATCCGCAACACCGAAAAGGTCGTACTGACCCAATAGACCGTAAAAAGGAAAAGGCCGCCGCTTCTTTCGAAGCCGGCGGCCTTCCGTGTTTCCGTCCATGGCGCGGCTCAATGGTGGTGACGCTTACGTCACCGACCGCGCATCTCGCGCCTTAACGGGAAGACTGCTTCCCGAAAGTGCAATCCGCTGAGCCCACGTTCTGGAAAACGAAATCACTCGACATCGGATCACCTCCTTTCGATTTGTTGAACACACACTCATGATGGGGTGCGTTGCAGCAAATGACAAGATGCCGGGTGGAAAAAGCGTGACGTGCTTGCGATCCGCGGCCCAAAAAGACAACATCGCGTCATCGACTGCGGGGAAGGGCATGGACGCCACCGAAAGAGCTGCGCGCATCGTTCGAACGGTAGTCGAGGCGATCAAGCCCGGCTTCGCGGTCAGGCTGTGGACCGGCGAGCGGATCGGCCCCGCCACCGGCCCCGTGCTGATCATCAACGACCACGATATTGTCTGGCAGATCGTTCGCCGACCGTCCCTGTCGACTCTTATCGAGATGTGGATTTCCAAGGCAGTCGACATCGAGGACGGATCGCTGTTCGATTTCTATGCCCTGCCTTCGACGGGCAAGCTGCGGTCGAAGCTGAAGGCATTGCCGAAACGGGCGCTTCTGCGTGACTTGCCGGCGGTGCTGTTTTCGAGAAAGCAGATGGCGTCGCGAGTTGATCTCGCCGGGCGCAACCCGTTCGTCAGCGGCTCCAGCAAGGAGGCGATCCAGCATCACTATGATATCTCGAACGCCTTTTACGGGCTCTTTCTCGACGAGCGCATGGTCTATAGCTGCGGGTATTTCCAGGATTTCGCAAACGGCATCGACGAAGCGCAGGTCGACAAGCTCGACCATATCTGCCGCAAGCTTCGGCTGAAGCCCGGCGAAAGATTGCTCGACATCGGCTGCGGCTGGGGCGCGATGCTGATCCACGCCGCGAAAAACTATGGTGTCGTCGGACACGGCGTCTCGCTGTCGCAAGCCCAGACCTCACTAGCGCGCGAGCGCATTCGCGCCGAGGGTCTGGAGGACAAGATCACCATCGAGATAAAGTCCTATGCGGAGCTCACCGGCACCTTCGACAAGATATCGTCCATCGGCATGTTCGAGCATCTGGGCCTGGCAAACCATGCCGCTTATTTCTCCGCTGTCCACCGGCTGCTGAAACCGGGCGGCATCTATCTGCATCACGCCATCACAAGGCGCAGCAAGGGCGACATCAAGAAGACCCTGCGCAAGGGGCCGGAATACAAGGCGCTGATCAAATACATCTTCCCGGGTGGCGAACTCGACACGATCGGCATGACATCAGGCAATCTCGAAGCACACGGCTTCCTCGTCTATGACGTCGAGAATTTGCGCGAGCACTATGCCCGCACCTGCAGGCTTTGGGCCGAGCGTCTGCAGGCGCGGTTCGACGAGGCGATCGCCGAGGTCGGCGAAGCCAAGGCGCGGCTGTGGCTGCTTTACCTGAGCGGGTGCTCCATCACCTTCGAACGCGCCTCGGCGCAGATATTCCAGACTGTCGCCACCAAACGCGCGCGAGGCCCGAGCGGCCTGCCACCGACGCGGGCGGATCTTTATCGATAGGCTTGGGCCGGAAGGTCAGACGAACCGCATCGGCGCGCCGGTCTCGACACGACCCGGCCGGTCGACGGTGCAGTAGACGCCGAGATTGTGGGCGTTGTGGCGGACCAGATTGCGCAGGATGCCCGGATCATCGTCGAAACCGTCCTGGGAGATGATGGTGAAGCCGCAGCGGCGGCACGGCTCGGAGATGGTCAGGACGAGGTCGCCGATGGCGAGCTTCTTGCCGATCCATTCGGTTTCAGGAAACGAGCCGTCGACCGAGGCCATGTCGACGACGATGTTGGGACGGAAGCGGCGCGGATCGGCGACCCCCTCCGGATGGAGCGCCTCCAGCCGTGCCAGCGAGGCGGTGGTCAGGAGATGGATCGGTGCCTTGCGGTAGCGCTCCGCGGTCAGCGGCCCGGCATAGCCGGCCGCGTTCTCCCCGCGGAACGGCCGGATCGAGGCGCGGAAGCCGAGATAGGCCGACACGACGCGGTCGCATTCGGCGCCGGGGGCGGCGAGCCAGTCGCCATCGGGGACGGCGATTTCCAGTTCGCTGTCGCGGCTCAGCCGGGTGCGGATGCGCGGCACCTTGTTCCACTTGGCGTCACGATCGGGCCGGGCGATCTCATTGTCCGAAGCATCGACAAGGCCGAACAGGCGGTCGCCCTCGATCCCAGCCGGTCCAACCAGGATGGTGTCCCGGCGCTCGCCGGCGAGCGAACTTGCCGGATAGCGCCACAACTGAGTGACGGTGCCCAATACCGCGTCTTCCCGCATCAGCCCTTCTTGTTCTGCCTGTTGGCAACGAGGTCGTCGACCACGGCCGGATCGGCAAGCGTCGAGGTGTCGCCGAGCGCGGAAAAATCATCCTCGGCGATCTTGCGCAGGATGCGCCGCATGATCTTGCCCGAACGCGTCTTGGGCAGGCCGGGCGCGAACTGGATCTTGTCCGGCGTGGCGATGGCGCCAATCTCCTTGCGGACATGGGCGACAAGCTCCTTGCGCAGATCCTCGCTCGGCTGCCCGCCGGCCATCAGGGTGACGTAGCAATAGATGCCTTGGCCCTTGATATCATGGGGATAGCCGACGACGGCGGCCTCGGAAACCTTGTCATGGCTGACCAGGGCCGATTCGACCTCGGCCGTGCCCATGCGGTGGCCGGAGACGTTGATGACGTCGTCGACGCGGCCGGTGATCCAGTAGTAGCCATCGGCGTCGCGGCGGCAGCCGTCACCGGTGAAGTATTTTCCTTTGTAGGCGGAGAAATAGGTCTGCACGAAACGGTCGTGATCGCCATAGACGGTGCGCATCTGGCCGGGCCAGGAATCGGTGATGCAGAGGTTGCCGTCGGCCGCACCGTCCACCACCTTGCCCTCGCTATCGACCAGCTGCGGCTTGATGCCGAAGAAGGGCCGTGTCGCCGAACCCGCCTTGAGGTCGGTGGCGCCCGGCAGCGGCGTGATCAGGATGCCGCCGGTCTCGGTCTGCCACCATGTATCGACGATCGGGACCCTGCCGTCGCCGACGACGTTGAAATACCACTCCCATGCTTCCGGGTTGATCGGCTCGCCGACCGAGCCCAGCACGCGCAGCGACTTGCGAGAGGTCTTCTTCACATGCGCGTCGCCGGCACCCATTAGCGCGCGCAGCGCCGTCGGCGCGGTGTAGAAGATGTTGACCTTGTGCTTGTCAATGACTTCCCAGAAGCGCGACTGAGAGGGGTAGTTCGGCACGCCCTCGAACATCAGCGTGGTGGCGCCGTTGGCGAGCGGCCCGTAGACGATGTAGCTGTGGCCGGTCACCCAGCCGACATCTGCGGTGCACCAATAGATGTCGCCGTCATGATAGTCGAAGACATATTGGTGCGTCATCGACACATAGACGAGGTAGCCGGCGGTGGTATGCAGCACGCCTTTCGGCTTGCCGGTCGAGCCCGACGTGTAGAGGATGAACAGCGGATCCTCCGCCTTCATCTTCTCCGGCTTGCAATCAGACTTAACCGTCGCGACTTCGTCGTGATACCAGACATCGCGTCCCGGCGCCCAGCCGATCTTGCCGCCGGTGCGGCGCACGACCACAACGGTCTTGACCTTGACATGGTGCTTGGCGGCGATGTCGATCGCCTTGTCGGTGTTTTCCTTGAGCTGAATGGGCTTGCCGCCGCGCAGACCCTCATCGGCGGTGATGACGAAGGTCGATTCGCAATCGACGATGCGGCCGGCCAAGGCGTCCGGCGAAAAGCCGCCGAAGACGACCGAATGGATAGCGCCGATACGCGTGCAGGCCAGCATCGCGTAGGCCGCCTCCGGGATCATCGGCATGTAGATGGTGACGCGGTCGCCTTTCTTGACGCCGTGCTTCTTCATCACATTGGCGAGCCGGCAGACGTGCCCGTAGAGTTCGTTGTAGGTGATTTTCTTGTCGTCGTAGGGGTTGTCGCCTTCCCAGATGATGGCGGTCTGGTCGCCGCGCTTCTTCAGGTGGCGGTCGATGCAATTGTACGAGACATTGGTCTGGCCATCCTCGAACCACTTGATCGAGACCTTGCCGTCGAAGGAGGTGTTCTTGACCTTGGAGAAGGGCTTGAACCAGTCGATGCGCTTGCCGTGCTTGCCCCAGAACTTGTCCGGGTTCTTCACGCTGTCGGCATACCATTTGAGGTAGGTGTCATTGTCGATCAGGGCGTTCTTCTTCCACGCCGGCTGGACGCGATGGACATGAACCTCGGACATTTCTTGGCTTTCCTCCCGAACAGTCCGCCGGCTTGAAACGCCCGCGGGATCGCGGCGACGCAGCCGCGAATTCGGCGGCATTATTACCAGTTCCGTCGCGACGGCAACATTAGACGTTGGATTCGCGCGGCGGGATGCCGCAGGGGCGCTTTCCGGAACTGTCAGCACTCGACGTGGTTCGCTGCTAACCGCATGTTTTTACGCGAAAACTTCCCTTTGAGATCAACAAAAATCAATAGACAGTTAAGTAACGGCGCGCACAATTGGCAGCTGGGAGGAAAGGAGAATCAACCAGGGGACCGCCCAAGGGGACCATAATGCACGACCATCTTGAAATGGACCTGATGCTCAAAGGCTACGGCCTGACCACGGCCAAGATTCTTTATCATTTCCCCGACCACCCGCATCTCCTGCAGAGCTTCGTCTGGCAGGACTACGACATCGCTCCGAAGTTTCCGGTGCTGATCCGGTTCATCGAATTCTGGAAAGCCAAGCTCGACGGGCCGCTGCATTCGGTGCTCTACACGCACCAGAAGCTGATCGCGCCGAATGAATGGCGCAAGGTGGATGGGGAGTTCGTGCTGCATTGAGCGGTGATACAGCTGATCTCCCCCCTTTTGCGGGGGAGATTGGCAGCTTCAACGCCAGCGCGGCTCAAACCGCCGGCGGGTTCAGCCGGGCGAAGCCTTCCTGACGGCGATAGGGGAAGTACGGGTAAGGCGCGGTGACTTCGCTTGCGGCGTCGAGCTTCTTCACCTGCTCCGGCGTCAGCGCCCAGCCGACGGCGCCAAGGTTCTGCCGCAGCTGCTCTTCATTGCGGGCGCCGATGATGACGGAGGAAACGGTCGGACGCCGCAGCAGCCAGTTGATGGCGATCTGCGGCACGGTCTTGCCGGTTTCCTGCGCCACCGCGTCGAGCTCATCCATGACCCGATAGAGATGCTCGTCCCCGACCGGCGGCCCGAAATCAGCCGTCTCGTGCAGCCTGCTCTTTTCCGGCAGAGGCTGGCCACGGCGGATCTTGCCGGTCAGGCGGCCCCAGCCGAGCGGGCTCCAGACCAGCGCGCCGACGCCCTGGTCGAGGCCAAGCGGCATCAGTTCCCATTCGTAATCGCGGCCGAGCAGCGAATAGTAGACCTGATGCGCGGCGTAGCGGGGATAGCCGTGCTTCTCCGCCAAGCCGAGCGACTTCATCACTTGCCAGCCGGAGAAGTTGGAGGCGCCGACATAGCGCAGCTTGCCCGAGCGAACGAGGTCATCCAGCGTCGACAGCACCTCATCGATCGGCGTGCCGGCATCGAAGGCGTGCAGTTGCAGCAGGTCGATATAATCGGTGCCGAGGCGCTTCAGCGCGGCGTCGACCGACTTGATCAGCCGCGAGCGCGAGGAGCCGTAGTCGCCCGGCCCGTCGCCCATCGGCAGCGCCGTCTTGGTCGAGATCAGCACCGCGTCGCGACGGCCCTTGATCGCTTCGCCGAGCACCTCCTCCGAGGCGCCGTTCGAATAGACGTCCGCCGTGTCGAACAGGTTGACGCCGGCCTCGAGACAGATGTCGATCAGCCGCCGCGCTTCCTGCGCGTCGCTGTTGCCCCAGGCGCCGAACAGCGGGCCGGAGCCGCCGAAGGTGCCCGCGCCGAATGAAAGCGCCGGGACCTTCAGGCCCGATGCGCCGAGACGTCGATAGTCCATTTTCTTGCTCCTGGTGTTTTGTGAAGAGGTCGAGAGGATTCGGGTGTCGGCTGGCGTCACGACCGGACGGAGACAGGCGCACCTGATGTGGTGCCACCATCAAGGCGGAGCGCCAGTCCGGCCACGGCGAGCGCCGCGAGCGGCAGCAGGGCGGCGACCCAGGTGAGCGAACCCAGTCCAAGGCCATGGGCGATGACCGCGCCGCCAAGCCAGGCGCCGGCCGCATTGCCGAGATTGAAGGCGGCGATGTTGAACGATGAGGCCAGGCTCTGGCCGGCGCCTTGCGCCTTTTCCAGCACCCACATCTGCAGCGGCGCCACTGTGGCGAAGGCGGCGGCGCCGAGCAGGCCGACATAGATCACGGCCATGACCTGGCTGTGGATGGCGAAGCTCATCGTGGCAAGCACCAGCGCCAGCACCACGAGGCTGCCGAGCACCGCCGGCACCAGCCAGCGATCGGCGATCTTGCCGCCGGCGAGATTGCCGGCGATGAGGCCGCCGCCAAAGACGAGCAGGATCGGCGATACAGCGGCTTCGCTGAAGCCGCTGATCTCGGTGAGCAACGGGGCGATGTAGGTGAAGACGGCGAAGACGCCGGCATAGCCGAGCACCGTGGTGGCGAGGCCGAGCAGGACGGGCGTGCGGCGCAGAACGGCGAGATCGGCGCGCAGATCGCTCTTCTCGGGCGCTGCCTGGCCGCGCGGCACCAGGGCGAGGATGACGGCGAAGGCCGCCAGGCCGACGGCGGTCACCGCCCAGAAGGTCGCACGCCAGCTAAAGGCTTGGCCGAGCCAGGTGCCGAAGGGCACGCCTAAGATGTTGGCGATGGTCAGGCCGGTGAACATCAGCGCGATCGCCGAAGCCTTCCTGTTGGGCGCGACCAGACCAGTGGCGACGACCGAGCCGACGCCAAAGAAGGTGCCGTGGGCGAAGGCGGTGATGATGCGGGCACCCATCAGCGTCCAGTAATCGGGCGCCAGCGCACAAGCGAGGTTGCCAATCGTGAAGATCGCCATCAGCGCCAGCAGCACGGTTTTGCGCGGCCAGTTGCCCGTGGCAATGGTCAACAAGGGTGCACCGATGACGACACCGAGCGCATAAGCAGAGATCAATTGGCCGGCGGCGGAGATCGACACGCCGAGGTCTTTGCTGACATCGATAAGCAGGCCCATGATGACGAATTCGGTAACACCGATGCCAAAAGCACCGGCGGCGAGGGCATAAAGAGCAAGAGGCATGGCGATGGTCCCATCTGTCGGCGAAGGACGCTCAGTCCGCGCCCCGGCCCTGAAGATCATGATCCGCGATGTTGTGAACCAGACTTGCCCAAGGCATACTTCTTGTGAAATAGATTCACAGATGGCCAGGCCCGACATCAACCGTTCCGGCGAGATCGAAGTCTTCGTGCGCGTCGTCGAGGCGGGTAGTTTTTCGGCCGCGGCGCGGCGGCTGCGGATGACGCCATCGGCGGTGAGCAAGCTGATAGCACGGCTCGAAACCCGGCTTGGGGCGCGGCTTGTCAGCCGCTCGACGCGCAAGCTCCAGCTCACGCCGGAAGGGACGGCGTTCTACGACAGCGGCGTGCGCGTGCTCGCCGACATGGATAAGGCCGAGCGTGAAGCGGCGGCAGGAGCCGCGCCGCGCGGCAGGCTGAGAGTTAACAGCTACGTGCCGTTCGGCCAACACCGGCTAATGGAACTGCTGCCGCGCTTTCTGGAGCGCTATCCCGAAATTTTCGTCGAGGCTGTGCTGACCGACAGCGTGGTCGACCTGCTGGAAGAGCGGGCCGATGTCGCGATCCGCGCCGGGCCGCTGCGCGAATCGAGGCTGGTGGCGCGCAAGCTCGGTCAAAGCCGAATGGTGGTGGTCGCGGCACCTTCCTATCTCGAAGCACATGGCACGCCGCGCACGCTGTCCGATCTCGGGCGTCACAACATGCTCGCCTTCAGTTTCGCGCGGCATATCGACGGCTGGCCTTTTATCGATACGGCAGGCGCGCCGGTGATCACCCCGGTTGTCGGAAACCTGGCATTGACCGATGGCGAGGCGATGCGCCAAACGACCGTCGCCGGGGCCGGCATTGCCCGACTGGCGCGCTGGCATGTCGAGCCCGACATCGCCGCCGGCAGGCTGGTGCCGCTGCTGGAAGATTTCAACCCCGGCGACGAAGAGCCGACGCATGCTGTCTATGTCGGCCAGGGCAAACACCTGCCGGCACGTGTGCGGGCCTTTCTCGACTTTCTTGCCGAGACCGTTCGGCTGTAATCGAAGCCGCGCGTCGATGAGACGCGCGGCGTAGAAGGACCGGCTTGCCAGCGGTACGCGCTATGCCTTCGGCACGAAAGGCGCCGGACGACGGCCGGCGCCCTGGCGTTCGACCATCCAGCCGGGATATTCGGCGGGTAGTGCGCTCACTTCGTCAAGCCTGGCGAGATCGTCGGCATCGAGCTTGAGGCTGGTGGCGGCAAGGTTCTGCTCGAGCTGGTCCATGCGGCTGGCGCCGATGATCACGCTCATCACGAAAGGCTTGGCCAGGACATAGCCGAGCGCCACGGTCGCGACGCCGACATCATGCTTCTCGGCGACCTCCCGCATGACGGCGACCGCCGCCCAGGCGCGGTCCTCGTTGACCGGCGGGAAGTTGAAGGACGCGCGGCGGCCCTCGCCATTGCCCGGCGCGCCGGGCCCATATTTGCCGGACAGCAGCCCGCCAGCCATCGGCGACCACACCATCAGGCCGAGCTTCTCCTCGTTGATCAGCGGCACGATCTCGCGTTCGAGGTCGCGGCCGGCGATCGAATAATAGGACTGGACGGTCTCGAAGCGGGCAAAGCCCTTGCGGTCGGCGATGCCGAGCGCCTTGGCGATGCGCCAAGCCTGCCAGTTGGAGACGCCGACATAGCGGACCTTTCCGCTGGAGACGAGATCATCAAGTGCCCGCAGCGTCTCGTCGATCGGCGTCACCGCATCGGTGCCGTGCAACTGATAGAGATCGATATGGTCGAGCTGCAGCCGCTCCAAGCTGGCGTCGACCGAATCCATGATATGGCCGCGCGAGGAGCCGCGCTGGTTTGG
This sequence comes from Mesorhizobium sp. B2-7-3, assembly GCF_006440715.1. Taxonomy (NCBI): domain Bacteria; kingdom Pseudomonadati; phylum Pseudomonadota; class Alphaproteobacteria; order Hyphomicrobiales; family Phyllobacteriaceae; genus Mesorhizobium; species Mesorhizobium sp. B2-7-3. The sequence continues at coordinate 750,678 of NZ_VFTY01000001.1, forward strand.
TCCCTCACCCATGGCGCCGTGGACCTTGGTGGCGATGACCACGTTTGACCGGGTAACACCGAGATCCCTAAGCGACTGACCAAGCAGGCGTTCGGACTCGCCGACGGAATAGACGTCGGCCTTGTCGAAGAAGTTGACGCCGGCGGCGATCGAGCGGCCGACGATCTCGTTGACGCCCTTCTGGTCGAGGCTGGCGATCAGGCCCCATTGGGCGTTCTGGCCGGCGGCGCCGAAGGTCATGGTGCCGAGGCAAAGTTCGGAGACGAATAGCCCCGTGTTTCCAAGCTGATTGTAACGCATCGTGAGACTCCAGGAGGATGTGCGGTGACATCAAGGCAAATAGGAACGGCACGTTTCGTTTCAAGCACTGGTATAATGGTGCTTGTGGATCAGGCCCAGCGATATGCACGGCAAGCTGGAAATTCGGACTACCGGCTTCCAAAAATCGCCGAACCGACCCTGACGCTGGTGGCGCCAAAGGCGATCGCGGTCTCGAAGTCGCCGGACATGCCCATCGACAGTTTGGCGACCCCGGCTTCCTTGCCGAGTTTCTCCAACAAGGCGAAGTGGGGGCCGGGGTTCTCGTCCGCCGGCGGGATGCACATCAGGCCTTCGATGCCGAGGCCGTGCACTTCCCGGCAGCGTCTGACGAAGGCGACCGCCTCGCTCGGTTCGATCCCGGCTTTCTGCGGTTCGGAACCGGTGTTCACCTGGACATAGAGTTTTGGCGCACGGCCTTGCCGGACAATTTCCTTGGCGAGCTCCGCGGCGATCTTGTCGCGGTCGACCGTCTCGATGACCTCGAACAGCGCCACCGCTTCCCTCGCCTTGTTCGACTGCAGCGGGCCGATCAGGTGCAGTTCGATGCCAGGGAAAGCTTCCTTCAGGTCAGGCCATTTGCCTTGCGCTTCCTGCACGCGGTTTTCGCCGAAGACGCGCTGGCCGGCCTCGATGACCGGGCCTATGTCGGCGGCGTCGAAGGTCTTGGAGACTGCCACCAGCGTCACCGCGCCGGCTTTACGGCCGGCCTCCCGCTCGGCGGCGGCGATCTTCGCCTTGACCGCGAAAAACTGCTGAACGGTGTCGCCCATATGCAAATCCCGCTGTTTTGACCCGCGTTTTTGTCAGCCGCGGTGCCCATATGGTTGACGGGTTTGCCAAACCATGGTGAACACCCGGACCACATTTCATGAACTGCCGGGCTCTTGCCCGCAGTCCGTATGCTTTTAAGTGAAAAACGTCCCATGGCAACCGAACGATACAACCCGCGCGCGTCAGAACCCAAATGGCAGAAGGTCTGGGCCGAGAAGAAGCTTTTCGAAGCGCACAATGACGATCCGCGTCCGAAATACTACGTGCTGGAAATGTTCCCCTATCCGTCGGGGCGCATCCATATCGGCCATACCCGCAATTACACGATGGGCGACGTGGTGGCCCGCTACAAGCGCGCCAAGGGTTTCAACGTGCTGCATCCGATGGGCTGGGATGCCTTCGGCATGCCGGCTGAGAACGCCGCGATGCAGAACAAGGTGCATCCCAAGGAATGGACCTACCAGAACATCGCCGCCATGCGCGAGCAGCTCAAGGTAATGGGCCTGTCGCTGGACTGGGCGCGCGAATTCGCCACCTGCGACGTCGATTACTACCACCGCCAGCAGATGCTGTTCCTCGACTTCGTCGAGAAGGGGCTGGTGACGCGCAAATCCTCCAAGGTCAACTGGGATCCGGAGGACATGACGGTGCTCGCCAACGAGCAGGTCATCGACGGGCGCGGCTGGCGCTCCGGTGCGCTAGTTGAACAGCGCGAGCTGACGCAATGGTTCTTCAAGATCACCGACTTTGCCCAGGATTTGCTGGATTCATTGGACGGTCTCGACGAGTGGCCCGAAAAAGTGAAGCTGATGCAGCAGAACTGGATCGGCCGTTCGGAAGGCCTGCTGATCCGCTGGCCGCTGGCCTCGGAAATCGCCGGCGAGCATGAGCTGGAAGTCTACACGACAAGGCCGGACACCATTTTCGGCGCCTCGTTCATGGCAATCGCCGCCGATCATCCGCTGGCCAAGAAGGCCGCGGAGACCAATCCGGCCCTGGCGAAGTTCATCGACGAAGTGCGCCATATGGGCACTTCGGTGGCGGCGCTCGAGACGGCCGAGAAGAAGGGCTTCGACACCGGCATCCGCGTCGTCCATCCCTTCGACGACAGCTGGACGCTGCCTGTCTACGTCGCCAATTTCGTGCTGATGGAGTACGGCACCGGCGCCATCTTCGGCTGTCCGGCGCATGACCAGCGCGACCTCGACTTCGCCAACAAATACGGCCTGCCGGTGGTGCCGGTGGTGATGCCTGACGGCGCCGATCCCAAGACGTTCCAGATCGTCGACGAGGCCTATGTCGACGATGGCGCGATGATCAATTCGCGGTTCCTCGACGGCATGACGCCGGACAGCGCTTTCGATGAAGTCGCCAGGCTGCTGGAGCAAAAGACCATCGGCAACCGGCCAATGGCCGAGCGCAAGGTGAATTTCCGCCTGCGCGACTGGGGCATTTCGCGCCAGCGCTACTGGGGCTGCCCGATCCCGATGATTCATTGCGAGGATTGCGGTGTGGTGCCGGTGCCGAAGGCCGATCTGCCGGTCAAGCTGCCCGACGATGTCGATTTCGACCGGCCAGGCAATCCGCTCGACCGTCACCCGACCTGGCGGCATGTGAAGTGTCCGCAATGCGGCAAGGACGCGCGGCGCGAAACCGACACGATGGACACGTTCGTCGATTCGTCCTGGTATTTCGCCCGCTTCACCGCGCCGTGGGCGCATGAGCCGACCGATCCCAAGGCAGCGAACGAGTGGCTGGCGGTCGACCAATATATCGGCGGCATCGAGCATGCGATCCTGCATCTGCTCTATTCGCGCTTCTTCACCCGCGCCATGCGCGAGACCGGCCATGTTGCCCTGGCCGAGCCGTTCAAAGGCCTGTTCACGCAAGGCATGGTGGTTCACGAAACCTACCGTGTCGGCTCGGCGTCAAATGGGCGCTGGCTGGCGCCGACCGAGGTTCGTCTGGATGACGTCGACGGCAAGCGCCGCGCCATCGACGTCGCCACCGGCGAGGCGGTCACCATCGGCCCGCTCGAGAAGATGTCGAAGTCGAAGAAGAACACGGTGAGCCCGGAAGACATCACCGATGGCTACGGCGCCGACACGGCGCGCTGGTTCATGCTGTCGGATTCGCCGCCCGAGCGCGATGTCGAGTGGACCGACGACGGTGCCGCCGGCGCGCATCGCTTCATGCAGCGCATCTGGCGGTTGGTGTCGACGGCGGCCGAGACGCTGGCAGGGGTTGCGCCCGAGGCGGCCAATGATGGCGAGGCCGGGGCGGTTTCCAAGGCCGCGCACAAGATCCTGAAGGCGGTTGGCGAAGACATCGAGAAGCTCGCCTTCAACCGCGCCATTGCTCGCATCTATGAACTTGCCAACGTGCTGACGGCCCCGCTTAACGAAGTGGCGGAAGGCAAGGCCGTTCCGGCGCTGAAAAGCGCCTGCCGCGAGGCGATTGATATCATGGTGCATCTGATCGCGCCCGTGATGCCGCACTTGGCCGAAGAGTGCTGGGAGACGCTGGGCGGCGTCGATCTGGTGGCCGAACGGCCGTGGCCGGTCTTCGATCCGGCACTGGTCGTCGACAACGAAGTCACCTATCCGGTGCAGGTCAACGGCAAGAAGCGGGGGGATTTGACAATTGCCCGCGACGCGGACCAAGGTGCGGTCGAAAAAGCGGTCTTGGCTCTCGACTTCGTGCAGAAAGCACTTGAAGGTAAGGCTCCGCGCAAGGTGATCATCGTGCCGCAGAGGATCGTCAATGTCGTTGCCTGATCGGGAAAAGACAGAGCTGGGCCGTCTGCTGCGCCGCATCGCGCTTGCCGGCCTCGTCGGTTCGCTGGCGCTCATTTCGGCCTGTCAGGTGCGGCCGCTCTATTCGAGCGCGCCGTTGTCGACGGGCTCGACCGCCAATGCCGAGATGGCATCGATCGCCGTCAAGCCGGTCCGGACGCGCTATGCCCAGCAGGTGCGTAACAATCTGATCTTCGGGTTCGGGCGCGGCGCAGGCGAGCCCGCCTCGCCGCTTTATTCCCTCGACCTCGGCGTGAGCGAAGGCGTTGAATCCTCGGCGCTGGTACAGAATGGAACCGATCAGGACGAGCCGACCGCCGGTTCGGTGACGTTGACCGCGGGCTACACGCTGACCGATGTGAAAACCGGCGCGGTGATCGCCGTCGGCAAGCGGGCGATCACCTCGTCCTTCGACAGGCCGCGTCAGGAGTTTGCCTCCTACCGGGCGCAGATCGACGCCGAGAACCGCGCCGCGCGCGAACTGGCTGAAGCCCTGCAGCTGTCGATCGCCCAGGATCTGGCCCGGCACGGCAAGGCGGCCAGCTAGCGCGTTCGCCGTCTCAAAGAGGGCCGAACGCCCTCTTTCATTCTCTCGATGTCCCGATCCTGTGTCCGGGCGACGGAAACGCGCCGGCAGCTGGGCTTTTGGCGCCATGTGAATGCTGTCCGCGGGTTTTTCCCGTGACCAAGGTTCGCCCCGCTTTCCAGCCCAGCGCTTCGCCGCGAAAGATGCGTCTCGATCGCTCCAGCGACGCTGACGGGAAGCAACTGTTAACCACTCGCTCCCTATTGCTCGGCAGTCGTTTCACAGTGAGTCTTGAGCATGGAAGCCAGGCGTTTTTCTCGGATCAATTCGTTGCACACAGCTGCGCCCGATGACCCCCAAGGAGAGCGTTCCGGCGGCCCGCGCGGCAAGGTCGATGTCCGCCAGTCCGGCGCTTCTTTCCCGCATGGTGGCGACACCGAAAGCCCGGCCTGGCAAGAGTATTTTTTCCTTGCACCCAATGTGCGTTTTACACGCACGCCGGACTATGAGCCAAAGCACCGCCAACCGCAGGACGACGTTGCCGAGCAGGACGCACGGCAGGCGCTCCCGACGCAGGAGGTCGGTCCTGGGGCCGTCATGCATCGCGGACCGGCACCGGCCGGGCCCGCTCAGCCGGCGCGTAGCGGGGAGATGGCGCAAGGCGTTGCGCCGGCGGCTCTAAAGGTGCCAGCAACGGCACGGGCGGCCACGCGCCCGGCGCCCGTTGGCGGGAATGGCGCGCCGGTCAAAGCAGCCCCCGCTGAAAAAGCCCGGCGGCCCTATCTTTCGGATCACGCCTTCTTCGAGGGCTTGGCGCCGCTTCTGGTCGACGTGACGCCGGCCCGCCAAGTCAGCCCGGTCCCGCGTGCACCGGTCCCGGCTCCGCCGGTTGCCACCGCGCGGGCCGATGTCTCCGGACCGGCGGTGGCCGATGTCACCGCCTTGTTCCGTGTCATCGAATGCCTTCCTGGCCAGGTTCCACCTGCCCTGCCGGACGTCTTTCCGGCCAACTCCAACAAGGTGGTGGTCGAGCCGGCCGTCCCGGCGGGCAGAGCCGCCCGGCTGGGTCGGACAACGGCCGCGACGGCGCCTGCCGCAGCCAGCGCCGCCCCGGCGCCACTTTTGCAACGCGTGGAGGAAACCGTTCCCGCCGTGCGTTCGCCGTCGCTGCCCATGGCCGGAAAGGTTGTGCAGCCGGTGACGGGCGAAGGCTACGCGCTTCCCTCGGAGGAGCTGCTGCAGCAGCCGCCGGAAGGGCAGGGCTTCTACATGTCGCAGGAGCGGCTTGAGCAGAATGCCGATCTCCTGGAAAGCGTGCTGGAGGATTTCGGCGTGCGCGGCGAAATCATCCATGTTCGCCCCGGCCCGGTCGTTACCCTCTATGAGTTCGAGCCGGCGCCGGGCGTCAAATCCTCCCGCGTGATTGGTCTTGCCGACGATATCGCCCGCTCCATGTCGGCGGTCTCGGCGCGCGTCGCCGTGGTGCCCGGCCGTAACGTCATCGGCATCGAGCTGCCGAACGAGACACGCGAGACCGTCTATTTCCGTGAACTGATCGAATCGCAGGGCTTCCGCAAGACCAGCTGCAAGCTGGCGCTTTGCCTTGGCAAGACGATCGGCGGCGAACCTGTCATCGCCGAGCTGGCGAAAATGCCGCATCTGCTCGTCGCCGGCACCACCGGGTCCGGCAAGTCGGTCGCCATCAACACCATGATCCTGTCGCTGCTCTACCGGTTGAAGCCGGAAGAATGCCGGCTGATCATGGTCGACCCGAAGATGCTCGAGCTGTCAGTTTACGACGGTATCCCGCACCTTCTGACGCCCGTCGTCACCGATCCCAAGAAGGCGGTTACCGCGCTCAAATGGGCGGTGCGCGAGATGGAAGACCGCTATCGCAAGATGGCGCGGCTCGGCGTGCGCAACATCGACGGCTACAATGAGCGCGCCGCCACTGCCCGCGACAAGGGCGAGACGGTCGTCATGACCGTGCAGGCCGGCTTCGAGAAGGGCACCGGCGAGCCGCTGTTCGAACAGCAGGAGATCGACCTCGCGCCGATGCCCTACATCGTCGTCATCGTCGACGAGATGGCCGACCTGATGATGGTCGCCGGCAAGGAGATCGAAGGCGCCATCCAGCGCCTGGCGCAGATGGCGCGCGCCGCCGGGATCCACCTGATCATGGCAACGCAGCGGCCTTCAGTCGACGTGATCACCGGCACGATCAAGGCCAACTTCCCGACCCGCATCTCCTTCCAGGTCACCTCCAAGATCGACAGCCGCACCATTTTGGGCGAGCAGGGTGCCGAGCAGCTGCTCGGCCAGGGCGACATGCTGCACATGATGGGCGGCGGGCGCATCGCCCGCGTGCACGGCCCCTTTGTGTCCGACGCCGAGGTCGAGCATGTCGTGGCGCATCTGAAGGCGCAGGGCCGCCCCGAATATCTGGAGACCGTAACGGCCGACGAGGATGAAGAGGAAGAGGAAGACGACCAGGGAGCGGTCTTCGACAAGGGAGCCGTTGCCGCCGAGGACGGCGATTCCAGCTATGACGAGGCGGTCAAGGTGGTGTTGCGCGACAAGAAATGTTCGACGTCCTACATCCAGCGCCGCCTTGGCATCGGCTACAACCGCGCCGCTTCACTGGTCGAGCGGATGGAGAAGGAGGGTCTGGTCGGCGCACCGAACCATGTCGGCAAGCGCGAGATCATGGCGGGCAAGCGCCCACCGGTAACCATCCCTGGGGATGACGGCACGGATCGATCGGCCCCTTGATCCGCAACGCATAAAAAAGGCCGGTTGCCCGGCCTTTTTTCGTATCGGGCATAAGCTCGCTCAGCCGATTTTCTGGCCGGTCTTTGCCCAGTCGGCGAGGAAGGCGGCAAGGCCCTTGTCGGTCAGCGGGTGATTGACCAGCGCCTTCAGGGTCGCGGGTGGCGCGGTGACGATATCGGCGCCGATGAGCGCCGCCTGCTTCACGTGGTTCACTGTGCGCACGGAAGCGGTCAGGATCTCGGTCTGGAAATCGTAATTGTCGTAGATCTGACGGATCTCCTGGATCACTTCCATGCCGTCAGAACCGGTATCGTCGATGCGGCCGACGAAGGGCGAGATGAAGGAGGCGCCTGCCTTGGCGGCGAGCAGCGCCTGGTTGGCCGAGAAGCACAGCGTGACGTTGACCATGCGGTTCATCTCGGTGCGGATCGTCTTGCAGGCCTTCAATCCGTCCAGCGTCAACGGCACCTTGATGGCGACATTCGGCGCGATCTTGGCCAACACCTCGGCCTCGGCCATCATCTGCTTGTATTCGGTCGCCACGACTTCCGCGGAAACCGGGCCTTCGACGATGTCGCAGATCTGCTTGGTGACCTCGGCGATTTTGCCGCCCGATTTCAGGATCAGCGACGGGTTGGTGGTGACGCCGTCGAGCAACCCCAGATCGATCAGTTCACGGATTTCCTTGATATCGGCTGTGTCGGCAAAAAATTTCATGGCGGTCTCCTGACGATTTCGTGGTGCCTGCGAAGGCACGTTCAGCGTTGCCCTTTGATCTAGAGCAAAGTCGGGGCAAGGTCACGCCTCATGATCGAAGATTCGCCCTTTGCCGCAGCCGCACCGGTGCTGGTGCCGATGCCGGCCGAACGCCCCTACACCTATGCCGTGCCGGCCGGCATGCGGGTGGTGCCGGGTTCGATCGTGCGCGTGCCGCTCGGGCCGCGCCAGGTCGCGGGTATCGTCTGGGACGGCGTGATCGAGCAGGTCGATGCCAGGAAATTGCGCCCGATCGAACAGGTTTTCGACTGTCCGCCGATCGACCGCGCCATGCGCCGCTTCGTCGACTGGGTGGCGCAATACACGCTGTCGGCGCCGGGCATGGTGGCGCGAATGCTGTTGCGTGCGCCGGAAGCTTTCGATCCCGAACCTTGGATCGAAGGGCTGCAGCGGACGCTCGTCATGCCGGATCGGATGACGGATGCGAGGACGCGGGTGCTGGAGACGGCCGAAGGAGGGCTGGCCTGGACGCGCTCGGGGCTGGCGCACGCCGCCGGCGTGTCGGCGACGGTGATCGAGGGGCTGAAAGCGCAAGGCGTGTTCGAAACGGTGATGATCCCGCCGCGCCCGGTGGTGGCCGCACCCGACCCAAGCTATGCCGTGCCGGATCTGATGCCGGACCAGAACGACGCCGCGTCGATGCTGCGCGCCAATGTCGCGGCCGGTGCGTTCAATGTAGCGCTGCTCGACGGCGTCACCGGGTCCGGCAAGACGGAGGTCTATTTCGAGGCGGTGGCGGCCGCGCTCGATCAGGGAAAACAGGTGCTGATCCTGCTGCCCGAAATCGCGCTGACCCATGCTTTCCTCGAACGCTTCCAGCAGCGCTTCGGTGCCAAGCCGGGGGAATGGCATTCCGATCTGCCGCCCAGGATGCGCGAAAAAGTCTGGCGGCAAGTGGCGGAAGGGGGCGTGCGTGTCGTCGCCGGCGCACGCTCGGCGCTGTTCCTGCCGTTCAAGGAACTTGGCCTGATCGTGGTCGACGAGGAGCACGACCCGGCCTACAAGCAGGAAGACCGTGTCTTCTACAATGCGCGCGACATGGCTGTCGTGCGCGGGCATATTGGCAGCTTTCCGGTGGTGCTGGCGTCGGCGACGCCGTCGGTCGAGAGCCGGGTCAACGCAAGCCAGGGCCGCTATGCCAGGGCTGTTCTTTCCGCCCGCTTCGCCGAGGCGGCACTTCCCGATCTCAAGTCGATCGACATGCGCCGCGCGCCGCCGGCCCGTGGCGGCTTCCTGTCGCCGGTGCTGATCGACCATATGCGCAAGACGCTGGAGAAGCAGGAACAGTCGCTGCTGTTCCTCAACCGGCGCGGCTATGCGCCGCTGACGCTGTGCCGGGTCTGCGGCCACCGTTTCGGCTGCCCGGTGTGCTCGGCCTGGCTGGTCGAGCACCGCTTTCGCGGCCAGTTGGTGTGTCATCATTGCGGTCACAATGAGCGCCGTCCGGAAGCCTGCCCCGAATGCGGCACGCTCGACCACCTGGTCGCTTGCGGGCCGGGGGTCGAGCGCATCGCCGAAGAGGTCGTCACGCATTTCCCGGACGCGCGTACCATCGTGCTGTCGTCGGATATAATGGGGGGTGTACGACGGTTGCGGCTGGAACTGGAGGCTATCGCCAACGGCGAGGCCGATATCGTCATCGGCACGCAACTGGTCGCCAAGGGTCATAATTTCCCGAACATGACGCTGGTCGGCGTCGTCGATGCCGATCTGGGCCTTGCCAATGGCGATCCGCGCGCCGCCGAGCGCACCTTCCAGCTGCTCAGCCAGGTGACCGGCCGTGCCGGCCGCACCGGCAAGAAGAGCCTTGGCCTGCTGCAGACCTTCCAGCCCGACCATCCGGTGATGCGGGCGATCGTCTCCGGCGATGCCGAGTCTTTCTACCAGCGCGAGATTTCAGAGCGCGAACGCGCTGCCTTGCCGCCCTTCGGCCGGCTGGCAGGCGTCATCGTCAGCGCGGTGACGCGGGCGGAAGCGGAAGGCCATGCACGCGGCCTGCGCCGCTCCGCACCGGAGGCGCCGGATCTGTTCGTGCTCGGGCCGGCGGAAGCGCCATTATCGTTGCTCGGCGGTCGTCATCGCTTCCGCCTGCTGATCCAGGGCGAACGGCGCGCCGACATGCAGGGGTTCATCCGCACCATGCTGGCCAACGGGCCGAAACAGCGCGGCTCGGTTCGGGTGCAAGTCGACATCGACCCGCAGAGCTTTTTGTAGGAACACAAATTCAGCTACAGCTGCCTCGACGAGAGAAACGGAAGATCTCATGAAAACCTTAGGCCTGCTCGGCGGTATGAGCTGGGAATCGACCGCCATCTACTACCGCCTGCTCAACGAGATCGTGCGTGAGCGGCTGGGCGGTCTGCATTCGGCGAAGCTGCTGCTCTGGTCGTTCGATTTCGCCGAGATCGCCGAACGGCAGCATGATGGCGACTGGGACGGTGCCGGTGCGCTGCTGATCGATGCCGCGCACAAACTTGAGGCCGGCGGTGCGGAGGGCCTGCTTCTGTGCACCAACACCATGCACAGACTGGCCGACCAGGTGCAGGCGGCTGTGTCGATCCCGCTGATCCATATCGCCGACGCCACCGCGGCCACGGTCAGGCAGGCCGGCCTGCGGCGGCCGGCGCTGCTGGCAACGCGGTTCACCATGGAGCAGGACTTCTACAAGGGCCGGCTCGCCGACAAATATGGCCTGTCGCCAGTGGTGCCGGATTCGGCCGGGCGCGACATGGTGCATCGCGTTATCTACGAGGAACTCTGTCAGGGCATCGTCACCGAAGCCTCGAAGGCGGCCTATGTCGCCGAGGCAAACCGCTTGCGCCGCGACGAAGCCGCCGACAGCCTGATCATGGGCTGCACCGAGATCACCATGCTCATCGGCCAGGATGATTTCGACATCCCGGTTTTCGACACGACGCGCATCCATGCCGGGGCGGCGGTGGAATTCGCACTCGGTTGATGCGCGTCTCCTAAAGTGGCTGAAGCCATCTGGCGCCGGTTCTTTCCTTCGCTAGAATGTCAGCGATTTTCAAAACAGGCATTTCGAGGGACACGATGGATTTTGCGCTTCCATGGCCGACGAGCCAGGGCGAATGGCTGGCCTGGTCGAGCGCGGTCTTCACAGTGCTGCTCGGTCTTCTGTTTTTCCTGGCGCCGGGGCTGGCGTTCCGTATCCTGCGCCTGCAGGCGAAACCCGAGAAGGCGGCGGCGATCGCCGAGGGGCGCGGCCGCATGTCGGGCTTTTATCTCGGAGTCGGCCTGTGCTGCATCCTGCTCGCGCAGCCGCTGGTCTACATGGCGCTCGGATTTTCGTGGCTGTTCACCGCCTTCGGCCGGCTGCTGTCGATGATGTCGGATGGCGCCAATACACCTTTCAATTGGGTTTCCATTGTGGTGGAATTGGCGCTCGCGGCCTTGCCGCTCGCCTTTGCCTTCGGCTTTGTGCCCTGAATCCTGGGGTATTCAGGCGCGCAGGACGCTGATCTTTCGCCGGATGCGACAATAGTGCCTGAAAACCATGCGGAACGACGCATTGCGGTCTTAAAATGCCTGTGCTAGACGGCAATCGACTTTCGGCCGGGGATAGCGGAAGCCGCGCCTCCGTGCTTGAAAAAATGCAGTAAGGTCAAAGATTTAGCCAGAGTTTTTGCTCGCGCCAACAATCTGCGGCCTGTCAGACAAGAGAAAAGACGGTCCGTGGCTCAATCGTCATCGCCAATCTCAGGTGTCGCAGAACGCTATGCCGGTTCGCTGTTCGAACTGGCATCGCAGGCAAATTCCGTGGCCAAGGTCGAGGCCGACCTCACCAGTTTCGAGGCCATGCTCGCGGGCAGTGCCGACCTGACCCGGCTGATCAACAGCCCGGTATTCTCCAGCGAGGACCAGGCCAAGGCCATCGGCGCGATCGCCGACAAGGCCGGCATCACCGGCCTGACCGGCAATTTCCTGCGCGTCGTCGCCAAGAACCGCCGCCTGTTCGCGGTGCCCGGCATGATCAAGGCGTTCCGCCAGATCGCCGCTGAACACCGTGGCGAGGCTGCCGCAGAGGTGACGTCGGCTCATGAGCTGACCGCAGCCCAGCAGACCGAACTCAAGGCGGCGCTGAAGGGCGTTGCCGGCAAGGACGTGACCATTTCCGTCACCGTCGATCCGTCGCTGCTCGGCGGGCTGGTGGTCAAGATGGGCTCGCGCCAGATCGATACGTCGCTCAAAACCAAACTCAATTCGCTCAAGCTTGCACTGAAAGAGGTCGGCTGATGGACATCCGCGCCGCGGAAATTTCCGCAATTCTGAAAGACCAGATCAAGAATTTCGGCAAGGAGGCCGAGGTCTCCGAAGTCGGACAGGTGCTGTCCGTCGGTGACGGTATCGCCCGCGTCTATGGCCTCGACAATGTGCAGGCCGGCGAAATGGTCGAGTTCCCCGGCGGCATCCGCGGCATGGCGCTCAACCTCGAAGCCGACAATGTCGGCGTCGTCATCTTCGGTGCCGACCGCGACATCAAGGAAGGCGACATCGTCAAGCGCACCGGCGCCATCGTCGACGTTCCCGTCGGCCCCGGCCTGCTCGGCCGCGTCGTCGACGCGCTCGGCAACCCGATCGACGGCAAGGGCCCGATCAAGGCGACCGAACGCAAGCGTGTCGACGTCAAGGCGCCGGGCATCATTCCGCGCAAATCGGTCAACGAGCCGATGTCGACCGGCCTCAAGGCCATCGACGCGCTGATCCCGGTCGGCCGCGGCCAGCGCGAGCTGGTCATCGGTGACCGCCAGACCGGCAAGACCGCCATCATCCTCGACACAATGCTCAACCAGAAGTCGGTGCACGACAACGGCCCGGAAAAGGAAAAGCTCTACTGCGTCTACGTCGCCGTCGGCCAGAAGCGTTCGACCGTCGCGCAGTTCGTCAAGGTTCTGGAAGAGCGCGGCGCGCTCGAATACTCGATCATCATCGCCGCCACCGCTTCCGACCCGGCGCCGATGCAGTTCCTGGCGCCGTTCGCCGGCTGCACCATGGGCGAATATTTCCGCGACAACGGCATGCATGCGCTGATCAGCTATGACGATCTGTCGAAGCAGGCTGTCGCCTATCGCCAGATGTCGCTGTTGCTGCGCCGCCCGCCGGGCCGCGAAGCCTATCCCGGCGACGTCTTCTACCTGCACTCGCGCCTGCTCGAGCGCGCTGCCAAGCTCAACGACGATCTGGGCGGCGGATCGCTGACCGCCCTGCCGATCATCGAGACGCAGGCCAACGACGTGTCGGCCTATATCCCGACCAACGTGATCTCGATCACCGACGGCCAGATCTTCCTCGAAACCAACCTGTTCTTCCAGGGCATCCGTCCGGCCGTCAACGTCGGCCTGTCGGTCAGCCGCGTGGGCTCGGCCGCGCAGATCAAGGCGATGAAGCAGGTCGCCGGCTCGATCAAGGGCGAGCTCGCGCAGTACCGCGAAATGGCTGCCTTCGCGCAGTTCGGCTCGGATCTCGACGCCGCCACGCAGCGCCTGCTCAACCGCGGATCGCGCCTGACCGAACTCCTGAAGCAGCCGCAGTTCTCGCCGCTGAAGACGGAAGAGCAGGTCGCGGTGATCTTTGCCGGCGTCAACGGCTATCTCGACAAGCTGCCGGTCAACCAGGTCGGCAAGTTCGAGCACGGCCTGCTCAGCCACATGCGTGCGGCGGGCAAGGACGTTCTCGACGCCATCCGCAAGGAAAAGGCGCTTTCGGACGATCTGCGCGCCAAGCTCAAGGCCGAGATCGACGCCTTCGCCAAGACCTTCGCCTAAGCGAAGCGCCAGTCCGGATGAGACAAGACGGGATCAGGTTTGAAGCATGCCTTCATTAAAAGACCTTCGTAACCGTATCGCCTCGGTCAAGGCGACGCAGAAGATCACCAAGGCGATGCAGATGGTCGCCGCGGCGAAGCTGCGCCGTGCGCAAGAGGCGGCGGAAGCGGCGCGCCCCTATTCGGAGCGCATGGGTTCCGTGCTGGCCAACATCACCCAGGCGATCGGCGGTGGCGGCGATGCCCCGGCGCTGATGACGGGCACCGGCAAGGACGCCGTGCATCTGCTCGTGGTCTGCACCGCCGAGCGCGGCCTGTGCGGCGGCTTCAATTCGCAGATCGCCCGTCTTGCCCGCGATCACATCCGCCGGCTTCTGGCCGACGGCAAGCAGGTCAAGATCATCTGCGTCGGCAAGAAGGGCTTCGACATCCTGCGCCGCGACTATGCATCGATGATCATCGACCGTGTCGATCTGCGCGAGGTCAAGACGCTCGGCTTCGTCAATGCCGACGCGATCGCCAAGAAGGTCATCCATCTCTTCAACGAGGGCGCCTTCGACATCTGCACGCTGTTCTATTCGCAGTTCAGGTCGGTGATCAGCCAGATCCCGACCGCGCAGCAGATCATCCCGGCCAGCGCCGCTTCGGCTCCAGCCGCGGCGGTGGATGGCGGCAGCGCCGTCTATGAATATGAGCCGGAGCCGGGCGAAATCCTCTCCGACCTCATCCCGCGCAACATCTCCGTGCAGGTTTTCCGGGCGCTGCTCGAAAACGCTGCCGGCGAAATGGGCGCCAAGATGAGCGCCATGGACAATGCGACGCGCAACGCCGGCGAGATGATCAACAAGCTGTCGATCACCTACAACCGCCAGCGGCAGGCGCAGATCACCAAGGAACTGATCGAAATCATTTCGGGCGCCGAGGCGCTCTAGGCGCGGTCCGCGGGTGACTGTCCCGCGAACCGGACCGCGTGAGAAACAAAGGACGAAAAGGGTAAAGACGATGGCGAAAGCAGCGACCCCCCAGAAGGCAACTCCGAAGGCGGCAGCCGCCAAGGCAGCAGCCCCCGTGAAAGCGGCCAGGGCTCCGGCAGCGGCGGCAAAGGCTGCTCCGGCCAAGGCAGCAGCGGCGCCGGCCAAGGCCGTGGCCGCCAAGACGCAGGCCGTGGCCACGAAAGCCACCGGCGTTGTCGGCAAGGTTCGCCAGGTCATCGGCGCCGTTGTCGACGTGCAGTTCGGCGATCACCTGCCGGCGATCCTGAATGCGCTCGAGACGACCAATGTCGGCAACCGCCTGGTGCTCGAAGTGGCCCAGCATCTGGGTGAAAACACCGTGCGCTGCATCGCGATGGACTCCACCGAAGGCCTGGTGCGCGGCCAGGAAGTGCGCGACACCGGCGCTCCGATCACCGTGCCGGTCGGCCCGGGCATGCTCGGCCGCATCATCAACGTCATCGGCGAGCCGGTCGACGAAGAAGGCCCGGTCGACGCAATCGAAATGCGCTCGATCCATCAGCCGGCTCCGACCTATGTCGAGCAGTCGACGGAAGCCCAGATCCTGATCACCGGCATCAAGGTGCTCGACCTCTTGGCGCCTTACGCCAAGGGCGGCAAGATCGGCCTGTTCGGCGGCGCCGGCGTCGGCAAGACCGTGCTGATCCAGGAACTGATCAACAACATCGCGAAGGCACATGGCGGCTATTCGGTGTTCGCCGGCGTCGGCGAGCGCACCCGCGAAGGCAACGATCTCTATCACGAGTTCATCGAATCCGGCGTCAACAAGAAGGGCGGCGGTGAAGGCTCCAAGGCAGCGCTGGTGTACGGCCAGATGAACGAGCCGCCGGGCGCGCGCGCCCGTGTCGGCCTGACCGGCCTGACGGTCGCCGAATATTTCCGCGACCAGGGCCAGGACGTGCTGTTCTTCGTCGACAACATCTTCCGCTTCACGCAGGCGGGTTCCGAAGTGTCGGCTCTGCTCGGCCGCATCCCGTCGGCCGTGGGCTACCAGCCGACGCTCGCCACCGACATGGGCGCGCTGCAGGAACGCATCACCACCACCACCAAGGGCTCGATCACCTCGGTGCAGGCGATCTACGTGCCGGCCGACGACTTGACCGATCCGGCGCCGGCGACCTCGTTCGCTCACCTTGACGCGACGACGACCCTCAACCGTTCGATCGCCGAGAAGGGCATCTATCCGGCCGTCGATCCGCTGGACTCGACCTCGCGCATGCTCGACCCGCTGGTCGTCGGCGACGAGCATTATGGCGTCGCCCGCCAGGTGCAGTCGATCCTCCAGCGCTACAAGTCGCTGCAGGACATCATCGCCATCCTGGGCATGGACGAGCTCTCGGAAGAGGACAAGCAGACCGTGGCCCGCGCCCGCAAGATCGAGCGCTTCCTGTCGCAGCCCTTCTTCGTCGCCGAAGTGTTCACCGGCGCGCCGGGCAAGCTGGTCGACCTCGCCGACACCATCAAGGGCTTCAAGGGCCTTTGCAACGGCGATTACGACCACCTGCCGGAAGCCGCCTTCTACATGGTCGGCGGCATCGAGGAAGCGGTCGAGAAGGCACAGCGCCTCGCGGCAGAAGCGGCGTAAATAAAGCGAATAGGGAGTAGTCAGTAGTCAGTAGTGAATAGCAGCTGGGCGAGTCGGATAGTTGTCTCTCGCCCTACTTCCTACTCACTATTCCCTACTCACTAAATTGACATGGCTGAAGCTTTCAAGTTCGAACTGGTTTCCCCGGAACGCCTGCTGGTTTCCGCCGAGGTCGAATCCGTCGTTATTCCAGGCGCCGAAGGCGAGATGACCGTCATGGCTCATCACGCACCGGTCATGACCACGATCAAGCCGGGTGTCGTCACGGTGAAGAGCGCCTCGGGCAGCGAAGAACGCTATGTCGTGTTCGGCGGCTTCGCCGACATCGTCCCGGCCGGCTGCACGCTGCTGGCGGAATCGGCTGTCGCGGTGAAGGATGTCGACCGCGCCGATCTCGCCCGCCGCATCCAGGAAGCCAGGGAAGATGCTGCCGACGCCAAGGACGACCAGGCGCGCAGCAAGGCCGAACAATTCCTTAGCCAGCTCACCACGCTGGAAGGCGCGATCCTGCCGGCCTGAAACGCGTCGCGGGACAACGGATTGAAAGCGGGGCATTGCCCCGCTTTTTTGTTTGTCGGGACATTATGGCGTGAGAGTTGATGTGGCGGCGGTGCCGGAGTTGCGCGACATCGGCAGGACAGAGGGGGCTCTGCGCCGCCGACATCAAGGTTCTGTACCGCTCGCGCATTACTGTCCTTCGGCTTCTATGCCGAGCGCGGCGAAGGCCAGCGTCGGACCGTCTCGTCGCAGGTGGACGAGATGGACGGCCACGAGTTCGATCAGCGTCTGGCGCTCGGCGTGATCCCGGGCGAAGCCGGCCATGTCAAACACCGCCGTCGCGGTTTCGTTCGCCGGCAGCTGCTGGTCCAAAAGCGCGGTCATCGGCGCATCGAGCGGATCGGTGAAATGGCCTTCCGGCAACGTCTTTCCGCGCGCCGCGCAGGCGGCGATCCAGGCAGCCACCACCAGCGTGAGATGGACCAGCTCGGTGCCGGCTTCGAGGCACTCGACAGCCGAGGCGATAATGCGCTGCGGCAGTTTCTGGCTGCCGTCATTGGCGATCTGCGCCGTGCGGTGGGCAAGTGCCGTGTTCGAAAAACGCTCGGCAAGCTCGGCGGTATAGGCTGATGGGTCGAGGCCGGCATCGTCCGGCAATGTTGTTATGGCCTCTTGCCATAGCGCGTCGACGAACCGCCGGATCGCCGGATCGGCGAAGGCACTGTCGACCGTCGCGTGGCCGCAGAGCAGGCCGAGATAGGCGATGCCCGAATGCGCGCCGTTGAGCAGCCTCAGCTTCATGTCCTCGAAGGGAGCGACATCCCCAACCATGGTGACGCCGAATTTTTCCCAGGTGGGACGGCCCATGGGGAAATCGTCCTCGATCACCCACTGGCGGAAGGGTTCCGTCATCACGGGCCAGGCGTCCTCAATACCAAGTTCGCCCGCTATCCGCGCCCTGTCGGCGTCGGTCGTGGCTGGCACAATGCGGTCGACCATGCTTGAGGGAAATGCGACGTGACTGGCGATGTGGTCGGCCATTCCGGCATTGCCCGCCGAACTGGCACTGCCATCGCGCAGCGTGGCGAATTCGATCAGCAGCCGGTGCAAGGTGGCGCCGTTGGCCGGCAGGTTATCGCAACAAAGCACGGTAAAGGGCGGGGTGCCAGCGCCCCGCCTCCGGGCGAGCGCTTCGGTCAGAAAACCATGCGCCGTCTTCGGTGTTCGCGGATTGGCCAGGTCGTGGACGATGTCGGCATGCGCTGCGTCCAATCCGCCGCCGGCCGCCCGCAAATAGGCTTTCTCGGTGATCGTCAGCGTCACGATGCGGGTACGCGGATCGGCCAGCACCGCCAGCACCGCTTCCGGGTCTTCCGGCGCCACCAGCAGCGAGCCGATCGAGCCGATGACATGCAGCTTCTCGCCGCCGCTGCCGCGCACAGCCAAGGTGTAGAGCCCGTCCTGCGGCGCCAGCGCGTCGCGCGTTTCCGCGCTGCGCAGCGACACGCCTGATATGCCCCAGTCCGTTTCTCCGGCCGCCAGGCATTCATCGATATAAGCGGCCTGGTGGGCGCGGTGAAAGGCGCCGACGCCCAGATGCACGATGCCCGGCGTGATTGCGCCACGATCATATCGAGGCGCGGCGACCTTGGCCGGCAATGCCTGCGCCGTGCGGTTGGAAAGGCGGCGGTCTGTCATCGGTGGGCACTCATCTCGTGGAACGGTTTGCGGGGTAACACTGACGGCGTCCGCCGACAATGCTCTGCTTTGCCTAGGAGTCATCATACAACAATCTGATTTTTGTATGTTGACATTATTTCTGACCGATCCTACCCATGGAGCCGGAGGATGGCCGTGGGACTGACCAATGCGGATTTGCTGTTTTCAGCCGAGGCGCGTCCGCTCTCGATCGCCCGCGCTCTCTATGCCGGCATCAAGGACCTGCCCATCATCAGCCCGCACGGCCATACCGACCCGCGCTGGTATGCGCTGAACGAGCCGTTCCCCGATCCCGCGCAACTGCTCATCGTGCCGGACCACTATATTTTTCGCATGCTGTTCAGTCAGGGCGTGCGGCTGGAGGCTCTCGGCGTGCCGACCCTTGATGGTGCGCCCGTCGAGACCGACGGCAGAGCTATCTGGCGGCTGTTCGCCGAACACTATTATCTCTTCCGCGGCACGCCGACCCGGTTGTGGTTCGACCATGTCCTTGCGCATCTGTTCGGCATCGAAGAGCCGTTGAGCGCCGCGACCGCCGACCGCCACTACGATACGATCGCAACGCTGCTGCAGTGGGAGAACTTCCGCCCTCGCGCGCTGTTCGAGCGCTTCAACATCGAGGTCATCGCGACCACCGAAGGCGCGCTCGACGATCTCAAATGGCACCAGATGATCCGCGACAGCGGCTGGGAGGGCCGTGTCGTCACCGCCTATCGGCCGGACGCCGTCGTCGATCCCGAATTCGAAGGCTTTTCGGCCAATCTCGATCGGCTCGGCGAGATCACCGGCTGCGACACCGGGACCTGGGCCGGTTATCTCGACGCACATCGCCAGCGGCGCGCCTTTTTCAAGAGCTTCGGCGCTACTTCGTCGGATCACGGTCATCCCACGGCGGAGACCGCCAATCTTTCCGATGCGGCGGCGCAGGAGCTGTTCAACCGGGTTCGCGCCGGCTCGCAGGATGAGCGCGAGCGAAAATTGTTTCGCGCGCAGATGCTGACCGAGATGGCCAAGATGAGCCGGGACGACGGGCTGGTCATGCAGATCCATCCCGGCTCCATGCGCAATCATTCGGCTTCCGCTTTCCAGAAATTCGGCAGGGACAAGGGTTTCGATATCCCGACCCGGACCGACTATGTGACCGCATTGAAGCCATTACTGGACTGCGTCGGGCTGGAGCGCGACCTGACCGTCATCCTGTTCACGCTGGATGAAACCAGCTACGCGCGCGAACTGGCGCCGCTGGCCGGCGTCTATCCAGCGCTGAAGCTCGGGCCGGCCTGGTGGTTCCACGACAGCCCGGAAGGCATGCGCCGGTTCCGCGAGATGACCACCGAGACCGCCGGCTTCTACAACACGGTCGGCTTCAACGACGACACGCGCGCCTTTCCGTCGATACCGGCCCGCCACGACGTGGCGCGGCGGGTCGACTGTGCGTTCCTGGCGCGTCTCGTCGCCGAGCACAGGCTGCGTGAGGACGAGGCGCATGAACTCGCGAAGGAGCTTGCCTACACGCTTGCCAAGAATGCGTACCGGCTCTGAGCCGGGCGTTTCGATTTTCAAAGGGAGGAAGTCATGTTGCATTTTTCGAAATTGACGGCGGCGGCGACATTCGCCATCGGTTCGCTGCTGATCGGCGCTGCCAACGCCGAAACCGTGCTGCGATCCTCGGATACCCATCCGGACGGCTACCCGACCGTCGAGGCGGTCAAGTACATGGGCGACCTGATCAAGCAGCGCACCGCCGGCCGCTATTCGATCGAGGTCTATCACTCGGCGCAGCTCGGCGAGGAAAAGGACACAATCGAGCAGACCCAGGCCGGCGTCATCGACCTCGACCGCGTCTCGATGGGACCGTTCAACGGCATCGTGCCGGAGACCGCCGTGCCGTCGCTGCCCTACATGTTCCGCTCCGTCGAGCACATGCGCCACGTCATGGACGGCGCTGTCGGCGACCAGATCCTGAAGGCGTTCGAGGCGCATGATCTCGTCGGCCTCGCCTTCTACGATTCCGGTGCTCGGTCCTTCTACAACACCAAGAAGGACATTACCTCGATGGCGGACATGAAAGGCATGAAGTTCCGCGTCATCCAGTCCGATGTGTTCGTCGACATGGTCAACGCGCTTGGCGCCAACGCCACGCCGATGGCCTATGGCGAAGTCTATTCGGCGCTGCAGACCGGCGTCATCGACGGCGCCGAAAACAACTGGCCGAGCTTCGAATCCGCCAAGCACTACGAAGTGGCCAAGCATTACACGATGGACGAACACCAGATCGTGCCGGAAGTGCTGGTCATGTCGAAGGCAAGCTGGGACAAGCTCTCGCCGGAAGACCAGGCGATCGTGCGCCAGGCAGCCAAGGACAGCGTCGTCAAGATGCGCGAACTGTGGGACGCGCAGGAGAAGAAGTCGCGCGGCATCGTCGAGGCCGCGGGCGTCAAGGTCAGCGAGATCGACAAACAGCCGCTGATCGACGCGATGAAGCCCGTCTACGACAAGTACTTGTCGACGCCCGAACTGAAGGACCTGGCCGCCCGCATACAGGCCGAGAAATGAACAGCAAGGGCAATGGATCGAGCAGCGCGGAGGCCCCCGCGCTGCCTTCGGACGTGTCGGCCATGCGAGGATTCTGGCTGGGTGCGGAGCGGGTCCTGTCAGGGCTTGCCAGGCTGGCGCTTTGGATCAGCGGCGCCGGCCTGACGCTGATGACGATCATCATCTTCTGGCAGGTCTTCTCGCGTTATGTGCTGAACCGTTCGCCGAGCTGGACGGAATCCTTCTCGGTTCTGCTGATGGGCTGGTTCATTTTTCTCGGCGCCGCCGTCGGCGTGCGCGAACGCACCCATCTCGGCTTCGACGTGCTGCTCTATGTCCTGCCTGTTTCGGCCAAGGCGGTACTGCGCAGCATTTCCGACCTTGTCGTGCTGGCCTTCGGCGCCGGCATGATCGTCTATGGCGTGCAATTGGCCAGGCTGACCTGGAACACGGTCATGCCGTCACTTGCCCTGCCGGGCGGCGTCAGCTTCCTGCCGGTCATCCTGGGTGGGGCGCTGGTCTGCCTGTTTTCGCTGGAACGGCTGGCCGGGCGCTTTGCCGGCCTGCCCGTCGACGCCGACATACATGCAACCGGCGAGGAGCCGTGAACCATGGCCCTGATCGTCCTCTTCGGCACCTTCGTGTTCCTGCTGGTCATCGGCACGCCGATCGCCTTCTGTCTCGGCGTTGCCAGCTTTGCCACGATCCTCACGCTTGGCTTGCCGCCGGTCGTGGTGTTCCAGCGGCTGAATTCCGGCGTCAGCGTCTTTTCGCTGATGGCCATCCCGTTCTTCATCTTCGCCGGAGACCTGATGGTGCGCGGTGGTATCGCCGCGCGGCTGGTCGCGCTGGCAGGCTCCCTGGTCGGTCATTTGCGCGGCGGCCTGGGGCAGGTCAACATCGCCGCATCGACCATGTTCGGTGGCATCTCCGGCTCGGCGGTGGCGGATGCGTCGGCGGTCGGCGGCCTGATGATCCCGCAGATGAAGGCGCGCGGCTACGGCGTCGACTATGCCGTCAACATCACCTCGGTCGGGGCCATCATCGCGCTTCTCATTCCACCGTCCCACAACATGATCATCTATTCGATCTCCGCCGGCGGCCGTATCTCGATCGCCGACCTGTTCACGGCTGGCGTGCTGCCGGGTCTGCTGCTGGCGCTTTCGCTGATGATAACGGCCTATTGGGTCGCCAGCCGCCGGGGATATCCGACGGAGCCCTTCGCCGGCTTCGGCCGGGCCTTGCAGCTGCTTGTCGCGGCCATTCCCGGGCTCATCCTGATAGCCATCATCTTCGGCGGCGTCAGGTCCGGTGTCTTCACCGCGACCGAGAGCTCCTGCATCGCCATCGTCTACGCCTTCCTGGTGACGCTGATCATCTACCGCTCGATGAGCTGGGGCGACTTCGTCGCGGCGACGACGGCCTCGGTGCGCACCACGGCCATGGTGCTGATGATCATCGGCTGCGCGGCGGCCTTCGGCTGGTTGCTCGCCTATCTCAGGGTGCCGGCGGCACTGGTCGCCTTTCTGCAGTCGGTGTCCGACAACAAGCTGGTGATCCTGCTGCTGATCAACGTCGTCCTGCTCATTCTCGGCACCTTCATGGACATGTCGCCGCTGATCATCATCACGACGCCGATCTTCCTGCCTGTGGTCATGGCCTACGGGGTCGATCCCGTGCATTTTGGCGTGATCCTCATCCTCAATCTCGGCATCGGGCTTTGCACGCCACCGGTCGGCGCTGTTCTGTTCGTCAGCTGCGCCATCGGGCGCATTCCGATCTGGACCGCGATGCGCTCGATCTGGCCATTCTACGGCGCCGCCTTCGCCGTGCTGATGCTTGTCACCTACGTGCCGGAAATCTCATTGTGGCTGCCGGGCCTGTTCCATTAGAGCGGTTCGGCGATCGTTAGAATCGTTGAACCGCTCTAACTCTTTGTGTTTACGCAATTCCAGGCGGAAAGCCGCTACGCACTTTTCGTGGAATTGCACTAGGAGGTCACCGAGGTGTCCGATACCGCAAACGACCTCAGGGTCGAGAGAAAACCCAAGCTGTCGGAAACCGTCGTGGGGGCGATCCGCAAGCAGTTGCAGGCGGGCGAGATCCCGCCCGGCCACAAGCTGCCGACCGAGGGCCAGCTGACCGAAACCTTCGGCGTCAGCCGAACCGTCATCCGCGAGGCGCTGGCCAAGCTTGCCGCCGACGGTCTGGTCGAGCCGCGGCAGGGCGCCGGGGTGTTCGTCACAGAGCATATTTCGACCATGTTCGGGGCGCTCGCCGCCGACATGGGAGCCAAGGATTCGGTCGCGCTCAACGTGCTCGAGGTGCGGCTGGCGATCGAGATCGAATCGGCTGGGCTCGCTGCCATCCGTCGCAACGCCGCGCAGGAGGCGGCGATCCAGGAAGCCTTCTTCGAGTTCGAGCGGCTGCTGCTCGACAGCCAGCCGACCGGTCCGGCCGACCTCGCCTTCCATCGCGCCATCGCCAGCGCCACCAATAACCCCTTCTATGTCGAGATGCTCGACGTGCTCGGCCGGCGCGCCATTCCGTGCGACGTGACCTCGCCCTGGTCGACCGAACTGGCGCAGTCCGACAGCTACCAGCGCGGGCTGCAGCGCGAGCATCTGGTGATCCTGAACGCGATCACGGCGGGCGATGCCGAAGCCGCGCGCGAGGCGATGCGCACCCATCTCGGCGCCAGCCAGCAGCGTTACCGCGAGCGGCTGCAGGCGCGGCAGGCCTACTACGCCAGCTCGGTCAAGGCGGCCGCGGGCGAATGATCCACCGAAAGCCAGGACAGAAATGAGCCAGAACCACACCGACTACACATCGCGCTTCGCCATAGACCCGGCGGCCGCCGCCGCCATGGGAACGGATGAGCTGCGCCATAATTTCCATATCGAGGATCTCTTCCAGCCCGGGCGCATCAGCCTGACCTACACGCACTACGACCGCATGATCGTCGGCGGCGCCGTGCCTGCGGCAACGGCATTGCCACTGGAAGCGATCAAGCCGACCGGCACCAAGGGGTTTCTCGACCGGCGCGAATTGATCGCCGTCAACATCGGCGGTGCCGGCACGATCGAAGCCGGCGGCCAGTCCTTCGACCTGCGGGCGCGCGACATGCTCTATCTCGGCTTGGGCACCGACACGGTTTCCTTCGCTTCTGCTGATAGGAACGACCCCGCCAAGTTCTATCTGCTCAGCGCCCCGGCGCATCAGGCTCATCCCAGCCGGCTGATCCGCCTCGATGACGCCAAGCGCCTCGATCTCGGCAGCAAGGAGGCCTGCAACGAGCGCTCGATCTTCCAGTTCATTCATGCCGGGGGAACAAAAACCTGCCAGCTCGTCGTCGGCATGACGCAGCTGGCGCCGGGCTCGATCTGGAACACCATGCCATGCCATGTGCACGACCGGCGCATGGAGGCCTACCTCTATTTCGACCTGCCCGAGGCGGCCCGCGTCTTCCACTTCATGGGCGAGCCGGACGAGACACGTCACATCGTCATGCGCAACGAGGAGGCGGTGCTGTCGCCGGGCTGGTCGATCCACTCAGGCGCCGGCACGTCCAACTATGCCTTCATCTGGGCGATGGCCGGCGACAATGTCGACTATACCGATGTCGATCCGGTGGCGATGGACATGCTGCGGTGAGCGACCTCTCCGCCTTCAGCCTGGCCGGCAAGCGCATCCTGGTGACCGGCGCCAACACCGGCATCGGCCAAGGCATTGCCATCTCGGTCGCGCGCGCCGGTGGCGCCGTGATCGGCGTCGGCCGCTCATCGATGGGCGACACCGCGAGCAAGGTCAGCGCGGTGGGCGGCCAATTCGAGGCGGTGAGCATCGATCTTGCCGACACGGCAGCAGTCGGACCGATGCTGGACCGCGTCTGGGACCAAAACGGTCCGATCGACGGGCTGGTCAACAATGCCGGCATCATCCGGCGCGCCGATGCCGTCGATCTCGGCGAAGCCGACTGGGACGACGTGATCGACGTCAATTTGAAGTCCGTCTTCCTGCTGTGTCAGTCCTTTGCGCGGCGCCTCCTTGCCGGTGGTCGCCAGGGCAAGATCGTCAACATCGCCTCGGTGCTGAGTTTCCAGGGCGGCATCCGCGTCGCGTCCTACACGGCGTCCAAGCATGGCGTGCTCGGCATCACCAGACTGCTCGCCTGCGAGTGGGGGGCGAAGGGCATCAACGTCAATGGCATAGCGCCGGGCTATATCGACACCAACAACACGCAGGCGCTGCGCGCCGATCCCGACCGCAGCGCGGCCATCCTCGGGCGCATTCCCGCCGGCCGCTGGGGCGAGCCCGGAGACATTGGCGATGCTGCCGTCTTCCTGCTGGCGCCGGCCTCGAACTATATGCATGGCGCGGTGGTGCCGGTGGATGGGGGATGGCTGGCGCGATGAGGAGAAGACGATGACCGAGCCGAAGATTTTCGCGCATGCCGGCCAGGGTGCCTGGACGCCGACCCCCGACGGCAATCGCCGGCGGGTTCTCCTCTCCACCGACGAACTGATGATGGTCGAATTCGGTTTCGACAAGGGTGGTGTCGGCGCCTTGCACTCGCATCCGCATGTGCAGGCGAGCTATGTCGCCGAAGGCCGTTTTGAGGTGACCATCGGCGGCCGGACCGAAATCGTCGAGACCGGCGGCAGCTTCATCGTGCCGTCCGGCCTGGTGCACGGCGTCAAGGCGCTCGAGGCGGGGCGGCTGGTCGACAGTTTTACGCCGCACCGCGCCGATTTCCTCGCCTGACCGGGTCGCCGACGATTTCTCGGCCAACGAAAAACCCGCGCCTCCAGGGAAGCGCGGGTTGTTGCCTGGGCGCCAATGGCGCCGCGGTACTCAAAACATCACCGCAGAGTGCGAAAGCTGCCGCATCATGGTGAAGATAGACTTAATGCGCGTCAGGTGATGCGCCTGAGCAGGCCGAAAAGCCGTTCGAACGTCTTGCCGTAGGGCGGCCGCAGAAGGCTCCCTGCGCTCAAGCGCGACTGCAGGAAGACCGGTTTCTCCTTGCTGAAGGTGCGGAAACCCCATTCGCCGTGATAGGCGCCCATGCCGCTGGCGCCGACGCCGCCGAAGGGCTGGTTCTCCTGCACCAGATGCAGCATGCAGTCGTTGATGGTGACGCCGCCGGCGACCGTCTCGCGCAGGATGCGCTGGCGGTTGCCGCCGTCGTTGCCGAACCAGTAGAGCGCCAGCGGCCGGTCGGCCTGGTTCACATAAGCGATCGCGTCGTCGAGCGTGGCGTATTCGACGATCGGCAGCACCGGGCCGAAAATCTCCTCGCGCATCAGCTTCAGGTCCGAGCCTGCGTTGCTGACCAGGGTCGGCGGAAGCTTCCGGCCCGCATTGCCGAGGTCCTCGCCGACCGGGTTGATCTCGGTGACATCGGCACCCGTGTCGCGCGCTTCCGCGATCATGGCGCGCAGACGCTGGTAATGCCGATCGCTGATGATGGCGGTATAGTCGGGGTTGTCGCGCAGCGAGGGGTAGAGCCGCGCCATGGCGATTGCGAGCTTCGCGGCGACCGTACCTGCTTGTCCCTTCGGCACCAGCAAATAGTCCGGCGCGATGCAGGTCTGCCCGGCATTCAACAGCTTGCCATAGGCGACGCTGGCAACCGCGGTGTCAAGATCGCAGGAGGGGTCGAGGATCGCCGGCGACTTCCCGCCGAGTTCGAGCGTGACCGGGGTCAGGTTGGCGGCGGCGGCGATCGCAACCTGGCGTCCGACCGCCGTCGAACCGGTGAACAGCAGATGATCGAACGGCATCGAGACGAAGGCTTTCCCCGTATCGGCATCGCCGGCGATGACGCTGAGTTCATCCGGGGCGAAATGTTCGCCAGCCAGCCTGGTCAGCAGCCCGGAAAAAGCCGGCGTCAGTTCGGAAGGCTTGACCAGCACGCGGTTGCCGGCGGCAAGCGCGGCCGTAACCGGCGCGACGGCGAGCTGAAAAGGATAATTCCAGGGAGACACGATACCGACGACGCCGAGCGGCTGCGGCACGAGGCGGTTCCTGCCTGGCAGAAACGGCAAGGTGGTGGCAACGCGGCGCTCCCGCATCCAGCCGCCGACATGGGCGAGCGCATGGCGAATGCCGGCGCGCACGACGAACAGTTCGGCCAGGCGGGTCTCATGCGCCGAGCGGCCGCCGAAGTCGGCATCGATCGCAGCGCAGATTTCGGTCTCGTGCCGCTCGGTCAGCGCCAGCAGGCGCCTCAGCCGGTCCTTGCGGACGCCAAGGTCGGGAAAGGGTTGTGCCTTGAAGGCGGCGCGCTGCAGCCGGAACCGCTCGCCCAGCAAATCCTGTCTCACCTGCAGCATCGCGCCCTCCGTGGCGTATCGGCGAGGGCAAGCTTACATCGCAACGCGGCGGAATCCATCAGGGGTGCGTGTGCCGCTGGGGAAGGCGTCGCCGGCGGTGTTGCCGAGGGCATTGAGAGGGCTGTTGTGATGGGATGAGCGGTGAGCTACTCCAAGGCCTCACAAGGAGTTGCCCTTGACCGTCTTCCCCGATCTCTCCCGTACGCGAAAAATCGCTTGCCGCCAGGTGACTGTCTGATGCCGGCTCAGGCGGCGGGCATCAGGGCCGGGGATCCCAAGCGGCGCGTCCTGAAGGAGGTGTTCGGCTTCGACGATTTTCGCCCCGGCCAGGCCGACGTGATGGATACACTGCTTAGCGGGCGCCATGTGCTGGCCGTCATGCCGACGGGCGCGGGCAAATCGCTCTGCTACCAGGTTCCGGCGCTGGTTCTGGGCGGGCTCACCCTCGTCGTCTCGCCGCTGGTGGCTCTGATGCAGGACCAGGTCGCGGCGCTGCGGCTTGCCGGCGTGGCGGCCGATACGATCAATTCCTCGCTCGACCGCGAGGCCAATGTCGCGGCCTGGCGCCGTGTGGCATCTGGCCAGACGCGGCTGCTCTATCTGGCGCCGGAGCGGCTGATGACCGAGCGCATGCTGGACGCCCTTTCCAGGCTCCACGTCAGCCTGATCGCCATCGACGAGGCGCATTGCATCTCGCAATGGGGTCCGGCGTTCCGGCCCGAATATGAGGATCTGTCCCGGTTGCGCGGTATCTTTGCCAATGTGCCGATCATCGCGGTGACGGCGACTGCCGATGAGAGCACGCGTACCGACATCGCCGCCCGCCTGTTCGCTGAGCAGGTCGAAACGCTGGTGCTCGGTTTCGACCGGCCCAACATCAAGCTGGCCATCGCGCCCAAGCAGGACAGCAAGCGCCAGCTGCTCGGCTTCATCGAGCGCCATGCGGGCAAGAGCGGCATCATCTATTGCTTGTCGCGCAAGAAAACGGAAGAGATCGCGGCCTTTCTGAAGCGCAACGGCGTCACCGCGCTCGCTTACCACGCCGGCATGAGCAAGGAGGCGCGTGAAGCCAATCAAAACGCCTTCATGACCTTGTCCGGCGTCGTCATGGTGGCAACCATCGCGTTCGGCATGGGCATCGACAAGCCTGATGTCGCCTTTGTCTTCCACACCGATATGCCGGGCAGCCTGGAAGCCTATTATCAGGAAATCGGCCGTGCCGGCCGCGACGGACGCGAGGCCGAGGCGCATATGCTTTACGGCCTTGGCGACATCCGCATGCGCCGGCTGTTCATCGACGACGAGGATGCCTCGTCAGAGCACAAGAGGCGGTCACACCGCCGGCTCGACACGCTGATCGGCTATTGCGAGACGGCGCAATGCCGCCGCCAGGTGCTGCTCGGCTATTTCGGCGAAGAGGCCCAGGCCTGCGGCAATTGCGACAACTGCCTCGACCAGGCGCCGCGCGCCGATGGCAGTGCCGAAGCGCGGAAGATCCTGGCGGCGGTCACAGAGAGCGGCGAGCGCTTCGGCGCGGCCCATGTCATCGATATCCTGCTTGGCCACGAGACCGAGAAGGTGCTGGCGAGAGCTCATCAAACACTCAGCAGTTTCGGCACCGGCGCCGCGCACAGAAAGACAGTGTGGCTGTCGCTGGTCCGGCAACTGGTGGCCGGCGGGTTCCTGATGCCGGATCCCGAGGGCCATGGCGGTCTCGCCATCTCCGAAAGCGGCCGCGCGCTCGGCCGTGGCGAGATTGCATTCCAGTATCGCGTCGAGACGCGGGACCCTCTGGCGCGCGGCAGGAAGCGTTCCGGGGAAGGCGCCGCCGCCGGAGCCGAGGGCGTCGATGCTTCGCTGCTGGCGGCGCTCAAGTCGCTGCGGCTACGGCTCGCCAAGGAGCGACAGGTCCCGGCCTATGTGGTGTTTTCCGACCGCACGCTCATCGACATGGCCGACCGCCGCCCGCGCGACCTCGACGCCTTTGCCGAAGTGAATGGCGTGGGAGGGGCCAAGCTCAAGGAGTTCGGCGCGGTTTTCCTGGCCGCGATCGCCGCGCAACAGCCTGATTGAAAGCTTGATGGCGAGCGGTAGGGCTGATCAGGCTGGTCGAATGAGCAGTAAAAGCCAGGGCATCAAAGTTGGGAGCGCAGCCTGCTGGCCAGCCAGTCCGAAATTTTTTCCCGCAGGGGACGCGCTTCCCATTCGGCCAGGGTAACTTGCCGGGATCTCCCAAGGTCTTGGTTGAACAGGTCGATCTGCGTGTTCGCGAAATCCCTGCCGTAGACGTTCAGACTGGCTTCATCGTTCAGCCGCAAGGAGCGTTCGTCCAGATTGGTGGAACCAAAGCTCGTCCAGATGTCGTCAACGATCAGCAGCTTGGGATGATACATGGTGGGTTGAAACTCGTAGATACGCACTCCAGCTCTAAGCAAGTCGCCCCAGAAATAGCGCGAGCCCTTCCGAACCAAAGGCACGTCGGTGAGCGCGTTCGGAACGATCACATCGACAGACACGCCTCGCTTCCTGGCGTCCAGGATCTGCTGGAGGGCGATGTCGTCGGGGACGAAATAGGCCATTCCGATTCGCAGGTGATCCCTCGCGGCGGCTATCGCGGCCAGCATCATCAATTCCATGTTCTCCGAGCCATTTGGCTGCGAAGAAAGTATCAGCTGGGCGCCGAGCGACCCTGCCGGTTCGGGCGGAGGGTAGAACTTCCGACCCTGCAATGTCTCACCGGTCGTCTCCAACCAATTTTCGGCAAAGGCTGCCTGGAAAGCAGGTACGGCGGTCCCTTCGATCCGATAGTGCGTTTCGCGCCATTCATCCGGATTGCGGGCGTCTCCCTGCCATTTGTCGGCGATGCCGACGCCGCCCGTAAAGGCCACTCGTCCGTCGACAATGAGCAGTTTGCGATGGGTCCGGTTGTTCATACGGTCCAACGTATACCAATGGATCGGCCGGTAGCGCTGGAACCTCACGCCGGCTCCTGTCATGATGTGGATCAGGTTTTCGTCGAAAGGCAGGCTGCCGACCCAGTCGACAAGCACGCGGACCTCCACACCTTGCCGCGCCTTGGCCGCCAAGGCTTGTGCGAATTCGTATCCAACGGCCCCAGACCAATAGATATAGGTCTCAAAATCGATGGTGGACCGGGCCGCGCCGATTGCCCGGAGCATCGAAGGAAAAATCTCGTCGCCGTTCACAAGGGTCTGCACCGCGTTCGCGTTTGACATCTGTCCCAGCGAGTAGCTGCTCATCGACCTCGCGAACTGCGGATCCGATGCGTCGAAGCGATGCGGGACAATCGTCCGCAAAACCCGCGGTTCAGGGGTCAGGTTTATGGCCGCCAACGTGGCCAGACCGGCGACAACCGCAACGGCCACATAGCTTAATCCCTTGAGCAGCGGGCTGAATTTTCGATCCAACCGCGTTGGCTTCGCGCCCCTCAGGAACGCCACGAGACCGGCAGCGCGCATGTTAGTCGCCCTGCTGCTTGCGATCGCGATGTTTTTCGATGTCCTCGGGCTCTTCATCGTCGATGCGGGTGATGGTCGAAGCCGAACTGTTTGATCTCAGCATTTCGTCCAACTTGGCATGAATGGCCTGGGTATCGCGATGTTCAGCCCGCTGAATGAAGAGCGTCATGGCCCAGGTGAGGAGCGTGGCCGCGCCATGCCAATTCAAGCTTTGCCGGTCGAAAACGATCCAGAAGATCGCATAGGCCAGCAGGGCCAGGAATGCTGCCGGACGAGAGGTCCACGTGCCGATCGAGGTGAGCGCGCCGGTAATGGGGTGATTTGCCATCAGCAGGAACTTTCCACGGTAACGCAGGTTCCCGCGAGCGCGTCGGCGAAGGCTGCCGTGCGGCACAGGTGTCTGCCGGGAGCGCCGTCAGGCCCTGACCATTCGTCTGGGTTGGGCGTTGTCTCGAACGGCTGCAGCGTCAGAGGCTGCAATGGGAGCCTTGCGATCGGGGGCCTGTCTCGGAGCGCCGCAGCGTCGGGACGTCGTCAAGCAGGCAGCCCGGCGAGTACTGCGCCAATACCCTTTCCAGACGCGCCAGAAGGACTTTCCTCGACTTTATCTCGTACCCCAACCGCAATGTGCCTCCCATGCTTTTGCGGTTGGTGGTCAGCTCCTGCTGGAGGATGCCGATGCGGATGCGCACCTCATCGGCCTGTGCTCGAAGTGCTGCCTTGATTGGCCCTCGACCTTGCATGCTGAACTCGATCTCCCCTGGAAACGGATATCGAACTTGAGGGACATGCTTTGGTTCCTCGGCATCGCTTCTTATTTTCCGACCCGCGACAGCCGGTCGCGTCCCGCCGCACGCATGTCAGCGCCTGTCGGCGATCATTATCGCCGAGGATGGGGACGAACCCGCGAATTGGCGGTAGCCGATGCCGCCGGCATTTTCTATTTTGCCCTTCCCGAGAGATGGGTGACAGTTCATTCCGGATAGATGGGTTACACTTTCGGCCCTTTGCAAGGAGAGCAAG